>CAWENC010000002.1:0-923425 GCA_963810395.1 uncultured beta proteobacterium | reverse complement strand
CGATTGGTCGGCGACGTGATCGGTGACCGCGACCTGGTGCAACTGATCCGACAGTGGCTGGTGGCCGACGTGATCGACTTCATGGACGTCATTCCGTCCGAGTTGGGCGTGCCACAAGGCGAGGCGATTTCTCCACTGCTGGCGAATATTTATCTCGATCCCCTGGACAAGGAATTCGAGCAAGCTGGAACGAGCTTTGTCCGTTACGCCGATGACTACGTGGTCCTGTGCAGTACGGAGGCAGAAGCCCAAGCTGCGCTGCGCCAAATGGGCGAGTTCCTGCAAGGTGTGCTGCGCATGGCTCTCAAACCGGAGAAATCGCAGTACCGCCGGGTGACCAACAGGGTCGAAGACGGAATCGGTTTTCTCGGTTTTCAGATTGGTCTGTCGGATGTACGGATCCCGCCGGGCAAGGTTGACCTGGCGATTCAAAGCATCGACGAGTTGGTGCGAATCATCGCCTCCCCAAGCTCAACGTCTACGGAAAAGTACCAGGCCGTTTCGGGTATGAATTCGCGGATCAGAGGCTTTCGCAACTATTTTCTGATTGATGACGCGCCGACGATTCAAACCCAGTTCCTGGAAATGGACGGCGCAGTCGATGCCCTTGCCGTGCAGAGGTTTTCAGCGGACCCGGGGACTGATCTGGCATGGCAGACGCGCGAGCACTTCGGGCCCGATATGCATGCGGCCTCACGCCAGTCCCAAACCGCTGCGGAAGTGTCCATATTGACCGGCGCCTACCCACTGGATCGTCCGCTATTTCCGACACCGATATTCGCTGGCGGCCGGGTTGATCGCACACCGGGCGTGTCAAATGACGCTGCCCCGGCAACTGCGACGTTGCCAGGCGCGGACGGCGCGAGCACAGAACAAACGGCTGATCTGGATGTGCTGGTGATTGACGGCAGACTGCACGTGATGACCAGTGGCTGTTTTGTCACGGTCAACGCAGACGACGTGGTGGTGCGCCGGCGCAAGACGGAGCTCTTGCGCATCCCGATTGCGGAACTGACCATGGTGTATCTGGAAGGCAAGGGAATCGGCCTCTCGGCCGACCTGACGATGCGTCTGTGCGACAAGGACGTTCCCGTGGTCTTCACGCCCCTGGTGGGGATCCCTTCAGCGATTGCCCAGCCAGTTCAGAGCACCCGCTCGAATGTCAGGCAACAGCAGGTTTTGCGCAGGAATGACCCGGACATTCTGAAAGTCGGATTGGCAATGCTTGCCGCCAAGGTCGCCAATCAGGCCTCCGTATTGAAGTACTTTGCGCGCTACCGCAAACGCACCAACGACGCGATCTATACCAAGCTCACCGGCTGTGCCGACGAGATCCGCGGCATCGCCGACACGCTCGATGGCATGGATCCATCGGTCGTGGGCGCGCGCGCCTCGGCTATGGGGTATGAGGGTCACGCTGCCGCGAAATATTGGGCCTCGTTTGCGAGGCTCATCCCTGAGGAACTGTCGTTTCCAGGACGCCACACGCGAAATGCGACTGACGCCGTCAACAGTGCGGTGAATTACATCTACGGCATGTTGTACGGGGAAGTCTGGCGAGCGGCCATACGTGCCGGACTCGATCCGTACTTCGGAATCATGCATGGCACCGAGCGTGATCAGGGCAGCCTCATCTTCGACCTGATCGAGGAATACCGCGCGCCCTTTGGGGACCGCCTGATGCTTGGCATGCTCGGTCGCGGCTTCGATTTGGTGCTCGATAAGGAGGGACGCCTGCGCGCGGCCGCACGCCACAAGCTGGTACACGCCTTTCACAAGCAATGGCAGCGCGCCGTGCGTTGGCGCGGAAAGCTGCGAGCGCCCTCAGACATCCTCGATCTGCAAATGACGAGTCTGAAGAACGCCTACCTCGGGAACGGGGAATACCGCCCGTTCAGGTTTCAGTGGTAGCCGGCCCGTGAGGTGGAACATGAAATCCAGGAAACAAAATGTCTGGGTCTTGCGGGCGACAAATTCATTCCTTGTCATGTTCGCCATAGCGGCGTCGATTGGTAGCGCCGGCGCTACATGTTGGCGCGATGCGAATGTCACAGAGCTTGCGCAAACCGTGGCGCAAAGTGGCTTCCCCAACGCTGCTTCGCGCATGCCCGACGTGCTGGTTTGCGAAGGAAGCGATTTTGGCCCCAACATTGGTGGTGACTACACCGGCGGGATCCACCGGATTCGAATTCCACAGTGGCAATTGAACGGTGGCGGACTGCGCTCCGTCCTGGCGCACGAGTTGGCGCACGCCGAGACCTGGCTGACTGGTGGCAGCGATGCCAACTACGGGCATTCGGCTGATTTCATGCGTGCGCTACTGCGCGCTGGTTGGGGCGGCGAGGCGCAGCGGGTTGGCCAGTATGTCGCCGGTGCGCAGTACGCGCTGGATGAAGCCAGGGCATCACTCAATGATGAACTTGCAGCGCGTGAACCACCGCAAGGGGGCTATCAGCCGCCAATTTACAGGCCACCAAGCGTCATGGTGCAGGTCTGCCACGACGAGCAAATGACGGTTGTGAACCAGGTCAGGCCTGGCCGGTACCAATATTGCACCGTGACCCGTAGGATTTGCCAGTGGGTACCAGCTCAATAGGACGCAGACCGATCGGGACGGTCCCCTCATGAACTTCTATTTGAAATTTGCCCAAGCCGCAACTCGCCGCTGAGCTGCTCGGTATCGACCAGTCGAAGGTGTCACGCATTACGCGAGGCCAATTCCGTGGTGTAAGCGAAGCCAAGCTGCTTGAGTCGGTGACGAAGTTTGGCCATGACGTCAAGATCGTCGTCGGCCCCGTGCGTCGGCGGACCGGCAAGATCGAGTTGCAATTCGCCTGATCTGTCAAGCGCACCCCGCGCCGCTGTCGAAATGTCTCAACAGTTCAGGCAACTTTTCGTGCTGGTGTCGAGGACTGACTCAACAGCATTTCCGCGTACCGCGACACGCCGAACTTGAACGTCCCCCGAAAATTCACGTGCGCAAAATGGGCCGGACCCATGCGCGCCAGCCAGGAGTCCTCAATCTTCTGCCCGGAATTGCGCCATTGCTCTACTGTGTTCTGCATCCGGTGGGTATTCCAGGCCAGTACCAGATTGGTCAGCAAGGTGTGCGATCCGGAAATTGCAATCATCTCGTCTTTGCGGCGTCCCCGCTCTGGCGGCACCCTGCCGTAGTAGATCGCCCGTTGCAATTGGTGTACCGATTCGCCCCGATTGAGAATGGTGTGGATCTCCCGGCGGAATTCAGGGTTGCTGAAGTAATCGCACAGGAACAGTGTTCGCAGCAATCGGCCCAGCTGGTCCGCAGCGCGGTGCACGGGATCGCCCTGCGCAGCGCTGCCGAAGCGATGCAAAGCCACGTTGGCACTGACATGGCCGCTGCGGATGGATGCCGCCAGCCGCAACAGCTCGTCCCATTCCTTGTGAATCGCTTTGAGCGAGACATCACGCACAAGCACCTGGTCCAGTCCCTCAGGCGCCTCCAGGTCGCGTGGCAAGAACAGCTTTCGCTCTGTCAGATTGCGTAGCCGCGGACACAGATCAAACCCCTGCATCTTGGCTATCGTCATTCCTGGGTTGGTATAGCCATGCGTGTCAACCGCCAGCAACGACAGGCGCACCCGTTCATTGCTGTCGTTGTAGCGCACGACGCCCTCTATTGCCGGGCCAGCCTGGCGCTCATTCAGGACGATCGGCTGATCGTAAATGATGCCGTGCTGGTCCAGCACATGGGTGTAGATCCCGGCAGCATGCGTGCGTCGCCTTGGATCCACCCGCGCATTCCACAGGTGCTTGGATGTATCCAGGCTCATCATGTCGCTCGATGCCGTCTTGCCGCTGCCCCACAAATCGGCGATGGCGTGTTTGCCCTGAAATTCAACCACGCGATCGTTGGCGCGGCGCAGTCGACCCGGCGCTTCAAGGGCGCGCATAGCAACTGAGATTTGGTCCGTGCTGAGCTGAGGCGTCATGGCGGTGACGCTCTTGGCGTCAATTTCTGTGCCGTGCGCAATCAGTGCCGCATACAGCGCCACCAATTCCTTTTCATCGCGGGCCCGGCGGGCCAGAAGAATCTCGCTGAAGTTGGTCTGCGCATCCATCTCCAGCAGTAAGTCAGGGAACTGCACGCCGCCAATTTGTTTGAACATCAGGTCGCGTGTTCGCCTCGGTTCCATTTCCTCCAGTAGGGCTTCAAGCTTGGGCAGGTGCAACATGCCCTGGGCGTCAATCGTCAGTTTCCCCGCCTGTTTGGCTTCTGCCACGGCAGCAAGGCCGGCCTGAATATGTTTGAGCAGTGGGTCGATGAAGATTTGCGCGTCCAGCGGCAGTCCCAGGATAGACAGATGCCGGCCCCGTTGGTCTTCCCAGTCGGATGGTGAGATCAGCAATTGGTCGCGCGACCGGTAAGAGAAACTGTGATCGATCCAGACCGAGCCACGCCGCAAGCTTTTACGCAGACCGACCATGGCGCAGGCCTCCAAGGCTTTCAGGGCTCGACCTCGATCCGGATCATTGACCAACTCTTGCCATGGCTTGTCGACCGGGAAGGATTGGTCCCCGGGAAGTTCATTGAGCTTGCCAGCATAAATTTCCCGCAGCGACTTCAGCAATTTGAGGCTGTTGTCGTTCGCACGTCCCTGAAAATCGAGATCCTGCAGGCTGCTCAGTAACGCTCGCACGCGGCTGGGCTCCGCGGCCAGCGTTTGCCGCACGCTGGCGGCATGACTGGTACTTGGGGTCTCCCCAATGTCAGCGACCAATAGGCCGATGGCGGCCAGCCGTTCTTCAGCGGGCCTGCTGGTGTCGGCCACCAGCGTTTTGATACCGACCAGGCGGTCGCGGTATTCAACCGACGACCGAGCTTGCTTGACCTGGGTCTTGTCGTAGGCCTGGCGGACCATGTCAGAGACCCGTCGGCCAGCCTGATAGATCACCGTGTCCGTGAGCTCAAGCAGGGTGATGCGCAAAAAGAAAACCAATTCAATGGTTTGGCCGGATTCAGCCAGTTGGTTTGTCTTGACCGGACGACGAGCCTGCACGGATTGGGCGTAGCCGCGCTGCTTTTCCAGCGGAATGGCGTCGAAATTCCATGTATCGACGCCCAACTCCTTGAGAAATTTGATTTTGTCGAGCGTCTCCGCCAAAGCGGTCGGACTGTGGCGTTTCGGCGGCGTCTTGAGCCACTCCAAAACTGTGGTTGAAGTCTTGTTGTAGAAACCGAAGACCACGAACTCGTAGCGTGAAATCGACTGTGCTGGGACCGTGGCCAACACGATCTTGAGGATGTCTGCCTCGACCGTAGCAAAACATTTGCGTGCAAGGTCGCGAACCTGGCGATCGCCAGGGATCAGCAGTTTTTGCTCATACAGCCAGCGATTGGCCGCTACGACCAATTCGTCTATCGAGTTAACCTCGTTTGCCTGGGCTTGAAGGTAGACCACCAGTCGATCACTGGCGGCCTGGTCAACGTCTTTGAGTTCAAGGTATTCCCGTAGCCAGAGCTGATGCTCGTACAGGGTTTGCCGGCGGGCGTACAGGGTGCGCAACGAAGCGATTGTGGGTGCGCGCACGCCCAGTGCATCGCCAACATGTTGCAGCAATGCTTTCGGCAGGGTTGTAAACCGGTCCAGGGGACGGCCCGATGCCCTCAGAAAAAGCAGCAGGACCGCAGCACCGGCCCGCCGGCCCGTTCGAAATCGCTCGTTCAGCGCAACAACGTCGATTGGCGAAAGTTGGAAGCACCGCTGAACCTCGAAATCGGACAGGCGGCTTGGCAGGCTGTTGGCGCCGACATACCGAAATTCGTAGCTGGACATGCTAAACCACCCATTTGAGATGATTCTCGGACTTTACATGACCGCTGGCAGTCCGGGATCCCGCATGGAGCCTAGGTTTACGGCGTAACCGTGTCAATTTGCACCGAAAGTACGATTACCCCTACAAAGGGGATGCAGCGTCAAGAGCCGCCTGGTAGGAATGCAAAGCCCGGCTTTCATCGCCGACTTGCGCCGAGTCGTAAATGGCCCCCAACTTGAGCCAGCCATCCGTGGCGCGCGACGGCCAGGCCTTGATGCCCAACTCCAGCGCCTGAATGGCCAGCGCCGGGTTCTGATTGTGCAAACCCAGAAAATAGGCGGTTTGCACCAGATCGCGATCGATCGTGCCGGCCTGCAGCAATTCCTTGGCACGCACTGCCGCCTCCTGCTCCTTGCCGGTCTTGCTCAGCAGCATGACTTCCAGAGAGGCCAGCGTTGGCGCGGTCGACTGCAGACTTTGGGCGCGCTTGAGGTATTCCTGCGCCTTGGCAAAGTCGCCCGCCTGCAGGTAGCCGCGCGCCACGTTGGCCAGAATGACAACAACATTCGGTCGCGATGCCAGCACAGATGCCCACACCCAGGTGGCATTCTTCCAGTCACCCCAGCCCGCCATGGCATCGGCGGCGATCGGGGTGAGCTTTCGGTAGTGCGGATTGATGGCGATGCCCTGGCGCAGGAGCTGCAGCACCGTGTCTTTCTCTGCTTGCCAACGCGGGTTATTGGGCTGGCCTGATTGCGCAATGGCCAAAGCGATCCTGGCGGCGCGCACCAGCTTGGCTTCGCACTCGATCGCCTGTTGCGCGATGTACAGCGCCAGCCCGGTGCAGACTGCGGTCGCGCACAAGGCCCACAACGAGTAGCGCGCCTGCCACTGCAGCGTGCGCGCCATCAAGGTCTTGCCGGTGCCCAGGCGCAGATCGGAGGCGGCAAGAATTGACAGACTCAGCGCGAACAAGGCCCCGGTGCTGGCCATGCGCCACGCAAAGCCGGCGTTGCTGACCAGCAGAAACACCAGCAGACTGGCCAGTGTGAGGGCGCGCAGGGGCGCTTCCTGTTGGCCGGCCTCGGTCCTATCGGCCCAGGTTCTATAAGCCGCCGACAGCAGATACGACAGCAGGCTCAACAGAAACAGCCAGCCGACCAGGCCGTATTCGGCGATCAGTTGTAAAAGCTCGTTATGCGCGTAGTAGTCGGTCTCAAGCTGGCTGCCCGGCTCCTGGTAGAGCGGGATCTGTACTTCCCAGGCGCCGGCGCCGACGCCGGTGAGCGGACGCGCTGCAATCATGCGGCCGGTGGCTTTCCACATCAAGGCGCGGATCGAAAAGGATCCCTGACTGTACTCAGTCGCTTTGGCCATTGAAACCGAGCGACTGACGGCCCGATCGATCGCGTCGCCCTGACCCGACTCCGCAATCAGCTTCGGGTTTGCGGTATTGATGCTGCCTATCGCCATGACGGTGGTGATCAACAGGGCGGTCAAGGCAAAACCGTGGCCGGTGCGCCAGCCGGTCGAGGCAAACTGCTTGCGGCAGATCCACAGAATGCCCGGAACCAGCGGCGCCAGGATCAGCAAGCCCAGGAGCGCGGAGCGGGTGCCGGTCATCATCAGCGCCGCCACATTGAAGCCCAGAGAAAAGGTCAACAGAAACACCGTGCTTTTGTCGCGCACCCGGGTCAACAGCAAGGCCGAGAAGGGCAGGGTGCAGACAATGAATTCCGCGAAGAAGTTGCGATTGACGAAGGTCGAAGCCGGATTCGGGCCCTGCGCGAAGAAGCGCCAGTCAAACCAGAATTGCAGCGCGGCCCAGAGCGCCGCCAGCACCGCGCCGAGGTGAATGCCCCAAGCCAGCTGGGTGACCCGGGCCAGGGTCCAGGTGTTCATGCCCAGGAACAGAATCAGGCTGAACACCAACCAGCGAATCGCTTCCACACCGCCGAGGTAGGTGTGCGACCAGACCATGCTGCCAAGAGCGTAGGCCATCAGCGCCAGCGGCAGCCACGCAAGTTTGTGCCAGCCCAGCGTCGCGTCTTGCCGGTGCAGATGCCAGAAGAAGGTGAAGCTTGCGGCCAGGGCAAAGAACGAAACGCAGATTGACTTCAGCGTGTCTTGGAGCAATTCCTCATGCGGAACGCCCATGGCCGGCGCCATGACCATCATCACGGACAGCAGCAGCGCGGTCCAGTCGGGCTTGTGGGTCGCCACTTAGAACGACTCGCGGCCACAGACCCGGGCGACGACGCGCAGGTCTGGCCCCAGCCGGTCGCTGGATTTGAATTCAAGCGTCACCGCTTGCGCCAGGTCATCGAGCGGGCCGAAGCGCGCCATGCCGCGCCCCTGGCCGATCAATTTGGGTGCCAGGTAGACGACAAATTCGTCGACCAGAGCCTCTCGAATCAGCGAGCCGTTGAGCTTTTCACCGGCTTCGACGTGCAGCTCGTTGATCTCGCGCGCGGCAAGATCGTGCAGCATCGCGGTCAAATCCACTTTGCCATTCGCGCCAGGCATATAAATGACCGTGGCACCATGTGCTTCAAGCGCCGCTTCTTTTGCATCATTTCTGGCTGCAGCATAGATGTAGCAGGCGCGACCAGCTATAAAAAGATGAGCATCCAGGGGTATCTCCAGTCGGCTGTCGACCAGCACCAGATGCGGTTGGCGCGCGGTGTCGACCAGGCGCACATCCAGCCTGGGGTTGTCTTCCAGCACGGTGCCGATGCCGGTCAACACGGCGCAGGCGCGGGCTCGCCAGGCGTGACCATCGGCGCGGGCGGCGTCCGATGTGATCCACTGACTGATGCCATTGTCCAGCGCCGTCTTGCCGTCAAGCGAGGCGGCGATCTTCATGCGCAGCCACGGCGTTTTGCGGATCATGCGGCTGAAAAAGCCGATGTTGAGCTCACGCGATTCTGCCGCGCCAGGGCCGACTTCGACTTCGATGCCGGCGGCGCGCAGACGCTCGAAGCCCTGACCGGAGACCAGCGGGTTGGGGTCGGCAATCGACGCGACCACCTTTTTGATGCCTGCGGCAATCAGGGCATCGCAGCAGGGGCCGGTGCGGCCGTGGTGCGAGCAGGGTTCCAGCGTGACATAGGCGGTGGCGCCGACCACGCCATGGCCCTGAGCTTCAGCATCGCGCAAGGCCATGATTTCAGCGTGTGGCCCGCCGGCACGCTGGGTGTGGCCCTGGCCCAGCAGTCGGCCATCTGGGCTGGCAATCACACAGCCGACACGGGGGTTGGGTGATGTCAGCGTCAGGCCTTTGGCGGCCAGCGCCAGGGCTTGTGCCATCAGGGGTTCTGGTTCGGTCATGGAGAGCATCATTGGATTCTGACACGGGGTCGGTACCAGTGACGATGCTGGCGCGTCAGTTCAGGGCATCGATGCTGCCCCGCAATGCCGGTTAACGTTTTCAAAGCTGCTCCCGGTAATAAGGCGGGATCTTTGCCAGAATTGTGTTTTTATGGGAAGGTGGCGCTGTCTCAAGCGCCGCGCGGTAGGCTTGCAGTGCCTTGCTTTCGTTTTTTACCTCGGCAGACCTATAGATCTCAGCCAACTTCAGCCATCCATCCGGGGCCTGCTCCGGCCAATTCTTGATTCGCAATTCGAGCGCCAGAATGGCAAGTTCCGGATCCCGGTCATGCATGCCCAGGTAATAGGCGGTCCTGAGCAGATCGGGATTGATTACCCCGGCCCGAAGCAATTCCTTCGCGCGCAACGCGGCCTCCCTGGTCTTGCCGGTTCGGCTCCACAACATCACCTCCAAAGTTGCCAGCGCTGGCGCCGTCGGCTGCAGATTCCTGGCCCGGTCGAGGGACTCCTGAGCCTTCGTGAAGTTGCCAGCCTGCATGTGCCCGCGTGTCACGTTGGCGAGCATGGCGACAACATTCGGTCGCGACTCAAGGACAGATTCCCATATCCAGGTCGCATTCTTCCAGTCACCCCAGCCAGCCAAAGCGTCTGCCACGATCGGTGTCAGCTTTCTGTAGTGCGGATTGATGGCGATGCCCTCCCGTATAAGCGTGAGCATTTCGCTCTTGGTTCCATCCCAGCCAGGGTCATTGGGTTTGCCCGATTGGGGAATTTCCATGGCCATCTTGACCGCCCGCACAATCCTGCTTTCACACGCGATGGCTTGCTGCGCAATGTACAGAGCCAGCCCCGTGCAAACAACTGTCGCCGCCAGGGCCCACGAAGAACAGCGCGCCTCGCATTGGGCTGATCGCAACAAGAAGGCTTTACCTGTGCCAAGGCGGGCATCGGAGGCGGCAAGAATGGACAGGCTCAGCGCGAACAAAGCCCCGGTGCTTGCCATGCGCCAGGGGAAGCCTGCATTGCTGACCAACATAAACACCAGCAAACTGGCCAGTGTGAGGGCGCGTACAGGCGCTTCGCGTTGTCCCTCGGGAGTTTGATCGATCCAGGTTCGGCGCGCGGCCCACAGGAGGTAAGTCACCAGGCTCAAGAGAAGCAGCCAGCCGAGCAGACCGTACTCAGCCACTAGCTGAAGTATCTCGTTGTGCGCGTAATAGTCAGTTTCCACCTGGCCCCCGGCCTCCTGGTAAAGCGGGGCTTTCACTTCCCAGGCGCCAGCCCCGACGCCCGCCAGGGGATTTGCCAGGATCATGCGTCCGGTTGCCTTCCACATCAGGGCGCGGATTGAAAACGACCCGTGGCTATATTCGCTGGCTTTCGTCATGGAAAGAGTGCGATTGAAAGCCCGATCGATGGCATCACTCTGGCCGGATTCCCCAATCAGCTGGGGGTTTGCTGTCTTGATGCTTCCCAAAACCAGAACCGTGCCGATCAGCAGCGCCACAAGCCCAACGCCAAGGCCGGTTCGCCAGCCGGTCGACACCATCTGTTCTCGGTATCGGAACACGATGGCGGGAAGCAGCACGAGCAGGATCAACAGACCGGTTAGTGCGGAACGGGTACCGGTCATCATCAGGGCCACGACATTGAAGCCGAGAGAGAAAGTCAACAAATAGACAGTTGTCTTGTTCTTTACCCGGGTCAACAGAAGGACCGAAAACGGAAAAGTGCAAACAAGAAATTCGCCAAAGAAGTTGCGATTGACAAAGGTCGATGCCGGGTTTGGTCCCTGGGCGAAAAACTGCCAGTCAAACCAGAATTGCAGGGCCGCCCAAAGCGCTGCCAACGCCGCACCGAGGTGAATACCCCAAGCCAATGGTGTGACCCGAGCCAGGGTCAAGGTGTTCATGCCCAGGAACAGAATCAGGCCGAAGACAAACCAGCGGATCGCTTCCACACCGCCCAGGTAGGTATGCGACCACATCATGCTGCCCAGCGCATAGGCCATGAGCCCGAACGGCAACCACAGCAGGTGGTGAAAACTCAGCGTGGCACTGTGCTGGCGCGGTTGCCAGAAGAAAACAAAGGCTGCGGCGAGCGCAAAAAAAGAGACCCCAATCGATTTCAGCGTGTCCTGCAGTAGTTCTTCGTGCGGCACGCCCATCGCGGGCACCACGAGCATCATCAGTGACAGCAGCAGTACTGTCCAGTTGGCCTTTGTCATTTCGGGCTGTAGCGCTTATATGGCTTGCGTAAGCAGCTATACAAAAAGGAGCACCGCAGAGGGCTCAAGGAGCTTGCCTGTCACCGCCAGCAGATAAGATTGACGCGATGTTTTACTTCCAGCATTTGTCCCGCAGATCGGTGCTGCCAGCCGCGCCGCCAACGTTCACACCGCGCACACCAGTGTGAGTCAGGGTGAAGGTGCCGCACTCGTCATTGGCCATCTTTGCACCGGTGACCGGGACCATTTGCAACGTGAACGCCGAGGCCGACAAACTGGCGGAGGGAATGTCCAAGTCGTAAAGCGCGGTAGTGTCGGCTGGCGAATGCAGGAGGTTGCCTGGAACCTGACCAAGTACCGCGTTGCCCGCGCGATCCTGGTCATACCTGTCATTGGCCGAATAAAACCGTTGCATGAATTGGGCCGCCTGTAGCAGTTGCGTTCTGGCATCGGCCCGGTTGGCCCGGGCGATATAGCGGGTGTAGGACGGCATGGCAACTGCAGCAAGAATGCCGATAATGGCCACCACAATCATGACTTCAATCAGCGTGAAGCCGCTGGCCGGGCGCCGATGACGGGTTAAAAGTAAGGGCATCGATCTAACTCCTGTTGCAACAGCGCCATGTTAGCGCAGGAACAACTGGCGCCAGGTTCGTTTCACCACGCTGGCACCAGCCGTCTTGCAATTACCCAGCAACTTGCAGGATAACTGGAACGTGGGCAGTTGTTGCGTACTCAGCGGGGTAAAGGCCGTGGCCGTGGAATTTGATAGCGCTTCATTCTTGATGTAGCGCGTTCTTCCATCAGCCGCATTTTCATAGCCACTGACCAATAAATCCGAGGTGTTGATCAAACTGTCGCCGTTGGTGTCAAAAATGGCTTCGTTTGGGCCACCGCCTGTCACCATGTCGATGACGTAGTTCCATGCCTTGCCGGAACCGCTTGCAAGGCAGGGGTTTGTGACCACGTTCGATGGTGACACCGTATCTACAGCGGCATACTTGCCAAGCAGCGTTTCGAGCGGATAGATCACCCGTTGTCCGGAGTTGGGCAAGTCGATATACCAGCCGCGCGGGGTGGTGCTGGCGGTGGTCCAGTTGATCGGATTCCTGGACACCGAGTAGTAGTTGAGCGCGACCGTCGTGGTCGACAGATTCATGTTGGTGATGATGGTGCTGCCAGAGATCGCCGCTGAGATGGTCTGTAGCACCAGACTGCTCCGGTCGACCACGGTCGCGGCCGGTGGTGTCACACTGTCCCACACACCGTACAGCGACTGGCGATCGGTGTTTGGAACGTCGGTCGATTCGAAAAGCTTGCCGGTGCCAAAGGCCACGACGTAGCCATTGAGAGGATGCGCAACCACCGTCGGCGTGGCGGTGATGGGCTTGACTGGGGTCGTCAGCGTCTTATACAGCGGTGCGCCACCCACGCCCACGCCCCAACTGGCCGGATTGGCGTTTGACAGGTCGAATTTCCAAAGGCTGCCGTTCAGGTCCCCGGCGTAAGCGGCGATGATGCGCTGGTTGGCGTCGCGCAGCAGGCGCACGCCGCCCAGGCCGTTGTTGCTGGCGAGACCTGCAGGGATGTCGGCGATTCTGGCGCCGGTATCCAGATTGGCCACATACAGGTGGGCTTTGCCATCGGCCCCGGTGTAACCATTGCCAAAAACCGCCACCCATTGACCGCCCACGGTGAGCCCGGTCTGTACATCAGTCACGATGTTGCCCAGGTTGGCATAGTCGCCGATGCCGGCCGTGGCGGGAGACGTGGTGGTGATCTCCCACTTGACGCTGGCGGCGGTCATGCTTGTCGGGTTGGTGACGTCCAGCGCGAACACGGTCTTGGCGCCGGCACCTGCGGTGCCCAGCAGCAGGTTGCTCCAAACAGTGCAACTGGAGCCGCCAGTCAGGCAGGCATCCGCCTCCACCGTCGGACCGTCCACATAGTATTGGTGGTTGTAGCTTCTGCCGGCCAATTGAGACATTTTGGGCATGACGGCGCGCGGCACAAAGGCAAACACCTCTTTGCCGCCGAGGCCATCGGAGGCGGTCAGGCCGTCACGAAAGCCGTGCAACATGCCGTCGTTGCCACCGGCAAACAACACACCCTCGGCGCGCGCGGCCTTGGCGGCGATAAATGCGTTGTAGCTGGCTTGACCGTAGGTGCCGGCTGGCAGCTTGTCATAGCTCATGTTCAAGGCACCTTTGATGAAGGTGGGCGTCGAATTGACAATGTCGCCCAGCAGGAACGGGCGTGCCCGGTACGATTTCGAGGTGACGATCATGCCTTTGGCGTCGACGATGTCCTCGTTGCTCTGATCGCCGCGCAAATAATTGATCAGATTCGCATTAGCCGTGAGGCCGCCCGCGCTCGCCACACCGGTCGTTGCACTCGTGACGTAGCTGTTGGAACTATCGAATGTTCCCATGGCCGAGCCGTTCCAGGCATAGATGACGCGCCCGGTATAGGTGATGCCGCTGTAGCTGCTGGGGGTGCCAGTGCAGGGCGGCAGGTCAGGGGTTCCGTCCCATTTTCCTCCTACGTACCAATGCGTTTTCGTCGCATCCAGAGGATCTGCTAACCACGAACCCGACACCCGCCACTGGGTACAGAGTTCAGCACCGCTCTTGGGCTCCAGGTTGGAGGCCAGAACGTTGCCAATCCACGACCCGGTGGTGTAGTTCGGCGTGTATTTTCTTGTCGTGGTGGTCAGGCTGAGGGTGGAGGCGGCAACCCCGGACTGCGATGACTCGACTTTGTTGATATCGGACAGCATGCCCTCGACACCGTCGCTCAGGGCGTCGGCATTCTGGGCACTCAGCATCCGCCCGCGGGCATTGACCGTGGCATGCCACATGTCGTCAATGGTTATCGCATTATTACCCTTGGCGAGCGGGTCAGGCCAGGCGGTAGTACCGAGGGTTATGGCATCCAGCGTTGCCGCAGTCTGAGGCAAGGTGCCGAAAACCCCCAGACCCACCGCGTAAAAGCCCATGTTTTGCCAAAACGAGTCATTGTTGCTGGTTTTGGCAACGTTATTGATTAAATCTGGACGAAGATCGGTAATCCAGTACTTCATGGCTACATCAGCCATGGTTGTCTGTGCATAAGACGTCGACGCTGGAGATTGCTTGGCGTAGGGCTTGGTTCGACCGTTATAGTTGAAGGTCAGAGTGGTGCCCGAGGGGGTGCTGCCGGTGATGGTCGTGATGGCGGTGTAGTCTGTATCACCCGTGGCCGGATCGTCGTCGTTGTAATAACCGTCCGTAGTCAGCAAGGCGAAGGAGCGGCGGCAGGAAGCGTGGGCCAGACGTTTGGCCAGGGTGTCGGTGCTCGTGGTTGATAACGTCGCCAGGCCCTTCGAGGTCGGGTCGGGCGTATCGGCCCAGGGCCCCAGATTGTCGGCTCGCGAGAAGTATTTGCCGACGGCGATCAAGGATTCCCGCAGCGGCGTCATGCTGGATGCGTCACGGGAATAGAGCCAGGTATATAAAGCATTTTTTCGGGCCTGGTCCAACAGGCTCACACCTTCACCGGTTGCGCCCAAGGTGGTGGCGGGGGTGCCGCCGCCGTGGTCGCCACCCCCGGAGCTTCCCAATTCACTAATCACGGACCAGCCCAGCCGCAGCGTGCCGTCCATGTATTGAAAGGCGTAACCCAGGCCGGTCTTGGCCAGGTCCAGCCGGTTGCTGTGAAACTTCACCCAGTTGGCGTAGTTTTGTTGCTCCTCTGCGAGAGAACAACTGCCACCGGCCAACCCGCCATTGCAGTCTGTGCGATTGATGAACTTTGGAAAAGGTCCGGCGCCACCCAGCGCGGTGCAGGCAGCAGAAGTTCCAATGCAGACCGGATAGGAGCGCACTGGCGAACCCGCTGCCAACAGTGTGGCATTCGGCGTGTAGGGCGAAAAATAGCTGGCTTGAAGGGTGGGGTCAGGTTCAGCGGCTGTTCCGCCCCAAACGGCCGGGCTACCCAGCGCATTCTTGTACAGGAAAACCAAAAAATCCGCAGTGCTGGCAGTGGCCTTGGTCGTCGTCACCCCGCTCACACTGGTAAGACGCACTTTGTACAGAACTCTGGGATCGTAGGACATGCGGTTCACATCTGGCGAGAGTTCGTAGTACGGCGTTGTGGAATTAAGCGTTGTTGATGGGGAGTTATAGGTGCATGTAACGTCGATCGTCATCGGAGAGGGACAAGTCGCGCTTTGTCCCTTCACCCCAGGGCCGGGGTAGCCGAATGCATTAGCAGTGCCACCATACTGGTACAGGTACTGCGAACTCATCGAGCCGGAGTCATCAAAGATCAGCATCAGGTTGGGCGTGATCGAACCACTCTGGGTCAGCAGTGGCGTCTGCGACATCGTGACCGCCTGCGACACCAGAGAGAACCCAGCGGCCAGCGTGGCAACGACCACCCTGAACACTTGCTTGAGATTGAACATGGTGTTAACTCCTCTACTGAATTTCAATTGAGCTCAAGGCTGGATTGCATCCACACCTCGCTGCCGACCGGTCGGCTGCGGGTTGAATCCGCTGCGGGCACCTCGGGGCCAAAGCCGCGGGCGGTGATGTTGAAGCTTTTTGAATAGCTGCTCGCGGTCGATGGCGCCAGGCGCTCGATCATGCATTCCGGCGGACGGGTAAAGGTGCTGGAGATGCCAGCGTGGTTCACTGACGCTGTGGGCAAGATCAAAATCTTGTTGCCGGCGGTGGTGCTGTCCCAGTTGGCAGGCACCATGGAAGTGGGCGTGCCGGCCACATAGTCTTGAACAAGCGTCACATCAAAGGCCAACGTGGCTGAACTGGGGGGCGACGAAATATTGAAGGTGGCGGTGCCACCAGACACCACGTTGAGCAGCGCGTCCTCGCAGTATCGCAAGGCTGTTTCAGCCGATTGGCTTGCCAGCTGGGTTTGCCGCACATTCGCATTGACGGCCTCGCTCGAGGTGGCGTTGCGCACGCTCATCGCCGCCAGCAGCGAAATCACCACCAGCATGATCAGTGCGACGATAAGGACGATGCCGCCCTGCGAACGGCGACCGCGAACCGGTGCTTGTGGCTGGAGTTCCAGTGGGCTGGTAAACATGGTGTATTTATTTGTTGCGTAGAACAACAGTGGTGGTGTAGGCGCGGCGCAGATATTTGTCGTTGGGCGAAACCAGCGTTGGCGGCTCTGCGCAGTTCATGTACTTTGCCGATGCGATCGAGTCCAGAACCGGGTTTTCACTTCGGACTACAACGCAAATTCGCACCGTTTTGACGGCATTCCAGCGCGACGCAGCGCCGGTCAATCCCGTCAATGTTGTCGCATCGTTGTCAACTTCATAGGCTTTGAGATAACCAAGCACTTTGGTCGGTGTCACGGCGGGGTTGCTGGTTCCATAGCGCAATTGCAGGTCTTCGATGTTTTCGATGAGCGGTTGACCATAGGCTGAGGCATTGCCTTTGCAATACAGCGTGGGATTGACAACACTGGTGGATGTACCGACGAAGAAACGATTTTCTGCCTCGTAAATGGTGGCGGTGGCGGTTGTTGCGTTATCCGACTTCGTGTAGCCCGCCGTGGTGGGGGTGATCCCGCTGCCCATGCAGTCGGTGGGCACCCCGGCGCTTGTGGGAATGGTGTTGTAGCGGTCGGCTTCATAGGCAATGGCAATTGAATCGGGGCCGCTGCTCGAAGCAGTGTGCCCGCAGGTCAGACTCCCGGTCGAGGCGGCAGTCTTGACATCAGAAAAGCTTAGATCACAGCCCCGCAGGACATAGGCATTGGTCAGTGTGTTGTGCAAGGGCACCGAGTTTCCGAGCGTATTGGTGCCCGTCGCCACGGTTGAACGATCCGGTTGCGACGGGTTGACGCCCGCCATGCGCAACTGTTGGCTCAGGATGGTCAATGCCATCTGGGCGTCCTCATTCATCCGCCCAATGGCTTCGGCGGTACGGCCGGCACCGGCGGAGCCCAGATAGGCACTGACTACCGCCAGCATGATGATCAAACCGATCGTCAGGGACACCATCAATTCGATCAGTGAGAAGCCCCTTTGCCTGGGCGCGAAAACGGGCGCGTGTTTCATAGCTTGAATGGGAGATAAACACAGCGGGGTGCCGGAGTCAGATTCAGTGCCTTGACGGCTGCGGGGCAATTGTCACTGCCAGCGGTGCTGAAGCTGCCGTAAGCGGATGGCTCCTGCCAGATGACCCATAGATCGCCTTCGGTGCTGGTGGGCGGATTGGTCACTGCAATCGTCAGACCGGCGGGTGAGAGCTGCTGATTTAGCTGTTGCTGCACCAGCGCAAGGTCCATGGTGGCGATGGCGGCTTGAGTGCAGTTTGGAAAACTGCAGGTGCTGCCACTGGGGAGTGAAGTGGATCCGGGTGTAACACTAAACGTTGCAGTGCTGTAAGCGTCATTGATCGAAAACGTCTGGGTCCCTGCCGCGTTCCAGGTGGAAGGATTGGCGCGCATGCGCTCGATCATGTTGGTAGCGGTGCTCATGGCCACCGAGCGATTGCCTGAAAACTTGGGCATCAGCGTGGCGTACGACATCATGGCACCCATTGCCAGCAGGCCGATCGAGAGAATCAGCACCGTGACGAGTATTTCGATCAGGGTGGCACCAGACTGGTGCCGGGTAAGTTTGAAGGGTTTCATCGATCGGTACTCGATGTGCAATCTACGTTTGATCCGTCACCAACGATGCGGACCCGTCCGGATTGATTGACGCAGATCCTGCGTTGAAGACTCGTATCCATATTTGTGCCAAATCTCAAGGAAGTGGCGGATGTCAGACTTTTCAAGCGTCCCACCGAAGTGAACTGAAACTTGGTGGAGCCGCTGCTACCTTCGAGGGCAGTGTCGACGTTCTTGATCGGTCCCTGCACTCGCAACAATTGATCTCCCGTGGTGTAGTCGAGATTGCCGTTGCGATCTTCAAAAATAATCCAGCCACTGACCCACCCAGCGCCGCCCGGCCCGTCATTGGTGTTGCAATGGGGTGGTGACGTTTCAGGTGCATCACTGCGGCACATGATGACCGCGCCGCCGCGGCGGACCGCTTCACTGCGTGCGAAGCGCATGTCCGCCAAAAAAGTATTAACCGCGCTGGATACGTTGGATTTTGTGATCAGCTGGACGAACGAAGGTGCCGCCAGCCTGATCAAGATGGCGATAATGGCGATCACGACCATTAGTTCAATCAATGTAAATCCGGCGGACCTTTGACTTGTGCGCATAAGAGCGGATTTTGATGGAACTGGAAGGTATGGTTAGTCCCAGTGGACAGGCGGGCATGTACGGTTGACCAGCGGTGTCGGCGTCCACGCCGCTTTTCCTTCATTTGAAGTTTCTGCAACGGTCTTGCTAACGCCGCACCTCATCCACCAGGGTCTTGAACTCGTCAATATCCTCAAAGCTGCGGTACACGCTGGCAAAGCGCACGTAGGCCACTTTGTCGAGTTTTTTGAGCTCGCGCATGACCAGTTCGCCGATGCGGGCGGATGGCAACTCGCGCACCCCCAGGCTCAGCAGTTTCTCCTCGATACGTTCAATCGCGCAGTCCACCTGCTCGGTGCTCACCGGGCGCTTGCGCAGCGCCAGCTTCATGGAGGCCAGCACTTTGGCGCGCTCGTACTCAATGCGGCGGCCATCCTTTTTGACGATCGTGGGGAAGTTGACGTCGGGACGTTCATAGGTGGTGAAGCGCTTTTCGCACGATGCGCATTGGCGCCGGCGCCGGATGAAATCCCCGTCCTCAGAAATCCGGGTTTCCACCACTTGGGATTCGGAATGACTACAGAAGGGGCATTTCATACTTGATCAGTTGAGGACAGAGCTGGTTCGCTGCGCGTAACTGCGGTCTGTCCCGCAATTAACCATATACGGGGAAGCGTGCGGTCAGGGCGTTGACCTTGGCGCGCACGGCGTCGAGATTGGCTGGATCGCGCGGGTTATCAAGCACATCTGCTATCAAGTTTGCAGTAAGACGGGCTTCCTCGTCCCGGAAACCGCGGGTCGTCATGGCCGGCGTGCCGATGCGCACGCCACTGGTGACCATGGGTTTTTCCGGGTCATTGGGGATCGCGTTCTTGTTAATAGTCATGTGGGCGCTGCCCAGCACCGCTTCAGCTTCTTTGCCGGTGATGCCCTTGGCGCGCAAATCGACCAGCATGACGTGGCTCTCGGTGCGGCCGCTGACGATGCGCAGGCCGCGACTGGTGAGCGTTTCAGCCACGATCTGGGCGTTTTTCAGCACTTGTTGCTGATATATCTTGAATTCAGGCGCCAGCGCCTCCTTGAAGGCGACAGCCTTGGCGGCGATCACATGCATCAGCGGGCCGCCCTGCAGGCCGGGGAAAATAGCGCTGTTGATCGCCTTCTCATGCTGGGCTTTCATCAAGATGATGCCGCCCCGCGGGCCGCGCAGGCTCTTGTGGGTGGTGGAGGTGACCACGTCAGCATGCGGCACCGGATTCGGGTACAGGCCGGCGGCGACCAGGCCGGCATAGTGGGCCATATCGACCATGAAGATCGCGCCCACTTCCTTCGCCACTTTGGCAAAACGCTCAAAGTCGATGCGCAGGCTGTAAGCTGAGGCGCCAGCGATGATCAGTTTGGGTTTGGACTCATGGGCTTTGCGCTCCATGGCATCGTAGTCAATCTCTTCCTTGGCGTTCAATCCATAGCTCACCACGTTGAACCATTTTCCGCTCATATTGAGTGCCATGCCGTGCGTCAGGTGGCCGCCTTCAGCCAGACTCATGCCCATGATGGTGTCGCCGGGCTTCAAAAACGCCAGAAACACGGCCTCGTTGGCGGAAGCCCCGCAATGCGGTTGGACATTGGCGCAATCGGCGCCGAAGATGCGTTTGACGCGGTCAATCGCCAATTGTTCCGCGACATCAACGTAATCGCAGCCACCGTAATAGCGCTTGCCGGGGTAGCCTTCGGCGTATTTGTTGGTCAACTGCGTCCCCTGGGCCGCCATGACAGCAGGCGACGCGTAGTTTTCGCTGGCAATCAGTTCGATGTGCTGTTCCTGGCGGGCGTTTTCAGCCTGGATGGCAGCAAAGATCTCGGGATCGGTTTGTTCTATGAGAATATGACGGTTGTACATGGCAGTCCTTAGAGACAATGGGCCTGGGGGTCATGCAAGATGAAACCAGGGCTGCCCAGGCGAACGGCTGAACACATATGCCATCTCGGTAATGCGGCACGCTCCCCCGTGGTGTTCCCACTTCAGCGTCTCACGCCCTGAGGGGCTGAGCGCCTATCGCCAGTCGCGTACCTGCTGATTTTAACTGACAAGGCGGACTAGCCGCCAAAGCCAGGAACTCAGGAACTGAACAGCGCCGCAACTTTCTCGGAATTGTTGTCAATCTTGGCCGGAGCGAGCACCGGAATGGTCTGGGGGGCGGAGAGCGGCACGGCACGGCCCCTTGCCACCATTTGCAGGCGGGCATGCTCGGCCATCACCTTGCCCGCATAACCGCCGTCGTCTTCAATATTGGCGGCACCCACGTAAAACCGCAGGCCACCCTCCATGGAGCCGGCGCGAGTGATGCATTCCTGCAGCACCTTGACGCCCACGCGCAGGTTGGTCAGGGGATCAAAGGCCGCCAGTTTGCCGCCAAAGCTTTCATACTTGTCGCTGTGGACCTTGGTCATGACCTGCATCAGCCCCTGGGCGCCCACCGGGCTTTGGGCAAACGGGTTGAACCCGGATTCCACCGCCATCACCGCCAGAATCAGCGTCGGGTCGAGCTTGGTATGGATGCCGATTTCATAGGCTTCAGCCACCAGGGCGCTGAGCGGTTCGGGCGCCACCCGATATTTTTTGCTCAACCAATAGGCGACTGCAGCCTGTTGTTTGGGCAAATCCTGCGGGTTGCTGGCCGTGGCGCGATCAATCGCGTCGATTTCGCTCGGCAATCCGGTTACTGCGATCTGGCGGGTTTGCAGCCAGCTAAAAAGCTTGACCTCTCCGACTTGACGCAGTTCGGGGCGTGCCGTCAAGGTGATGACGACAAATATAACAGCCAGCCCGATCAGGGCAAAACTGTTATGGGTGATTTCAAAGAACCCCTGGGCGATGTCAGATGCGAAGACTCGCAAGCCCTGGGTGATTTTTTTTGACGCTGTCATAGCTTCTCCTTCGTTCGCGGGGGCCACCGAGTTGCATTGCGGACAATTCAACAAAAGTAGCACGACGTTTGGGTTGGTACGCTATCAATATCCTGCGTTGTCTATCATGCCTTGTGCAGAGATTTGAATATGCCGGGATCGGCAGCGGGTTCGGGTTATCCCTAGGCCTTGGCCGGGATGGGCGGATTCTAGGGGGACTTATTATATCAAGTCAACCATATTAAATAGATTCGTTATTCTAATTAACGCTACATGACGGGGTGGTGCCTTGGTAAGCAAGTTCTGCGAAATGAGGTTTCAAGCTTGTGTTTCCGAGTAACTTCAGGCAATCAAGAACCAGGCATTGATTGAAAATTCGACTTGAATTTGATGCGGTGACGGTCTAAACTGGTATCGCTTGTCATGCGACAGGCGGTGTGTCGGCAGTAGCCAGTCCCTACCCCAGGGTAGCTGTGAGGAAGCGGCCCCGACATTTCATGGAGGCAATCTATTGCCCCCAAGCACACGGGGACTCAACCCTCCCTGTGTGCAATCCGATGACGGCATGGACCTCGTGTCAGCTGTCGAGCCCGGTAGGTCTGGTTTTGGCCAGGCAGCCGGGCTTTCTTTTGTCAGTATCTGCAGTTCATCAACCTACTTTTGGCTGAATCTGTAAGAATAGCGGCGAAAATAGGTTCTCAGCCCTGTCCGAACGTCGGCGGGGATCCTCCTTGTCTTTGTTTGAGCGATTCATGTTTCCTTTTTCAGCCTCCCCTAAAACTGCCCAAGCCCCCGAAGTGACACCCATCCCAGCCAAAGCCAATGAGCCTCACCCGCTCGATGCACTCACGCACGGCGCATTCTCGGCCCACACGTCGACTGAGCGCACGGCGCGGATCCGCGACTGGCTGGCCAGCGCACCAAGCGTGGAACAAATGCAGGCGGTATTCAAGGAGATCAGTGCCAAGGATAAAGGGGCGGCCAAACTATTGCGCGAAAAGCTTGATGAAATCAAACGCAGCAAAGGCCAGGAGTCCGTTGCCAAGGAGTGGGCTGACAAGGCACAGGCGCTGCTCGCCTTGACCAAACTCAATATCGCCGATGCCATGGCATGGCAGCGTGATGCTGCCAAGGCCGGCGCACCCTTGAGCAAAGAGCCACTGAGCACCCTCAGGGTTCAGTTGAGCGACCGGGTTCGGGTGATCGAAGACATGCAGCATCGCGTGCAGGTGCAACGTGAAGCCGCAGTCTTGCTGGCGCAACGCATTGAAGTGCTGTCCACCAAGTCGTGGCAGGATGCGCAGGCGGTGGTGGATGCTCTGCATGCCGATGTGGATCACTGGCAAGCCCAGGCGGCCTCCCTGCTCAGTGATGCCGACTGGCCCAGTGTTGAAGCCAGGTTTCCGCCGCTGCTTGACGCCTCGCGCACGCAATTGCTGGTGGTCTGGGAGGCCTTCAAGGGTGCGCTGGCACAAGCGGTGCTTGCGGCTGACGACCCTGCTGCCGCGCTGCCGTCCGTGCCGGTCTGGGCGGACGAGCTGCGACTGGCTCGGGGCGTGCCGATCGAGGTGAGTGTCAAGCCACTAAAACCAAAGATCGATCCGGAAATCAGGGCTAAAGCCACGTCAACTGTGCGTGAGGTGCTATCAAAACTTGAGCAGGAAATCGCTGAAGGCCATGGCAAAGCCAGCGCCGGTGCTGCTGCTGCCCTGCGCAATGCGCTCAAGGAATGCGGCAAACTCATCGACGACAAGCTGGAGAACCAGGCCCATGCGGCGCTGGCCGCCGCCGGCGAGTTGGAAGGCTGGCAGCGGTGGCGCGCCGACCAGTTGCGCGAAGAACTGGTGACCAAGGCCGAGGGCTTGCTCAATCGCCCGGAGGGCCAGGCCATCGGCGGCCGCAAGATGCAGGAAAACCTGCGCTTGTTGCGTGATCAGTGGAAACAGACTGACCAGGGCGGTGTGCCAAACCATGCCTTATGGAAACGTTTTGACGACGCCTGCAATGAAGCGCACAAAGTGGTTGAGACGTGGTTGGAGAAGGTCAAGGCCGAGTCGGCGGAACACCGGGCGCAACGCCTGGCACTGATTGCAGAGGTGAATGCCTGGGCTGCTGCCAACCCGATAGCGCTGGACGATGACTGGAAAGGTTTCAACCGCTTGTTGCATGAGTTTGGCGACCGTTGGCGTAACGGCGGCCACGTCGGAGAAAAGGTGTTCGCCGAATTGCAGCCCTTGTGGAATGCCGCCATCAGCGCGGCTGCGGCTCCGCTGGAGGCTCTGCAGACGCGCAGCCTGGCGGTGCGTCAGGCCATGATTGAAGAAGCAAAGGTGTTGGGCGCACAGCCTGAACTTCGTATTGATGCGGTCAAGGCCCTGCAACAACGCTGGCAGGCTGAGACCCACGTCGTTCCGATGGATCGGCGTCAGGAACAAAAGCTCTGGGACGCGTTTCGAAAACCAATTGACGATGCCTTCAACCGCAAGACCGCTGAACGCGAAAAAGCGGATGCCGCCCTGGGTGAACGCGACCGCATGGTGCTCGAAGCCGCCAAGGCGCTCGAAGCCGCCAACGCGTCAGGCGATGCGCAAAGCATTCGCAATGCCATGAATGTGCTTGAAGCTGCGTTGCGCGGGCAAGCACTGGCTAAAGCGGCAGCGCAATCAGCCGCAGCACCCGTTCAGGAGATTGCAATAAATCAGGCTGTGGAGACTGCTCAGTCTGCGCAAGCAGCTACTGAAACTATAGCAAATTCAGCGACGACGGTTGCCCCGGATACGGGTACCGCGGCAGAAACAGCAGAAGCAGTGCAGGCGTCAGAGCCGCCGGAACCGGCTGCGCCGCCCAAAGCCGCACCCAAGCCGGTTGTGGCAGTGCGTGGCGATGACCGCCCCGGCATGAAAAAGACTGAGCCTGCGTCGGTGGGACGTGCTGGCAAGTTTGGCGAGCGCAAAGACGGCGGCCGGGATGGCGCCAGAGACACCGGCCGAGGCTCACGTGACGACCGATTTGCCGGGCGCCCGGATGATAGAGCGCCACGTCGGGACGTCCGTGACGCTGCGTCGGCGCCTTGGCAGGAAGCTCCGCGCTTGGGCGACACTGCGTTTCGCGCCCAACGCGAGGCGCTTGAACGTGCACAATTTACCCTGCGGAAACTCGCCGCGCAGGCACATGGAGAGGCCCTGACGCAATTGCTGGGCGCATGGGAGCATCGCGACGCTTCTCAGGTCCCCTCCTTGCAGGACCTGGGCAGTCGCGTCACGGCTGCCACCCGCAGCGCCTGGGCCAAAGCGTTGGCGCAAGCCCCGGCAGGCGACGCCAGTGTGGCGTTGTTGCGTTTGGAGATGGCCTCGGAAGTGCCAACGCCGGCAGAACACCTTAACGCCCGGCGTGCGCTGCAGTTGCAGCTGTTGACCAAGCGCAACGATCCGACACCAGCGCAAACTTGGGGCCAGGATGCCGCCAGCGTCCTGCTCGGTAATTTTGAGGCGGGCATGGCGCGCCGATTGCAAAACGTGTTGAAGGTCCTGCTTAAACCGTGATCCTTTAGAGAGGTGACGATGGATTCTGTTGACGACTTGCTCAAACGCCTTGAGCAACTCAATGAGATCGGCGCCTCGCTTTCCAAGGAACGCGATGTCACGCCGCTGTTGGAGCGCATCCTGCTGGCCGCCAAGACCATCACGAATGCCGACGGCGGCACCCTGTACCGCATGATGGAAGACGGTCGACACCTGCGCTTCGAAATCTTGCGGACCGACTCGCTGCACTTTGCCATGGGCGGTACCTCGGGCACGGCCATCAGTTTTCCCAACCTTCCGTTGCACGACGAAAACGGTGCACCCAACGACTCGCTGGTGGCGGCTTACGCCGCGATTCACAACCAGACCGTCAATATTGCGGACGCTTACACCGCGCCCAATTTTGACTTTTCCGGCACGCGTCACTTTGATGAACGCACCGGCTATCGCTCGCAGTCAATGCTCGCCGTGCCAATGAAGAATCACGAGGGCGAGGTGATCGGCGTACTGCAACTCATCAACGCGCAGGCGCCGGGTTCAAAAAAGGTGGTTTCTTTTTCCTCCGCTGATCAGCGGCTGGCGGAATCTCTGGCCTCGCAGGCCGCCATTGCCTTGAGCAACCGTTTGCTGGTGACCCAGCTGGAAGCGCTATTTGAGTCTTTCATCAGTTTGATCAACCTGGCAATTGATGAAAAATCGCCCTACACCGGCGGTCATTGTCAGCGTGTGCCGGCACTGACCATGCTGCTGGCCGACGCTGCGTCCGAAATCAAGGAGGGTCCGCTGGCAACATTCTCCATGGACGATCACGACCGCTACGAGCTCAAGATAGCGGGATTGCTGCATGATTGTGGCAAGGTCACAACCCCGGTTCATGTGGTGGACAAAGCCACCAAGCTACAGACTTTGTTTGACCGTGTACATCTGATAGACACACGCTTTGAGGTACTCAAACGGGATGCAGAAATCAGCGCTTTACGCCAGCAATTGGCTTTGCGTCCGCGTGTTGACCCACCGGCCGAGGGCGCTATTCTGGCAATTTGTCAGGCCGAGATCGACAAACTAAATGCCGACCGGGAATTTATCCGCAGCGCGAACGTCGGTGCTGAATCCATGAGTGACAGCGATTTGCAGCACGTGCGTGAGATTGGTAGTGGGCGCACCTGGCGCAATGTGGACGGCGTTCAAACCGAATTCCTCACCTCCGACGAGCTTGAAAACCTGAGCATCAGGGCGGGCACGCTCACGCCCGCTGAGCGGGACGTCATTAATTACCACATAGTCGCCACCATCAAAATGCTGGAGCAATTGCCATGGCCCAAGCATCTGAAGAATGTGCCTGAGTACGCTGGCGGACACCATGAGCGCATGGATGGCAAGGGTTACCCAAAAGGTCTGACGCGCGAGCAGATGTCAGTGCAGGCGCGGGTCATGGGTATTGCGGACATTTTTGAAGCCTTGACTGCTCGCGACCGGCCCTACAAGCCCGGGATGAAGCTGTCGCAGGCCATGGGCATCATGAATGACTTCAAAGCCAATGGCCATATCGATCCGGATTTGTTTGACATTTTTCTCCGAAAAGGCGTTTACAAACGCTATGCCGAGCAGTTTCTAAACCCGTGGCAAATCGATGAGGTCACGCTTTAGCTGGAGATTCGGTCCGGCCTCGGCGGCTGCGGCAGGTTCTGTCACAGCGCCCGCAGCACCCCCAAGGCAAATGGCAAGCTCCCCAGGCCCAGCACAGTCGAAAGCGTCACCAGCCCAGCCACATAGGCGCCGTCATAACCCATACGTGTCGCCAGCACGTAACAGCTGGATGCCGTCGGCAATGCCGAAAAGGCCAGCAAGATGGTGCTTTGAAGCTGGTTGAGATGGAACAAGTGGGAAAACGCCAGTGCCAGCAGGGGCAGCAGGAAATGGCGGATCGCCAGCACTGCCAGTGCCAGCGTTTTTGCTCGGCCAAGCGTACCGAACTGCATTCCGGCACCGGCAGCCATGAGACCCAGCGCCAAAGAGGCCGATCCAATGCGGCTGACAGTGGGCTCGAGCCAGAACGGCAGCGTCAGCCCGAGTAGATTTGCCGTCAGACCGGACACAGTGCCAATGATCAAGGGGTTGCGCACCAGTTCCCGCAGCAAACCGCGTTTTGCATGCCGCGCCATGGGCCACACGGCGCCGACATTCAGCAGCGGTACGCACACGCCAATGAGCACCGCAATCGACTGCAAGCCTTGCGGTCCTGCCAACCGGTCTGCCAGGGCCAGCCCAACAAATGAATTGAAGCGAAAAGCGACTTGGGCGCTAGCCGCATGCTCGCGCTCCGGGATGTATCGCTTTAGCCATGGCACGTGAGGTAAGGAATATGCCAGGGCAATGCCGGTGGTTGCCAGTGCCCATCCAGCACCTATCAAACTGGACGCTGCACCAATGTCAAGCGGGCTTTTGATGATCGAGTGAAAGAGCAATACCGGGAAGAACAGGAAATACACCAAGGTCTCAACTTGCTCCCACAGCGGACGCTTGAGGGGGCTAAAGTTGCACAACAGGTAGCCACACAGGATCAGAGAGAAATCGGGAAATAAAAGCTGCAGGTAATTCACCGGGTGAGAATAGCAGCGAAATGCACCACAGCCGCGTTGTCGTCAATGCTGCGTATCACGCCTCACGAAGGCGGGGACAGTTAATATGGCTATCGGGTTTTCATTTCATCGGCTACTTGAAGCGTCAAATCACCATGCAAGGCCATACAGTCGCAGCGCCGCAGGATGCGTCAATCGATGCGTTCATTGATGCGTTGTGGCTTGAAGAGGGACTGTCAAGAAACACGCTTGCTGCCTATCGGCGCGATCTGACGCTTTATGCCCGCTGGCTCCACGGCCGTGGGCGCGAGTTGACGGCCACGATTGAACATGACTTGAACGCGTATTTCTCGGACCAACACAGTGTCACCAAAGCCACCACGGCGAACAGGCGACTGACCGTTTTCAAACGCTATTTTCGTTGGGCCTTGCGTGAGCACCTCCTGAGCGCTGACCCGACGCTCAAGTTGCAGGCGGCCAAGCAAGCCTTGCGCGTGCCCAAGACGCTGACCGAATCCCAGGTGGAGGCGCTGCTCGCAGCGCCGGACACGCAGACTTCCTTGGGCGTGCGCGACCGCACCATGCTGGAACTGATGTACGCCAGTGGTTTGCGCGTGAGCGAATTGGTGACACTCAAGGTATTTGACGTGAGTCAATCGGAAAACGTGTTGCGTGTGTTTGGTAAAGGCAACAAAGAGCGCTTGGTGCCGTTTGGCGAAGTGGCAAGTGTCTGGATCCGTCGATACCTGGCTGGCGCGCGACAGGACTTGCTGGCGGGCAAGCAGACTGAAGACCTGTTCGTTACCCATCGAGGCGCTACCCCTGGGACAGGCATGAGCCGTGTGATGTTCTGGATGATCGTCAGGAAATACGCCCGTCATGCGGGTATCACGGCGCCGCTGTCACCGCATACTTTGCGCCATGCTTTCGCGACCCATTTGCTGAACCATGGCGCGGATCTGCGCGCGGTCCAGATGCTGCTCGGTCATGTGGATATTTCGACCACCACCATTTACACCCACGTGGCGCGCGAACGACTCAAAGTCTTGCATGCCCAGCACCATCCGCGAGGATAGGACAGCAGCCCGATTCGGGTCGTGAATTTCGATCCTTACAATTCACGGCAAATCGGAGAAATGGAAACAGCATGGCGATTTTTGAGCTTGACGGCGTGGCGCCCCGAATTTCTGACCTGGCTTGGGTCGCTGACAGCGCACAGGTGATGGGCAATGTTGAACTGGCCGAGGACACCAGTGTCTGGTTCGGCGCCGTGATCCGGGGAGATATCGAACCCATACGGATTGGGCGCCGCAGCAATATTCAGGATTTGAGCGTCTTGCACGCCGATGTGGGTATGCCGCTGACGGTGGGTGAGGACGTGACGGTAGGACATCAAGTGACCTTGCATGGTTGCACGATTGGTGACGGTTCGCTGATTGGCATCGGTGCAGTCATACTCAATGGCGCAACCATTGGCAAGCATTGCCTGGTAGGGGCCGGTTCCCTTGTGACCGAGGGCAAAACGTTTCCGGATGGCTCGATGATTCTGGGCAGCCCGGCAAAAATGGTTCGTCAGCTCACGCCTGAGCAATTGGAAGACTTGAAACACAGTGCCCAGCAATATGTGGCTAACGCCCGGCGCTTTCACTCTGGTTTGAGCAAGATTGCCTGAACATGCGCAATTGTTGAGGTCATCAATCTGAATGGGGAAAGTGAGTGTCTGAACTTCACAAGTTTTTGTTTGAGGGTTTGCCGGTGCGCGGCGCACTGGTGCGACTGACCGATGCATGGACTGAAATCTTGCGCCGCCGTTCCTCGGGCAGTCCGGCCGGCGCTTACCCGCTGCCGGTACAAAACATGCTGGGGGAAATGGTGGCTGCCGCGACTTTGATGCAATCGAACATCAAGTTCAATGGCTCGCTGATATTACAAATTTTTGGTGACGGCCCGGTCAAACTGGCGGTGGCCGAAGTGCAAGCTGATTTGGGAATGCGTGCCACAGCGACAGTCACGGGTGAAGTCACGCCGGATGCCACTCTGAGCACGCTGATTAATGAGCACAGCCAGGGGAAATGTGCTATCACTCTCGATCCCAAGACCAGATTCCCGGGGCAGCAAGCCTATCAGGGGGTTGTGGCACTGTTTGACGATCGGCGCGAGAAGTTTGAAAAATTAAGTGAGGTACTTGAGCACTACATGCTGCAAAGCGAGCAACTTGACACGACACTGGTACTGGCGGCAGACGATAAAGTGGCAGCCGGGCTATTGATCCAGCGCTTGCCGCTGACGGGTGCGGGCAACCTGGCCGGTCGCCTGGCGAGCGAGGTCAATGAAGACGAAATTGGCCTCGACGAACACTGCAAGCGGATTGCAGTGCTGGCGTCGAGCCTGAAGCGCGAGGAACTCTTAACGCTGGACGTGGAGACAATTCTCCGGCGTCTGTTTTGGGAAGAAGCCCTGATACGTTTTGAGCCCATGGCGGGCGATGCAGCACCACACTTTTCGTGCACTTGCAGCGCTGAACGTGTGAGCAAGATGATTCTGGGGCTGGGCCTTGAGGAGGCACAAAGCATTGTCACCGAGCGGGGCGACATTGAGGTGGCATGCGACTTTTGCGGAGCGCATTACCGGTTTGATCCGGTTGACGTGGCCCAGATCTTCAGGGTGGCAGGCAATCTGCCACCCTCAAGCACAGCAGTTCAGTAGGATAAAAGGTCCGCCTGAATCATTTTCAGCGGGCACGAAATGGATTCATTCGCGCTCGCCGCCAGCGATACCCAGCAACGCCAACAGGGCCTGAAACACATTGATGATGTCCAGGTACAAGGCCAAGGTGGCGCTGATGTAGTTGGTTTCGCCACCATCCACAATGCGTTTCAGGTCATACAGCATATAGGCGCTGAAAATACCAATCACCGCCACCGAGATGGCCATCATGGCTGCCGTTGATCCGACGAACACATTGATGATGCCGCCGACCATCACCGCGACGGCCCCCACAAACAGCCATTTGCCCATGCCGGAGAGGTCACGTTTGATGACGCTGGACAGACTGGCCATGACAAAAAACACACCAGCCGTGCCGCCAAAGGCGGTCATGATCAAATCAGGGCCGTTCTTGAAACCCAACACCATGGCGATCATGCGCGACAGCATCAAGCCCATGAAGAAAGTGAATCCCAGCAGCACGGGCACACCCGTAGCTGAATTCTTGGTTTTCTCGATGGCATACATGAAGCCGAAAGCACCACCCAGGAACACAATCATGCCCAAGCCGCCCCCCAAAGAGCGGGTAATGCCGGTGGCCACGCCCAACCAGGCACCCAGCACGGTCGGGACCAGGCTCAAGGCCAGCAGCCAATAGGTGTTTCGCAACACCTTGTTGCGCTGCTCGGTCGCGGCACCATAGCCGTAACCCCGATCAATGGATTGCACGTTGTCAGTCATGGTTTCAAACTCCTTCAGTGTCAGAATGTTGACATATGGGGCGAATTCTAGGGCGAATCAAGGGTTCTCAGGAAAATCCTTGGAATTGATCTCCTACTTTTTGTAAAGTCACCTTCGTCCAGGATGGTGCAAAAAAGAGACCAGTAAACGTTATGCTCGGGCCAACCGCTCAACACAAGGCCAATTCATGAAAAACAAACCCTTCCTCGAAATGTCGGACATCAGAAAAATTGCGGCTGCGGCCGAAACTGAGGCGATCAAGAACAACTGGGCCGTGACGATTGCCATTGTGGACGATGGCGGTCATCTGCTGTGGCTGCAGCGTCTCGACGGTGCCGCTGCGATTTCTGCCCATATTGCGCCCGCCAAGGCCCATACCGCAGCGCTGGGCCGCCGCGAAAGCAAGTTGTACGAAGATGTCGTCAATGGTGGACGTACGTCGTTCTTGAGCGTGCCAGATATCAAAGGCCTGCTCGAAGGCGGGGTGCCAGTCATGAAAGACGGCCAGTGCCTGGGCGCGGTCGGTGTCAGCGGCGTGAAATCCAGCGAAGATGCGCAGATCGCAAGGGCCGGGATTGCCGCGATTGGTCTTTAAGATTGAAGCCGATCAATAAGCCAGTCGCTCAGGCCTTATCTCCTGCAGGATGGTGGTCGCGATTTCTTCGATTGATTTAGTTGTCGTGGATAGCCAGCGAATGCCGGTGCGGCGCATCATTGCCTCGGCTTCACTCACCTCCATGCGGCAGTTTTCCAATGAAGCGTATCTTGAGTTGGGACGGCGCTCCTTGCGGATTTCACTCAAGCGTTCAGGATGGATGGAGAGACCAAAAAGCTTGTTTTGGTGCGCTTTCAGTGCCGGCGGCAATTGCCGACGTTCAAAGTCCTCGGGAATCAGTGGGTAATTGGAAGCCTTCAAACCGTATTGCATCGCCAGGTAGAGCGAAGTAGGTGTCTTACCGCTGCGACTGACACCAACCAGAATGACATCCGAGTGTTCAAGGTCAGTGTTGGATTGTCCGTCGTCGTGGGCCAGAGAGAAGTTGATGGCTTCAATGCGTGATTGGTACTCCCGGCTTTTGCTGGCATCGCTAAAGCGGCCAATACGGTGGTTGGATTTGAGATTGAGTTCGGTCTCCAGTGGGTGTACGAAGGTGCGAAACATGTCCAGCAGCATGCCTTGGCAGCCGTCGGTGATGACTTTAAGCACCTCCATATTGACCAGGGTTGTAAAAACAATCGATTTCTTGCCGTCCACAATCCCGGTATGGTTGATCTCGCGCACAGCATTGTGGGCCTTGTCTACCGAGTCAATGAAAGGCAGTCGAACGCGGCGGAATTTGTTTTCGAATTGGGCAAGAATCGCGTTGCCAAATGTTTCAGCGGTGATGCCGGTACCGTCAGAAACAAAAAATACAGTGCGTTCGGACATGAGATGCAGGATTATGTTGATTTTGGGACATTCTGCGTGGACAGGCCTTATTGTGATTCAGTTCGCAGCCTACAATCACAGGCAACTAACCCAATTTTTCCATGCGCCGCACTGACCAATCAGAACAACGACAAAGTCAAACTGCTGACATGGGCACGGCTTGCGCGCCAGAACGCACAAGCTTATGTGTTGATCCGCTTTTAACTTCTGGAGCTCTCCCATGTCTGCACTTTTCAATTCGACCGCCCTGGTCGTACCGTTTGAAAACCTGAGAATGACCGACGTCGAGTCGGTTGGCGGCAAAAACGCCAGCCTCGGCGAAATGATTTCAAACATACCGACTGGCGTCAAAGTACCCACTGGTTTTGCAACGACAGCCCATGCTTTCCGGGAATTTCTGGCTTACGAGGACCTCGGCGGCAGGATCAATGCCCGCCTGAATGCTCTTGATACCGAAGATGTCAGGGCGCTGGCGCAAGTGGGCGCCGCTATTCGCGCCATGGTTGAAGCGCAACCCTTTCCGGCCGATCTTGAGCAGGCCATTCGCGCAGCATTCATTACCTTGAGTTCCGGAAACCCGGAGGCCTCGTTCGCGGTGCGCTCTTCCGCCACGGCCGAGGATTTGCCGGATGCTTCGTTTGCGGGCCAGCAGGAAACGTTTTTAAATGTGATCGGCATTGAAGAGATACTGCACAAAATCAGGGAAGTTTTCGCTTCCCTTTACAACGACCGTGCCATCAGTTACCGGGTGCACAAAGGCTTTGCGCACGAACACGTGGCCTTGAGTGCTGGTATTCAGCGCATGGTGCGTTCAGATTTGGGGGCAGCGGGCGTCATGTTCACTATCGATACCGAGTCGGGTTTTGAGGACGTCGTGTTCATCACCTCGAGTTATGGACTCGGCGAAACGGTCGTACAAGGCGCTGTAAATCCGGATGAGTTCTATGTTCACAAACCCATGCTCAAGGCAGGCAAGCGCGCCCTGATCCGCCGTAGTCTGGGCTCAAAATTGATCCAGATGCAATTCACGTCGCCGCAAGAAAAATCTGCCAGCGGGAAATTGGTCAAAACGGTAGATGTTCCCACCGAATTGCGCAATCGCTATTCGCTGACCGATGCCGACGTTGAAAAGCTGGCGACTTACGCGCTGCTCATTGAACAGCACTATGGCCGTGCCATGGACATTGAGTGGGGCAAGGATGGCCTGGACGGCGAGCTTTACATTTTGCAGGCCCGCCCAGAGACGGTCAAGAGCCAGGCGGCAGGCAAGTCTGAGCATCGCTATAAGCTAAAAGGAAGAAGCGCCGTCATTGTTGAAGGACGGGCCATTGGTCAAAAGATCGGCACGGGACCGGTTCGCGTCGTGCATAACCTCAGCGAGATGGACAAGGTGCAGGCTGGCGACGTGTTGGTAACGGATATGACCGACCCCAACTGGGAGCCGATCATGAAACGCGCTTCCGCTATCGTGACCAACCGGGGCGGGCGTACTTGTCATGCAGCCATCATTGCGCGCGAACTGGGAATCCCTGCCGTGGTTGGGTGCGGCCACGCGACCGAGGTACTCAAGGATGGCATGCTGGTGACGGTTAGCTGCGCCGAGGGTGACACTGGCTTCATTTACGACGGTTTGCTGGAAACCGAGGTCATCGAAGTGCAGCGTGGCGAGATGCCCGAGATTGCGGTCAAAATCATGATGAATGTCGGCAATCCCCAGCTCGCATTTGATTTTTGCCAGTTGCCCAATGCGGGGGTTGGATTGGCGCGTCTTGAGTTCATCATCAACAACAACATCGGTGTCCATCCGAAGGCGATTCTTGACTATCCAAATATCGATGCAGATCTGAAAAAAGCGGTTGAATCGGTCGCCCGCGGTCATGCTTCGCCGCGCGCCTTTTATGTCGATCGGGTAGCTGAGGGTGTTGCCACTATTGGGGCCGCATTCTGGCCCAAGCCGGTCATCGTGCGCCTCTCGGATTTCAAGAGCAACGAATATCGAAAACTGATTGGCGGCAGCCGTTATGAGCCGGAGGAAGAGAACCCGATGCTTGGATTCCGTGGCGCGGCGCGCTATATCAGTGCCGATTTCGGCGAGGCCTTCGCAATGGAGTGTGCTGCGCTCAAACGTGTTCGCCAGGATATGGGACTGAGCAACATCCAGGTGATGGTGCCTTTTGTACGCACGGTCGGTCAGGCCAAAAAAGTGACCGAACTGATGGCTACTCACGGGCTCAAACGGGGTGAAAACGGGTTGAAAATCATCATGATGTGTGAGATTCCCAGTAACGCAATTCTGGCAAATGAGTTTCTTCAATACTTTGATGGCTTTTCGATTGGCTCCAACGATCTGACCCAGCTCACCTTGGGACTGGACCGTGATTCCGGTATGGAGTTGCTGGCTATCGATTTTGATGAACGCGACCCCGCTGTCACTGCCTTGATCAGCATGGCCATAAGTGCTTGCAAGGCGCAGGGCAAGTACATCGGCATTTGTGGCCAGGGCCCCAGTGATCACCCTGACTTCGCCGAGTGGCTTGCGAGCGAAGGTATCTCTTCGATTTCGCTAAATCCGGATTCGGTGATTGCAACCTGGCAGAGGTTGGCTAAACAATAGCCATTTCCGATGGTTGATGGCATCACCAGGAGTCATGATCGCGTGATGCCAAATCCAGCTGCCGAGGGAAGTCCATTCATCGCACCTTCAGGTGTTTTTCGCCTGCATGGCTGGCTGCTGGCAATTTGGTTTTCTGCGTCGTTTGGCGTGGTCTTCTTTGCACATGATCTGCAGCTTGTGGTTGCCGGGTGGCCCGTCGGATACTGGTTCGTTGCACAGGGCAGCGTGTTCATTTTCATCGCCATTGTTGCCATTTTTGCCTGGGTTGCCAACCGGCGTGAAGGAGGAGGCTCGGCCAGTGACGTCGCATACACGGCCTACAAGCGCCGGATCCATCGCAGGTTTGCCGGCTATGTGCTATGCCTGCTTCTATTCCTGCTGGTGCTGGCGATGGCAGAGCGGTGGGGTCTGAAAAAGGCATGGTTGGGCGCAATTTTTCTGCTTGCCACGGTCGGTATGTACGCAGTCATCGGCATCTACGGCCGTACTTCAGATGCCTCAGAGTATTACGTTGCGGGACGCAGCATTCCGGCGGTCTACAACGGCATGGCAACTGCTGCAGACTGGATGAGTGCGGCCTCGTTTATCAGCATGGCGGGAGGGCTGTATCTGCAGGGCTTTTCAGGCTCTGAATTGCAGCCCGGGGGATTGGTCTACGTGCTTGGTTGGACAGGGGGTTTTTGTCTGGTTGCGCTGCTGGTGGCGCCCTATTTGCGCAAATTGAACCTGTACACGGTTCCCGACTATTTTGGCGTCCGTTTTGGAGGTCGTTGGCCTCGGATCATTGCAGCATTTGCCGCGGTATTGTGTTCCTTCACTTATGTGGTTGCACAGATTTACGGTGTCGGGTTGATTACCTCCCGTTTGACAGGTGTTCAGTTTGAAATTGGAATTTTGCTTGGACTGGGCGGTGTTTTGGTATGTTCATTTTTGGGTGGCATGCGGGCCGTGACCTGGACGCAGGTGACTCAATATGTGGTTCTCATTCTGGCATTCCTGATTCCGGTTTCATGGCTGGCTTACAAGCAGCTTGGCAATCCACTGGCACCATTCGTTTACGGTCAACAACTGCAAAAAATAACTGAAATGGAGAGGCGGCTTGTCAATTCACCGGCCGAGTTGCAGGTGATCCATGAGTACGCCCGGCGTGCGCGGGAATATGAGCTAAAGCTGCAAGACGTCGATGCATCACTGGAAGGGGAGCGTAAAGCGTTGAAGGAAAGAGTTCGATTTTTGAACGAACGCCAGGCCGACGAATCGATCATCGTTGCCACAAGGCGCGAGCTTGCGGCGCTACCGAAAGATGCCGCAACGGCCCGCGAACGCTGGACACATGCCATGCAGGACAACCTGGATCGAGCCAAACCGTTGGGCGGCATGCCCCCGCACGCCAAACCCTTTGCTGGTGACCCTGGCGGCAGCGTCGAAGAACGACAGATGTTTGACGTTTCCCGGCGCAACTTTCTGGCATTGATGTTTTGTCTGATGGTCGGCACGGCGGGATTGCCCCATCTATTGACCCGTTTTTACACCACTCGCACGGTCGCAGAGGCCCGAACTTCGGTGGCCTGGTCGCTTTTTTTCATTGCGTTGCTGTACTTATCGGCTCCGGCTTTGGCGGTGTTGGTGAAATATGAAATCATGAGTCAATTGGTAGGACAGAATTTCGACTCCCTGCCAGCCTGGATAGCACAGTGGGGGAGGGTGGACCCAACCCTGATCTCGGTCAGCGACGTCAATGGCGACCATATTCTGCAGTTCTCCGAGCTCAAGTTGGGCGCCGATATTGTGATGCTGGCAACGCCAGAGCTTGGAGGCTTGCCCTACGTTGTTTCTGGTCTAGTGGCTGCGGGAGGATTGGCGGCCGCGCTCTCAACAGCGGACGGGCTGCTGTTGACGATTGGCAACGCACTGGCCCATGATTTCTTCTATCAAGGCGAAACTGACAAGGCGGGCGCCGTGCGAAGGGTGATGTTGTCAAAGTTTGCGTTGTTGCTGGTCGCTCTTGTGGCCGCCTATGTGGCCGCCCAACGCCCGGCCGACATCCTGTATCTTGTATCCGCTTCATTTTCTCTGGCAGGGGCTGCATTTGTGCCGACCATGGTGCTGGGCATATTTTGGTCAAGAACGACTCGAAAGGCAGCGGTTAGCGGAATGGTAACAGGCCTCGGATTGACGATTTATTACATGGCAATCAATGCTGTGCCAGTCAGATTGGCTTTGGGCCTGCATGGTTCGGGTTTATGGTTTGATATTCAGCCGGTCTCCGCCGGCCTATTTGGGGTTTTTGCAGGTGCGGCAGTCACCATACTGGTGAGTTCGCTGTCCCAGTCCCAAGCCGCGCCGGCTAATCAGCTAGCCAAAACAGCCTCTAATAGCATATAATAATCGGCTTCGCCTTGCCACACCTCAATTAGACGCTGAGGGTGGCTTTTTCTGCCCAAACCCGGGCCATCCACAAGGAGTATCAATGCGTCATTACGAAATCATTCTCATGATCCACCCGGATCAGAGCGAGCAGGTTCCTGCCATGCTGGAACGCTACAAGGGCATGATCACTGCCGGCGGCGGTAAAGTGCACCGTGTCGAGGACTGGGGTCGCCGTCAGCTGATCTATATGATCAACAAGCTTGCCAAAGCCCACTATCTATGCGTCAACATCGAAGCCGATCAGGCCGTGATGGCTGAGCTGGAACACGCGTTCAAGTTCAATGATGCTGTATTGCGTCACCTGACGGTTTTGAAGAAAAAGGCCGACACCGGTCCTTCTTCGATGATGAAAACCGTTGAGCGTGAAGACGCCCGCAAGAATCAACAGGCCGAGTACCAGGCCTGAAGCAGGTGAATAGGCATTATTGCCAGCGAGGAATGTGAACCACGTTGTCAACCACCTTGTTCTGACTGCCTGTATCGCCGAGCTTGATGCTCTGCGCTACACACCAGCCGGATTGCCCGCACTGAATATGCGACTTGAACATGAGTCAGACATTCTGGAAGCAGGGCAGACAAGACAGGTCAAGGCAGCAATGAAAGCGGTGGCTTTTGGTGCGATGGCGGAGCGGCTTGCCAAACAAGCCATCGGCAGTGCCTGGAGATTCAACGGTTTTCTGGCGACCCCCCGCAATGGCAAGCACGTCGTGTTTCACATTCAAGAATTTCAGCAAGATTAACGAATTCGTAAAAATTTTAAGGAGTCCATCATGGCCGGACCAAAACGTTTCAATAACAAAGACAAGCGCCCAAAGCGCCCAGCCCAGAACCTGCTGTTCAAGCGCAAGCGCTTTTGCCGCTTTACGGTAACTGGCGTTGAAGAGATCGATTACAAAGACATCGACACGTTGCGCGACTTCATTGCCGAGAATGGCAAGATCATCCCCGCTCGCCTGACTGGCACCCGTGCCATTTTCCAGCGCCAGCTCAACACCGCTATCAAGCGCGCGCGTTTCCTCGCGATGCTGCCATACAGCGACCAGCACAAGATCTAAGGAACACGACCATGCAAATCATTCTGCTCGACAAGGTCGTGAACCTTGGCAATCTCGGCGAGATCGTTCGCGTTAAAGACGGTTATGCCCGTAATTTCCTGATCCCCTCTGGTCGTGCCCGCCGCGCTACGGCTTCGGCGAAGCAGGAGTTCGAGGCCAAGCGCGCTGAACTCGAAAAGGCTGCGGCAGCCAAATTGGCTGAATCTCAGGCTATTGGGGAAAAGCTTGCCGGTACCACCTGCAAGCTGACCCAAAAAGCCGGCGTTGATGGCCGTCTCTTCGGCTCGGTGACGAATGCCGATATCGCTGAAGAGTTGACCAAGAACGGCTACAAAGTGGTCAAAGCACAAATCCGGATGCCCAATGGACCGATCAAGATCGTTGGCGACAGCACAGTTGCCGTGGCATTGCATACTGACGTGGTTGTGGACATCACCGTCTCGGTATATGGCGAAACGGCCTGAAAACCGGCTATCCTCCGCTTTAGGCTGAAATAAAAAGGGCGACGGAGGAAACTCCGTCGCCCTTTTTTGTTTGTATCAACTGGCCTTATCCGCTTACTTCAGGCTGAGAACCCAGGCCGCCAGTTTCCTGGCCTCAGCTTCGTTGACCTGCGTGTTTGCCGGCATCGGTACAACACCCCACACGCCGGAACCACCTTTCATGATCTTGGTGGCCAATTTGGCGGCTGCGTCCTTTTGACCGGCATACTTGAGCGCGACGTCCTTGTATGCGGGACCCACCAGTTTCTTGTCTATGGTATGGCAAGCCAGGCAGTTCTTTGATGCAGCCAGTGCCTGATCCGCAAATGCAGGCGCGGTTGCGGACGCTGCCGCGATCAGAATAAGAAATACGGGTTTAGACATTTTTGCCTCACAGGTGGTTTACAGTCCACAAACGTTATTCGATCAATAGTAGTTGACAGGAGAATGAGATGTATTTGCTCGGACTTGGACTGGTTCTTCTGGCCCTGAAGTATCTTGAAGTCGGGCCTGTCGCTGGCTGGGCCTGGTGGGTTGTGCTACTGCCATTCGGCTTGGCGGCGCTCTGGTGGGCCTGGGCGGATGCTTCAGGGTATACGAAGAAACAGGCGATGGCGCGTGAAAACGCTCGCCGCAACGCCAGAATCGACAGAAACCGTGAGGCGCTGGGGACATTGTCAAAGAAGAGACGGCGCTGACGATCAATGGTTACGCCGGTTCAAAGGCGACCCAGCAACAGATACTCCATCAGCGCCTTCTGCACATGCAGACGGTTCTCGGCTTCCTCCCACACCACCGATTGTGGGCCGTCAATCACATCGGCCTGCACTTCCTCACCCCGATGCGCGGGCAGGCAATGCATGAAAAGTGCATCGGGCTTGGCGACACGCATCATTTCCAGATCAACACACCAGTCGGCAAAGGCCTTTTTGCGCGCCTCGTTCTCGGCTTCGTAGCCCATACTGGTCCAGACATCCGTGGTTACCAGATCGGCGCCGGCACAAGCCTGCATCGGGTCATTGAACACCTCGTAGCTGTCTGCCGAGCGAAGTCCGGCAATCGACTGGTCAACTTCATAGCCACCGGGCGTACTGACGTGCACTTTAAATCCCAAAATTTCGCTGGCCTGCAGCCAGGTGTTGGCCATATTGTTGCCATCGCCGACCCAGGCCACGGTCTTGCCTGCAATTGAGCCGCGCTGCTCGATGTAGGTAAAGATGTCGGCCAGGATCTGGCAGGGGTGGAATTCGTTGGTCAGGCCGTTGATCACTGGCACGCGGGAGTGTTCGGCAAAGCGTTCGATCTTGGTTTGCTCAAAGGTTCGAATCATCACCAGATCGACCATGCGGCTGATGACTTTGGCACTGTCTTCGATCGGCTCCGCGCGGCCCAGCTGGCTGTCGCCTGTGGTCAAGTGCACGACACTGCCGCCCATCTGGTACATGCCGGCTTCGAAACTCACCCGCGTTCGGGTGGAAGCCTTCTCAAAAATCATGGCCAGGGTTCGATCCGCCAGCGGCTGGTGCTTTTCGTAAGCCTTGAACTTTTTCTTGATCAGCGTGGTCCGCGCAAAAAGATAAGCGTAGTCGCTGGCGTCGAAGTCGCTGAATTGCAGGTAATGTTTCATTGACGGATACTCGGCTGGCAGGGTGGGGATCAGGCTGCGTCAAGCAGGAGTTGCTTGATCAGCGGACACAGGATGCTGACCACTTCGTCAGCCTCGGTCGTGGTCATGATCAGCGGCGGCACCAGGCGTATGACGCTGTCAGCGGTGACGCTGATCAGCAGACCGTTGGAGGCACATTGACCCACCAGCGCCGCGCAGGGCTTGGCCAGTTCGATGCCAAGCATCAGGCCTTTTCCGCGAATCTCCTTGACGGCGCCGGTTGCGAGTTCGGCAGCAAGCGCATTTGCCAGGGCAGCGTACAGGTGCGCGCCAACCCTGACCGCGTTGTCCAGCAGACCTTCTTCTTCCATGATCCGGATGGTCTCGACCCCGGCACGCATCGCCAGTGGATTGCCGCCAAAGGTGGTGCCGTGGTTGCCGGGCTGGAAAATGTTGGCCGCTTTGGGGCCGGCCACGACGGCACCGACGGGTACACCCGAACCCAGGCCCTTGGCCAGCGGCATGACATCGGCCTTGATGCCAGCCCATTGATGTGCAAACCATTTGCCGGTGCGGCCCATGCCGCATTGGACTTCGTCGATCATCAGCAGCCAGTCGCGCTCGTCGCACAACTGACGCACGGCCTTAAGGTAGTCCATGTGCATGGGGTTGATGCCGCCTTCGCCCTGGATGGCCTCAAAAAACACCGCCACGATATTCGGATTGCCTTCTGTCGCTTTTTTCAAACTCTCGATGTTGTTGAGCGGCACCCGGATAAAACCTTCCACCAGCGGACCGAAGCCGGCCTGAATCTTGGGGTTGCCGGTGGCGCTCAAGGTGGCAATCGAGCGCCCATGAAAAGCCTTCTCGTAGACCACAATTTCGGGCCGTTCAATGCCCTTGTCATGGCCAAATTTACGCGCCAGTTTCAGGGCGGCCTCATTGGCTTCCAGTCCGGTGGAGCAGAAAAACACCTTGCTCATACCCGATAGTTCAACCAGTTTTTTTGCCAACACTTCCTGATTCGGCACGTGGTAGTAATTGGAGCTGTGAATTATCTTGGCGATCTGGTCCTGCAGGGCTGACACCAGCTTGGGGTGGTTGTGCCCGAGGGTATTGACGGCAATTCCGCCGAGCGCATCCAGATACGACTTGCCATTGACATCCCAGACGCGGCAACCCTGGCCATGCGACAAGGCGATCGGCACGCGAGCATAGGTATTCATCACGTGGGGCGAGGCGGCTTCAATGAATGGGGCAGTCACGGTTTCAAACTCCAAAATAGAGCGGCCCGTTCAATGGCGGGCCGTTGAAGTGTGATTTTAGGGCCATTGGAGCGTCGGCTTTTTTGACAATTTGACATCACTGCAATGCGTCAGATGTTTCCGGCAAGTGGTCCAACAAAAAAGCCGTCTTTCGACGGCTTTTAGCTTTACTGACAGCGCACCCGTTACAAACGGCGGATCGACTCTCCAGAAAGTCAATCCGTGCGATTTGCCTGAAATCAGGCGGCTTTGACGGCCAGGGCTTTCACCTTGGTCGACAGACGGCTCTTGTCGCGAGCCGCCTTGTTCTTGTGGAAGATGCCTTTGTCAGCCACGGTGTCCACCACGGCCTGCATCTTGCCGAACAACTCGGTTGCTTTCGCCTTGTCGCCAGCAACAACCGCTTTTTCCACGTTCTTCACCGCGGTGCGGTATTTGGAACGCAGCGAGGTGTTTGCGGCGTTGATCTTGATGTCCTGACGGACGCGTTTACGGCCCGACGCCAGGCGCGGGTTCTTTTTCTTGGGTTTTCCAGATGCCATATTGATAGTTCCTTGAGTCTGTGGATGTTGTCAGAAAAGCTTTTGATTCTAACAGTTATGGGCTTGGGTGCGTCTTGCGGCCAATCGGCCGTGCGGACACGGCTACACTGCTGCGCGTGAGTCTTTTCAAATCCGCCTCAATCGTTTCGCTATTGACCCTGGTGTCACGGATCACCGGTTTGGTGCGCGAATTGCTGATTGCATCGACCTTTGGCGCCAGCGCCTTGACGGATGCGTTCAATGTGGCGTTTCGCATTCCCAATCTGTTTCGCCGCTTTTTTGCCGAAGGTGCCTTTAGTCAAGCCTTTGTGCCGGTGCTGGCGGCCTCCAAAACCCAGCATGGCGAGGCCGTCACCAAAGCGTTGATTGACCGGGCGGCTACTGTCCTGGCCTGGGCCGTACTGGTGACCAGCATCATTGGCGTGCTGGGATCTCCCGCCCTGGTGTGGGCAATGGGCAGTGGATTAAAGCGCTTTGATGTGGCGGTTGTCATGACGCGATGGATGTTCCCGTACATCGCTTTCATGTCGCTGGTGGCACTGGCCGCCGGTGTACTCAACACCTGGCGACGTTTTGCGGTGCCAGCGGCCACGCCGGTGTTGTTGAACCTGTGCATGATTGCCGCAGCCTGGCTGGGTGCGCCCTGGTTTGCGCGGCTGGGCATCGAGCCGATTTACGCCCTGGCCGGTGGTGTGCTGCTGGGCGGCGTGCTGCAGTTGGGTGTGCAATTGCTGGCTCTTCGAAAACTGGGACTTGCGCCCCGCATCGGCCTGCGCTGGAGTGCCTTGCGCACCGCCTGGGCCGACCCCGGCACCAAGAACATCCTCAAACTGATGGGGCCCGCGCTCTTGGGTGTCAGCGTGGCGCACATTTCGATGTTGATCAACACGCAAATTGCTTCGTATCTTGCGCCCGGTAGTGTGAGCTGGATCACTTACGCCGACCGGCTGATGGAGTTCCCCACGGCCTTGCTTGGGGTGGCGATGGGGGTAGTCTTGATGCCCCGGCTCGCGGGCGCTCGCGCGGCTGGCGACACGGCGAAATATTCCGCCATGCTGGATTGGGGATTGCGGCTGGTGGTGCTCTTGGCCGTGCCTTGCGCGGTAGCGCTGATCGCCTTCGCCAAGCCGCTGGTGGCGGTGCTCTACCACTATGGGGCAATGACCGACCACGATGTGCGACAAATCACCTATGCCCTGATGGGTTGGGGGGTGGGCTTGATCGGAATTGTGGCCATCAAGGTACTGGCGCCGGGCTACTACGCCAACCAGGACACCAGAACCCCGGTGCGCATTGCGATTGCCGTGCTGGTGATCACCCAGTTGCTCAATGTCGGGCTGGTGCCGCTGTTCGCCAAAGCCGACGCCGGACATGCCGCGCTGACGCTGTCGATCGGCATCGGTGCCATGGTGAATGCGGTCTGGCTGCTCGCGGGGCTGCTGCGGCGCCGCAGTTACACCCCCGAACCGGGGTGGTGCATGTTCGTGCTGCAGGTGATTGCGGCCTGCGTCTTGCTGGCCGTGTTTCTGACCTGGGCTGACGGCGCCTTTGCCTGGACCCAGCTGCGCACTGAGAGTTTCAAGAGAATTTGGCTTCTGGCGCTTATCCTGATTGCGTCGGCAGCTATCTATTTCATAGCACTCCGAGCCACCGGGCTGAACCTCAGGCAGTTTGTTCGACGTTGAGGCAGAATGGCGACACCTGCATCTGCACCATGCGGGCGGAATTGCACTCAACTGTGCCGGGAAGGATGTTCGAATGAAACTGTCGCTGGCCGTGCCCACTCCGCTGGAGTACTTTGCCTCCCTGGTGCAAAGTGACGCCGACTTCCCGCTGCTGGAAGCGGCGATCAGCCTGGCGCAGGACGAATACCCCGAGTTGGACGTGCAGCAGGTGTTGAGTGAGGTTGATCAATTATTGGCTCGACTCAAACGCCGCATTCCGGCGGACGCCGCGCCCTTGCAGAAGCTGCGCGCGGTGAACCAGTTCTTCTTTCGGGACCTGGGCTTTGCCGGCAATGTCAACCATTACTACGATCCCGACAACAGCTATGTGAACGTGGTATTGCGTACCCGCCGCGCCATCCCCATTTCCCTGGCCGTGCTGTGGATGGAATTGGCGCAGGGCCTGGGTTTGGCCGCGCGCGGGGTCGGCTTTCCCGGGCACTTCATGCTGAAAGTGAATTTGCCCAACGGACAAGTGGTGATTGATCCACTGGACGGCCAATCCCTGAGCCGTGAGGAACTGGCCGAACGGCTCGAGCCTGATCGCCGCCGCAGTGGACTGGTGGATGAATTCGAGGTGCCTCTGGGGCTATATCTGCAGGTATCGCCACCACGCGACACGATTGCCCGCATGTTGCGCAATCTGAAGGAGATCCACACCGCCCAGGAAGACTGGCTGCGCGTCATCGCGGTGCAGAACCGGCTGCTGGTGCTGCTGCCACAGGCCTGGGCCGAGTACCGTGACCGGGGCCTGGCCCATGCCGAGGCGGGTCATACCGGGCACGCGCTGGAAGACCTGGATACTTATCTGGCGAACGCCGGGGGAGGCGTCGATAACAGGGCCATTGCCGCACGGGTGGCCGGGATGAGAGGCGCCACCAGTTGATGTTTCCGGGTGTAAATTGGTTTGACCTCACTGGTCTTCGGTGATTAAATTTGAACTGTTCAGGTCGGTCTTTCTGACCTGAACTGGCCCCGCCACCAAACACGAGAAAACACATGAAAAACTTTAAACAAATTGTTGCTTCCTGCCTGATTGTCTGCATCACCGCCGCGGGTTTTCCGATGGCAGCCCAGGCCAGCATCATTGCGACCGATGAAGTTATTTCGGTCGATGTCGCAACATCAAACCGGGACAAAGTCAGCGCTTTTCTGAGTCGTGACGATGTCCGCCAGGCGATGCAGTCCCAAGGCGTCAGCGCACAGGCTGCAACCGCACGGGTTAAGGCAATGTCGGACGCCGAAGTGGCTCAACTGGCCGGACGCGTCGATCAGGCACCAGCCGGCGGCGATGTTTTGGGCATCCTGTTTACCGTCTTTATCGTCCTGCTGGTCACCGACATCATGGGCTTGACCAAGGTATTCCCGTTCACTCGATCGGTTCGATGACCGCTGGTTTGAATGGCCTTCGAACCCCCGCCCTGGCGGGGGTTTTTGCTTTGGTCGCACTGTTGCTCGGTGGCTGTGCCACGCCGCAGATGGCAACGCTGGACGCACATTGGCCCGCTGACCTGATAGCGCGCGTGGAACTCGGCAACGTGCCATTTTTTCCCCAGGAGGATTACGAGTGCGGGCCGGCCGCGCTGGCGATGGTGGCGAGTGCCGCCGGTGTCGCGGTCACGCCCGAAGCACTGGTCGAGCAGGTTTATTTGCCTGGGCGCAAAGGTTCGCTGCAACTTGAAATGCTCGCCTCCACCCGTCGTCACGGTTTGCTGGCCTATCCTTTGAATCCCCGGCTGGATGCCTTGATGCGTGAGGTCGCGGCGGGCCATCCGGTGCTGGTATTCCAGAATCTGGCGTTCCCTTTTTACCCGGTATGGCACTACGCTGTGGTGACCGGATTTGACCGTGACCGCAATCTGCTGCTGCTGCACTCCGGGCGCACACAGCGCATGGAAATGTCCCTGTACACTTTCGAGCGAACCTGGGCACGGGCACAGTACTGGTCGATGGTCGCCCTGCCGCCTGGGCAATTGCCGGCTACGGCCGAGCCCCAAAGCTACGCAGTTGCTGTAGCGGCACTGGAACGAGTTGACCCCGCCGCCGCACAGACCGCCTACAGCGCGGCTTTGCGGGTCTGGCCGGACGATCGCGCGCTCCTGCTGGGCGCGGGCAACACCGCCTACGCATTGGGCCAGACTGCCGCTGCCGTGAATGCCTACCGGGCGGCGGTGCACCGGCATGCCGACTTCGCGGAAGCCTGGAATAACCTGGCGCAGGTGTTGCTGGAGCAGGGGCAGCGCCAAGAAGCCTCGCAGGCCATTGCCAGGGCGGTGGCGCTCGGCGGCGCGCACTTGCCGAAACTTCGGGCGCTTCAGCTCGAAATCGACGGGAAATAGGGCTGTAGGTAAGGTCAATAAAGCACAGACAGCTATTATTTCTATAGCGCGTTGGGTTTCAGCGGAGTGCCGGTTTGGTCTCCGGAATGACATTGAAGCCATTCAGACCCCTCCCGTTTGATGGACTTGGACCCGACACGGGAATAAACTGGGCATCTTGCAACCAAAGAAATGAGATTTCCATGATCTCGGCATGTGCAAACCCCGCAGGACGGATTCGTCGTTCTGTAGCCGCAAGGGTTTTTCGCGACTTTCTTGCGTTGACCATCTTCTTTACGCTGGTCCTGGGTTATTCACCTGTGCACGCGAGTGAAAAAATTGTCTTGTCCTTGGGGGTGCTTGAACCCTATACCACCCCCGATCGCAAGGGTTTTCTGGATCAACTTATCTCAGCGGTCTTCCGTGACCTTGGCCTGGAGGCCCAGGTCATCATCTACCCGACGGCCACCGAGCGCGCCATGCTCAATGCCAACGAGGGCGTGGATGACGGCCTGGCCATGCGGATCGCCGGGCTCGAAAAACAGTACCCGAACCTGATTCGCGTGCCCGAAGACGTCATCGTCAACGATTTTGTGGCTTACACCACCGGCCAACGTTTCACCACGGACAGCTGGGACTCCCTGAAACCTTATGTCGTCACCTACATCATCGGCTGGAAGGTCTTCGAGCAAAACGTGCCTAAGGGCAAGGAAATCACTTTGGTGCGTGATGTCGATCAGCTGTTCGGATTGCTGCAGTCCAGGCGCGCGGATATTGCGCTGTACGAGCGCTGGCAGGGTTTGGTGAAGGCACGCGAGATGGGGTTCAAGGTGCAAGTGCTGGAGCCGCCCCTGGTGCGCACCAAAATGTACATGTATCTGCATAAGAAGCATGCCGCGCTGGTGCCGCGAGTTGCCCAGGCACTGGCCAGGATGAAACAGGATGGCCGCTATCAGCGTATCTTCGACAGCACGCTGACACCTTACGCCGACTAAATTGCCATGTGGCTGTCATCCAAGCTGCGACCCGGCCGACTGGCCCTGCGTCTGGCGGGTTACGTCATCCTGTTCAGTTCCCTCATCGCCTTGGTCATCACGGCGATCGACTTGCTGACTACCCACAGGAGTGATTTGCGCCAGATTGATGAGCGCATGCAGCAGGTTGAAGTGGCCTATGTTGATAGCGTCGTTGAAAACCTCTGGGTCATGGACCGGGAACGCCTGGAAACCCAACTCAACGGCATCACGCACTTGCCCGACTTTGTGATGGCGGAGATCAGGGTGGATGGCAAACCCTTGCTCAGTCATGGCAAACCAATGACGGGCGCGGGCATCACGCGCTCTTTTGCGTTGCAACGCATGCATCGCGATCAATTGCAGGCCATCGGCGAGCTGGTGGTTTCCGCGTCGTATGAAAACGCCTATCGGCGCACGCTTGACCGCCTGTTCATGTCAATGCTGAAGAATGGCATCATGATCGCGTTGGTCGCCATCTTCATGCTGTTCTTCTTCTACCGCCTGATCGGCCGGCATATTGAACAGATCGCCCAATACGCAACAAATCAGGCACACCCGAACGACACCGCGGTCCTGTCTCTCAAACGCCGCCAACCCGCAAGAGACGACGAGCTGACAATACTGACGACGGCCATCAACACCATGCGTCAGCGCTTGCTGGATTTCAGCCAGGCCGAGAGTCGCCGCGCCGACCAGCTTGAAAAGCTGGTGGCTGAACGCACCGAACAGCTGGCCACCGCCAAAGACTTTGCCGAAGCCGCCAATCGGGCCAAAAGCAAATTTCTGGCCAACATGAGCCACGAAATCCGCACCCCGATGAACGCCATCATTGGGCTCACGCATCTTCTGCGTCGCGCCAAACCGACGCCCGAGCAAACTGACCGGCTGGGCAAGATCGACACCGCTGCGAACCATCTGCTGTCGATCATCAACGACATTCTCGACATCTCCAAAATTGAGGCTGGAAAACTGGAACTCGAGCAGACGAACTTTGTGCTGGGTAGCGTCCTGGACCACGTTCAGTCGCTGATCTCGGACCAGGCTCGCGCCAAGGGACTGGAGATCGTGGTCGATCCCGATGGCGTGCCGCTCTGGCTGCGAGGTGATCCAACCCGGCTGCGCCAGGCTCTGTTCAACTACACCAGCAACGCCATCAAATTCACCGAGCGGGGAACCATCGCCTTGCGCGCGCTTCTGCTGGAAGACGGCGGTGAGCGGATTCTGGTGCGTTTCGAAGTCCAGGATACCGGCATCGGCATTGCACCGGAACAGATGTCGAGTTTGTTCCAGGCATTTGAGCAGGCCGATGCCTCGACCACCCGCAAGTACGGCGGCACTGGCCTGGGTTTGGTCATCACCCAGCATCTGGCCGAAATGATGGGCGGCGAAGTCGGGGTCGAGAGCGAACCGGGCCGCGGCAGCACCTTCTGGTTCACTGCCCGACTCGGCCGGGGCAGAGGCATCATGCCGGTCGCTGCGCCAGACGAAGCCGGACAAGATGCCGAGGCCGAACTGCGTCGCTACCATGGTGGCGCGCGCATCCTGCTGGCCGAAGACAATTCAATCAACCGGGAAGTCGCCCTGGAACTGCTGCACGGCATGGGGCTGGCCGTGGACATCGCGGTCGATGGCCGCGAAGCCGTCGATAAAGCCCGCGCCACGAACTACGACCTGATCCTGATGGACGTGCAGATGCCCCGCATGGACGGGCTGGACGCAACCCGCGCCATCCGCGCGTTGCCCGGTCGCGACGCGACACCGATTCTGGCCATGACCGCCAACGCCTTCGATGAGGACCGGCTGGCCTGCAAACAGGCTGGCATGAATGACCATGTCGCCAAACCGGTTGACCCCGACGTGCTGATCAAGGTTCTGCTGCAATGGTTGCCGAAAGCCGACGAGTCCCTGAAAGTAGCGCAGATACCTGCGGCATCGGATCAGGCCCGCGAGTCTGATCGCCTGGTGGCGGCACAACTGTCGGCGATCCCCGGCCTCGATGTGAAAGCCGGCCTCAAGGTGGTTAGCGGAAAGTTGTCCTCTTACCAACGCGTGCTCGGCATGTTCGCCAGCGGTCACGCCGGTGATCATGTGACGCTGCGCGGCCATCTGGAGCGCCAGGAGTTTCAAGAGGCCGGGCGAGTCGCGCACACGCTCAAGGGCAGCGCCGGCAATATCGGGGCCGCTGGCATTCACCAACTCGCGTCCGAGTTCGAGCAGTCGATCAAGGAGCGCGCGATGGAGCGGGCAAGCACACAACTCAGCCAGCTTGCCGTCGATCTGCCGCAGCTGATTGATGGGATTCAAACCCGATTGGCCGCACCGACGATCACCGGATCGACAGATCGGCAGCAAATTCCGCGTCATCGCATCGTTCAGGAGCTTGAAACACTGCTGGATACCGGCGATATGGCCGCCCGACGCTACTTCGAACTGCATCGACAGGCTCTGGTCGACGCCATCGGTGCGGACTCGGTGGAGGCCATGGAACAGCACATCGGCAAGTTCGCATACGATCAGGCACTTGAGCTGTTGAGGCCGCAGAAATGAATCCCTTGCACACCGTGCTGGTGGTTGACGACCAACCCGAGAACCTGGCCATCCTGGGTGAGCTGCTGGAAACCCACTACCGCGTCAAAATTGCCAATTCAGCGCAAAGAGCGCTGCATGCGGCGCTGTCAGAACCCCGCCCCGATCTGATACTGCTCGATGTGATGATGCCGGACATGGACGGATACCAGCTGCTGGCGCGCCTGCAGGAGAACCCGTTGACCCGGCAGATTCCGGTCATCTTCGTGACCGCGAAGGACCGGGCCGTGGATGAGGAGCGGGGGCTGGAACTGGGCGCCGCGGATTACATCACCAAGCCGATCAAGCCCATCGTGGTGCTGGCGCGGGTACGCACTCAGCTGGAAAACAAAAGGGCCAAGGATTGGCTCAAGGACCAGAACGCATTTCTTGAGGCCGAGGTCTCGCGGCGCATGCATGACAACGAACTGATCCAGAATGCCAGCCTGTACGCGCTTGCCACGCTGGCCGAAACACGCGATGCCGATACCGGTGGTCATATTTTTCGCACACAGACGTATGTCGAACTGCTGGCCCGGGCCATTCAAGGGCATGACAGTTACCGGGGGCAGTTGTCGGACGAGCAACTGAAAATGATCGTCGGGGCCGCACCCCTGCACGACATCGGAAAAGTCGGCATTCCGGACCATATCCTGCGCAAACCGGGGAGCCTGACGACAGAAGAGTTTGAGATCATGAAGACCCACTGCCAGATCGGGGGTGATGCCATCGCTCTGGCCATGCGGCGCGTCAAGGATGCGGATCGATCCGCTTACCGAAGCCTGGGCACGCCGCTGGCCTTTCTCGAAGTCGCCAGGCTGATCGCACGATCACACCATGAGCGCTGGGATGGTTCCGGATATCCGGACAAGCTGCAAGGCGAGGCCATTCCCCTGGCCGCCCGAATCATGGCACTGGCCGACGAATTCGATGCGCTGACCAGCAGGCGCGTCTATAAAGAACCTCTTCCTGTGCAGGAAGCGGTCGCAATGATTTCAACCGAGAAAGGAAACCACTTCGATCCAACCCTGGTCGAACTATTTCTGCAACAACGTGACGAGTTTGCCAAGATTGCCGATGCAGCCGCCATTGAAAATTGATGCCGGCATTTGTTCGCATGGATAGCTGGTACCGGCCTTGCCGCAGCAGACGGTGGATCGGCTCGCTTTAGTTCACGGTCACGGCAGCACCGTCACCCCGTGCGGCAATGACGCCGATCTGAAACACGATTTCCCCCGCGTCGCGCAGGGTGGCGGCACAAGATTCAGCATGAACAGCATCGATCACCAGCACCATGCCGATGCCGTTGTTAAAGGTCCGGTTCATCTCAAAGTCATCAATGCCGGCCGTGGCTTGCAGCCAGGCAAACAATTCGCTCTGGGGCCAGCTGCCTTTTTTGAGCCGGGCCGCGCAGCCTTCAGGCAGCACACGCGGAATATTTTCCAGCAGGCCGCCACCAGTGATGTGGGCCAGCGCCTTGACCGGATATTGGGCGAGGGCGGCCAGCACCGTCTTCACGTACAGGCGGGTCGGTTCCATGATGGCTTGCCTGAACGGCTTGCCGTCGAGCGTGACGGGCAGTTTGTCAGCAGCGCGTTCAATGCATTTGCGCACCAGACTGAAACCATTTGAATGCGCACCGCTGGAGGCCAAGCCGAGCACCACATCGCCCGGTTTCACAGTCGCCCCGGTCAGGATTTTTGACTTTTCAACCGCTCCCACGGCAAAGCCTGCCAGGTCGTATTCACCGGCCGGGTACATGCCAGGCATTTCTGCCGTTTCGCCACCAATCAGCGCGCAGCCGGACAACTCGCAGCCTCGGGCGATGCCACCCACCACAGCCGCAGCGGTATCGAGATCCAGCTTGCCACAGGCAAAGTAGTCCAGAAAGAAAAGTGGCTCAGCGCCCTGCACCAGCACGTCGTTCACGCTCATGGCGACCAGATCGATGCCTACGGTGTCGTGCATTTGCCATTGAAAAGCCAGTTTGAGCTTGGTACCGACACCGTCGGTACCGCTCACCAGCACTGGCTCCCGGTAGCGCTTGGGCACTTCAAACAGGGCGCCAAAGCCGCCGATTCCGGCCAACACGCCCTCGCGCATGGTCTTTTTGGCCAGCGGTTTGATCCGTTCCACCAGTGCGTCCCCGGCGTCAATGTCGACGCCGGCATCTTTGTAGGAAAGGGCAGAGGAAGCGTTAGGTGTGGTCATGTAAAGTGCGTGGGTAAGTGCGGCGGGTCGGGCGGTTCGGCAGAGCCCTATAGAATTTGCCCAGATTTTAAGGGTTTGTCCTCGGGCATTTAAATGCGATTTACTTCTATTCAAAAAAAGACCACGGCCTGGGGTTTGATTGCGGCGATCGCGGCTTTTGCGCTGTGGCAGCTGGCGCCGGTGCTGACGCCCTTTGTCGTGGCCGCGATTCTGGCCTACGCACTGACACCGCTGGTGGACTGGCTTGACAGCGTGGATGGCGGTCGTCTGCCAAGACTGGTGGCGGTGATCGTGGTGGAACTTTTATTCATTCTCGTGGTGCTGGGGGTGATGTTGCTGATCGTGCCGATTCTGGCCAAGGAATTGCCGCTGATGCGCGAGCAAGTGCCGGTGCTGCTGGATGCCGTGAACGCTTCACTGAAACCATTTTTGGCTCAGTTCGGCGTCAATTTGTCCCTTGATGTGGCCAGTATCAAGGCGTTCTTCCTGAAGTACCTCAGCGTCAATGGCGAAAACCTCTTTGCTTCAGTCATGACCTCGCTCAAATTGGGCGGTAGTGTGGCGTTTGCCATCTTTGGCAATGCGGTATTGATCCCGGTGGCACTATTTTATTTGTTGATGGACTGGCACCGGTTTGTCGCCCGGCTGCTTGAGTTTGTTCCGCCACACCAGCGCGCAGCCTATGACGGTTTTACCAATGAAGCCGATGCGGTCCTGGGTCAGTACCTGCGCGGTCAGTTGCTGGTGATGGGGGTGCTGGCGGTTTACTACAGTACCGGGCTGGCCTTGTTTGGCCTGGACCTGGCGCTGCCGATCGGCATTTTTACCGGGCTGGCCGTCTTTGTACCGTATGTCGGCTTTGGCCTCGGTCTGATCCTGGCCCTGCTGGCGGGTTTGCTGGAATTTGCAGCCACCGCGGGTCCGGCCAAAGCACTGATCATGGTGGCCCTGGTATACGGTCTGGGTCAGATCATCGAAGGCTTTTTCCTGACACCGCGCCTGGTGGGCGCACGCATCGGCCTGCATCCGCTGGCCGTGATATTTGCCCTGCTGGCGTTCGGCCAGCTGTTCGGCTTTGTCGGAGTGTTGATTGCCTTGCCGGCCAGTGCCGTGCTGCTGGTTGGCATTCGCCGGGCGCGCACCCGTTACCTTGCCAGCAAACTCTATCAGGGCTGAAGACAGCGCATGAAGCAGCTTGCCCTTGACATCGGCCTGGCGACTGGACCGACGTTGAAAAGCTTTTTTCCCGGCCCCAACGAGAGCGCGTTAAGGCATCTTGAACTCTGGGTCGGTGAAAAGTCAGCCTCTGCCTCGCGCTCACCGGTGCCAAGCTACCTGTGGGGCGCCAGCGGAAGCGGCAAGACGCATTTGCTCAAGGCGGTCCAGGCCGCATTGAGGGAGCATGGCGCCACTGTGGGCTGGCTCGACGCGACGGTGCAGGAGCCGCCCGAATTCAACGAGAGCTGGGCGGCCGTATTGATGGACGATGTGCACGCCTACAGCACGCTGCAACAACATGCGGCATTCAACTGGTTCATCAATGCGCAAACCCATCAGCGCTGGGTGCTCGCCGCCGGCGAGCTGCCGCCCGCTGACTTGCAGTTGCGTGACGACCTGAGGACCCGTCTCGGCTGGGGTCATGTATTTCAACTGCACCTGCTGGGCGAACCAGAGCGGCGCGCCGTGTTGCGCCAGGCGGCGGATGCACGTGGTGTCTTTTTGGGCGACGATGTCATGGACTTCATGCTGACGCGATTCAGCCGCGACCTGGGCAGCCTGATGGAACTGCTCGACCTGATCGACGGCTATGCGCTTCAAACCAAACGCGCAATTACCATTCCAATGATCAAATCCATGATGGAAAACTCCTGACCGATGAAGCTGACTCTTTTTGATCTTGACCATACCCTGTTGCCGATTGATTCGGACTATGCGTGGGGCGTCTATACCAGCACCATTGGATGGACCGACCCGGTGGATTTCGGGCGGCGCAACGAAGAATTTTTTGCCCGCTATCAGGCTGGCACACTCGATATTCACGACTACGTGCGCTTTGCCACGGCGGCGGTGCGGCGCCAGGGTGCTATCAATTCAGAAGCAGCTCACGCACGCTTCATGAGCTCTGTGATCCTAAAAGCCATCAAACCACAGGCGCTGGCGCTGGTCCGGGAACACCAGCGGGCAGGCGATGCGGTGATCATTGTGACCGCCACCAACGAGTTTGTAACGCGCCCGATCGCACAGGCTTTTGGTGTCGATGAATTGATCGCCGTCGAGCTCGAGCGCGACAGCGTGCCCGGCGGTACCGGCTGGATCACTGGCGAAATCAAGGGTGTACCTTCCTTTCGCGAAGGCAAGATCACCCGGGTCGAACAATGGCTGGCCAATCGCCAACTGACGTGGACCACGGTCGAGAGCACTTTCTACACCGATTCCATCAACGACCTGAGTCTGATGGAGCGGGTCACCCACCCGGTCGCGACCAACCCGGACCAGCGCTTGCGTGCGATCGCTGTCGAGCGTGGATGGCGCATACTTGAGCTGTTTTAGGCATCCAGATGATTAAAAAATTTATCAGCAAACTGCTGGGGAAATCTTCCTCAGCCAAGAGCAACAGTCCGTTCGGCAAGCGCGAGGAAATCGGTGTCGAGACTCACGGCATAGACCCCAGCCTGGTCGATGAGCGCGCGATCAATGTGGTGCGCACGCTCAAGAGCGCGGGTTTTGAAGCCTACATCGTGGGTGGGGCCGTGCGCGACCTGATGGTTGGCCTGGCGCCCAAAGATTTCGATGTCGCCACGAATGCCACGCCGGAGCAGGTCAAAGGGCTGTTTCGGCGCGCTTTCATCATCGGACGGCGCTTTCGGATTGTCCATGTGGTTTACGGGCGTGGCCGTGAACACGAGGTGATTGAAGTCTCGACCTTTCGTGCCTACCTCGACAACGCGGCGGCCGAACAGGTGGCGGGCAACGAGAAGACCAGCAAGAGCGAACTCGCCGGCATGAAGCACGCGGTCGACTCCACCGGGCGGGTATTGCGCGACAACGTCTGGGGCCCGCAGGAAGAAGACGCCGTGCGGCGCGACTTCACCATCAACGCCATGTATTACGACCCGGAGACGCAAATCGTCGTGGATTACCACCATGGCATCAAGGACTCCAAGAATCGTGTGATTCGCATGATCGGCGACCCCGCCACGCGTTACCGCGAAGACCCGGTGCGCATCATCCGCGCCGTCCGGTTTGCCGCCAAACTCAACGGTTTGGGCTTCAAACTCGAAGCCAAGACCGCCGCGCCCCTGATCAAGTCGCAGGAGTTGCTGGCCGAAGTGCCGCAGAGTCGCTTGTTTGACGAAATGCTCAAACTCCTGCAAACCGGGCACGCGCTGGCGTCCGTTGAACAACTGAAGACGCTGGGCATGGCGCGCGGCATTTATCCGCTGCTCGATGTCGTGGTGGAGCGGTCTGAGCAGTCTTTTGTCAAAGCCGCGCTGCAGGACACTGACCGCCGCGTCGGCGAAGGCAAACCGGTGGTGGCAAGCTTTCTGCTGGCCTGCGTGTTATGGACCGATGTGCGCGATGGCTGGGCTCAGCGTATCAATCAACGACAACATTCGCATCCGGCGCTCCAGGATGCAATCGAGGATGTGTTCAATGCCCGCATCGGCGACGTTTCCGGGCGTGGCAAACTGGCCGGCGACATGCGCGAAATCTGGATGATGCAGCCGAGGTTTGAAAAACGCGTGGGCAGCGCGCCGTTTGGTCTGGTGGATCAAGCGCGTTTTCGTGCAGCGTTTGATTTCATGCGGCTGCGCGCCGATGCCGGCGAGATCGACGATTTGCTCGCCGTCTGGTGGCAGGAGTTCAGCTTGGCTGACGACAACCTGCGCCAGGACATGGTGGACGCGGTGCGCGAGGAACAGCAGCAGCAACGCCAGGGCAAGCCCCGCATTCACAAGGCGCCGGTGACCAGCGGCACCAGCGCCGCCAGCGCAGATGGCGGGCGCGCTCGCCCGGACGCGGCGCCGGACCTGACCGCAGGCGGTATTCCCGACTCCGTTGATGCGCCCAAAAAACGGCGCCGCCGCAGGCGCTCCGGCGCGGCCAGGGACGGTGGCGAACAAAAGCCGGACGCTGGCGCTTGAGCCAAGCGGCGCAGCCCACGGTCACAGCCTACATTGCGCTGGGTGCGAATCTGGGCGATGCGCGCGTTGCGGTGCTGCAAGCCATTCGCGCCATTGCCGCGCTGCCAGCGACGTCCATGGTACGCCGCTCCTCTTTGTACCGGACCGCGCCCTTGGATGCTACCGGGCCGGACTACGTCAATGCCGTGGTTGAAATCCTCACCGCCTTAGGTCCGCACAAGTTGCTGCTGGAACTGCAACAACTCGAACAGGCCGCTGGACGCCAGCGCCCCCATCGCAATGCACCGCGCACGCTGGACCTGGACATCCTGCTCTACGGTGACCAGGTCCTGGACAGCCCGACACTGGTCATTCCGCATCCGCGCATGAACCAGCGCGCATTTGTGCTGGTGCCACTGGCCGAGATCGCCCCCGTCAAGGTGAGCCCGGCGCAGTTGCAGGCCGTTTCCGGGCAAGTCCTTACGCGTACCAGTGACTGCTGAAGCAGATCAATCAACTTCCGCAATCAACTCGATTTCCACGCAGGCACCCAAAGGAATCTGGGCCACACCAAAAGCACTGCGGGCATGCGCGCCTTTGCTACCAAAAACCTCGCCCAATAATTCGCTCGCGCCATTGGTCACCAGATGCTGCTCGGTGAAATCGCCAGTGGAGTTGACCAGGGACATGAGTTTCACAATGCGCTTGACGCGGTTCAGATCGCCCACGGCGGCGTGCAAGGTGCCCATCAGATCGATCGCAATCGCCCGTGCGGCCGCTTTTCCGTCCTCGGTGCCCAGGTTCTTGCCGAGTTGCCCAACCCACGGTTTGCCGTCTTTCTTGGCGATGTGGCCGCTCAAGAACACCAGATTGCCAGTCTGGACAAATGGCACATAAGCCGCTGCCGGCAGGGCCACAGGGGGCAGCGTAATGTTGAGTTCGGCGAGTTTGGCGTAAATGCTCATGCTGTTTCCTTTTGCAAGTTTTATGAATGAAATTGATCCTGATTCCGACCCGGCGTCTGCCCCTCGCTGCCAGCCTGATCAGGCTGCGGCGGGGTTTCGACCGGCTCCACCGTCACCCCGACATGCAGGGTGTGGCTGGCGCCGCCCTGGATGACGCCGCGAATCGGCGACACATCGCCATAATCCCGGCCAATGGCCAACGTCACATAGTCCTCTCCTGGCGAATGCCAGCCGGCACGGTTGTTGGTGGGGTCCAGATCGCACCAGCGCCGATCGGGCGGCAAGTCTGGCACATACACCGACACCCAGGCATGCGAGGCGTCACTGCCCTGAAGCTTGATCGCGCCGGGCGGCGCCAGCGTCAGCAGATAGCCGCTGACATAGCGCGCCGCGATGCCCATGGCGCGCAGGCAGGCAATCATGATGTGGGCGAAGTCCTGGCACACCCCTTTGCGCTGCGCCAGCGCCGCCAGTGCCGGGGTGTTGACCTGGGTACTTTGGCTGTCATAGGTAAAGTCGGCATGAATGCGCTGCATCAGCCCTCTGGCCGCCGTCAATACGCTCTTGCCCGGTGTGAAACTGGGTCGCGCATAAGCCGCAAACTCATCGTGCCGGGGTACAAAAGGTGAGGCAAACAGGAATTCGCTGGCGCGATCGAAGTGGCCATCCGGGCGATAGCGCAACAGGTCCCGGGTCTTCTCCCAACTGATATTACTCTCGGGCAGCACCTGAGGCGCGGTCATCACAACACTTTGCGCAAGCACTTCGAGTACCGTATGCGGCACCTGAATAGAAAAAAAACAGCGCTGGTTGCCGAAGACGTCCAGCGCGTGCCTGGTTTGCGCCGGACCGGGGCTGATAACCAGCCTGTGGCTCAGCAATTGCTGCTGGTGGCTGCTGACGGGTTGAAGGTAGGCCATGTGCTGTGCCATTTCGACCGCAGGCCGGTACTCGTACCGGGTTTCATGAATCACTTGCAGTTTCATCAGGCGCCCACGCTGTGCTTGGTTTCACCCGGATGGGTGAAATAGGTGTTGCTGATTTGATCTGACACCTTGAAGGAGGCATCTGTGCACTGCAGCAATAAGTCATTGAGCGCCAGGAAACTGCCCGTCACGGCGGCGCCAGCGGATGGCGATTCGCACAATTGCGCCAGTCCCCAGGCCGACGGGTCTGGCACCAGCAAGGACATGGAACTGAGTTCGTTCGGCGCGCCGCCAGAGAGTCTGGTCAGCCGGGCACGCAGGGTATGCGTCACCCAGGCCAGCGAGCGGGGGTTGTCGCGGTCCAGCACCAGCAAATCGATCAACGCGGCCAAGTCGCGGCTTTGCTGGTATTGCGCGTGAAAAGTGATGCCGCTGTCAAACAAGGTCAGCATGGCCTCGAAGCCTGTGGCCGTGTGCACCGAGCCGTTTTCAAAGCCACGCCCGAGAGCAGAGGCCAGAAATCCGAGCCGCTCGATGTGACGCCCGATGCTCAGCAAGCGCCAGCCATCGTCGTGCGTCATGCGGTCGGTCTGGGCGCCGGTAATCGCTGTCAGGTGGTCGGAGGCGTCGTTCAAGACCTGCAATGCGGTCGGCACGGAGTAGTCGCCAGCGGCAACAATCTCGGCACAACGGCTGAACAACTCTTCTTCGGCCCGCACAATCGCACGCCAATGCTCTTGCGACAAACGCTCGCGTAGGCTCGACCCGGCCATCTTGAGGGCACGCAGGTAATAGCCGACACTGGTGGCCTCTGAAGTGCTGCCCAGGCTGGCGATCAACGCGCGCTCAAATAGCCGGCGCGTTTGCAGCAAGGACGGCGCCCCTGGCAGCACCAGTGTGTTGGCGACGGCCATTTTTTCAAGCCAGGTCAACAAGGCCGGTGATGATTGCTCCTCCCGATTGAGGCAGTCGAGCGTCAGACGGGCCAGCCGGACGGCGTTTTCGGTGCGCTCGGTGTAACGACCGAGCCAGAACAAATTTTCAGCCGCACGGCGGGTTACCAGGCGCTGCTGCGGCGCCAATGGGGCGGGTGTGAGTTGCGCTTGCGGCAAAGGGGATTTGTCAAGATCGTCGCGGGTCAGCGCCCAAACGTCAGCACTGCTGCTGCCGTGCTGCATCGAGGCCAGGTCGGCTCCGGCACTGGCCACGCGCGCCAGCCCGCCGGGCAACACGCGCCAGGAGCGCGCGCCGTCCGCTATGGCAAACACCCGCAAGGTAACAGATCGCGCCACCATCCGACCCGGGCTGCCAGTCTGCCAGGTGGGTATCTGCGACAAGGGCAGCCAAGCTTGTGCGGCCGGCAGTCGCAAGTCCTCGCCCAACAAATGCTGCGACAAGGCGGGCAAGAATCCGGGCAGCGCGGGTGACTCCAGAAAGGCCGAGCCCGGCGCGTTGGCAAGCAGCACATGACCGGCGCGAATCGCCTGCAACAGGCCTGGCACGCCCAGTGTGGAATCGGCGCGCAACTCCAGCGGGTCTAGATACTGATCGTCCACGCGCTTGAGCAAACCATGCACCGGCACCAGGCCCTTGAGCGTCTTGAGATAGAGGCGCTCGTCGCGCACCATCAGGTCGCTGCCTTCCACCAGGGACAAACCCAGATACCGCGCCAGGTAGGCATGCTCAAAATAGGTCTCGTTGTAAGGACCAGGGGTGAGCAGCGCCACGTGGGAGTCGGCTCCGGCGGGACTCAGTCGTTTCAGGTTTTCGATCAATGCGCGGTAGCTGTGTGCCAGCCGCTGCACCCGCATGGCCCCAAAAGCCTCGGGAAACTGGTTTGAGATGGCGCTCCGGTTCTCCAGCAAATAGCCCAGGCCCGAGGGCGCCTGGCAACGCTGCCCCAGCACCCACCAGCTGCCATCAGGGCCACGCGCGAGGTCAAATGCAGCTATGTGCAGATGGGTTCCGCCGACCGGTTCGACCCCATGCATGGCGCGCAGGTAGCCGGGGTGTCCGTAGACCAAAGCCGGCGGCAACAAGCCGCTCGCCAGAGACTGTTGCGCACCGTAAACGTCAACCATCAGGCGTTCCAGCAGTTGCATGCGCTGCAGCACGCCGATCTCAATCTGCTTCCAGCTGTCTGCGTCAACAATCAGCGGAAAAAGCTCCAGCGACCAGGGCCGCTGCAGGCCGCCTTCATCGCCATACACGTTGTAGCTGACACCGCTGTCGTGCATCTGCCGCTCAAGGCGATTTGCGCGCCGATTCAGGTCAAGCCCTTCCTTAGCCGGCAAATTTTCAAAGAATTGGCTCCAAGGCTTTGTCAGTCGGGCGCTAGCAGCTATCATATTCATAGCTACTTGATCGCCCTGAGGATTGTTCGGCGGCGTGCCGCCGCGCAGTTCGTCGAAATGGCCGGCCGCAGCCCCACAGCCCAGGGCGGTGTCCCGTACCCAGGGCTGCCCAGGGAGATCGTCAACAGGAGCGGCGTCGTTTGCGTTTTTCAATGGAGTAGAGTATGCCAGCGCTGCCCCTGCATTACAGGCATCGGGCCGCCAGATTGGAGACGATCAATGAACACGACTGCCGACCCGGAACAAGGTTCCCGCTACCTCGCCGAAACCCACGAGCTGAGCAACCTCTCGCGCGAGTTATGCGACTACAACATGTACACCGAAGACATCGCCCTGCGCGAGGCGGTGCAGCGCGAAGGCGGACACTGGGCCGAGCGTGAACTCACCGAATTTGGAAAGATGACCGGCGCTGCCGACTACCTCGAACTGGGCAACCTGGCGAACAAGTTCATACCCGAGCTCGATACCCACGACCGCTTCGGCAAGCGCATCGATCTGGTCAAGTTCCATCCGGCCTACCACCAGCTCATGAAGACCAGCATTGAGCACGGTCTGCACGCGTCGCCCTGGAGCGCGCCGGTGGCCGGTGCCCATGTGGTCCGCGCCGCCAGGAGCTTTCTGCATGGCCAGGTGGAAGCCGGCCACGGCTGTCCCATCACCATGACTTTCGCCTGCATTCCCACGCTGCGCCAGCAGCTCGAACTGGCACGCGTTTGGGAACCGAAGATCACTGCCCGCGTCTATGACCCGCGCAACCTGCCAATCGAGCAGAAGCAGGGCATCACCATCGGCATGGCCATGACCGAGAAGCAGGGCGGCTCCGACGTGCGCAGCAACAGCACGCGCGCCTATCCCCTTGGCGTCGGTGGGCCGGGCCAGGCTCATGAACTGGTGGGACACAAGTATTTTGTTTCGGCGCCGATGTGCGATGCTTTTCTGGTTCTGGCACAAACGCCCGCCGGCCTGTCGTGCTTCCTGCTGCCACGCTGGCGACCGGACGGCAGCAAGAATCCGATGCAGATCCTGCGGCTCAAGAAGAAAATGGGCAACGCCTCCAACGCGTCTTGTGAGACCGAGCTGCGCGGCGCCCTGGCGTGGATGGTCGGCGAGGAGGGCCGCGGCGTGCGCACCATCATTGAAATGGTCAGCATGACCCGCTTCGACTGCATGATAGGCTCCAGTGCGGGTATGCGAATGGCCGCGTCCCAGGCGCTGCACCACTGCCGGTTCCGCTCGGCCTTTGGCCACGTGCTGAACCAGCAAGCCCTGATGCAAAACGTATTGGCAGATCTGGCCCTGGAGAGCGAAGCGGCGCTGACATTGACGATGCGCATCGCCCGCGCCATGGACCACCGCGCCGAAGAACATGAAGACCTGCTGGTGCGCCTGGTGACAGCAGTCGGCAAATACTGGATCTGCAAGCGTACGCCGAACCATGCCTATGAAGCGATGGAATGCATTGGTGGCAGCGGTGTGATGGAAGACAGCATGCTGCCGCGCCTGTATCGGGAAGCCCCGGTCAACACCATCTGGGAGGGCAGCGGCAATGTGCAGTGCCTGGACGTGCTGCGCGCCCTGTCGAAAACACCGGCCGTGGCGGATGCCTTTTTTGCCGAAGTCGGCAAGGCGCAGGGGGCCAATGCTTCTCTGGACCGTCTGGCCAATGATCTGAAAAGGGATATCCGGGATTTGAGCGATTTCGAATACCGCGCGCGTGATGTAGTGGACCGCATGGCGCTGGCCCTGCAGGCTTCGCTGCTGATTCGCCACGCACCGAACCTCATCGGCGACGCCTTCTGCCATTCACGCCTGGAGCAACTCGGCCACCACAACTATGGCACGCTGCCACGGGGTGTTGACTGCGCCGGCATCATCGCGCGCGCGACACCGAACTGCGGTGGGGTCGAATAATTGCCTGCGAGCGCTCGTTAGAATCATCTGCACTACAAATCAGGAGACATCATGCAATTCCCTTCGCTACGCAAAACCATGGCTCCGGCCTGCATCGCACTGCTGCTGGCCGGCAGCGCCAACGCCGCTGAATTCATCAGCATTCTGACCGGCGGCACCAGCGGCGTTTACTACCCGCTCGGCGTCGCTCTGTCACAGATCTACGGCAAGGCCATCCCTGAGGCCAAGTCGTCGGTGCAGGCGACCAAGGCTTCTGCCGAGAACCTCAATTTGCTTCAGGCCGGTCGCGGCGAAATCGCGCTCACGCTGGGTGACGCGCTGTCTGACGCCTGGAAGGGCAACGAAGAATCCGGTTTCAAGGTACCGCTGAAGAAACTGCGCGGTGTGGCAGGGGTCTATTCCAATTACATCCAGATCATCGCCAGCGCCGACTCGGGCATCAAGACGCTGGCCGACCTGAAGGGCAAGCGCGTCGCCGTTGGCGCGCCAAAGTCCGGTACTGAAATTAACGCCCGCGCCATTCTCAAAGGCGCCGGCTTGAGCTACAAGGACCTGGGAAAAGTTGAATACCTGCCGTTTGGTGAGTCGGTCGAGTTGATGAAAAACCGCCAGATTGACGCGACCCTGATCTCGGCCGGACTGGGCGTCTCGGCGATACGCGATCTGGCGACCTCGGTGAAGATGGTGGTGGTGCCAATTCCCGCCGACGTCGTGGCCAAAATCAATGACCCGGCCTATATTGCCGGCACCATTCCCGCCAACACCTACGACGGGCAGAGCGCGAGTGTGGCCACGGTCGCGATTGAAAACTTCCTGGTGACCCATCAAGGGGTGCCCACTGACACGATCTACAAGATGACCAAGGCGATGTATGAGAACCTCGATCAGATGGTCGCCGCCCATGCCGCGGCAAAAGCCATCAAGCGCGAGGAGGGTCCCAAGCACATGCCGCTGCCACTGCATCCCGGCGCCGAGAAATACTACCGCGAGGTCGGGCTGATCAAATAAGCCTCTGGCTGTGATCGCAATCGAGCCGCGCTGGCCAATCGCCACTGCGGCCTTTCTAAGCTTTACTCTGGATCACCATGACCAACCCCAGCCCTGACGCGTTACAAGGCGAGTTCGACCATCCTGTCCCGACCGAAGAATTCCAGGAGCACGGCCATACGCGCAACCTTGGCGGCTGGGCGCTGAAGACCGTGACCGGCGCCGCCATCGCTTTTTCCGCCTACCAGTTGATGGTGGCCGGTTTCTCGCCGCTGACCAGTGTGGTGACGCGCACCCTGCATGTGGGCTTCCTGCTGCTGATCACCTTCCTGCTTTACCCGGCGCTGCAGCGCGCCAAGCCGGCAACCCGCATTCCCTGGTACGACTGGGTGCTGGCGCTTGCCGGTTTTGGACTCGCCTTCTACCACTGGATCTTCGAGGCCGACCTGATTCAGCGTTCGGGTGATCCGACCCTGACAGATCTGATCGTCGGCGCGGTTGTCGTGCTGCTGGTGTTCGAGGCGGCGCGGCGCATTCTGGGCATGGCGCTGCCCATCGTTTGCGGCCTGTTCCTGCTATATGGCCTGTTCGGGCAATACCTGCCGGGTGATCTGGCCCATCGCGGCTATACCGTTGCCCAGTTGGTCGAGCAGCTCGGTTTCGGCACCGAGGGCATCTACGGTATCCCGACACTGGTTTCGGCCACCTATATTTTTCTGTTCATCCTGTTCGGTTCTTTCCTCGAGCACGCCGGCATGATCCGCCTTTTCAACAGTGTTGCGCTGGGCTTTGTCGGCCACGCCCAAGGCGGGCCGGCCAAGGTCGCGGTGATCTCGTCGGGCTTCATGGGCATGATTTCGGGCTCCGGGGTGGCCAATGTACTCACCATCGGCCAGTTCACCATTCCGCTGATGAAACGCTTCGGTTATTCGTCGATCTTCGCCGGCGCCGTCGAGGCCACGTCTTCCATGGGCGGCCAGATCATGCCGCCAGTGATGGGCGCGGTCGCATTCATCATGGCCGAGACGCTCAACGTCCCCTACGCCGACATTGTCAAGGCCGCGGTGATCCCGGCTTTTCTCTATTACTTCACGGCATTCGTCATGGTCCATCTGGAGGCCGGTCGCCTGAAACTGCTCGGCATCCCGAAGGATCAATGCCCCAATCCCTGGCGCGCCATCAAGGAAAATTGGTACCTGATCCTGCCGCTGGCGGCACTGGTGGTGATGCTGTTCGAGGGCTTTACGCCGATGTTCGCGGGCATGATGGGCCTGGCCCTGACCGCCATCCTGATTCTGGGCAGCGCCATCGCCGCGCGCATTTCGCAAACCGCCTTCCGCGTCGTCTTCTGGTTCGCGATGGGGCTGGGCGCCGCCTCGTTTGCCAAATGGGGCATACAGCCGGTGATGGCCTTGATCGCTGTGCTGGTTGTGGGCAACCTGTTTGTTCAGGGCGGCAAGAAGACGCTGCACACCATGAAGATGAGCCTGGTCGACGGTGCCAGGCAGGCGCTGCCGGTGGGCATCGCCTGCGCCGTGGTAGGCGTCATCATCGGCGTCCTGACCCTGACCGGTGCGGCCTCAAGCTTCGCTGGCTACATCCTGACCATCGGCCAGAAGAGCCTGTTCGCCTCGCTGTTCCTGACCATGATCGTCTGCCTGATCCTGGGCATGGGCATCCCGACCATTCCGAATTACATCATCACCAGTTCCATCGCCGCGCCGGCGCTGCTCAAGCTCGGTGTGCCGCTGATCGTCTCGCACATGTTCGTGTTTTATTTCGGCATCATGGCCGATCTGACGCCGCCGGTGGCGCTGGCCGCGTTCGCCGCCGCCTCGATCGCCAGGGCCTCGCCGATGAGGATCGGCTACAAGGCCACGCAGATTGCCATCGCCGGTTTCGTCGTGCCGTACATGGCGATTTACGACCCGGCGCTGATGCTGCAGGGACATTGGACCATCCTCACCGTCGCCTACGTTGCTTTCAAGGCGGTGCTTGCCATCAGCCTGTGGGCGGTGATGACCATCGGTTATCTCTGGCAGCCGGTCAGCTTGTTCAACCGCGTCTTTGCCTTTGTGGCTGCCGCCATGCTGGTCGCGGCAATCCCTTTCACCGACGAAATCGGCTTTGCCATGTCAGCGGTGTTTATCCTCTGGCAATGGTTCCGGAACCGCAAACCACCACAATTAACCTCCGCTTGAGATGAGCGGCATCTGCCTCTCCGCGGGGTTGATTGCTGCGACGCTGCCGCTCTCCGCATTCACGCTGGCCTGGACGCACTCGATCGAAAAGATCCGATGGGAAGAGGATTACCGGGTCCAGGGCGAGCGACTGGTCCTTGACGAAGCGCGCATAAGAGGCAGTGGCGCCGGCATGGAGCCGCCGACCGATGCGCAGTTCAAGGATGGCATCTGGCACTACAAACCGCATCTGCCGCCGATCGAACAACTGAGGCTCACGCACTCGCCTTACGTTGCAGGCTACGAAATCTGCAGCGCCAGCGGCTGCCAGGCGCTCACCACCGTGCTGGCCGGACTGCCCGAGTTCGCACTGGTCGAAATCCGGGCCTGCCAGCAGACGCCATGACCGGACTCAGCCTGCCGCGGCCTTGAACCTTGTTGGCAGCGCGGGGCCTGGTTCAGCGGTGTAGGATAAAAACCTTTACTGAACAAGAACCGATACCATGACCGACACCACTCGCCAGGATTTTCGTTTTTTCCACCGTTTGCGCGTGCGCTGGGCCGAGGTGGACATGCAGAAGATCGTCTTCAACGCGCACTACCTGATGTACTTCGACACCGCCATCGCCGATTATTGGCGCGCGCTGGCCCTGCCTTACGACACGACGATGCAGACGCTGCAAGGCGATCTGTACGTCAAGAAAGCCAGCGTCGAGTTCCATGCATCGGCGCGGGTGGATGACCAGTTGGAGGTGGCAATCAAGTGCAGCCGGATAGGCACCTCGTCGATCCTGTTCACGGGTGCGATTTTCCGGGGTGAAGAACACCTGATCAGTTGCGAACTGATCTACGTGTTTGCCGACCCGGCGACGCAAACCTCGAAACCGGTCCCGCTGGCATTTCGTGACATCCTGCTGGCTTACGAAGCAGGCGAGAGCATGGTGCAGATTGAAATCGGAAACTGGCAGACACTCGGTGCCGCAGCCAGCCAGATCCGCAACGAGGTGTTCGTTGATGAGCAGCACGTTCCGTCCGAGATGGCGTGGGACCAGGCCGACGAGACGGCCATGCATGCGCTGGCACGCAACCGCCTGGGCCTGCCGGTTGCCACCGGACGCTTGTTGAAGCAGGCGCTCGGCGTCGGCCGGATTGGCCGCATGGCCGTCAATCGGGTGTTGCGCGGCTCCAGCCTGGGTCGTGCCATGGTGCAGGCATTGATGCAGGCCGCGAGCCAGCGCGGCGACCATGAAGTCCGCTTGCACGCCCAGCGCACCGCCGAGGGTTTTTACGCGCGACTCGGTTTCGTGCCGCGTGGTGAGTCGTTCGAAGAGGCTGGCATCGTGCACGTTGAAATGATGCACGGGCTTTGACGCGAAGTTGGGGTCTGAGCCGTCACCCTTCGGGCGCGGATCCGACCCCAATTTGTCAAGCGGTGGCCAGCTAACGAAGGTGCGCCGGCAGCGGGGTGCAGTCGGCCGGTGACCGATTTCGGGAGTTTCATGAGGGCGCCGGCGGACTGCACCCCGCTGCCAATTACCAGATCACGCCCTAAATATCCGCCAGCAAAGGGTAGGGCGCTGGCGCCACACTGAGCGCCGGGCCACTGGCGCTGCCCAGGTGCAGGCCACCGGCCTCGAACGCGGCGACCTGCAGCGACACGATGGCATCAAAACCGCCGCTGGCGACAGCCGCAGGCAGCGCGGCAGCGAGGGCCACGGTGCCGCAGGGCTGGCTGTCGTCGCCGGCCTGAAAGATTTCGTCTCCCGCCTTCAGGGCTGCGTCTGCATGCGCCAGGTAAGCGCGGCGTTTCAGCGTGCCACGAAACTGGCTGCGTGCCACGACTTCCTGACCGGGGTAGCAGCCCTTTTTGAAGTTCACGCCACCGACCGACTCGTAGTTGAGCATCTGCGGCACGAATGCGTCAACGATGGGCTCGGTGATCATGGCGATGCCGCTGCGCACCTCGCCCCACTGCCAGTCGCCCAGGCTCAAGGATTCACCGCCCGGTGCATTGGCCGTTGCGGGAGCTACCCAGAGCACGCGCCTGACACCATCGGCAGCGTACAGGCCGATCAGTGAAATTTGATCCAGATCGACCTTGGACCAGGCCGCATATGCGTAGCCAGCTACTGTTTTTGTAGCAATGTCGACTGCATCGCCGGCCAGCCCATAGAGCGCAAAGTCATTGCTGGCATCGCTCAATCTGGCCTTGCTGCGCAATATAAAGAGGGACAGGCGCTTGAGCGTCGGCGCCAGAATGTCACGGTTGCACACCAGCAGGATCTCGGTGTGACTGCGCTTGAAGCCGCAGAAACTGGCTTGCATCCGGCCCTTGGCAGAGCAAAACGCTGCCAACCGGGCCTCCGACAGACCCAGCATGGAAAAATCCTGGGTCAGTTGAGCATGAAGGAATTTGGCGGCGTCCTCGCCTTCCACCCGGATCACGCCCAGATGAGTCAGCGGTGCCACGCCATTAAGTTTGATTTGCATGGCGTGAATTATCATCCGCCATCAATTATGTAGAAGGCGGTAGGGCTGTGCGTCGTTTCCTGGGGATTATTCTTGTGCTCGCCACCTTGATGGGTGGCGCTGCGGCCTGGTGGCTGAACCAGCCCCTGGTCGTGCGCGCGGCTACGGTTGACCTTGACGTGGAGCCAGGGACCTCGCCACGCGCGGTGGCACAGGCGGTGAATGATGCCGGGGTGGAGGTCAGCCCTTTCCTGCTTTATTGGTGGTTTCGTCTGTCTGGCGATGCACGCCTGATCAAGGCCGGCAACTATGAGATCGACCGCAGTGCGACGCCCCGCAGCCTGCTGCAAAAACTCGTGCGCGGCGAAGAGGCGCTGCGCGCCGTGACGCTGGTGGAAGGCTGGAACTTCAAGCAGGTTCGTGCAGCACTATCAAAAGAAGAGCTTCTCACGCCCGACACACGGGGGCTGGACGCTGATTCAATCATGAAATCACTGGGCCGGCCGGGGCTCTCAGCCGAGGGGCGGTTTTTTCCTGATACCTACACCTATGCAAAAGGCAGTAGCGACCTGGCTTTGCTCAAACGGGCGCTGCGGGCCATGGACAAGCGGCTGGAGGCGGCCTGGAACGCCCGCACACCCGATTCGCCCTTAAAAACGCCCGAGCAGGCGCTGATTCTGGCCAGCATTGTCGAGAAGGAGACCGGCCGCGCCAGCGACCGTGCCATGATTGCTGCTGTTTTTTCCAACCGTTTGCGCATCGGCATGCCACTGCAAACCGACCCGACGGTGATCTACGGCGTGGGTGATAGCTATGACGGCAAGCTGCACCGCCGTGACCTCCAGACCGACACGCCCTGGAACACCTATACCCGCACCGGTTTGCCCCCGACGCCGATTGCCATGCCGGGCAAGTCGGCGCTGCTGGCGGCGGTGCAGCCCGCGTCCAGCCAGGCCCTGTATTTTGTGTCGCGCGGCGATGGCAGCAGCGAGTTCAGCGCCAGCCTGGAAGAGCACAATCGGGCGGTCAACAAATACCAGCGCGGGCAGTAACAAAACATATCTAGCGGCATATGACAACGGGTGGACTCTTTATCAGTTTTGAAGGCATTGATGGCGCGGGAAAATCCACGCACATCGAAGGGCTGGCACAGGCGTTCCGGGCGCAGGGAAGGGTGGTGACACTGACGCGCGAGCCCGGCGGCACGCCACTGGCGGAAAAACTGCGCCTGCTGGTGTTGAACGACGCAATGGACGCCATGACCGAGGCCTTGCTGGTGTTTGCCGCCCGGCGCGACCACCTGCAACAACTGATTGAGCCGGCGCTCGCGCGCGGTGAGGTGGTGCTGTGCGACCGTTTCACCGATGCGACCTTTGCCTACCAGGGGGGCGGGCGCGGTTTCGATCTTGAAATGCTATTGTTTTTAGAGCGCTCTGTGCAGGCTGTCAATGGTCTGGGGGCCAATTTCGTTCGAGAACCGGATTTGACCGTGTGGTTTGATCTGAGCCCTGAGATCGCCGCCCGGCGTCTGGCCGACACGCGCGTGCCGGACAAATTCGAGGCCCAACCGGTCGAATTTTTCAAGCGCGTGGCGGGCGGCTACTTGAGTCGCATGCTCGCCGCGCCGGCGCGTTTTGCCCGCATCCAGGCCGACAGCACGCGCGAGGCCGTGTGGCTCGATGTCCTGAAAGCAGTTCGACAGAAGGGTTGGCTGGCATGAGCGCCGGCGCGGTGGCACCATGGATTGCCGCACAGGCCGGGCAACTGTTGGCGCAGCGCGGCCATGCCTGGCTGCTGGCAGGCCCATCCGGACTCGGCCAGTATCGCCTGGCACTGGAACTGGTACGCGCCTGGCTGTGTGAACACCCATCCGCGCAAGGCGCCTGCGGAAATTGCGGCAGTTGCCACGCGGTAGAGGTACGCACCCATGCTGACCTCTGCGTACTGATGCCCGAGACCGTAGCGCTGGAACTGGGCTGGCCCTTGAGCGAAAAGGCACAAACCGACATTGACGAGAAAAAGCGCAAGGCGAGCAAGGAAATTCGGGTTGAGGCGATGCGCGACGCGGTGGAGTTTGCGCAGCGCACCAGCGCTCGAGGTCGGGGCAAGGCGGTGCTGGTGTTTCCAGCCGAACGCATGAACAATGTGACCGCCAATGCGCTGCTGAAGACACTGGAAGAGCCACCGGGGAACGTGAAATTTGTACTCGCCAGCGACGCCGCGCATCAGTTGTTGCCGACCATTCGCAGTCGCTGTCTGGCGCACAGCATGCTATGGCCGGACACGCAAGCCGCGCTGGCGTGGATGGAAAGCCAGGGACTTGCCCCGGCACAGGCGGCCGTGAGCTTGCGCGCTGCCGGTGGCCGCCCCGAGGATGCCCTGCTGTATTCCCAGCCAGGGGCAAGCGGTCGCACGGCCCAGACCTGGGTCAAGCTGCCCCAAGCCATGGCGCGTGGCGACGTCAGCGTGCTTAAAGACTGGACACCGGCGCAAACGGTGGACGCGCTGCATAAATTGTGTCACGACATGCTGGCGCAGAAGGCCGGCACCCAGCCGCGGTTTTTCGATGCCGGCGACCTGCCCGCAGGCGGCTCCTGGAGCGGCCTGACCGACTGGGCGCGCGCCCTGTCGGCTGCCATGCGCACGGTAGAACACCCTTTCAATCCGGGTCTGATGCTGGAAGCGCTTGTAAGTCAGGCCAAAATCGCCCTAAACTCGACACAATAGATAAAGCGCATGACAAACTCACAACCACCCGCGCCACGCCCGAGCGTCATTCAATTGGCGATCAAGGAAAAGTCGGCTCTCTATGCCGCTTACATTCCCTTGTTTGCGCAGGGCGGCATTTTTATTCCCACCTCTCGCGAATACGAGTTGGGCGATGATATTTATGTGTTGCTCTCCTTGCCTGATGACCCCCAGCGTTATCCGGTGGCTGGCAAAGTGGCATGGGTGACACCGCCCAAGGCGGCCAACAACCGCACCCAGGGCGTGGGGATATTGTTTCCCAAAGATGAAAAATCGCGCTTGCTCAAGCTCAAGATTGAAGAAATACTGGGGTCACACCTGGCCGTCGACCGGCCGACGCAAACCATGTGAACTCGCCTTGCCCTTGGTCTACCACCAGGCATTTGAGCCACCATGTTCACCGATTCGCATTGCCATTTGAGTTTCCCGGAACTCTTGTCCGGCCTGCCTGCCATTCGCCAGGCGATGAGCGCCGCGCAAGTGAGTCGCGCCTTGTGCATTTGCACCACACTGGAGGAGTTTCCCACGGTTCACGGTCTGGCCACCGCTTACGATAACTTTTGGGCGACGGTGGGTGTGCATCCGGATAACGAAGGTAAGGAGGTCGCAGAGCCCGGCTTGCAGGATCTGCTGTCCCGTGGTCGACTGCCACGCGTGGTCGGAATTGGTGAAACCGGGCTTGACTACTACCGTCTGGGCGAGCGCAGCGTGGCCGACATGGCCTGGCAGCGCGAGCGCTTTCGCACCCATATTCACGCCGCGCAGCAATTGGCCCTGCCGCTGGTGATTCACACCCGCAGCGCGTCGGAAGATACCCTGGGCATTCTTCGGGAAGAGGGCGAAGACGGCCGACCGGGCTGTGCGGGTGGCGTGTTTCATTGCTTTACCGAAACCACCGAAGTGGCGCGGGCGGCGCTGGACCTTGGTTTTTACATCTCGTTTTCCGGAATCTTGACGTTCAAGAACGCGCAGAGCCTGCGCGATGTGGCGGCTTTTGTACCGCTCGATCGTTTGCTGATTGAGACCGACAGCCCCTATCTGGCGCCGGCGCCGCACCGTGGAAAAACCAACAATCCATCGCTGGTGCCCCTGGTCGCGGCCAAGTTGGCTGAACTCAGGCGCTGCACGCTGGAACAGATGGCAAGCGTCACCAGCCGCAACTTCGACCGGCTGTTCAAAGGGGTTTTGCTGTGAAATCCAGAAGCTTGCAGAAGTTAGTGTTTAACTTTAGATACATTGTTTATCTTATTGTTATTTATAGTTATTCTTTTTCACACGCCGGTTCATACGATGACTTTTTCGTCGCCATCAAGCGAGATGACGCCACCGCGATGCTTGCCTTGCTTGACCGGGGTTTTGATGCCAACACACCGAATGCGACGGGCGAATCAGGTCTGATGCTCGCCATCAGGGAACCATCGCTGAAGGTCGCCAGCGTCTTGATCAGCTGGCCGAAAACCAATGTTGAGGTACGCACGGCACAGGATGAAAGCCCGCTCATGTTGGCATCTCTGAAAGGCCTGACCCAGATTTGCCAGCAGCTCATCAGCCGGGACGCTGACGTGAACAAACCCGGCTGGACGCCGCTGCATTACGCCGCCACCAACGGACATCTGGAGATCATCAATTTGTTGCTGGAAAACCATGCCTACATTGACGCAGCCTCGCCGAATGGCAGCACGCCGCTGATGATGGCCGCGCATTACGGCACGCCGGCGGCAGTCAAACTGCTACTGGATGCCGGGGCTGATCCCTTGCTGAAAAACGAACAGAGCTTGACCGCCATTGATTTTGCCCAGCGTGCGGGTCGTACCGAATCAGCCGAGGTCATTGCCGCCTTTGTCCGGGCTCGCAAACCCAAAGGCGTCTGGTAATCTCACCTCAATTTCTACTTTATACGATGTATATTATGTTAAGTCTCAAATTGAAGACTCGAATGACATAGATCGATTGGCGGGGAAAGACCTCCCCCAGCGCTTTGGCCGCAGGCCGGTCCGAGTGATTTGCAGTCGGCGAGAACCGTCTGAGTCAGGACACCGAAAAGCTCACCGTTGGCGCGCTCAAATCCGCAAACGAAGACCCAAGCGCAATCTCGCCACTCCCGTGCAGCACGCATTCTTCACGCCTGAGCGACAGGTCGGAGCCAGCACCTGCGAATCGTACCCAACAGCCATAGGAGCTGACATCCACCAACATCACGCTGCCGTTACGCCAGTCGATGCGCGCATGGGTGCGTGACACGCGGGGATCATTGACCACAAAATCGGCCTGACGCATGCGGCCAATATGAATCGGCAGTTCGAACGATTTGAAGGTCTTGTGCTTGTCCAGCCACTTCAGTTCAATCTGGCCCCCCAGAACATCCATTTTCGTGACGTCCGGCAGCGGCCCCAAGTCAGCCTGCATGGTCAGAAAACCCGAGGCAACGTCCTCCTGCCATTCAACCTGGTAGACGGTACACGGTTCAGCACGCCCCCGAATGCTGATCGGTCCCAAAATTCGAAACCGCACGCCATTTGATTCATTGGCGCCCTCCAGTGCGGCGCTGTTGGCCCAGATCTGGAACGGTCCGCACAGATCACTCAGTCGGGCCGCTACGTTGACGGCATCACCATAACAGTCGCCTGCCACGATCTCAACATCGCCACTGGCGACGCCAATGCGGATGGGCATGAATTTATTGGCTTGAAACTGGGATTTGCGTTTTTGGTGGGTGCGCTGCATCTCGACGACAGCGTTGATGGCGCAAGTATTGTCTTCAAACAAAGCCAGCACGCCATCGCCCAACATTTTGACAACACGTCCACCGTGAGACTCAACCACCTTGGCAATCCAGGTCGTGATGCGAGTCACTGCCAGGGTGGCTTGCGCATTGCCCAAGGCTTCAAAAGCGCTTGTACTGCCATAAAGGTCGGTAAATACGACGGTAGTATGCACACCCATTCCCAGCTATTCCCGTGTTTTTGTATCAGGACAGAGTTTAGGGCATCAGCCTCAGATTGAGAACGGCTATTTTTATTTCACGTGGCCCCACAAGAGCAGGGCATCGCGTCCTTCCACCAGAAGATCAGCTTTGGCACCGACCGGCAACAGCACCTTGGTGGCGACGTGACCATAAGGCAAATTGGTGAGCACCGGGGTCTTGGTCTGCTGGCGCAACCAGTCCACCACCGTGTGTAATTTGTAGCCCCGGTCATGCGGCGTCAGTTTGAACTCGGTAAATTGACCCAGCACAATCGCTTTTTGCCGTGCCAACACACCGGCGTGCAGCAGCTGCGTCAGCATGCGCTCAATGCGGTAGGGGTGCTCCGCCACCTCTTCCAGAAACAGGATGCCTCCCTTGATCTCCGGAAAATACGGGGTGCCGACCAGCGAGGTCAACAACGACAGATTACCGCCCCATATCACTGCATTTTTTATGCCAAACGAGGCTGTGGGCTCCGTCGACAGTGCGTGAGCAGCTATTGAATTTGGAGTGATTGAAGTTCGCTCCCGGTCTTGCCGCCAACCGGTGCCCTCCCCCCGGCCCTGAAGCAGATCGTCAAAGCAGGCTTCCATGATGTCATCGGGCTGGCCGTCCACCCCAAATCCTTCGCAAACTGCCGGTCCGGCCCAGGTGACGGCGCCGGTGCGGGCCAGCACGGCGTTTTGAAACGCAGTGAAATCGCTGATACCGACAAACAAAGTCCCTCTTTCGATGGCTTTGGCGACGGCTTTGTACTGAATGTCGCCCAGAATTCGCGTCAGGCCGTAGCCGCCGCGCGAAATCAGGGCGACATCGGCACCGCTGGCGACTGCCCGGCCGATGGCGGCCAGGCGAGTCTCGTCATCGCCGGCAAAACGCAAATGGCTGGCCAGCGCCGCCTTGTCGATTTCGACCTCATATCCCAGCACTTTGAGCCGTGCCACACCGCGTCGAAAAGCGGCCTTGTCGCGCACCGCGCCGGAGGGTGAATAGATGTAGATGTGTTTTTTCATGAATGGTCTGAATTGAACGGGAGCGGATCGCCCCCGTGCGTTTTCGGGTTTTCGAATTCCGACAGCATTACCTGAAAGGCCCGCAGCGCCGCGCGGTGGCCGCGGTCCGGAAACGGCGCCTGGTAAGGCAGGTCTCCCGGGTCGAGCGCAATTTCCACCGGCAACAGGCCGCAGTAGCGAGCGTCATCCTTCAAGGGCAGCGTCCGGCCCAGCAGTTCACCCGAGCCCTGTACCACCAGCATGACATTTGACAGCGCCAGTCGGTCGACCAGTTCCAGCACCGCCTGCCGGTGCCAGCTCAATTGATGAAAAGTGTCCTTCTTGGGCTTGTCGCTTTTCCCGAAGCCGATGAGGTCAGGGGCCACGACCCGGCTTCCGCTTGCCAGAAATTCCGGAATCATTTCTCTGAAAACATAACTCCAGCACGCATTGCCATGCAGACAAAGGTAGGTCAACGGCGCATCACGCGGACCTTCGTCGAGGTAGTGCATGCGCAGACCGGCGAGTGCCGGCAGATCATTGACGTAATGCGCCTGCCACGGATAGTCCGGCAGTTGCTCGAAGCTCGCGTCCGGGGTGCGCACGGCGTCTTCGCGCACCGGGCTGAGGCTTGCCTGGATCGCTTCACGCCTGCGGCGGAAAAAATCCTGCAACAAGGCAGCGCTCTGATCGGCCAGCACGCCGCCCTGCACCCGGGTCTGATGGTTCAGCTCAAGGTTCGAGAACAGGTTCAGCACCGAGCCGGCGGCACCGGTTTTGGGGTCCGGCGCAGCAAACACCACGCGTTTCAGCCTGGCATGCAATATGGCGCCGGCACACATCGCGCAGGGCTCCAGCGTGACAAACAGTTCGCAGTCGTCCAGCCGGTAATTGCCCAGTGCCAGTGCGGCGGCACGCAGCGCCACAATCTCGGCGTGGGCGCTCGGGTCGTGCCGGCCAATGGGAGCGTTGCTGCCGAGCGCAATGACCTGCCCAGAGCGCACCAAGACGGCACCTACCGGGACTTCGCCGGCGTTCATGGCGACCTGGGCTTGCGCCAGCGCCAGCGCCATGAAATCGGCGTCAGCCATCTCCGTCGGGACGCTGCGTCGCCAGCCCCAGGCGCTCCATCCACACGGCGAGCGAGCGCTCGTTGTCGTTGCCAGAGGCATAGATGGCCTTCATGGCGGCGTGGGACTCAGGTCGGTGCTGGTTGATTTTCAGCTTGCATTGCAGCTCCGTCACCCGCAACTCGAAACCGACAATCCCGCTCAGCATCTTTTGCGTGAAATCATCCTTCAGAGCCCGCCACTGCGCGGCGTAGGCCGGTTCGTGATCGGCAATCAGTTTTTTGAGCAGCTTGTCTTTCTCGATCGGGTCTTCAATCAGCGAGCACCCGACGGTGCAATGCACTGCCAGATAATTCCATGTCGGCACCCGCACCAAGTCCGGGTACACCTTGGGCGACAAATAAGCGTGCGGCCCCATGAAGGTGACGACAGCCTGATCCCTCAGGCGCAAATATTTCCAGTGCGGATTCGATTTGGCGCAGTGGCCAAGCAGCACCAGCTGATCACCGCGTTCCTCCAAATGCAATGGGAGATGCGAGATATACGGCAGCCCCGCATCGTCGACACTGATGAGGCTGGCGAAAGGGTGGGCACGCATGATGTCCAGCGCGTGGCTGCGCTCTTTGGCGTCGAACTGCGGTGGTAAATACATGAGGCCTCCCAGGTGACTACGGCGTGCTCATTCCCACTCAATGGTTGCCGGTGGCTTGCTGCTGACGTCATAGGTCACGCGATTGATGCCGCGCACCTCGTTGATGATGCGGCTCGATACCTTCTTGAGCAGCGCATAGGGCAACTCGGCCCAGTCGGCGGTCATGAAGTCGCTGGTCTGGACCGCACGCAGCGCCACCACGTAATCGTAGGTGCGGCCATCGCCCATCACGCCCACGCTCTTGACCGGCAAAAACACGGTGAAGGCCTGGCTGGTCAGGTCGTACCAGCTTTTTCCGCTCTCATCGTCGATGAAATTGCGCAGCTCTTCGATGAAGATGGCGTCGGCACGGCGCAGCAAGTCAGCGTATTCTTTTTTGACTTCGCCCAGAATCCGCACCCCCAGTCCCGGGCCTGGGAACGGGTGCCGGTAAACCATGTGATACGGCAAGCCCAGCGCCACACCCAGCTCGCGCACTTCGTCCTTGAACAACTCACGCAAAGGCTCCAGCAATTTGAGGCCGAGCTGCTCCGGCAAGCCACCGACATTGTGATGGCTCTTGATGGTGACGGCCTTCTTGGTCTTGGCGCCGCCCGATTCGATCACGTCAGGGTAGATGGTGCCCTGCGCCAGCCAGGCGACGTGGCGCGACTGGTCGCTCTTGAGTTTGCCGGCTTCGGCCTTGAACACTTCGACGAATTCGCGGCCAATGATCTTGCGTTTGGCTTCGGGGTCGCTGACACCCGCCAGTTGACCCAGGAATTGGTCAGCGGCATCGACCCGGATCACCTTGGCGTGCAGTTTGCCGACAAACATCTCCATCACCAGGTCGCCTTCGTTCAGGCGCAACAAGCCGTGGTCAACGAACACGCAGGTCAGCTGGTCGCCAATGGCACGGTGAATCAGCGCAGCGGCCACCGACGAATCAACACCGCCGGACAAACCCAGAATGACTTCTTCCGAGCCGACCTGAGCACGGATTTTTTCCACCGCCTCGCTGATGTAGTCGCCCATGATCCAGTCGGCACGGGTAGCGCAAATATCGAGTACAAAACGCTCCAGGATCGCCGCGCCGCGCTTGGTGTGCGTGACTTCAGGATGAAACTGCACACCGTAAAAGCGGCGTTCTTCGTCAGCCATGCCGGCAATCGGGCAACTGTCGGTGCTGGCCATCAGTGTGAAGCCGGGCGGCAACTCGGTGACCTTGTCGCCGTGACTCATCCAGACCTGCAGCATGCCGTGGCCCATGGACGTCTTGTAGTCCTGAATGCCTTCGAGCAGCTGGGTGTGACCATGGGCCCGCACATCGGCGTGACCGAACTCGCGCTTGTTGCTAGGCGCGACCAGTCCGCCGAGCTGCACCGCCATCGTGAACATGCCATAACAAATGCCCAGTACCGGGATGCCGAGTTCATAGACCGCCTGCGGCGCCCGCAAGTCGTGCTCTTCATAGGTGCTGGCGTGGCTGCCGGACAGGATGATGCCCTTGAGCAGGCCGTCACGAGCGTAAGCGCGGACCCAGTCGTTGCTCACGTCACAGGGGTGAACTTCGCAAAATACATGCGCTTCGCGGATGCGCCGCGCAATCAGCTGGGTGACCTGGGAGCCAAAGTCGAGGATGAGAATCTTTTGATGCATTATTCTGCCCGGTAGTTGGGCGCTTCTTTGGTGATTTGCACGTCGTGCACATGGCTTTCACGAACGCCGGCGGTGGTGATTTCGACAAACTCGGCCTGGTCCTGCATCTCTTTGATCGTGGCGCAACCGCAGTAGCCCATGCTGGCACGCAAGCCACCGGCCATTTGATAAACAATCGAGACCATGGAGCCCTTGTACGGCACCCGGCCTTCAATGCCTTCAGGCACCAGCTTGTCCGCGTTCGGATTGCCGGTGGAAGACTCCTGAAAGTAGCGATCCGCACTGCCCTGCTGCATGGCGCCAATACTTCCCATGCCCCGGTAACTCTTGTAGCTGCGGCCCTGGAACAGGATGACTTCGCCAGGCGCTTCTTCAGTCCCCGCGAACATGCCGCCCATCATCACCGAGCTGGCACCTGCGGCAATGGCTTTGGCGATATCGCCACTAAAACGGATGCCGCCATCGGCAATCAGGGGCACGCCAGTGCCTTTCAGCGCCATGGCAACGTTGTCAATGGCCATGATCTGCGGCACGCCCACGCCGGCCACGATACGGGTGGTGCAGATTGAACCTGGGCCAATGCCGACCTTGACCGCATCGGCACCGGCCTCAACCAGCGCCAGTGCCGCGGCGCCGGTGGCGATGTTGCCACCGATCACCTCCACTTGCGGGTAGTTTTTCTTGACCCAGCGCACCCGTTCGATCACGCCGATGCTGTGGCCGTGCGCGGTGTCGACCACAATGGCATCAACCCCCGCGCGCACCAGAGCCTCAACCCGTTCCTCGGTGCCCTCGCCCACGCCAACTGCCGCGCCGACCCGCAATTTGCCTTGCGCATCGCGCGCTGCGTTGGGGAAACTGGTTTGCTTGGTAATGTCCTTGACGGTGATCAAGCCCTTGAGTTCGAACGCATCGTTGACCACCAGCAAGCGTTCAATTTTGTACTGGTTCAATAACACTTTGGCCTGCGCCAGCGTGGTGCCATCGGGCACTGTCACCAACTTCTCGCGTGGCGTCATGATGTGGCTCACCGGCAAGTCAAAGCGGGTTTCAAAGCGCAGGTCGCGCCCGGTCACCAGGCCCACGACCTTGCCACCATCGCACACCGGGAAACCCGATACACCGAGTTGTGCAGAGAGGTCCATCACCTGGCGCACCGTGTGCTGCGGCGTGATCACGACCGGGTCGCGCAACACGCCTGATTCATAGCGCTTGACCTTGGCCACTTTGGCGGCCTGTTGTTGCGCCGTCATGTTCTTGTGGACGATGCCGATACCACCCTCTTGAGCAATTGAAATCGCCAATCGGGCCTCAGTCACCGTGTCCATGGCGGCAGATACCAGCGGCAAATTGAGCGCAATGTTGCGGGTGAAACGGGTAGCTAGGGATGTGTCCTTGGGCAGGACTTGAGAGTATGCTGGCACCAACAAGACATCGTCGAAGGTGAGCGCTTTACCGATCAGGCGCATGGTCTAAGCTCCAAATGACGGATTGTACCCGTGCATCCGTACCCAATTTGGCAGCGCGGAGATGACAAAAAAGCAGCCCGACGGTCGTGTACACCTGACAACCGGGGCGACTGCGCGCTAAACTCCGCAAATGAAGATAATTCAATATTTCTTGCTGTGCACGGTGTGCGTGATAGCCACGACGGCGCTGGCACAGTGGCAATGGACCGATAAGGACGGACGACGGGTCTTCAGCGACCGCGCCCCCCCGGCGGACATCCCGGAGAAAAATATTTTGAAACGCCCCGGCGGTCGCAGCGCAAAAGAGTCCCCCACGAGCACCGCCAGTGCTGCTTTGTTGTCAGCTTCTGCCCCGCAGGCTGTTGCCAGTGTGCCCAAACCAAGTGGCGTCGATAAGGATCTGGCTGAAAAGAAGAAAAAGGCCGAGGAAGCGCAGGCGGCCAAGCGCAAGGAGGACGAAGAAAGAGTCCTGAAAGCAAAGGTCGAAAACTGTGCCCGCGCCAAGCAAGCCAAAGCCAGCTTTGATTCCGGCGTGCGTATTGGCCGAACCAATGAAAAAGGTGAACGCGAGGTCATGGATGACGCCGCGCGTGCCGCCGAAATGAAACGCATTCAATCCATCATCAGTTCCGACTGCAACTAGCGACTTCAATAGCCGGCTTTTGCACCGGCACGTTTTTTGATGAACAGCCCTGCTGCGCGTGCCCCCTGCCTGACGAAACGCTCGCGCCGCGCCGCCTTGGGGTCCACCGTGAGGGGCCGGTAGATCTCGACCCGATCATTGTCCCGAAGCAGCCGACTCAATCCGGTCTTGCGACCCCAAACACCGACAACTGTTGTCTGCAGATCGATTGCGGGGAAAAGTTGCAGCAATCCACTGGCCTGCAGTGCTTGCAACACGCTACTGCCCGGGGGAAGAAACAGCGAGACTTCGCGCACATCCCGGGCTGCCGGGGAATAAACCACCGTCACTTGCAAGCCCTGCTCACTCGCCATAAACCTGCTGCGCCCGTTTCACGAAGGCATCCACCATGCTGCTGGCGATCTTGTCAAACACCGGGCCAACGAGTTTGGCCAGAGTGGCGTTGTCAAAACCGTAGTTGAGCGTCAGTTCGACCCGACAGGCTCGCTGCGAGCCGTCCCCGATCGGCACAAAGTTCCACACCCCGTCCAGCCTTGAAAACGGGCCATTCACCAGCTTGATCGTCACCTGGCGGCCTGGCAAGTGTTCATTGCGCGTCGTGAAGGTCTGACGGATGCCACTGAAAGAAATACCGATTTCCGCCGTCATGCCGCTGGCGTCGCCCGTGACCACACGGGCCCGATCGCACCAGGGCAGAAACTTGGGGTATTGATCGACATCCGTCACCAGAACATACATTTCAGACGGGCTGTACCAGATGAGGACGGACTTGCTGACAGTTTTCATAGAATGGGGGTCTGCGCGGGATTGTAAGCAAGCCTTGTTCGCACCACTTACAAGCCCACATCTACCTTATGGCCAAGAAACCCGAAACCGCTAGCCGCATTGCCGACAACAAAAAGGCCGCCTACAACTATTTTTTTGAAGAGCGCTTTGAGGCCGGACTGGTGCTCGAAGGCTGGGAAGTCAAATCGCTGCGCGAAGGCAAGGTGCAATTGACTGATGGTTATGTGGTCATCCGCAACGGCGAACTGTTTGTCATCGGTCTGCAGATCAACCCGCTGGGTACCGCCTCGACGCATATCAGCCCGGACAAACAGCGCACCAGAAAACTCTTGATGCACAAGGAGGAGATCAAGCGTCTGATTGGCAAAGTGGAGCAAAAAGGCTACACCCTGGTACCGCTGAACCTGCACTGGAAGGCCGGCAAGATCAAGTGCGACATCGCGCTGGCCAAGGGCAAGGCCGAGCACGACAAGCGCGACACCATCAAGGATCGCGAGGGCAAACGCGAAGTGGAACGGGCCATGAAAGGGCGTCAGCGCTAGGTTTTTTTCGACTGAAGGGAATAACTGCAGCCGTGCAGGTGTTTATCCGATGGCAAACACTTGTTTGCATTCATCCACTCAGGAGTTCAACATGAAATTTACCGCGCGCGCCTCGTCTCACACCAGCATTGCCATGACGCTGGCCGTCCTGGGAACTTATGCATCCCTGTCTGCTGCCCAGCCAAAGGTGGCCGACGGCGTACTGGTCGGCCCCAATGGCATGACGTTGTATACGTTTGACAAAGACGTGGCGAACAGCGGCAAATCGGTCTGCAATGGACCCTGCGCCAGCAACTGGCCGCCATTGATGGCCGCTGCGTCCGACAGCGCGTCGGGTGACTACAGCATCATCACGCGTGACGACGGTGTCAGGCAATGGGCGGTCAAGGGCAAGCCGGTGTACTTCTGGGCCAAAGACAGCAAGCCCGGCGATAAGACAGGTGATGGTTTCAACAAGGTGTGGCAGACTGCCAAACCGTAAGCCTTCCTGAGACATTGCGGGACAGACCGCAGCTACGCGAAGCGAGCCAGCTCTGTCCTCAACCATTCAAAGAACCAGTTCTATCCACAACTGACCAAATGACGCACCACCCCATCGTCGAGCAGATTCCAGCCCTGCGCCGGTATGCGCGCGTGCTCGCCGGTGACGTCTGGGCGGCCGATGATCTGGTGCAGGACACGCTGGAGCGGGCTTGCAGCAAATGGCGTTTGTGGGCAGCGGGCTCCGACCTGCGCGCCTGGCTGTTCGCCGTGATGCATAACCTGTTCGTCAATCAGGTACGGCGCTCGGCCCGACAGGCTAGCGGCAGTTCCGTCGATATTGACGATGTTGCGCACGAGTTGGTGGCGCCGGATGCCAATTTGGGCCAGGCATTGGACTTGCAGCGCTGCCTGCTGCGGCTGCCAGCGGATCAAAGAGCAGTTCTGCTGCTGGTCAGCGTGGAAGACATGAGTTACTCCGAGGTGGCAAAGATTACCGGCGTTCCGATTGGCACCGTGATGTCGCGTCTGTCGCGCGCGCGCCACCGTCTGCAGGAATTGCTGAATGCACCGACCCGCGACGACGCACAGCAGCCCGTATCCGGGACCGCGGCCAGTCACCCATCAGCCCTTAGACGCATGAAATGAGCCACTGGAATCGCATCATGGACAGGTCCCGTTCACAAACACTGACTGAAGAAGAAATCCACGCCTTCGTGGACGGAAGGCTTTCGTCCGAAAGACTTGCAGCGTTGCGGCCACGGCTGGCGCTGGACCCGGCCGCGCAAGCGACGATAGCGCAGTGGCAGCAGCAGCGCGACGCGCTGAGAAACCTGCAGCGAGCGGTTCTTGACGTGCCGATTCCTGCCACACTGCGAGCCGCCGCCGAACATGCGGATGCCTCGCAACAGGAAATGGATCAATGGTGGCGCTGGGGTGGCGTGGCCGCCAGCGTGCTATTGGCGTTTGGCGTCGGCTGGTTTTCGCACACAGCCTGGAACATCGAATCGCCAACGGGATCATCTTCAGTGGCGCTGACCAAAGCACGCATGACCTCGGAATTTGTGCGCCAGGCGAGTTTGGCGCACAGCGTGTATTCCCCGGAGAAGCGGCACCCGGTCGAGGTCTCGGCCGCCGAGCAGGAGCACCTGGTGCAGTGGCTGTCCAAGCGGGTTGGCAAGCCGCTGAAGATCCCCGATTTGAGTCCCCTGGGCTATGCCCTGGTCGGCGGACGCCTGTTGCCGGGCGAGGCCGGGGCGCGGGCGCAATTCATGTTTCAGGATGCGGCCGGTACGCGCATCACGCTGTATCTCGGCGCCGTGGACAAGTCGCCCGCCGGCGCCGATGCGCATGAGACCAGCTTTCACTTTGCCGCTGACGCGCCGGTGCCAAGTTTTTACTGGATCGACCAGGGTTTCGGCTATGCACTGGCAGGGCCGGTGCCGCGGGATGCCCTGATGAAACTGGCCGACGCGGTTTATCGCCAGCTCTGATCCTGGCGGCGCTCAGCCCAGCTCACGCAGCGGATGCGTGCTGGGCGTCCAGGGGCTGATGAAAAACGGCGCCACCATGCTGGCGCTGACCTCTTCGATCCGGGCCGGGTTCCAGCGCGGTGTGTTGTCTTTGTCCACGGCCAGTGCACGGATGCCTTCGACGGTTTCACTACTGGCACCAGAGCGCCCCAGATGACGCGTATGAAAGCAGTGATGAACCATGTCACGCTCCATGCGCAGATCGTCGGCCAGCGACAGGCTGCGGGCGCGGCGCATCTGCTCCAGCACCACCTGCAGCATCAGCGGCGAACGTTTGCGCAAGGTGGCGGCCGTGTGCTGCGCCCAGGCGTCACGGTCGGCCTCCAGCGCCTGCACAATGTCAGCCACCGAAGCCAGCGAGAAATAGTGATTGATTTGGCCTGTAGGCACCGTTGCATAAGCGGGATCAGCTATTGAATACATAGCAATCCAGGAGTCGATGGCATCCGGTTGCTGGAAGTCCAAGCTGGCCAGGGCATCCCATGCAGGCGCCAGTCGGGCCAGGTCCAGGCAGGCATCGGCCAGGCCAAACGCCAGCGCCTCGCCGGCTCCAATGATGTCGCCGGTCAAGGCCAGCCATTCGCCGCTGCAACCAGGGCAGCGGCTCAGGAAATAGCCGCCGCCGACATCGGGAAACAAACCGATATTGGTTTCCGGCATGGCCATCTTGCTGCGCTCGGTGACGATTCGGACACTGGCAGCGCCGCCATGCCCGCACAGGCCCATGCCACCACCCATGACGATACCGTCTGCGAAGGCAATATAGGGTTTGGGGTAGTTGAAAATCAGGTGATTGAGGGTGTACTCCTCGGTGAAGAAGCTTTCCAGATCAGGGTTGTCGCTCTGCGCCGCCTGATGGAAGAAGCGGATATCCCCACCGGCACAAAATGCACCGAACGGCCCGCTCTTGTTGGTGCCGCGAATGGCCACGGCCTTGATCTGATCATCGCTGCGCCATGCCAGCAGGCAGTGGGTGAGCGTGCGAATCATCGAAAGCGACAAGGCGTTGAGCGCCTTGGGCCGATTCAGCGTGATGAAGCCCACTTGTCCACGGACTTCAGTCAACACCTCAGCGCCCTGCGTATTCGCCGGAACCAGTGTGCTTTGCATTGTCATTGTCTGCCCCGCCAGCCCAGCAGTTCATTGAACGCCAGCGCGCCGAACACCAGCGCACCACCGGTGAATACATTGGGTCCGGGCACCTCGTTGGCACCGACCCAAGCCAGCAGGATTCCGAAAATCACTTCCAGCGAACCGAGCAGCGCGACTTCAGGCGCCTTGAGCGCCCTGGTGCAGACCACGGCCAAGATACAGGGAATGGCCAGTTGAACCAGCCCCAAGCCGGCCAGCAACACCAGGTCATGACCGGACGCCTGAAATGGCAATGCCAGCGGCAAGGTCAGCAGCGATGAAAGCACAGCGCCAATCAATACCGCCGGAATCAGATCGACATCTTTTCCCTGGGCGTGCGCGTGCTGGGTCACGGTCCAGTTGGCGGCGCCGGAAATCGGTATGAACAGCGCGACCAGGGTGCCGGTCAGGCTCACGCCCTGGGTCAGCTGACTGCCGTACATGTAAGCGATTCCGCCGCCGGCCACGACAATCGCGGTCCAGGTTCTTGCAGCAATCCTGTGGCCGATGAAAAGACGGGCCGCCAGCGCCGTAAACAGGGGACCCAGCGACATCGTGATCAGCACATTGGCCACACTGGTGAGCGTCAGGGCCAGCATGAAAAAGGTAAACATGCCGCACCAGCACAGACCGGAAATCCACAGCGCCCGCCCACCGCTTCGCATGCGCTGAAAGACATCGCGCCCCTGAAACAGCGGCAGGATCACCAGCAGCGACAGCACCGTGAAGAAGCTGCGCCAGAAGGTCACTTCAAAACTCCGCGCCTGCTCCAAGTGGCGTGTGACCACCCCGGCGGTTGACCACATCAGGGTCACCGCCACCATCAGCATTACTGCCCGGTTGTGAGTCAGCTTCACAGGTCTCTCGATCAGTTCGGGACAGGGCTGGCCTGCGGTGCAGGCTGCGGACTGTCCAGCGGCTTAGAGACCTTCGCGACCGGCCCGCTTGCGCTCATGCTCTGTCAGGTAGCGCTTGCGCAGACGAATCGACTTGGGCGTGATTTCGACCAGCTCGTCGTCCTCGATGAACTCGACGCCGTATTCCAGCGTGCATTGGATCGGGGGCGTGATCTTGGTTGCGTCCTCCTTGCCGCTGACACGGAAGTTGGTCAGCTGCTTGGTGCGCGTGGCGTTGACCACCAGATCATTTTCACGGTTGTGGATACCGACAATCATGCCTTCGTACACCGGGTCGTTGGGCTTGACGAACATGCGCCCGCGCTCGTCGAGCTTGCCCAGCGCGTAGGTGAAGATTTCACCCGCGTCCATCGAAATCAGCACGCCGTTCTTGCGGCCGCCGATGTCACCCTTGTGCGGCTCGTAGCTGTCGAAAATGTTGGAGATCAGGCCGGTGCCACGCGTCAGGTTCAGGAATTCATTGGTAAAACCGATCAGGCCGCGCGCCGGGATGCGGTACTCCAGGCGTACGCGACCGCGGCCGTCCGACTCCATATTGAACAGGTCGCCCTTGCGCTCGCCCAAGGCCTGCATCACGCCACCCTGGTGCTGCTCTTCAATGTCCACGGACACCATTTCGATCGGCTCGTACTTTTCGCCATTCACTTCTTTCATCACGACGCGCGGCTTGCTGACGGCCAGTTCGTAGCCTTCGCGGCGCATGTTTTCCAGCAGAATGGTCAGGTGCAGTTCGCCGCGGCCCATGACTTCGAAGATGCCTTCCTGGTCGGTTTCCCTGACACGCAAGGCCACGTTGTGCTGCAGTTCCTTTTGCAGGCGATCCCAGATCTGGCGGCTGGTGACGTACTTGCCCTCACGGCCGGCCAGCGGGCTGGTGTTGACGCAAAAATTCATGGTCAGGGTCGGCTCATCGACCTTGAGCATGGGCAGCGGTCGCGGATTGGCCGGATCGGTGATGGTCACGCCAATGCCGATGTCGGTCAAGCCGTTGATCAGCACGATCTCGCCGGGACCCGCCTCGGTGGTCTGCATGCGCTCCAGACCCTCAAAAGTCAGCACCTGGTTGATGCGACCCTTGATGGCCTTGCCGTCGGGCCCTTCCATCACCATCACGTCCATCATCGGCCTGATCGTGCCCTGGCTGATGCGCCCGACACCGATCCGGCCGACAAAGGTCGAAAAGTCGAGCGCCGAAATTTGCAGTTGCAGCGGCGCTTTCGGGTCGCCTTGCTGGTGCGGCACATGCTTGAGCACGGTATCGAACAGGGCTGACATGTCGGGGCCCCACTGCTCTCCCTGCGCGCCCTCTTCCATCGACGACCAGCCGTTGATACCCGAGGCGTAGACCACCGGGAAATCCAGTTGTTCATCCGTGGCGCCGAGCTTGTCGAACAAATCAAACGCGGCATTGACCACCCATTGGGGGCGCGCACCAGGCTTATCCACCTTGTTCACCACCAGGATCGGCTTCAAGCCCAGGGCCAGCGCCTTCTTGGTCACAAAGCGGGTCTGGGGCATCGGGCCCTCCTGCGCGTCAATCAGCAGCACCACGCCGTCCACCATGGACAGTGCGCGTTCCACTTCACCGCCAAAATCGGCGTGACCGGGGGTGTCGACGATGTTGATGTGCGTGCCTTGCCAGGTCACGGCGCAGTTCTTCGCCAGGATCGTAATGCCGCGTTCTTTTTCGATGGCGTCGTTGTCCATCACGGTGTCGACAATCTTCTCGTGCTGGGCAAAGGTGCCGGACTGGCGCAGCAATTGATCAACCATGGTGGTCTTGCCATGATCGACGTGGGCGATGATGGCGATGTTGCGAATTTGTTTATTGCTCATGGTTCACTTTCTTAAATTGGTCGGGGACCGCGCCAGGCCGGCTTCGGTCGATCCCGCGTTCATCCATTAACTGCTCAATTTCAGCTGGGCTCAACAGTCGCCCCGGTATCAGTTCTCCCGCCTTGACATGGGCTGTGCCCAGCAAAATGCGGCCTGCTGTTGCTGATCCCATCGAGGGGCCATAAACGGCTGCCAATGGCATATCAGGCCAGGATCCCCGGCGACGCAGGCCGCTGAGGAATCGCCCCGCATTCTCTTCGTCGAGCATGACCGGCGTGTGATCGTGCAACAGGGAATCGATCGGCAGCAGGCAGTTCAGTCTCTCTTCATCCGTCATCGCCTCAAGCGCCTCTAGCGTCACGCATTGCGACACGCGCAAACCACCGGTCTCAAGCCGTCGCAGTGCGCTCAGGTGCGCGCCACAGCCCAGGGCTTCACCGATGTCCTCCCCGAGCGTCCGGATATATGTACCCTTGCTGCACTTTACTATCATTTTGATAGCTGGCTGCGCAGTATCTACGGGTGCCATAGTTACTTTCATCTCATAAATTGTGACTTCGCGGGCGTCCCGTTCCACCTCAATGCCAGCCCGGGCATATTCGTAAAGCGCCTTGCCGTCCTTCTTCAAGGCACTGTGCATGGGCGGCGTTTGCCGGATCAGACCGGTAAACCGCGATACCACGTTTCTGAGGTTGTCCTCCGTGACCTTCACCGGCCGCTCTTCGATCACCTCACCCTCGGCGTCGCCGGTACTGGTTTTAACCCCCAGTCGCACTACGGCTTCATAGGTCTTGTCAGCATCGAGCTGAAGCTGACTGAACTTGGTCGCGGCGCCAAAACACAGCGGCAACACACCGGTTGCCAGGGGATCGAGCGTGCCGGTGTGGCCGGCCTTCTCAGCGCGCATCAGCCATTTGGCTTTTTGCAACGCGTCGTTGCTCGACCAGCCCAAAGACTTGTCCAGCAGCAGCACCCCATGCACGGGGCGCCTGGAGATCTTGCCCCCACGCTCCACCGCTGCACGCGAATCGCTACCCCCCAAGGGGGCCTTCGCACCTTGGGGCGGCCCGGCGGTGCTCATGGTCAATCCTCTTTGGCGCGAGAGGCAACCGCACGCGCAATCAAGGCGTTCATGTCGGCGGCCCGCTCGGTGGTCTGGTCAAACACGAAATGCAGTGTCGGCACGGTGTGAATGTGCAGCCGCTTGAACAGGCCGGCACGCAAAAATCCGGCCGCCTGATTCAAACCTTCCGTGCACTCTTTTGGATCCCCGGCCAACAGGCTGAAAAACACTTTGGCGTGCGCATAGTCCGGGGTGACTTCGACGCCCTGAATGGTCACCATGCCGACTCGCGGGTCTTTGAGCTCGCGCGCAATCAGCTCGGTCAGATCCCGCTGGATCTGATCGGCCACCTTGAAGCTGCGGTTGGGAGTGTTTGATTTCTTGCGCACGATTTAGGTCGGATTCACCAAGGGGCGGATCACAGAGTTCTGGCCACTTCACGAATTTCAAAGAACTCCAGCACGTCACCTTCCTGGATGTCGTTGTAGTTCTTGATGTTCAAGCCGCAATCGAAACCTTCCTTGACTTCCTTGGCATCGTCTTTGAAGCGCTTGAGCGATTCGAGTTCCCCGGTAAAGATGACCACGTTGTCGCGCAGCAGGCGCAGCCGCGCCGCGCGCCTGACGACCCCGGCGGTGACCATGCAGCCGGCAATGGAACCGATCTTCGACACCTTGAAAATCTGGCGAATCTCGGCGGTACCGATGACCTCTTCCTTCTTGTCCGGCGTCAGCATGCCCGACATCGCCAACTTGAGTTCATCGACGGCGTCATAGATGATGTCGTAGTAACGGATATCGACACCGTTGTTCTCTGCCAGCTTGCGCGCACCGGCATCGGCCCGGGTGTTGAATCCGATGATGACGGCCTTGGAGGCGATCGCCAGATTCACATCCGACTCGCTGATCGCACCCACTGCGGTGTAAACCAGTTGTACCTTGACCTCGTCAGTGGATAGCTTGAGCAGCGACTGTGCCAGGGCTTCCTGCGAACCCTGCACATCGGCCTTGATGATGATCGGCACCAGCTTGACTGCGCCTGCCGTCATGTCCGTGAACATGTTTTCCAGCTTGGCCGCCTGTTGTTTGGCGAGCTTGGTGTGGCGGAACTTGCCAGCCCGGTAGGTGGCAATTTCACGCGCGCGGCGCTCGTCGGACATGACCATGAACTCATCACCGGCTTGCGGCACTTCGGTCAGACCCTGAATTTCGACCGGAATCGAGGGGCCTGCCGTCTTGATGGTCTTACCGTTCTCATCGAGCATCGCACGTACGCGGCCATAGGTAGAGCCGGCCAGCACGATGTCGCCGGTTTTGAGGGTGCCCGACTGCACCAGAACGGTGGCCACCGGGCCGCGTCCCTTGTCCAGTTGCGCCTCGATCACCAGGCCCTTGGCCATGGCATCCACGGGCGCGCGCAACTCCAGCACTTCGGCCTGCAGCAGGACTTGCTCCAGCAAGGCGTCAATACCCTGGCCGGTCTTGGCCGATACCGGAACAAATGGCGAATCACCGCCAAATTCCTCCGGCACAACCTCTTCCACCACCAGTTCGTTCTTCACGCGTTCCGGGTTGGCATCCGGCTTATCGATCTTGTTGATCGCCACGACGATCGGCACACCGGCTGCCCGGGCGTGCTTGATCGCCTCCCTGGTTTGCGGCATCACGCCATCATCTGCCGCCACCACCAGAATCACGATGTCAGTGGCCTTGGCGCCGCGAGCCCGCATCGCCGTGAAGGCCTCGTGGCCGGGGGTGTCAAGGAAGGAGATCGTGCCGCGATCCGTCACCACGTGGTAGGCACCAATGTGCTGGGTGATGCCACCGGCTTCGCCGGAGGCCACTTTGGCACGACGAATATAGTCGAGCAGAGAAGTCTTGCCATGATCCACGTGACCCATGACGGTCACCACCGGGGCCCGGGGCAATGACTCGGATTGCTGCTGGGACACCTCATCATCGGTGAAGGCTTCTGGATCATCCAGGGCGGCCACGATCGCCTTGTGGCCCATCTCTTCGACCACAATCATGGCCGTATCCTGGTCCAGCGGCTGGTTGATGGTGACCATCTGGCCCAGCTTCATCAGGTGTTTGATGACCTCCGAGGCTTTGACCGCCATTTTGTGCGCCAACTCGGCAACGGTGATCGTTTCGGGCACGTGGACTTCAATCACACGCGCCTCGACCGGAGCGGCCTGGGCATGTTGGTCCTGATGGTCGCGATCGTTGCTGCCGCGCTTGCCGCGCGGACCGGCGCGCCAGTTGTTGCTGCGCCCGGTACCGGGTGCGCCGGTGGCGCCGCGGGTTGGAATGCCTTTCTTCTTGGCCGGATCACCGGCCCAACTGCTGGAGAGTTTGGCCGATTTGACCTCTTTGCCGGTGCCAGCGGCTGCACCGGCTCCGGGCGCGCCAGGCGCAGCCGTTTTGGCCGGCTTTGCCGGTTTCGTCGACGCCGCACCAGCGGCTGGTTTGTGCAAGGTGCCTTTGATGCCGGCCTTGGCAGCATCAACACCGGACTGGCCGGCGGGTTTGATTTCTTCGGCTTTTTTGGCCGGCACCGCTTTTTTGGCCGGCGATGACATCATCAAGCGAATGGCAGCCGCTTCGGACTCGGCCTTGCGTCGACGATCCCCCAGATCGGCGGCTCGAACCACATCCTCAGCCGCGCGTGCGGCCGAAGAGGCAGCTGCGGTTTCGCGCTCCAGCAATTTGGCTTTGGCCAGGGCTTCAGCCTTTTCTGCTGCTTTAAGGGCCTTGGCTGCTGCCGTATCTATCGCTTCCTGCATCGGAAGCACCGCGGCTGCCGGCTTGTTTTTCTCTTTAAGCGCGTGCGAAGCGGCCGTTTGGGCCGCCTTTGCCGCCGCCTTGTCAGCCGCCGCAAGCGAGCGGGCCTCCTGCGCTTCGCGCTCACGCCTGCGCTCGGACAACTCTTCTTCCTGGCGGCGAATCAATTCGGCCTGACGGCGCGCTTCTTCTTCACGACGGGCCAATTCGGCGTTGTCGATCAGTGGCGCAGCCTCGACTTCCGGCTCCGGCGCCGCAGCATGAGCCTCAACCGGCACCTCGATACCGTCTTCACGTCGCACGAAGGTGCGCTTCTTGCGCACCTCGACCTGAATCGTGCGCGCTTTGCCGCTGGCATCGGCTTGCTTGATTTCGCTGGTGGATTTCTTGACCAGCGTAATCTTCTTGCGTTCCGAGCCGGCAACACCATGGGTGGACTGCAGGAAACTTAACAGGCGCTGCTTGTCAGCTTCGCTCAATTTGTCGGAAGCCGACAACTTGGCCACTCCCGCGGATTTGAGTTGCTCAAGTAGCGTGGCGGTTGATTTTTTGAGTTCGGTTGCAAACTCGGCGACAGTCGTGCTGGACATTTCTTGTATAACCTTTCATGACCATTACTCTTGAGAAGCGGCGTCATCGGTAAACCAATGTTCGCGCGCCTTCATGATCAGGGTCTTGGCTTCGTCCGCAGACTGGCCAGTGATTTCTGTGAGTTCGTCAACGGCCAAATCGGCCAGGTCGTCAAGGTTCTTAACGCCGCTGTCTGCCAGTTTGGCAATCAGTTCGGGGGTCAGGCCCTGGAAATCGCGCAAATCCAGCGAAACCGCCTGCACACTCTCTTCATGGGCGATTTCCATGGTCAGCAACGCGTCTTTGGCGCGGGTGCGCAATTCGTTCGCCGTGTCCTCGTCAAAGCTCTCGATCTCGAGCATTTCTTCCAGCGGCACGTAGGCCACCTGCTCCAGACTGGTAAAGCCCTCGGCAATCAGGAGATCGGCGATTTCTTCGTCCACATCCAGCTTTTCCATGAAAAGTTTGCGTCCAGAATCGGTCTCGTTGGCCAGCTTTTGTGCCGATTCAGCGGCGTCCAGGATGTTGATTTTCCAGCCGGTCAATTCCGAGGCCAGGCGCACGTTCTGGCCACCGCGTCCAATGGCGATTGCCAGATTCTCCTCGTCGACCACCACGTCCATCGCATGGCGCTCCTCGTCGACGACGATGGAAGTCACGTTGGCGGGAGCCAGCGCACCAATCACAAACTGGGCCGGATCTTCGCTCCAGAGCACAATATCCACGCGCTCACCGGCCAATTCGTTGGTGACGCCGTTGACACGGGTTCCGCGCACACCGACACAGGTGCCGATCGGATCCACCCGTTTGTCGTGCGACAAGACGGCGATCTTGGCGCGTGAACCGACATCACGGGCACAGGATTTGATCTCCAGCAGCCCCTGCTCAATTTCGGGCACTTCCTGGCGGAACAGTTCGATCATGAATTCAGGCGCCGAGCGCGACAGCAGGATCGGTGCGCCGCGCAGTGTCAAGTCGACTTCCATGATCATGGCACGCACGCGGTCACCCATGCGAAGGTTTTCCTTGGGGATCATCTCGCTGCGTCGCAGTCGGCCTTCCACACGGCCCGACTCGACAATGATGTCGCCCTTGTCCATGCGTTTGACGGTGCCGACAAAAATCTTGTCGCCGCGCGACATGAAGTCGTTGAGCAGCATTTCACGTTCGGCATCGCGAATCTTTTGCAGAATGACCTGCTTGGCCGCCATGGCGCCAATGCGGCCGATCGGCACCGATTCGACCGTTTCTTCGATGTACTCATCGACTTCGATGTCGGGAATCTGTTCCTTGGCTTCAAACAACAGGATTTCCTGATCCGGCAGTTGCAAGCCCGCCTCGTCCGGCACGACATGCCAGCGCCGGAAAGTCTCGTAATTGCCGGTGTCGCGGTCCATGGCAACGCGGATATCGACGTCACCCTGGTAAAGTTTTCGTGTTGCCTGCGCGAGCGCCGCTTCGACCGCGCTAAAAACCACATCGAGTTCCACGTTCTTTTCGCGGGATATGGCTTCTACCAGCATTAACATTTCGCGATTCATGCCATGAGTCTCCTATTTCAATTCAATCCAAATTCGTTTCTGCACCGACCTTGGTGCCTCGGCCATTGAAGTTGATGATGGGCGCCAGCCGCGCTTCTCGCAACTCACTCAAAGCAAACCCCAACGCCTGTAATGGCGCTGGCGGCCGCTTCTTGCTGACCCGCTGTCCCGGCTTGACCACCGGCGCATCGCTCCAGACGATTTGCCAGGTTTCAGCCTCGGCCGGCGCCAAACCGCCAGCCCTGTCTTCATCCCCGACTTGACGCTGAATGCGCTCAAGCGTGCCGCGAAATTTCTTGCGCGTCGCATTCACCTGGCCGCTCGCCGCCGAACCCATCGGGGCTTTGAGCGTGATGTCGATCACCTGCCCGACAAAGCGTTCAAAATCTCTTTCATGGCGCAAGGGTCGATCAATACCCGGCGACGACACTTCCAGCCGCTTGTACTCCACACCATCGACTTCAAGCGCAAATTGCAGTTGGCGCGTCACCTTCTCGCAATCTTCCACCGTCACGAACTGCTCCGGTCCCGCCGTCCCGGCACTCGCGGGTGGTGTCCATGGCAGGTCAATCGTGATGCGCAGCAAGCCCCCGGCGGAACGCTCAATTTCCACCAAGTCGTAGCCGAGACCGACCACAGTCTGTTCAACGATTTCTTTCCACGCCACTTGTATTCCGATGCCCTGCAAAAACAATCGACCAAAAAAAACGGGCGGTAGTTACCCGCCCGTTTGGTCGTGAGTGCGGATTGTATCGCAAAAATGCGCCAAGTGCCTTGATTTTCAAGGATTTATCCAGCTGCCATCGACACGATTCGAGCGCCTTCGGGCCACGAAGGGAGCGGCACCCGGACGACAGGCCAGGACAGCGCGATAAATCCGCCCATTTTGCTCAAGGTTACTTCTTTTCGGGAGCCAGCAAAGGCGCTTCAGCCGTCACCCTCGAACGTGGCGCCGGCCTCACTGCGGTGTTCCACGTTATCAATGGTACTGTGGTGCCTAGGGACGCACAGAGGATTGCGTTCAAACAGAAGGCCGGGAAGCGAAAGGCATCGATGACGATTTCACCAAAGCCAGGCCGACCCCAACCGTGGCACAGCGAACAAGAGACAGGAAACTTGCCCTGCCGATAAAACAGCAGACTTCACATGCGACAATTCTGCGTCACACGCCGCCGTCGCTGGCGCTGGTTCACCTGCTTATAGAAGAGAGACGATATGGGATTCCTGACAGGAAAAAAATTGCTGATCACCGGTGTTTTGTCGAACCGTTCCATTGCCTATGGCATTGCGAAGGCCTGCCACGAGCAAGGCGCGGAGTTGGCTTTCAGTTATGTCGGAGAGCGCTTCAAGGACCGCATTACCGAGTTTGCGGCAGACTTTGGCTCCAGTTTGGTATTCGATTGCGATGTTGGCGATGACGCGCAGATTGAAAAACTGTTTACGGATTTATCGGCACACTGGCCCAGCTTCGACGGCTTTGTGCACAGCATCGGCTATGCGCCACGGGAAGCCATTGCAGGCAACTTTCTGGACGGATTGAGCCGGGAAAACTTCCGTATCGCCCATGACATCAGCGCCTACAGCTTCCCCGCCATGGCCAAGGCCGCCCTGCCCTACCTGAGCGACAAGTCGTCCCTGCTCACGCTGACCTATCTGGGCGGCGTGCGCGTGGTGCCGAGCTACAACACCATGGGACTGGCCAAAGCCTCGCTCGAGTCCTCGGTGCGGTACCTGGCGGATGCCATTGGTCCGCGCGGCATGCGGGTCAACGGCATCAGCGCTGGTGCGGTCAAGACCCTCGCCGCAAGCGGCATCAAGGATTTCGGCCGCCTGCTGGCCATTTCGGCCAGCGCATCACCGCTCAAGCGCAATGTGACGATTGAAGAGGTCGGCAATGTCGCGGCCTTTTTGTTGAGCGATCTGGCGTCAGGCATGACGGGCCAGATTACCTACGTGGACTGCGGTGTCAGCCAGACCGCGGTGGCCGTGGTGGAAACCTCGGGTTCTTGAAGGTATTCGGGTGCAGCACCTGAATTCATTGCGTAGGCAGCTATACAAAAGATAGCGTTCTGAATCAGTCCCTGACGCAATCAGCGTAGTAATGGGTCTGGCCGTCGACCCCGGTTTCTTCCACCAGCCCGTGAATGTCGGTCTCGAAACCCGGGCACTGGGCATTGAACTCGCGTGAGAATTTGAGGTAATCGACAATCTTGCGGTTGAACACTTCGCCCGGAATCAACAAGGGAATGCCGGGTGGGTAAGGCGTGACCAGACCGACGGTGATACGGCCTTCCAGCCGGTCGATCTCGACGCGCTCGGTTTTGCGCAATGCGATATGTGCATAGGCATCACTGGGTTTCATGGCCGGCATCAAATCGCTGAGGTACATGTCGGTGGTCAGGCGCGCAATGTCGAATTTGGCGTAGAGCTGGTGGATATGCTGGCACAAATCCGCCAGTCCCATGGTTTCGTACCTGGGATGCTTCTGACAAAACTCGGGCAGGATGCGCCACATCGGCTGGTTCTTGGCGTAGTCGTCCTTGAACTGCTGCAAGGCGGTCAGCATGCTGTTCCAGCGGCCCTTGGTGATGCCGATGGTGAACATGATGAAAAAGCTGTACAGCCCGGTCTTCTCCACCACCACACCATGCTCGGCCAGGAACTTGGTCACGATGCTGGCGGGGATGCCGGTCTTGGCGAACTTGCCGTTCAGGTCCATGCCGGGCGTCACGACGGTCGACTTGATCGGGTCGAGCATGTTGAAACCGGCCGCCATCTTGCCAAAACCATGCCAGTTGACGCCGGCCTTGGCTTTGGCCGATTCACCCTTGATGACCCAGGCATCGGCGCGTCCGATGCCCTCGTCCACCAGCTTGTCCGGTCCCCACACCTTGAACCACCAGTCGTCGCCATATTCCTCATCGACTTTGCGCATGGCGCGGCGAAAGTCCAGTGCCTCGGCAATGCTTTCTTCCACCAGGGCAGTGCCGCCGGGTGGCTCCATCATGGCGGCGGCCACGTCGCAACTGGCGATGATGCTGTATTGCGGGCTGGTACTGGTATGCATCAGATACGCGTCATTGAAGAGGTGTTTGTCGAGCTTGACGGTTTGCGAATCCTGCACCAGCACCTGGCTGGCCTGGCTGATGCCGGCGAGCAGTTTGTGAATCGACTGTGTGGCATAGACCATGGCGTGCCTGGGCCGCACGCGGTTCTTGCCCATGGCGTGGTAGGTGCCATAAAACGGGTGAAATGCCGCATGGGGCAGCCAGGCTTCATCAAAGTGGATATTCTCCACATAGCCGTCGAGCATGGCCTTGACGGTTTCCGTGTTGTAGAGCACGCCGTCGTAGGTGGATTGGGTCAGCGTCATCACACGCGGCTTGATCTGGCTGAAGTTCACGTCGGGCAGGTGGCGCCGGACCAATGGATTGGACTTGATTTTCTCCTTGATGGCGGCCGGTTCAAACTCGCTCTTTGGGATTGGCCCGATGATGCCAAAGTGATTGCGCGTGGGCTTCAGAAAGACCGGAATCGCCCCGGTCATGATGATCGCGTGCAGGATCGACACATGGCAGTTGCGGTCCACCACCACCACATCGTTCGGCGCCACCGTGTGGTGCCACACCATCTTGTTGCTGGTACTGGTGCCGTTGGTGACAAAAAAACAGTGGTCAGCGTTGAAGATGCGCGCGGCATTGCGCTCGCTTTTACCGATGGCACCATCATGGTCGAGCAGTTGCCCGAGTTCCTCGACGGCGTTGCAGACATCGGCGCGCAACATGTTCTCGCCGTAAAACTGGTGGTACATCTGGCCGACCGGACTTTTCAGAAAGGCAACCCCACCGGAATGGCCCGGACAGTGCCATGAATACGAACCATCCTCGGCGTAATCGAGCAGCGCCTTGAAAAAAGGCGGTTGCACGCCCTCCAGATAACTTTTGGCTTCGCGGATGATGTGACGCGCGACAAATTCGGGTGTGTCCTCGAACATGTGAATGAAACCATGCAACTCACGCAATATGTCGTTCGGCACATGCCGTGAGGTTTTGGTTTCGCCATAGATGTAGATCGGCACATCCAGATTCTTGCGCCGCACTTCTTCAATGAAATGGCGCAGATTCACGATCGCCGGGTCCAGATCGGGGCCGGGCGTGAATTCTTCGTCGTCAATCGACAGGATGAATGCGCTGGCGCGGCTCTGTTGCTGGGCAAACTGACTCAAGTCGCCATAGCTGGTGACACCGAGCACTTCAAAACCCTCTGACTCAATCGCTTGGGCCAGCGCGCGGATACCTAGTCCCGAGGTGTTCTCGGAGCGGAAATCCTCGTCGATGATGACGATGGGAAAGCGAAATTTCATGAAGAGCTCCTGTCATGCGCCGGAAAATGGAAAATAGGCGCGAAGTGTAAGTACTAATTGAGTGTGCGCCTTTGCGAACCCTGCCTTTTTGCCCGAGAATGTCGCAACAGCAACACAATGAAGGGGCAATATGGCGGAATCGACGATTTGGTGGGTGCTCACCGGTGTTGTCGTTGCGGTTGAATTGATGACCGGGACATTTTATTTGCTCATGCTGTCGATGGGAATGGTCGCTGGGGCCATTGCCGCTCATTTGGGCGCTACGACAGCGACCCAATTGGTGGTCGCCGCTGTCGTGGGAGGTGGTTTTGTGGTGGCTTGGCGTCGCTATAAGCAGACTCAACCGCACCCCCTGCCCGCTGGCGCCAACCGCGATGCAATTCTGGATGTTGGCGAGAGCGTCCATGTGGATTCATGGGGCCCGGACGGCACCGGCTCGGTCAAGTACCGCGGCGCGCAGTGGAACGTGGCACTGGTGGCCGGCGCCACACCAGTACCCGGGCTCCATCGAATTGTGGAGGTGGTGGGCAGTCGGCTGGTGGTCGAGAAATTGTGAGAATCTGCCCAAGGGATTAAGCTGTCGAATTCACTGGAGAATTTAATGGAAGTTGCAATCGTCTTGTTCGTGATCGCGGTAATCTTCATCACGCAGTCCATCAAAGTCGTGCCGCAGCAGCACGCGTGGGTGGTGGAGAGGCTGGGCAAATACAACGGCACCCTGACACCGGGCTTGAGCTTTTTGGTGCCTTTTGTCGACAAGGTCGCCTACAAGCATCTCCTCAAGGAAGTTCCGCTGGACATTGCCAGCCAGGTCTGCATCACGCGCGACAACACGCAGCTGCAGGTGGACGGTATTCTGTATTTTCAGGTGACCGATGCGATGCGGGCCAGCTACGGTTCGAGCAACTACATCATGGCCATCTCCCAATTGGCGCAAACCTCGCTGCGCTCCGTCATCGGCAAGCTCGAACTGGACAAGACATTTGAAGAGCGCGACATCATCAACGCCCAAGTGGTGCAGGCGATTGACGAAGCGGCTCTGAACTGGGGCGTCAAGGTACTGCGCTATGAGATCAAGGACCTGACACCGCCCAAGGAAATCCTGCATGCGATGCAGCAGCAAATTACCGCCGAGCGTGAAAAGCGCGCCTTGATTGCCGCGTCCGAAGGACGGCGCCAGGAACAGATCAATATTGCCACCGGTGAGCGCGAAGCCTTCATTGCCCGCTCAGAAGGCGAGAAACAGGCTGTGATCAACAAAGCGCAAGGTGACGCCCAATCCATCCTGGCCGTCGCCGAAGCCACCGCGCAGGCGATTGAGCGCATCGCTGCGGCCATTCGCCAGCCTGGCGGCGCCGACGCGGTGCAACTCAAAGTGGCAGAAAAGGCTGTTGAGGCTTATTCCAAAGTAGCGGCCGAAGCGACCACGACGCTGATCGTTCCCAGCAACATGACTGAGGTTTCGGCGCTGATTTCATCGGCGATGAAAATGGTGCAAGCGCAGCGTGCCTGAGCGGCAATTCCAGGATCGTGCGACAATGCAGACAGTTGTGAAGCTTCAGTTGCCCACAACGCCAGCAACTTGCTGGGAACCAAGCTTTGCGCGAAGGTTCCATCTTTGTACCCCATCTGCCTTTGACTGATTCGGTGTTTGCACACCGGGCAGGCCGATGCCATAGCGCCCAGGATAGGCGCCAAACTATGAAATTTGAAGAACTAAAACTGGCTCCGGCCATTGTCAAAGCTGTGCTTGAGCAGGGCTACGAGACCCCGACGCCGATTCAGGTCCAGGCCATCCCGGCCGTGCTTGAGGGTCATGACCTGCTTGGAGGGGCCCAGACCGGCACCGGCAAAACAGCCGCGTTTGTGCTGCCGATGCTGCACAAGCTCAGCGCCAGCGAGGCTCCCCGGAATAAATTTGGCGGCGTCGGTATTCGCGCGCTGGTGCTTACCCCGACGCGTGAGCTGGCCGCGCAGGTCGCAGAGTCGGTGCAAACCTATGGTAAATATGTGGAGCTGACTTCGACTGCCATTTTTGGCGGCGTCGGCATGAACCCGCAAATCAGTCGCGTCAAAAAGGGCGTCGATATTCTGGTGGCCACTCCCGGGCGCCTGTTGGACTTGCTGCAACAGGGTGTGCTGGATCTGAGCCAGGTACAGATTCTGGTACTTGACGAAGCTGACCGCATGCTCGACATGGGCTTTATCCATGACGTGAAAAAGGTGCTGGCGGTGGTACCCAGGGACAAGCAGAGTCTGCTGTTCTCGGCAACATTCAGCGAAGAAATTCGCGAACTGGCCGCCACGCTGCTGAAGGACCCGCTGAGCATACAGGTGACACCGCGCAACAGCACGGTGCAGCGCATCACGCAACTGATTCACCCGGTGGGTCGCGGCAAAAAGAAGGCGCTGCTGGCGCACATCATCCAGGAACACAACTGGAGCCAGGTGCTGGTGTTCACGCGCACCAAGTTTGGCGCCAACAACGTGGCCGAGTTCCTGATCAAAAACGGCATCAATGCGATGGCCCTGCACGGCAACAAGAGCCAGGCGGCCCGCACCCAGGCGCTGGCAGGCTTCAAGAGCGGCGAGATCCGCGCCCTGGTGGCCACCGACATCGCAGCCCGTGGCATCGACATCGACGACCTGCCGCACGTGGTGAACTACGACATTCCCAACGTCTGCGAAGACTATGTGCACCGCATCGGTCGCACTGGCCGCGCCGGCGCCGAAGGCCAGGCGGTGAACCTGGTGTGCCTGGACGAGGAAGGCTTCATGCAAGCGATTGAACGCTTCACCAAGCAGGACATTCCGGTGCAAATCATTGATGCCTTCATGCCTGAGCCGGGTGAACAGGCCGAGCCCATTGCCATGGGTCGTCAGACCATCTGGGGTGGCGCGGGCAAGCCGCCCAGCCGGGATGTGATGCAGGCCGCCGCCAAGGCAGCCCGCACCGAGATGATAACACGGGTGCGCGAGAGCAAGGGCGCACCTGGGCAGCGCGGCAGCCGCGCTGGCGCTGGACGCGCCGGCCCGGGTGGAGAAAACCGCGGCAGTGGCGGCAACGCCGGAAATACTGGCGGCAGAAACAATGCCGGCAATCAACGCGGCAACGAGCCACGCAACAGCGAGCCACGCAGCCATGCGACTGCGGTTGACCTGGCGCTTAGCGGCAATGGACAACGAGCAGGTCAAGGGCGTGGCGGCAGCGCCCCGGCCAGGTCTGGTGCAAATCAGGGCCAGCCTGACCCGATGCGCACCAGCGTCGATATGATGGCCGAGCGCGGCGCCCGGCGTGGCGGCGGCAACCGTAATGGAGGTTCTTATGGTGGCGGTAGTGGAACCGGTGGTCGCTCCGGCGGCTCGGGTGGCTTTGGTGGCGGGGGCAACGGGTCTCGTGGGCCGGGAAGTTCTCGCGGCTCTTTTAACCGATAAGCGCTATACGGCGGTTCACTGTGTGGGCCGCCGGGCACTGGGGATCCGGCACCCCAAGCTGTTTAGTCATGTGGCGGACTTCACCAGCCTGAGCTTGCCGCCCGGTATTGTTCAGATTGACGATGTTTTCATCACGCTGGGCACCACGCTTAAAGTGGCCGGAAGTCAGCACGCCTTCCGTGCCGTGGATTTTGATGCTGTTCTGGTCGTAGCCAAGGCTGCACTTGCACGAGGCGCTACAAAATTGGGAGTGATCAGCGCCATGGGGGCAAGCGCCCGCTCAAGCGTTTTTTACAGCCGCGTCAAAGGCGAGATGGAAGACGCGTTGGCCAAACTGGGTTACAGGGCTCTGATCATCGCCCGGCCATCCATGCTGGCGGGTGATCGGGATTCACTGGCACAGGCGGTGCGTCCGGCTGAAAAATTCGGCTTGCTTGCCATGCGCCTTCTCAAACCCCTGATTCCCGCCAACTATCAAGCCATCTCAGCCGCGCAAGTGGCGCACGCATTAATCAGCGCCATGCAAGGCACACAGAGCGGAACACGCGTTTTGCTCTCCGGCGAAATGCAGCACCCGCTCTGATCCCGGCGTTCAGTACCCGGTCTTCGTTCTAGCTGGCAGTCGCCTCTTGCGCTTCGGGCCGGGGCTTGCCTTCCTTCTTGGGCAAGGGTTGAATATCGAGCAGGACCTCGGTCTTGCTTTCGTCCTTGTCATCCAGATCCACGGTCAGGCGTCCCCCGTCGATCAGGCGGCCAAAGAGCAGTTCATCGGCCAACGCACGGCGAATCGTGTCCTGGATCAAGCGCTGCATCGGACGTGCGCCCATCAGTGGATCGAAGCCCTTCTTGGCGAGATGTTTGCGCAGCTTGTCGGTGAAAGTGACATCCACCTTCTTGTCCGCCAACTGGGCTTCCAGTTGCAGCAGGAACTTGTCGACCACTCGCAGAATGACGATCTCGTCGAGCGACTTGAAGCTGACGACGGCATCCAGCCGGTTGCGAAATTCCGGTGTGAACAGACGTTTGATATCTGCCATCTCATCGCCTGCTTCGCGCGCGTTGGTAAAGCCAATACTGGCCTTGTTCATGGTCTCGGCCCCCGCATTGGTGGTCATGACGATGATCACGTTGCGGAAGTCGGCCTTGCGCCCGTTGTTGTCGGTCAGGGTGCCATGGTCCATCACCTGCAACAGGACATTGAAGATTGCCGGATGCGCCTTCTCGATCTCGTCGAGCAGCAGCACGCAATGCGGCTTCTTGGTGATGGCCTCGGTCAACAAGCCACCCTGGTCAAAGCCAACATAACCTGGAGGCGCACCAATCAGGCGGCTGACTGCGTGCTGCTCCATGTATTCACTCATGTCAAAGCGAATCAGATCAATGCCCATGATGTAGGCCAGTTGCTTGGCCGCCTCGGTCTTGCCGACCCCCGTGGGGCCGCTAAACAGGAATGAGCCAATCGGCTTGTCACCCTTGCCCAAACCGGAGCGCGCCATCTTCACGGCTGACGCCAGCATGTCAAGTGCCTTGTCCTGCCCAAACACAACGTTCTTGAGATCGCGCTCCAGCGTCTTGAGCTTGCCGCGATCGTCATTGGACACGTTGGCTGGCGGGATGCGGGCGATCTTGGCCACGATTTCCTCCACCTCGGTCTTGCTGATGATCTTCTTGCGCCTGGAGGGCGGCAGAATGCGTTGCGCAGCGCCGGCCTCGTCGATCACATCAATGGCTTTATCCGGCAGATGTCGGTCGTTGATGTACTTGGCACTCAACTCTGCCGCAGCCTGCAACGCAGCCAGCGCGTACTTGACGTTGTGATGTTCTTCAAAACGGGATTTGAGGCCTTTGAGAATCTCCACCGTCTGCTCGATCGTCGGCTCGACCACGTCGATCTTCTGAAAACGACGGGACAGCGCGGCGTCCTTCTCGAAGATGCCGCGATATTCGGTAAAAGTGGTCGCGCCAATGCATTTGAGCGCACCCGAGCTCAGTCCCGGTTTGAGCAGATTCGAGGCATCCAAGGTGCCACCCGACGCCGCACCAGCACCGATCAGGGTATGAATTTCATCAATGAACAAGATGGCATTCGGTTTGTCCTTGAGTGACTTCAACACGCCTTTGAGACGCTGCTCAAAATCACCGCGGTATTTGGTACCGGCCAGCAAAGCACCCATGTCGAGCGAATAAACAATCGCCTCACCCAGAATTTCAGGTACATCCTTCTGGGTGATACGCCACGCCAAGCCTTCGGCAATGGCCGTCTTGCCGACACCGGCCTCGCCAACCAGCAGCGGGTTGTTCTTGCGGCGGCGGCACAAAATCTGGATCACGCGCTCGACTTCGTATTCGCGCCCGATCAGCGGGTCAATCTTGCCGTCCTTGGCCAGTTGATTGAGATTCTGGGTGTATTGCTCCAGCGGCGACGATTTCTCATTCTTTTCAGAGGCGCCGTCTTCACTTTCCGACTGACTCTCGGCCGACTTGACCGGCTCGGGTGGATCGCTTTTGCGGATGCCATGGGCAATGAAGTTGACGACGTCCAGCCGTGTCACGCCTTGCTGATGCAGGTAGTACACCGCGTGCGAGTCCTTTTCGCCAAAAATCGCCACCAATACATTTGCGCCAGTGACCTCCTTCTTGCCGCTGCCTGTGGACTGCACGTGCATGATGGCGCGCTGAATCACCCGCTGAAAGCCCAAAGTGGGCTGCGTGTCCACGTCGTCCGACCCCGCCACCTGAGGCGTGTTGTCCTTGATGAAGTTGGCCAGGGATTTGCGCAAATCGTCAATATTGGCCGAACACGCCCGCAATACTTCGGCCGCGCTCGGATTGTCCAGCAAGGCAAGCAGCAAGTGCTCAACCGTGATGAACTCATGACGCTGCTGGCGCGCCTCAACAAACGCCATATGAAGGCTGACTTCCAGTTCTTGGGCAATCATGTGTTTCCTTTAATAGCCTTGCTTTGATGTTTAACTGTAATCTGATTTCGATATCAATTCTGAACAAACACTTAATACCCGAGGGCAAAGCTTACCAAGCCATTTAACAACAACAGCCCGCCCCGGCCCGGCAAGATTCCTAAAAATCAACCGGCTCACTGGCGCACTTCAACGGGTGCCCGGCTTTGACCGCCGCCTCAAGCACTTGATCCACCTTGGTCGCAGCGACGTCCCGCGAATAAACCCCGCAGACGCCCTTACCATCCAGATGAATCTTGAGCATGATTTGCGTCGCCGCCTCAAGATCCTTGCCAAAAAATTCCTGAATCACCACCACCACAAATTCCATCGGCGTGTAGTCGTCATTGAACATGACCACCTGGTACATCTTCGGCGGTTTTGTTTTCTGGGTTCGCCGCTCAAGTACAACCGCACCGCCTTCATCCCGGCCTGGCTCAGGAACCAGTGGAATTTTGGGAATGACCGGAGATTTGGTTACCATGGTTTCATTCTATCGATCACACTGAATCGCTGCTGCGCCAGCATGAATTGGTGACAGTTTTTCCACATTCAAGCGAGGAAAACAAAAATGCCGCAGAAAGCCGATAAAGTGGAGCGGTTTCGGGATCGACGACACAGAATGCGCTGATTTGGCGCCAGGGCTTGACATGCAAGCCCCCCGAACTCGTCTCGTTGTGCTGGATACCCGCCGCCGAATGTTCGCTGCAGAGTGACTGGAGCTTCGACCGGAATCCGCAACAAAAGTTTCGCTACCAACTCAATAGTAGGAAACCCCTAAATCTGTTGGGGTGGCTGATGGGGCTCGAACCCACGACAACAGGAATCACAATCCTGGACTCTACCAACTGAGCTACAGCCACCGTCGCGAAATTATAACTGCTGCCGCTTACTTCGTTGCCGCTGAAGCCAAATCTGCCGAAGCATGCGCCGGGTGGGCCACCATGATTTCAGCCTTGAAACGCTCTTTCAGAAGACTGTAGTAGGCCTGGTTTTCGGCTCCGGTCCACCACTGGGTGTACTGGGCCCGGTCCTGCTTGAGGGAGGCTTCAGCCGGCGCCGCACGCGGCGCAATCTTGTTGACCCGAACCACAAAATACCCCTGGGATCCCAAATCAACTCCAACAAAGCTCGGCAAGGCGGCTCCGTCAGCGCGCAGCGCGGCAGTCAGAACTGCTGGCGGAATATTTTGCGCCTGGTCGCGCGACACGACAATCGCCGCTGGCATGGTCGCAGTAGCAGGTGCCGCCTTCCAGGCAGCCAACTTCTCCAGGCCCTCTTTTTTGGCCAAGCCGCCAGCCCGAGCCGCGACAACCCGCTCACGCACCACGCTGCGCACTTCGGCCAACGGCATGGTTCGGGCTGGCGCGTATTGCGTGATCCGTCCGGCGGTCAACTGGTTCGGCGCGGTTTCAATCGCCTCGGTATTGCGCTTTTTATCGACCGCATCAGGTCCGAAAATTGCCGCCAGGAATTTTGCATTGGCAAGCACTCCGGTCACCCCAGGCGCTGGCTGACGCATCACATTGGCGGCCGTCCTGATCTCCAACTTGAGCTTGTCGGCCACCGGTTTCAGGCTGTCAGACTGCTCATAGACGCCATTGGTAAACGACTCGGCAGTTTCCGCAAATTTGGCCGGGGCCTGTTGTTTCTTCAAATCCGCCTCAATCGTCGCGCGCAGCTCTTCAAATGAGCGTTGTTTGGGTGTCTTGACATCCGTCAGCTGGATGATGTGATAACCAAAATCAGATTCAACCACCTCGCTGATATCGCCCTTCTTCATGGCAAAAGCGGCATCTTCAAAGGGTTTGACCATGGCTCCCCGTGCAAAGAAATCAAGATCGCCACCGTTCGCGGCGGAACCGGTGTCTTGCGAGTTCTTTTTTGCCACCTCCGCAAAACTGTCCGGCGCTTTGCGCACGATCTGCAACAACTCGTTCGCCCGTGCCCTGGCTTTTTGCCGATCGGCCGCAGGCGCATCCTTGGCGGCATTGATCAGGATATGGCTGGCGCGCCGCTCCTCCTTGCCACTGAGCCTGGCCACGTTTTGGTCGTAATAAGATTTCAGGTCGGCCTCGCTGATGGAGATGCTCTTCTTGACCGTGTCGAGGTCCAACACCACATACTCAATGCTGGCGTGCTCGGGAGACTGGAACAAGGCCTGATTGGCCTGATAGAACGCATCCAGTTCGGCATCGCTCGGACTCACCTTGCTGGCGAAATCGCTCGCCGCAAAGCTGGCGATCTGTACTTCACGTTTTTCGAAAAAAGCGTTCAATGACACATCAGCAACGCCCGCCGCAGCAAAACCGGTGGAGGTCACGCCAGCCTGCACCTGCCGCACCGACAAATCGCGGCGCACCCGGGCTTCAAAGCCTTCCGGGGTCAAACCCTGGCTCGCAGCCAACTGCCGATAGCGGGCCATATCCAGCTTGCCATCGGGCAGACGCATGGAAGCAATGGTGGGGTCTTCCTGTAAGTCACGCGCCAGCCGTGCATCGCTGGTCGTCAGTTTGTATTTGTCTGCCGCTTGCGCCAGCACCCGTTCGCTCACCAGTCGCTCCAAAGTGGCATAACGTGCCTCCGGGGAATCAAGCAGCTTGGCATCCAGATTGGGCCTGGCCGCGCGCACCCGATCCGAGTCCGATTTGTGCGCCGCATCCCATTCGCCCCGGCTGATGTCCTGTCCCCCCACGCGGGCCACGGCTTCGCCTTTTTCGCGCATCCGGTTATAGCCATCGATGCCGAACAGCACAAACGAAGGAATGATCAGCAAAAACATCAAGAACATCATGATCTTCGTGTGCTTGCGAACAAAATCAAACATGCGCGAATTCTCCAGTAAGAAAAACAAAAAAGGCGAACATTGTGTTCGCCTTTACCCCGATGGGTGGTGGGTGCTGACGGGTTCGAACCGCCGACCTACGCCTTGTAAGGGCGCCGCTCTACCAACTGAGCTAAGCACCCCACCTTAACCGGCAAAATCAGTTCAAAGCATCCTTCAACGCTTTTCCCGGACGGAACTTGGGCACCTTGGCCGCCTTGATTTTAATCGCAGCGCCAGTACGCGGATTGCGGCCCACCCGGGCCGCGCGTTTGCCCACGGCAAACGTGCCAAAGCCAACCAATGAAACCGATCCGCCCTTTTTCAGCGTGGATTTCACCGCACCAATGGTGGACTCCAGCGCCCGCGCGGCCGCAGCCTTGGAAATGTCTGCATTATTTGCAATGTGCTCAATCAGTTCGGTTTTATTCACAAAGAACCCCTTGTATGGAAACAGAGTTAGTCAAATTGTCTCGTCAAAAAATCTTGCAGCTGTTCTGCTGTATGCCATTAAAGCCACGTACTCTTTACATGTCAACACGGCATACAGATTTAGAGCGGTGCGGTCGGGAATTCTAGTCGGTTTTCCGCTTCGTTCCACTCTATTGCGGGCGAATGTCAAATACATTTTCAGATAAGTAAACAAGCCGGCAAATTCACAACAGATCAGAGCGCACCCGCAATGGCCAGCCCGACTTCCCCGGTGCTCGCAGTCCCTCCCATGTCCGGCGTGCGCGGCGCACCGCTTTGGGGATCAAGCACTTTTTCAATCGCAGTCAAGACTGCATTGTGCGCTTGTCGGTAGCCCAGAAAATCCAGCATCAGGGCGCCGCACCAAATCTGGCCAATTGGATTGGCAATCCCCTTACCCGCAATATCCGGTGCCGAGCCATGCACGGGTTCAAAGAGTGACGGAAATTTGCGCTCCGGATTCAGATTGGCGCTTGGCGCAATGCCGATCGTGCCAGTGCAGGCCGGCCCCAGGTCGCTCAGAATGTCACCAAAAAGATTGCTCGCCACGACCACATCAAAGAAATCGGGGCGTTGCACGAAGTGTGCGCAGAGGATGTCAATGTGGAACTTGTCAACCTTCACGTCAGGATAGGACTTTGCCATTTCCGCCACGCGCTCATCCCAATACGGCATGGTGATGGCGATCCCGTTGGACTTGGTGGCACTCGTCAAATGCTTCCTGGGCCGCGACCGGGCCAACTCGAAGGCAAATTTCAGCACCCGATCGACACCAACTCGTGACATCACGGTTTCCTGCAGCACGATTTCGCGCTCGGTGCCGGGGTACATGCGCCCGCCAACGCTGGAGTACTCGCCTTCGGTGTTTTCGCGGACGATGACCATATCGATCTCGCCCGGCTCGCGCCGACTGCCGTCGCGCCGCACTACCGGCGCAATAATGCCCGGCATCAGCCGCACCGGCCTGAGGTTGACGTACTGGTCGAACTCGCGGCGAAACAGCAGCAGCGAACCCCAAAGGGAGAGATGATCGGGAATTTTTTCGGGCCAGCCGACAGCGCCAAAGTAAATGGCGTCATGGCCGCCAATCTGGTCTTTCCAGTCGTCAGGCAGCATCTTCTGATGCTTCTCGAAATAGTCCCAACTGGAAAAGTCAAAATGATCAAACTGGAGATCAAGACCAAATTTGCGCGCCGCAGCCTCCAGGACACGAACACCTTCCGGCATCACCTCCTTGCCAATGCCGTCGCCCGCAATGACCGCAATTCTCTTCCTGCCCATGGACCTGAACTCCTAAAAAAATTCGTTTGCGAAACCCATTGAAGCTACGCCAGCCTGCGCTGGCGCACGACCATTGCCACCCCGAAAGCCGTAAGCGCCGTACCCAAAATAGTAACCAACGTTATCGGTTCGGAAAACAGCAACCAGGCGATCAACGCCGTCACTGGCGGTACCAGGTACATCAAGCTGGTGACCGAGGTGGCAGCTCCACGCTGAATCAGCAAATACAGCAGCGAACTGCCTCCGAGCGTCAACGCAATCACGGACCAGGCAACGGCACCAACAAGTTCGGCGTTCCAGTGCATCGCCTCGAGCTCCAGCAGGGCCAGTGGCAGCGTCACCAAAAGAGCGGCGCCCAGCTGAACCGCATTCGCCGAGCGCACATCACAGGGCTTGACGAAGCGCTTCTGGTACAGCGTACCGATGGTGATGCTGAACAATGCACCCACTGCCAGAGACATATTCAACCAGTCGGCCTCGCCGCCCTGACCGAACTTGCGTGACACCACCATCACCAGACCGACAAAACCCAGCACCAGCCCAAGCCATTGCCGCAGGGCAATTTTGCCTCCGGTAGCCGCCAGCCACAAGGCCGTCAGCACCGGCTGCAGACCCACGATCAACGAAGAAAGCCCGGACCCCATGCCGGCCTTGACAGCCGCCCAGACACCGCCCAGGTAGCAGGCATGCATGAAGATGCCGGTGACCGCCAGATGCGCCCATTGCGTGCGGCTGGCTGGCCACTTGACCCGCGCCAGCACAATCCACGGCACGAAACACGCGATCGACAGCGCGTAACGGACACTCAGAAACTTCAATGGCGGAGCGTGGGGCATGCCATAACGCGCCACGATAAAACCGGTGCTCCAGATCAGGACAAACACCGCTGGCATGGCCCGGATCAAGGCCCCATCGTCGTGCGCCCTCACTTGGCCCGCGCCCGGATTTCAGGCAGTGCCTTTTGCAGGTAGTAGACCATCGACCAGACCGTCATCACGGCCGCAATCCAGATCAGCCAGACACCCCAAAGATGGGTATCAATCACACCCAGCAACTTGCCGTCGAACAACAGAAATGGAATCGCCACCATCTGCACCGTGGTTTTGAGCTTGCCGACAATGTGCACCGCCACGCTCTTGGAAGCGCCAATTTGAGCCATCCATTCACGCAGCGCGGAGATGGCAATTTCGCGGCCAATGATGATGAGCGCCACAAACACATCGGCGCGTCCGAGGTGCACCAGCACCAACACGCAGGCGGACACCAGAAACTTGTCCGCCACCGGGTCCAGGAACGCGCCAAAAGACGAGACCTGATTGAGCCTGCGTGCCAGATAGCCATCCAGCCAGTCGGTGGCCGCAAACACCACAAACATGATGGTCGCCACCAGGTTGCGGGTGGCGGGCTCAACCGGCAGGTAAAAGACACCGACGATCAGCGGGATGGCAACAATGCGAGCCCAGGTCATGAGAGTCGGAATATTGAAAAACATGGCTTGATTGTGGCACGGGCCGGCCGCCTGACCACGTCAGATGGTCAATGAAGAGCCCGGTATATTTCCTCGGCCAACTCTCTTGAGATGCCTTCCACCGTCGCCATATCTTCAACCCCCGCCAGCGCCACGCCGCGCACGCCACCGAAATGCTGCAGGAGTTTGGCGCGCCGCTTCGGACCAATGCCAGGAATTTCCTCCAGTTTGCCGCCATCCATGCGCACCCTGGTCCTTTTGGCGCGCATCCCGGTGATGGCAAAACGATGGGCCTCATCCCGAATCTGTGCCACCAGCATCAGGGCGGCCGAGTCTTTGCCCAGATAGACTTTCTCGCGGCCATCGGCAAACACCAGTTCTTCCAGCCCGACCTTGCGCCCCTCGCCTTTCTCAACCCCGACGATCAGCGCCAGGCTCAAGCCCAGATGTTCAAACACTTCGCGTGCCATGGAGACCTGGCCTTTTCCACCGTCGACCAGCACCAAATCCGGCAACCGGCCCGTGCCGGCGGGCGCCTCCCCGCTCTGCTTTGCAGCGTTTAGAGCTTCGGCCAGCTTGCCGTAGCGGCGCATCAGCACCTGGCGCATCGCGGCGTAATCATCCCCTGGCGTAATGTCGTTAATGCTGTAGCGGCGGTATTCGGCGTTTTGCATCCTGTGATGGTGAAACACCACACATGAGGCCTGGGTCGCCTCGCCGGCGGTGTGGGAAATGTCGAAACACTCGACCCGCAACCCCGCCAGATCTTCAACTTCAAGATCGAGTGCCTCGGCCAGCGCCCGGGTCCGTGCCTGTTGCGAACCTTCTTCCGCCAGCAACCGGCCCAACTGCAAACCGGCATTGGTCTGTGCCATCTCCAGCCAGACGCGGCGCTGTTCACGCGGCTGATGCACGGCCGTTACTTTGGTTCCCGACTGGATCGACAGTGCACTGAGCAAATCCTTGCTCACCGGCTCACTCACGACCAGCGACGGCGGCACCGGTACGTTCAGATAGTGCTGCGCGACGAACGCTTCAAGCACCTGGGCCTCGATCGAAGGTGCTACAGACGCTGCGCCGGCCCTCTCGACCGTCTCGCTGTAGACGCCGGCGGCGTCTTCCACATGCACCGGAAAATAGGCTCGATCGCCCAGGTGCCGACCACCGCGCACCATGGCCAGATTGACGCAGGCCCGCCCGCCCTGCACTTTCACCGCCAGAATGTCGACGTCACGGTCCGATACGTTATCCACCGACTGCTGATGCAACACGTTGGACAGTGCCGCCACCCGGTCGCGCAACTGCGCGGCCTGCTCAAACTCCAGGCGATCCGCGTGCGCCATCATGCGGGCCTCGAGCGTCACCATCACCTGACCGGCATCGCCCTGCAGGAAACGCTCGGCGTTGGCCACGTCCTGCGCGTAGTCGGCTGCAGAAATATGCCCGACACAAGGTGCCGAGCAGCGTTTGATCTGGTACAGCAGACAGGGACGCGTGCGGTTGTTGAATACCGAATCTTCGCAGGTGCGCAGGTGAAACACCTTTTGCATCAGCAGAATCGCTTCCTTCACCGCCCAGGCGCTGGGATACGGCCCGAAGTAGCGATGCTTTTTTTCCACAGCACCCCGGTAATACGACACCCTCGGAAAACTGGTTCCCGGATTGGCCGAATGACTCGAACCGCTCATCTTCAGGTACGGATAGCTCTTGTCATCCCGAAACAGGATGTTGTACTTTGGATTGAGCGTCTTGATGAGGTTGTTTTCCAGCAGCAGCGCCTCAGCTTCCGAGCGCACCACCGTGGTTTCGAGGCGGGCAATTTTGCTCACCATGTGGCCGATGCGCGTGCCGCCGTGATTCTTCTGGAAGTAGCTGTTGACCCGCTTCTTCAAATTGATGGCCTTGCCGACGTAAAGCACTGCGCCTTGCGCGTCGAAATAGCGGTAGACGCCGGGCAGCGCCGGCAATCCCGCGATGTCGCTGAGCAGTTGTTCGGGATAGGCGGGTCGCGCCGCTGCTTCGGTCAGCGGCTCGGGGTCGGGTGGCAGGGAATCGGGCAAAACAGTCATAGCTGCGTATTGTGGACAATTCAGGCGTGGAAACCGGAAAACTTTGGGACATCTTTTGCAAAGTCATCGACAACTTCGGTGACATCGGCGTGTGCTGGCGTCTGGCGGCCGGTCTGGCGGCGCGCGGTGAACGGGTGCGTTTGTGGGTGGACGATGCCAGCGCGCTCGACTGGATGGCGCCCGAAGGTGCGCCAGGCGTGGAAGTCCGGCCCTGGACGCAGCCGGTCGTGATCGAAAATCTGGAGCCAGGCGACATTCTGGTGGAAACCTTCGGCTGTGAAATCGCTCCTGAATTCATAGCTGCCTACGCCTACTGGACGGAGTCTAGAGGGCGAAAAAGCTTATGGATCAACCTTGAATACCTGAGTGCCGAAAGTTTTGTGGCGCGCAGTCACGGGCTGCGCTCACCGGTTACCAAGGGGCCCGGGGCCGGCCTGAGCAAGTATTTTTTCTACCCCGGCTTCAGCGCCGCCACCGGCGGCCTGCTGCGCGAAGCCGATCTGGCAAGCCGTCAATCCCGCTTTGACCGCGCCGGCTGGCTGGAACAACAGGGTATCGCATGGCAAGGCGAACGTCTGGTTTCGCTGTTTTGCTACGAACCAGCGGCGCTCGACGAGCTGCTGGGCCAACTCGCCAATGACACACGACCGACCCGTCTGCTGGTCACCAGCGGACGCGCGACGAACGCCGTCAAAGCCTGCATTGAGCGTAAAACCAGACTGCAACCCTTGTGGAACAAGCGTGAGGCGCTATCATTTTCATATCTCCCAGCCCTGACTCAAGCGCACTACGATCACCTGTTGTGGACTTGCGACCTGAATTTTGTGCGCGGAGAGGACTCGCTGGTACGCGCCTTGTGGGCCGGTCAGGCTTTCATCTGGCAAATCTACCCGCAACAAGACGCAGCGCACCACGACAAACTTGATGCCTTCCTGGACCTGCTCGATGCGCCGCCATCGCTGCGCGCCTTTCACTATTATTGGAACGGCATCAAGGATGTGGGGACTGAAAACGACAAAAGCCAGGCGCGCTTGCCCGCGATTGAGCTGCTCGAATGGCAAAAAACCGCCGTCAGGGCACGAAATGAACAACTCCGGCACGACGATCTGGTGACTCAAATGATGCGCTTTGCGTCAAAAAGCCGTTAAAATATAAGGCTTTGCGGAACTCGATCGGAATTCTCCAATCCTACCCGCCCTCGCCGCCCAGATACGCGGCCTATCTTCACACAATTGCTATGAAAACTGCACAAGAAATTCGCGCTGGTAACGTCATCATGTACGGCAAGGACCCAATGGTCGTGCTCAAGACCGAATACAGCCGCGGCGGCCGCAACTCTTCGACCGTCCGCATGAAACTCAAGAGCCTGATTGCCAACTTCAACACCGAAGTCGTGTACAAGGCCGACGACAAGCTCGAACAGGTCATCCTGGACAAAAAGGATTGCACTTACAGCTATTTTGCCGAGCCGATGTACATCTGCATGGACAGTGACTTCAACCAGTACGAAGTCGAAGCCGAAAACATGGGCGACTCACTGAACTACCTCGAAGACGGCATGGAGCTCGAAGTGGTGTTTTACAACGAGAAAGCGATCTCGGTTGAAATGCCGACCAGTGTGGTGCGCGAAATTACCTGGACAGAGCCCGCCGTCAAAGGCGACACCTCCGGCAAGGTCCTCAAGCCGGCCAAGATTTCCACCGGCTTCAGCGTTGGCGTGCCGATTTTTGTGGCACAGGGCGACAAGGTCGAGATTGACACCCGAACCGGCGAATACAGAAAACGGGTCTAACCCGCTCACCGCAAAAAAGGCTTCCCCGGGAAGCCTTTTTTTATTTGCCCTTCGACCCAAGTCAAGTCGCACCCACGCTTCGCATCGAAGCAGCCGGCAAAACGGGTGTAGGCTATTGGCATGAGAAAAGTTGCCTCTCCCGCCACCACCCCGAAGCCGGACAACGCGCCTGGCCCCTCCACGCTGGTGCTGCGCCGTGTCCGGATCGATACTTATCATGAGAATGTCGCTTACCTGCACCGCGACTGTGCGGTGTACCGGGCCGAGGGTTTCAAGGCACTGGCCAAGGTGGAAATCCGGGCCAACGGGCGCAGCATTCTGTCCACCCTGAACGTCGTCGATGACCAGACTATCGTCGCCTGCGACGAGCTCGGTCTGTCCAAAGCGGCGCTTGCACAGCTCGGCGCGAAAGAAGGCCAGACCGCCACGGTGTCGCAGGCCGAACCGCCCGAATCCATCGGCGCCTTGCACCGCAAGCTCAATGGCGAGCGCCTGGATCTGGATGATTTCCGCGCCATCGTGCGCGACATTGCCGAACACCACTACTCCAAGATCGAGCTGACCGCCTTCGTCGTGGCCACCAACCGGGACGAGCTGGACCGGGAAGAAGTGTATTTCCTGACCGAGGCGATGATCGCCAGCGGACGAAAACTCGACTGGCACGAGCGCCTGGTGGTTGACAAACACTGCATCGGTGGCATTCCGGGCAACCGCACGTCCATGCTGCTGGTGCCGATTGTGGCGGCGCATGGCATGCTGTGCCCCAAAACGTCCTCGCGCGCCATCACATCCCCCGCAGGTACCGCCGACAGCATGGAAGTGCTCGCCAATGTGGAACTGCCATTCGACCAACTCGCCAAGATCGTGCGCAAGCATCGCGGCTGCGTGGCCTGGGGTGGTGCCGCCAATCTGTCGCCGGCGGACGATGTGCTGATTTCCGTCGAACGCCCGCTGTCGCTTGATTCACCCGGACAGATGGTCGCCTCGATCCTGTCGAAAAAGATTTCCGCCGGATCCAGCCACCTGGTGCTTGACATCCCGATCGGTCCGACCGCCAAGGTGCGCTCCATGCCGGACGCACAGCGCCTGCGCCGCCTGTTTGAGTATGTCGCCAGACGAATGAATCTGGCCTTGGATGTGGTGATCACCGATGGGCGCCAGCCGGTCGGCTTTGGCATCGGCCCGGTGCTCGAAGCCCGCGATGTGATGCGGGTGCTGGAGAACGACCCTCGTGCGCCCAACGACCTCCGACAGAAGGCCTTGCGGCTGGCCGGCCGCTTGATCGAAAGTGATCCGGACGTGCGTGGTGGCGACGGATTTTCCATTGCCCGGGACATTCTGGATTCGGGCCGCGCACTGGCCAAAATGAACGCCATCATCCAGGCCCAGGGCAGCAAATCCTTCGACCACAACAACCCGCCACTCGGTGCATTGACGTTTGACGTTCGCGCCACCGAGTCGGGTGTCGTGACCGGGGTCGACAACCTTCAGGTAGCGCGAATCGCCCGTGTGGCCGGTGCGCCCAAGGTCATCGGTGCCGGCGTTGACCTGCTCCGCAAGCTCGGTGACCCGGTGTCGGTCGGCGATATCCTGTACCGCGTCTATGCCGGATTTCAGAGTGACCTTGCATTTGCGCGCCAGGCTTGCGCCAAATCGACCGGATACACGATTGGCGGGCTCGAAGAAGTGCCGCATGTGTTCGTGGAATTCTGATGACGTCAAAATCCGCATCCGAATCGATGCTGCTGTGTTTCGACGATGAGCGCAGCAGCGCCGCCGCTATCGCCCGGGCCGGCCGCATGAATCATTCCAGCATCGTTCGCCACTGCTTTCCCGATGGAGAAATCAAGCTGCGCCTGCCCCCCACCCTGCCTGAACGAGTGGTCATTCTGCGCACACTCAATCAGCCCAACGAAAAATTGATCGAGCTGCTGCTGGCGGCCCAGTGCGCACGCGACCTGGGCGCGCGACACCTGACGCTGGTGGCACCTTATCTCGCCTATATGCGTCAGGATATTGCTTTTCTTCCCGGCGAGTCTGTCAGTCAGCACATCGTGGGCAATTTTCTGGCCGGCCTTTTTGACGCGGTGATTACGGTTGACCCGCATCTGCACCGGGTCGCCTCGCTGCAAGAAGCGCTGCCGGTCGCTAACGCCATTGTGCTGAGCGGCGCACCCGCGCTGTCCGACCTGATTGCCCAACGCCGACACCAGCCCTTGCTGGTCGGCCCGGACGAAGAGTCGGCGCAGTGGCTGGCATTGGCCGCATCACGCCATGGTTTTGAGCATGCGCTGTGCCACAAGATACGCCACGGCGACCATTCGGTGCAAATCACCCTGCCCGATGTCGCTGTTAAAAACCGCCAGGTGGTGCTGCTCGATGATGTCGCCAGCACCGGCCAGACCCTGGCCCAGACGGCGCGTTTGCTGCTGGGGGCGGGGGCGGCCTCGGTGGATGTGGCGGTCACCCATGCTCTTTTCGCCGGTGACGCCTTGCAGATTATTTCGCAGGCCGGCGTCGGTGAGGTGTGGAGTACCGACTGCATCCAGCATCCAAGCAATGCCGTGAGCATGGCCAGCCCGATCGCCGCCGCTCTGGCCCAACTGAAAGTGGCGACGCCATGAGCGCCAGCAGGCCGCCTTAGCGACCCTGGCGCCGCTTTTGCGCGGGCTGTGCCAGTACCCGTTGCACCTTGCCACTCTGGCCCCGGGAGATGGCTCGGCCCAGTTCGACCACCACCCGTATCGGCGCCAGGCCTTGCGCCAGGGCAAACTTCTCCAGAGTGCTGCGGCAACGGGCCACGGCCGGCGCGGCCTCTGCGCCGTGCGAGTCCAGCCGAAGCACCAGCGTGCGGCCGCTCTGCTGGCGCAGTTGAAAATCGAACACTCCCGCCTCTTCTTCAAGCACGGTGGTCAGCGCCAACGGCAACACCGTGCGCAATTGCCCGTCTGGCCCGGCCATCAGCAGAGAATCATCATTGCGCCCCTGCACCTCGATCACCGGCAGTGCCGAACCGCAGTCACAGCACCCCGGGTGCATCGTCACCTGGTCACCCAGGTCATAACGAATCAGGGGCTGCACCCGATTGGCCAGATTAGTCAGCAGCGTCGAAAAGGACGGCTGACCGGCTGGCACCGCCCGTCCCTGTCGATCAACCGGCTCCAGGATCAACCAATCCGTGTTGGCATGCATATGCCCGCGACTGCACTCCCAGCCGATCGACAGGAATTCGGAGGCGCCATAGCTGTTGTGGACGCTGCAGCCGAGCATTTGCCCCACGCGCCGGCGCACGGCCAGGCTCAAGGTTTCGCCCCCGGTCCAGACTTCCCTGGGCGCAAAGTGCAGCAGGCCTTGAGCGGCGACATCCGCCAGCAGTGCAGCCACGGTCGGATAGGTAGCGATCACGGTCGGCGCGAAAGCATTGAGTTCGTCAAGCAGGGCGCCGGTCGATTGCAGGATCGAAAAGCAGCGCAGGTTTTGCGTCATGACCGGGTTAAGCTGGCGCAGCCTTTGCATCGACACCATGCTGGCGAAATGGCCACTGGTGGCGCCAACAAAGGCGATGCGCTCGGCCAGCATCAAGGGATCAAACCAGCGTTGCAGGGGACGTGGCGTGCTGCGCCGCAGCGCCTCCAGTGCATCGTAAACCGCCATCGCCTGCGCATCCTGGACGAACACGCCAGCTTGATGGCTGGTGCCCGAGCTCTCCCAAATCAGGTACTTGTTCAGGTAAGGCTCGCCGATGCGCCGGGGGTCTGCGGTGAAGGCGCCGAGCTCGGCCAGTTTGAGTTTCGGGTCGGTCACCCAATCGTCGAATCGGGCCATGAGCTCGGCTCGGGAGACCACCGGCAAGGCGCTCAGTGGCGTAGCGCCTGGCGCCATGCCTTGCAGGCGTTCACGGTAAAGCCGCGAGCCCCGCACGGATGCTTCAAGCAGCCGGGCAAGCCGACTCTGCCGGCGCGCAGCCAGCGCAGCCGGCGTGGCACGCCCGCTGGCCAGCACATCCAGCGCAACCGCACCCCAGCGCAGCGGATCAAAAACTGAGGCCATGAGGTGGGCATGTTATGGTCCGCAGGAACGCCGGCGTTTGTGATTGATCAAGCCAGTTACATTTTCTTCTGGCTATCGAACTTGATAGGGACTACTATTTACAAAGGTTTTCAAAACAATGGAGGTGTACCGTGACTGAATTGACTGCTGTCAACAAAGACAAATTGATGAGCGACTTGCGCGTGGTTATTGCCGATGCTGAGGAGTTGCTGCGCATGACTGCGGACCAGGCCGGTGAAAGCGCCGCCGAACTGCGCAGCCGGGTCCAGGCCAGGATGAATCAAGCCAAGCTTGATCTGGTGCATTTGCAGGATGCGGCGGTGGCGAGGGCCAAGGAGGCGGGACACGCCACGGATGAGTTCGTCCATGACAACCCGTGGAAATCAGTTGGCATCGCCGCCGGTGTTGGTCTGGTGGTCGGTTTGCTGATTGGCCGGCGTTGAAGCGCGCGCGAAACCTGCAGCTTCCATGAGCGAACCTGTCAAGGAGACCGGCCTCTTCGCGTCCGTGCGGCGCTTGCTGGCCACCGCGCTGGAAATGGCGCAAGTGCGGCTGGATCTTCTGAGTACCGAGGTCGAACTGGAGAAGCGGCGTCTGTTCGACGGGCTGCTCTGGGGTGCGGCGGGCCTGCTGGTGGTCGGTCTGGGTCTGGTGTTGCTGTGCGGCTTCGTCATCCTGCTGTTTTGGGACGGTTATCGCCTGGCGGCGGTCGGCGTGATGACGCTGCTGTTTCTTGGCGGCGGCGCGCTGCTGCTGCGCCAGTCCCGGCAACGTCTGCGCAGCGCCGGCGGCATGTTCAGCACCAGCGTCAAGGAGTTGGAGCGGGATCGGGCCGGACTCCAGACATCGGGTCAACATGAAGCCCGATGAGCTTGTGCTGCGCCAGCAGGCGCTGCTGGCGCGCAGTGCGCAATTGCGCCTCAACCTGGCAGACCAGCTGCAAATCGTCAAGAAGCCCCTGGCTCTGGCCGACCGGGCCCAAGACAGCCTGCAGTGGCTTTACCGCAATCCGGTATGGCCCATAGGTGCTTTGATGCTTGTTCTGGTGCTGCGGCCGCAGCGCGCCATGCTTTGGGGCAGCCGTTTGTGGCTGGCCTGGAAATCATTCGATCGGGCGCGCAACTGGATCGCCACCCGGCCCTCGCAGCGTTTTTAGCCCGCCATCGATTTTTCCATCCTGGCTGGGTCGATGTGTTCTGTTTTCCGCTCACAATGGCGGCCATGAACATGACTCAGAAACTTTCCGAAAACCGCCTGGCCGATGCCTGGGCCGAGCTTCAAAACTACTCCGAGCAGGGCAATGCACTTCAAGCCGATGCCTACCGGCTGGCATTCGCCGACCCCGAATTCTTGCTGCGCCGTGAAACGCGCGGCATCCGCTTTCAACTGGAAATGCTCAAGCCTGATCTGGACCAGGGCGAGCAAGGCATAGAGAGCACGGTCGTCGTTTTTGGCAGCGCCCGCTTCCCGTCACCGGAAGAGGCGCAAGCTTCTTTGTTGCAGGCGCAGCAAAACGGTGATGCCAGTGCTTTGGCGCTGGCCCAACGCCAGCAGCGCAACGCCCACTACTATGACCAGGCGCGCCTGTTTGCCCGACTCGTGGCCAGTCATAGCGCGCAACGGCGGCACGATGAACGCCTGTTTATCGCCACCGGTGGCGGCCCGGGCATCATGGAAGCGGCCAATCGCGGCGCACACGAAATGGGTGCACCGAGCGTGGGACTGAATATCGCGCTGCCGCATGAGCAAACGGCCAATCCCTACGTCACACCCAGCCTGAGTTTCAAGTTTCACTACTTTGCACTGCGCAAGATGCACTTCATGATGCGTGCCAAGGCACTGGTGGCCTTCCCCGGTGGCTTTGGCACACTGGATGAACTGTTTGAAGTCATCACGCTGGTGCAAACCCGCAAATCCAAACCGGTACCGATCATTCTGTTTGGCAGCACCTACTGGAAGCGACTGGTCAATATGGACGTGATGGTGGAGGAAGGCGCAATCTCCGCGCAGGACCTCAAACTGTTCACCTACGTTGACGATGCCGAAGCCGCCTGGGATGTCATCCGGACGTTCTACAGTCTCTAACTCGCTCCGGTTGAGCGCTGACGCAGCGCCTCATACAGACAGACACCGCTGGCGACCGACACATTCAGGCTCTCGACCGCGCCGCGCATTGGAATGCTCACCAGCTCGTCGCAGGTCTTGGCCGTGAGCTGGCGCATGCCCTCGCCCTCCGCGCCAAGCACCAATGCCACCGGGCCTTTCAGGTCCGCCTGGTAGATTGTCTTCGGCGCCACGTCGCTGGTGCCGATGATCCAGATGTCGCGTTCCTTCAGTTCATTCAGGGTGCGCGCCAGATTGGTGACCATGAAGTAAGGCACGGTCTCAGCCGCGCCGCTGGCCACCTTGGCCACGGTGGCGTTGATGCCGGCCGCATGATCCTTGGGCGCAATCACGGCATGCACACCGGCGCCGTCAGCCACGCGCAGGCAGGCGCCCAGGTTATGCGGGTCGGTCACGCCATCGAGCACCAGAATCAGCGGCGCTTCGCGCTCGGTCGGCGGTTTGTCGGCTTGCGCGGCTTCGAGCTGTTCCAGCAGTTCGTCCAGCGACTTGACCTGAGCCAGCTCCTGCACCCGCGCCGCCACGCCCTGGTGCCCGTGGCCGCCGCAGAGCTTGGCCAGCCGCATGCCATCGGCCTCGATCAGACGGATGCCTGCCTCATTGGCTTTTTCCAGGAACTGGCGCATGCGCGCATCGCGGCGCGTCGGCTCGAAATAGATCTCGATGATGGATTGGGGCGCGGTTTTGAGGCGCACGCCGACGGCATGAAAGCCGAACAGGACTTTGGGGGAAGACATGCCGTGATTATCGCGGCTTGCCAAGCGACTGCCGGTGGCCAGGCAGGCGGACCGGGTATCCGTTCTCTGGCCCACGCTCGCGGGCCCGATTGCTTTGCTCGCGGTCGCTACTGCGTTAACATTTTTGCTGGCAAGCCCACTCCGTGGCAACCGCGAATGGGGCCGACGACCGGACACCCAATCCACCTGCCGAACAAAGTGACGGCTATGCCGAATTCAAATTGGGTCCTTCATGGGTGCGAATGTTTGCGGTGTGAAAGACGCGCTTGCAGCGAGGAGTCATTCGAGCTCGCCTTCTGCCAAGGCTGCCAGACTGAGGCCCCGAAAGACGGGATCGCGTTCCATTCACTTCAGCTACTGGATCACCGCCACTGCCGCATTCACCGCCGCCTGGCTGTAACCGAGCCCTTCAAGCACTTCACGTACCATTTGCTGCTTTTGCGGCGTCGGGGAGTTCGTCATAACCCAGAAGCCGGTCCCTTCAATCTCACGCGGTTGAGTGCTCTTACCCGACTTCAAAATTTCATGCTCGCTCTTCGCAAAGTACGCTCTGTTGCGCCCTTGGATCGAGAGCACCTTGTCGAAGTTCTGCTTCTTTTGAGCATGAACTTCTTTAAATACCCTCAGCATTCTTGCAACGGCTGTGGTCGAACTACTGAACATCGGCTGCGCAAGAAGCGAAGCCAGTTCGTGTGCTTGGGGCGCTGGCATTGGCTTGCTGACTGGCACGCCAACAGGAACGTTCAGCAACCTCCGCAAAATGCTTGTTGCCGGTTCGCCTATTTCCTTCGTTTGCGCTGCGATGTAGTGGTACACATCGTCTTCAACTTCAATCGTCTTCATGTTCACCCTTTCGTTCTCAACCACGCTAAAGCAGCGCGTGAAAGAATATTAAGCGCTTAATAAGCGATTGTCAAGCGCGTGTTAAGCGCGTGTTAAGCGCTTAATTCTATTGAATTAGTCCGCTGATATAGGCGAGTTAACAATCTCGAATGTCATCAATCGGCCAAGTCGAACGACCGGTCGCAGTCTAGAGCTCTAATTGGCAACTTCACCATCAATGACGTCAAGCCGATGAGTTTGGGGGACCAAGGCGAGACCAAGTCCGTCACTAAAGGTGGGTGGTGCGGATTGCGAGCGCAGGCCCGATTCGCGGTCACCCCAGAATCGGCGCACCAAGGGTCGTCTTGACGCTGTCACACCGGAGGACCAGTTCAGCCCGCCCGCGAGCGAGGGCCGGAGTCCGCAAGCCACGCCACCCGCCTGGTACGAGTTATCGTATTTGCTATCTTTTAAGTAGCTGCTTGCGCATACTGCACGGGTGCCACAGGCCGAAACTCCTTAAGAAACCGGCGTCGCAGCAAGCACCTGCCCGGCCTCGATCGTGATTGAGCGTGCACAGCGCGCGGCAATGGCGTTGTCGTGCGTCACCAGCACCAGCGTGGTGCCCTGCTCGCGGTTGAGGTCAAACATCAGTTCCATGACTTTTTCCCCGGTCGCAAAGTCCAGGCTGCCAGTGGGCTCATCCGCCAGCAGAACGGCCGGTTTGACGACAAAGGCGCGTGCCAGCGCCACTCGCTGCTGCTCGCCGCCGCTCAGGACCTTGGGGTAATGGCCAAGGCGCTCGGACAGGCCGACGCGCGCCAGCATCTCGGTGGCAGCCTGGCGCGCATCGCGCCGGCCCGCCAGTTCGAGCGGCAGCATGACATTCTCCAGCGCACTCAGGTTGCCCAGCAGTTGGAAACTCTGGAACACAAATCCCACTTTTTGCGCCCGCAACTCGGCGCGCTGGTCCTCATCCATGGCAAACAGGTCCTGGCCCGCCAGCCGCACGGTGCCGCGGCTGGGCGTATCCAGCCCGGCGATGATCGACAGCAGCGTGCTTTTGCCAGAGCCGGAAGCACCGACAATGGCCACCGTCTCGCGCGCGTTCAGGACAAAATCAATATCGCGCAAAATGTCGAGCGTGCCGGTGGAATCTGTCACCGACTTGAACATGTGTTCGACCGAAATAATTGAATCAGACATGGGGCTTTCTTTGTATAGCAATCACTTGAATCGACGCTACTGTATCGCGGCCGGCGTACTGGCCGCCGTGGCGGGGCTATCGCTGGCGTCTGGCGCGGCCACGTCAGGCCGGCAGGTCCAGGCCAGCCGGCCTGCAGCCATTCTGGTGCTGGGCGACTCGCTGAGTGCCGAATATGGCCTCAAACGCGGTAGCGGCTGGGTGGCATTGCTGGAACAAAAGCTGAAAACCGAAAATGTCAGCGCCAGCGTGATCAATGCCAGCATCAGCGGCGACACCACGGCGGGCGGGCGCTCGCGGCTGGCGGCGCTGCTGGCGCAACATCTGCCCACGCATGTGATCCTTGAGCTCGGCGCCAACGACGCGCTGCGCGGCCTGCCGCTGCAACTGACCGAAGATAACCTGACTTTCATGACGCAGACGGCCCAGAAAGCCGGTGCCAGGGTATTGCTGATCGGCATGCAGGTGCCGCCCAATTACGGCCGCGACTACGGCGAGCACTTTGCCGCCCTGTTTGACAGCGTAGCGAAGAGAAACAAGGCTGGGCTGGTGCCGTTCCTGCTCAAAGGCATTGCCGACCAGCCTGACGCTACCCGGCTGTTTCAGGCCGACCGGATTCACCCCAAGGAAGAAGCGCACCCCCTGATGCTCGCAAATGTCTGGCCTGAATTGAAGAAGTTGCTCAAATGAGTCTTAGCACCCTGAGCGCGTCCGAGCTCATCGGGCGATTGCATGAGTTTGACACCCTGATCGATGCCCGCAGCGAAAGCGAGTACCAGGAAGACCACCTGCCAGGCGCCGTGAACTGGCCCACGCTCAATGACGAGCAGCGGCGCGTCATCGGCACGCTCTACAAGCAGGTGAATCCGTTTGAGGCCCGAAAGCGCGGCGCGGCGATTGCGGCGCGCAATATTGCCGACCACATCGAGCGTGAAGTGATCGCCAAACCGAAAGACTGGAAGCCGCTGGCCTACTGCTGGCGCGGTGGCCAGCGCAGCGGCGCGCTGTCCCTGATCCTGAGCCAGATCGGTTTTCGGGTCACTCTGGTGGAAGGCGGCTACAAGGCGTTTCGGGCCGCTGTGGTGCAAGACATCCCGCGTCTGGTCGGCGCCCTGGACTGGCGCGTGATTGTCGGCACCACCGGCTCGGGCAAAACCCGCCTGCTGCAGGCTCTGGCAGCACAGGGGGCACAGGTGGTCGATCTGGAAGCGCTGGCGTGCCACCGCAGTTCGGTGCTGGGCGCCATTCCGGGACGACCACAGCCGACCCAGAAGCGCTTTGACACGCTGGTGTGGGAATCGCTGCGCCACCTCGACCCTGCGCGGCCGGTGTACATCGAAAGCGAAAGCAAAAAAGTCGGCAATGTTGCGGTCCCGGCCACGCTGATCGAAGCCATGCGCCAAAGCCCCTGCCTGAACCTGGTGCTGCCCGACGCGGAGCGCGTTGCCCTATTGATGGAGGACTACGATTTTTTTGTGCGCGACGTGGAGAGTTTCTGCGAACGCTTGCAGGTACTGGCCACGTTCAAGGGCAAGGCGCTGGTCGAGGGCTGGCAGGCGCAGGTGCGCGCCGGAGAGTTCGCGCCGGTGGTGCAGGCGCTGCTCACGCAGCACTATGATCCAAGCTATACAGAGTCAATGCAGCGCAACTTCCAGCACTTCAGTGCTGCACAAATGATAGCGCCTCGCGACCATTCAACGGGCGCCATGGCGCTTTTGGCTCAAGAAATAATGCGAAATTCGAAGATTCATGAAAACCCCAACGTATGACGCACCGGCCACCCAGCGACAGGCGTCGGCGGCTGAAAATGCCGAGCGCTACCGGGTGTTGACTGAACTGCTGCCGCTTCCGATGTTGATCCATGTGGCGGGTGTCATCCGCTACGTCAACCAGGAATGCGTGAAATTGCTGGGCGGCGACAACGCCGGGGAGTTCATCGGGAGCTCGATCCTGGACGTGATCCATCCGGACTATCGGGCTGCCGCCATGTCACGCGTGCAGCGCATCCTGCAGGGTGAACCGAACGTCGAATCGGTCGAGCTCAAACTTGTCTGCAAAAACGGCAGCCAGACCTGGATCGAGACCACCGGCATCGCCATCCCCTCGGTGGACCCACAGGCGATTTACGTCGTCGGCAAAGACATCGCCGATCGCAAGCGAATGGAATTGCAGGAGACTCGACGCCTGAGCGAGCTCGAAGCGCTTTACCTGTTGAGCAACACCGTCAGCACCGCCAGTTCACTTGAACAGGTGTACGCCGCGGCCATGGATGCCATCCTCAAGCTTTTGAAAGCCGACCGCGTCTCGATCCTGCTGTTCGATGTCGATTCAGTGATGCGCTTCAAGGCCTGGCGCGGGCTCTCGGACGCCTATCGTCAGGGCGCCGACGGGCATTCACCCTGGACCCGGGACGCCGAGAAGCCGGAATCGATCTTTATCGATGACATTGAGCTCGACGCGGGCATGGCGCACTTTCGACCGCTGGCCAAAGCTGAAGGGTTGCGTGCATTTGGCTTTGTTCCACTGGTACAGCAGGGGCGGCTGCTGGGGAAATTCATGGTGTATTTCAACCAGCCGCATCGCTTCTCAACCACCGACAGCCGGCTGGCCAGCACCATTGCTTTTCATATCGCCTTTGCCATCGAACGCAAGTTGACGAACGAGTCCCTGCGCGAAAACAAGAACACGCTGCAGATGATTCTGAGGTGCGCACCAGACGCCGTGTTCATCTGCTCGCAGCAGGGTCAAATCAGTTACGCCAACGACCATGCCGTTTCCCTGCTCGGCTACAGTCACGAAGAACTGTATGCCATGACGGTATTCGATCTGGTGCCGCCGGACTGGCGCGCGCGTTATCGCCAGGCCGCCAAATCGATTGCCAGCAGCAGCGAGCCTCAAATCAGGGAAATTTACCTGCTACGCAAAGATGGCAGCAAGATCCCGATGGAATTGAATGCCTCGGTGCTGCCGAATCAGCAGGTCTATGGCTCGTGCCGTGATATTTCGGAGCGCAAGCGGCTGGACCGCGATCTGCGCGTTGCCGCCATTGCTTTTGAAACCCAGGAAGGTATCCTGGTGACCAACGCGCAAGGCATCATCCTCAAGGTCAATCAGGCATTTACCAGCATTACCGGTTACAGCGCCGGTGAGGCGGTGGGCAAAACACCCGCCCTGTTGAAATCGGGGAAACACGATGCCCGGTTTTACCAGGCGATGTGGGCCGCCTTGAATCAACATGGTTTCTGGCACGGGGAAATCTGGAACCGGCGCAAAGACGCGTCGGTCTATCCCGAGCAACTGACCATCACTGCGGTCACCAACCAGGCCAACGACGTTATCAACTACGTTGCAAACTTTGCTGATATCACGCAGCAAAAGAAGAATGAAGAAAAGATCCACAGCCTGGCCTTTTTTGACTCCCTGACCCGACTGCCCAATCGTCGTCTGCTATTGGACCGGCTGCATCAATCGATGGCCGCGAGCGCACGTCACGGGCATTACGGTGCCGTCATTTTCATTGACCTGGACAATTTCAAGAGCATCAATGAAACCAAAGGCCACGAAGTGGGCGACTTGATGCTGATCGAAGTTGCCAAGCGCCTGCCATGTTGCGTACCCGATTTCGACACGGTGTCGCATCTTGGGGGTGACAATTTTGTGGTGCTGATGGAATCGTCGAGTGGCAACCCGATAGAAGCCGCGACTCAAGCCGAACTGGTGGCACAAACGATACGCGTCGCTTTGGGCAAACCGTATCTGCTGGCACGCCAGGAATTCCACTCGACTCCCAGCATCGGAATCGCGCTGTTCCAGGGTCACGAAGAAAGCATGACCGATTTGCTCAAGCATGCCGAAATCGCCATGTATCAAGCCAAGACTGCGGGACGCAATGCCGTGCGGTTTTACGATGTCACCATGCAGTCCGTGCTGGAGACGCGCATCACTCTGGAAGAAGAGTTGCGCAAGGCCATCAACGAGCAGCAATTTCAGCTGCACTACCAGATACAGGTGAAAGACGGGCTGGGCGTCATCGGCGTTGAAGCCCTGTTGCGCTGGATGCACCCTGAACGGGGCCTCATCCTGCCGGCCAACTTCATTCCATTGGCCGAAGAAACCCAATTGATACTGCCGATTGGCGAATGGGTCATGCGCAGCGCCTGCGACCAGATCAAGGTTTGGTCCGCCAATCCGGCCAAACGTCATTTGCGGGTCGCGGTCAATGTCAGTCCGCTGCAATTTTCACAGGACGATTTTGTGGCGCAAGTAAAGGGAATTCTGGAACAGTCGGGCATCGATGCGACCCGACTCAAACTTGAACTGACCGAGAGTCTGATGCTCCATGACGTCAGTCGCGTGATTGACAAAATGCATCAGATCAAGGCCCTCGGGGTCGGCTTCGCGATGGATGATTTTGGCACCGGTTTTTCATCCCTGTCGCTGCTGAAAAAACTGCCTCTCGATCAGTTGAAGATCGACCAGTCATTTGTGTCCGATCTGGTGACGGATCAGAACGATCAGGCCATAGTGCACGCCATCATCACGATGGCCGAGGCCTTCGGTCTGAACGTCATTGCTGAAGGAGTGGAAACCGGGGAACAACGGGCACAGCTAACCTGCAACGGTTGCCATACGTTTCAGGGGGATTATTTTGGAAAACCTGTGCATGGCGATCAACTGGACAAGGTTTTGTCACTTCATTCGAGCTGATCCGGCGAGGACTCAGCCTTGCGCCGGGGTATCGGCGCCAGGCTCGGGCGTTTGAGTGGCATCATTGCCATCCGCGACCCCATCGTCGGCCCCTTCACCGACCTTGCGCTCAGCCTTGTGCTTGAGTTTTTCCTCTTTCTTCTTCTTCTTCGCCAATTCTTTTTGACGCTTCTCGTAGCCGTAATTTGGTGTTGCCAAGGTATTCTTTCAGGTTGATGGAGGCAACTTTACCATTGCACGGCCTCCGTCCAGCGCAGCGGGCCAAGTTTTTTGTTGCGGCAGGTGGTGCATACGGTGGCGCATCGGCATCAAGCCACTGCCTGCAGTGCCTGCTCCAGATCGGCCTGCAAATCGGCCGCCGCTTCCAGTCCGACGGAAAAACGCACCAAAGTGCCCGGCTTCAAATGCTTTGGCCAGACACCGCGCATGGCGGCCAGTTCATAGGGCACCACCAGACTCATCGGTCCACCCCAGCTATAGCCGAGCTTGAACAACTTCAGCGCGTCGCAAAATGCATCAATCTGCTCCTGGCTGTACCGGGCATCAAAGATCACGCTCAACAACCCGGCCGCGCCACCCGAGCCGGAGCGGCACAGATTGCGCCAATGCGCATGTCCGGGCGAGTCTGGCAAAGCCGGATGCAACACCTGGACAAATTCGGCACGGGTCTGGCACCACCTGGCCAAAGTGCGGGCCGTTTCGTCATGCGCCCGGTATCGCAGCGCCAGGCTGGGCAAGGCCCGCAACACAGCTTCGGCATCGTTGGCGCCGACGCCCAGGCCCAGGCGCATGTGAGTCAGCTTGAGTTTGAGGTGCAGCGCGGCGTCGCGGGTGATGACACTGCCCATCAGCACATCGCCGCCGCCGCTGGGGTATTTGGTCAACGCATGGATCGAGACATCGACACCGAGGGTCGGGCTGCTGCCAGGTGTCAGGTCAAACGGTGCAAAGGCCAGGCCGGCGCCCCAGGTGTTGTCCAGGGCGGTGAGCACGCCGCGCGCCTTGCATAGACGCAGCAGTTCGCACAAGTCAGGAAACTCAAGCGTCACCGATCCGGCTGCCTCCAGCCACACGAGACGCGTCCGTGCGCTGATTTTGGCCGCCAGATCGGGCGGATTCATCGAGTCGTAAAACCGGTGCGTGATGCCCCAAGCCTTGAGTTCAGCTTCAGCCAGCGCCTTGTTGGGTCCGTAGGCGTTGTCCGGAATCAGCACCTCGTCGCCGGTTTTCAGCAAGGACAGAGCAACATTGGCGATGGCGGCCAGACCGCTCGGCACCAGCAGGCACTGCAAGCCACCTTCCAAAGTGCACAGGCGCTCTTCCAGTTGATAAGTGGTCGGCGTGCCGTGCAGGCCGTAGGTGTAGGCGGTCTTGTCCTTCCACTCAAAGTGGCGCATCGCCGCCACGCTGGGAAAGATGACGGTGGAGGCCTTGAACACGCCGGGTTGTGGCGCACGGAAGCCTTCCGGCGGCGTGTAGGGGTGATGGATCAGCGTGGTCGTGAGATCGGTCATGGTGCGCCGCGCCTTCATACGCTCCACTTTTGAATCAGCTGCTCGGCGCGCAGGGCATCGTAACTTTCGAACGGTTGATGAATCCAGGGGTTGGTCGGCAAGAACTCGACCGAATAATCGGGCGTGAAGATCGACAGCGCCTTGGTCCAGATCACGGCGCTGCGCAGCTCGGTAATGGGCGCATAGTCGGTCTTGAGCTGATGCATGACAGCCTTGAGCGTATGGCCGGAATCCGCCAGATCATCGACCAGCAGAACCTTGCCGGCGATCTCGCCCTTGGGCGTGGTGATAAAGCGTGCAATATCCAGAACCCCCTGCACCGTGCCGGCATCGGAGCGATAGGAGCTGGTCGACATGATGGCCAGTGGCTTGTCGAAGATGCGCGACAGAATGTCACCGGGGCGCATGCCGCCACGCGCCAGGCACAAAATGGTGTCGAATTCCCAGCCTGATTGGTAAATCTTGATGGCCAGCTTTTCGATCAGGTTGTGGTACTCGTCATAGCTCACATACAGGTGTTTGCCGTCTTCCGTCAACATCAAATTGCTCCTGAATTAGACTAATCGGCGAGATAAGGATGACGCAGCAGAATGGTCTGCTCCCGATCCGGTCCGGTGGACACCATGTGAATCGGCACACCGGTGACCTGCTCGATGCGTTGCAGATACAGGCGCGCATTGGTCGGCAGCTTGTCAAAATGCGTGATGCCCACGGTGCTGTCGCTCCAGCCGTCAATGGTCTCGTAGACCGCCTGGCAGCGCGAGATGTCATCGGCGCCCATCGGCAGGATGTCGATATGCTGGCCATCGAGCTGGTAACCGGTGCACAACTGCAGTTCCTTGAGGCCATCAAGCACATCAAGCTTGGTGATGCACAGCCCGCTCAAGCCATTGACTTGCGCCGAGCGTTTCAGCAGCGCCGCATCAAACCAGCCACAACGGCGGCTGCGGCCGGTGGTCACGCCTTTTTCAGCGCCAACCGTGCTCATGTGATAGCCCGGCGTGCCCGGCACTTCCCACTGCAGTTCGGTCGGGAAAGGTCCGCCACCGACCCGGGTGCAATAGGCTTTGGTAATGCCCAGGATGTAGTGCAACAGTCCGGGGCCGACGCCGGAGCCGGCTGCGGCATTGCCGGCCACGCAATTGCTTGATGTCACGTAGGGGTAGGTGCCGTGATCGACATCCAGCAGCGTGCCCTGCGCACCTTCAAACAGCAGATTGGCGCCCTTGAGGTGCGCCTCGTTGAGTTCACGCGACACATCGGCCATCATCGGCTTGAGCAATTCGGCATGGCCCATGGCTTCATCAAAAACCGGCTGGAACAGAACCTTGCCGTCAGCCATGTAGGGCGCCAGCGTGGGGCCAAAATCAAATGCTGCGGATCCGAGATAAGTCTTGAGCGTGTGGTTATGCAAGTCCAGCAATTCGTGCAGTCTGGCGGCAAAGCGCTCAGGAAATTTAAGGTCCTGAACGCGCAGCGCCCGGCGCGCAATCTTGTCTTCATAGGCCGGGCCGATGCCGCGCCCAGTGGTGCCGATTTTGTCATGACCGCCTTTTTCGCGGGCGGCTTCACGTGCCACATCGAGCGCAGCGTGAAACGGCAAGATCAGCGGACAGGCTTCGCTGACGCGCAGGCGCGAGCGCAGCTCAACTCCGGCAGCTTCCAGCGCCTCGATTTCCTCAAACAGTTTGGCCGCCGAGAGCACCACACCATTGCCGATATAGCACTTCACGCCGGCTCGCATGATGCCGCTGGGAACCAGATGCAGCGCCGTCTTGACGCCGTTGATCACCAAGGTGTGGCCGGCGTTGTGGCCGCCCTGAAAACGCACGACGCCCTGGGCACTCTCGGTCAGCCAGTCGACCAGTTTTCCCTTGCCCTCGTCGCCCCATTGGGTGCCGACGACCACGACGTTACGTCCTTTTATTGCAGTCATTTTCTTGCTTTCATTTCGGTTGTTCTCAAAGGCTTTTCACGAGCCATTGTCCGGCGGCCTGTATCAGCTCCCGATCACAATGGAACTCATCAACTTCGCTCTCATGACCCGGCAGGATGCACACCACGGTCTCGCCCTGCGCTCGCAAGGAGGCAATCGCGCTGCGCAAATCTGCCGACGCGCGCCAGGGCGCCCGGATCGCAGCGCGCAAGGGCCGCGCCGCCAGTACGCCCACTAGGGCTTTGATGTCCAGGCTGAAGCCTGCTGCGGGGCGGTTTCGACCAAACACGGCGCCGACCTGATCGTAACGCCCGCCACGCACCAGCGCATTACTGGCACCCTGCGCGTAGATCGAAAATCTGGCACCTGTGTGGTAGGCATAGCCATGCAGATCAGCCAGATCGAAGGTCACTTTGGCGGGCTCCAGATGACTCGCCAGCCACTTCAAATTTGATAGCGCCTCGCGCACAGCTGGTAAGGGCTGTAGCACTTTTTCTGCCTCAAGTAGGACTTTTTCATCGCCATAGAGCTGAACCAGTGCCAGCAGGCCCTGGCGCGAAGGCTGTGGAAAATCCTTGGTCAGTTTTGAGAGTTCGCTGCTGTCTTTGGCGGCCAGCGCGGCATGAAGCTGCACCAGCAGGTCGCCTTCGAGCACCACGCCTTCGAGCAAGGCATTGACGATGCGGGTATCGGCCAAATCCACGCTGGGCGCCTGCACCTTCGCCACCTTGAGGCAATCGAGTGCCAGCAGCAGCGTTTCCAGATCAGCCTCCAGCCCGGCGTGACCGTAGATTTCGGCGCCGAACTGCAGCGGCTCACGCGTCGCATGAGGTCCACCGGGCCGGGTGTGCAGCACCGGGCCGCAATAGCACAAGCGGGCAACGCCCTGGCGATTCAACAAGTGCGCATCAATGCGGGCCACCTGCGGCGTGCTGTCGGCCCGCAGGCCCATCATGCGCCCGGAGAGTTGATCCACCAGTTTGAAAGTCTGCAGATCCAGCGCCTCACCGGCACCGGTGAGCAGCGACTCCAGATGCTCCAGCAGCGGCGGCATGACCAACTCGTAGCCATAGCAACGCGCCATGTCCAGCAAGTCCCGGCGAAGTTCCTCGATGTGCCGCGCCTCGGAGGGCAAGACATCGGCAATGTGATCCGGCAGAACCCAGGCAGACATGTGATTTTGGGGAGCTGTTAAAAGCGCAATTTTACCGGGCTTGGAGCGCGGAAATTCTCAAAGCAGATACCAAATCAGCAAGGCTCCGGCCAGAATGCTGCACATTCCAAAAAAACGCAGTTGGCCATCGCTGAGTTGAAGAATCTGCAAAAACATCCGGCGCCAGCCGGCCGGGGATAAAAACGGAGACAGCCCCTCGATCACCAGAACAAGGGCCAGGGCGAGCCAGAAGGTGTCACTGTCCAATTTATCGGTCTTCGAGTTCTATTTCCGGGCGCGCGCCGGGGTGGGCGTCGCGCTCGTGTTACCTCGAAGCACCTTGAAGAACTCCGAGCTTGACGGATCAACCACCATGACGTCAGATTTCTTGTTGAAGCTCGCCTTGTAGGCGTCCAGACTGCGATAGAACTGGGCAAATTGAGGGTCACGACCAAACGCTTCCGAATAAGTGCGAGCTGCTTCGGCATCACCTTCACCCTTGATCTTCTGGGCATCCCGATAGGCATTCGCTACCGCCACCTCGCGCTGCCGGTCAGCATCGGCCCGAATTTTTTCGCCTTCGGCGGCGCCCGTGGAGCGCAACTCATTGGCCACGCGCTTGCGCTCGGCTTCCATGCGGCGATACACCGACTCGGTGATGGCCTCGACATAGTCAACCCGCGTGATGCGTACATCAACCACATCCACACCCCAGGGCTTGGCGCCCCGCACTTGTCCCAGCACTTCGCGTTTCACGTCCGCCATCAAGGTTTCCCGTTTGAGCGCAAGCAGCTCTTTCACGGTCCACTTGTTGATTTCTTCCTGGAAGGCATTGCGAACCACGCGATTGAGCTGACTGGCGCCCGCCGATTCGTTGGTGCCGACGTTGCGAATGTACTCGGTCGGCTCCGAAATCCGCCAACGCACATACCAGTCGATCACCACCCGTTGCTTTTCGGCCGTGAGCATCGGTTCGTTGTCGGTGCTGTCAAGCGTCAGCAGTCGCTTGTCGATATACGACACATTCTGAAAAGGCGGCGGCAGCTTGAAGTTCAAACCGGGCTCGGTGATGACTTCCTTGATCTGTCCCAAAGCGTAGACAACGCCAAACTGTCTCTGGTCCACGACAAACAACATCGAGCTGGCCAGCGCCAGAGCCACCAACAGGGAGGAAAAAATAAAACCAATTCTGTTCATTCAGTGCTCCTAGCGGGTCTCGCGATCGCGCGTACGGGCGGCGTCGCGGGCACGCGCGTCAATGGCGGCGGCAGCGGCTGCCGGGCTGGTGGTGGCCGGCGCCGCAGCGGGTGCAGTCAAGGCGGCAGCCTCTCCCTGCCCTGTCATCTGGACAATCTTGTCCAGCGGCAGATACAACAGGTTGGAGCCCTGCCGTGAATCCAGCATCACCTTGGTGACGTTGCCGTAGATCTGCTGCATGGCGTCAATATACATGCGGTCGCGCGTCACCTGCGGCGCTTTCTGATACTCGGTCAAAACCGATTTGAAGCGTTGCGCATCGCCCTGCGCCTGCGACACGATTCTCGACTTGTAGGCGTCGGCCTCTGCCTTCAGACGCGAGGCAGAACCCACTGCCCGCGGCACCACGTCATTGGCGTAGGCCTGGGCTTCATTCTTGGCGCGTTCGCGCTCCTGGCCGGCTTTGAGCACATCATCAAAAGCCGATTGCACCTGCTCCGGCGGACGTACACCGCCCTGCTGCAGGTTAATCCCAACCACTTCGATGCCAACTTTGTATCGATCAAGGATTCGTTGCATCAGCGCGCGAACGCGTGGTGCGATCTGGTCACGCTCGTCCGACAAGGCGCTGTCCATGCGCATCTTGCCGACCACCTCGCGCACGGCGGTTTCAGCCGCCTGCACCACGGCCTCTTCCGGATTCTTGCTCTCGAAGAGAAATGCCCTCGCATCGTTCAGACGATACTGCACGGCAAATTTGATCTCAACGATGTTTTCGTCCTGAGTCAACATCGCCGACTCGCGCAAACCCGTCGCCTTGATAACGGTATCGCGCCCGACATCCACCGATCGAATCTGAGTCACGAAGATAAGCTCATGGCGCTGGATCGGGTAAGGCAGGCGCCAGTTAAAGCCGGCACCGACAGAAGACTTGTATTTCCCGAACTGCGTAATCACCGCCTGCTGACCTTCTTGAACGATGAAAAACCCGGTACCCAGCCAAATCAGCAGAACCACACCGGCAATCAGACTGACGCCGATACCGGCATTCTTGAAATCGGGCTGAAACCCTCCGCCGGAACCATTGCCGCCATCGTTCCCCCCGCCGGGTCTGCCGCGCCCCCCGTTCTTCAGGCCACCAAACAGGCCACCCAGCTTGCGGTTGAAATCACGCCACATTTCATCCAGGTCAGGCGGGCCCTGATTTTGACCACGCTTTGGACCTCGCTCGTTGCCAGCTTGGGGCTGCGATTGCGATGGACCGGTCTCTGGCTGCTCTGGCCCGGTCTTGCCGCCATCCGCTGGTTTGTCGTCGTCGCGACCCCAGCGCGGATCGTTCAGGTTGAACATGCCCCGAATGCGCTTTGGCAGATGCGCCCGGCTAAGGGCGGGTAAATGGAGTTTCATCTCTTGGTCTCTTATGTATCGTACGCAGATTGTGCCCAATCAAGGCGCCAGCGAACGATTTTCGGGCAAATATTGCGCATTCTCAGCTGGCAAGACACCGGCAACAACGATGCGCGCCAAGTGTGAACGCAACGCCTGGAGCCCCTCGCCACTCTTTGCACTGAGAAATATCCGGGGAGTCTGGACTCCACCAAGGTCAAGAGTATCTTCCAACTGCAGGGGACGACGCTCCGGGTCGATGGCGTCAAGTTTATTGAATACCAGTATTTGCGGCACATCAGCCGCGCCGATCTCGCCCAGCACACGTTGGACTTCCATGATCTGCTCGCGAAAATGAGGACTGGCGGCATCTACCACGTGCAACAGGAGATCAGCATCCACCGCCTCCTGCAAGGTGGCCTGAAAGGCATCGACCAAACCGTGCGGCAGATCACGAATAAATCCCACCGTGTCCGAGAGCGAAACGGATCGACTCGCCTCACCCAGGTAGAGCTGGCGCGTTGTGGTGTCAAGGGTTGCAAACAATTGATCCGCGGCATAGGTCTTGGCCTTGACCAATGCATTGAACAGCGTGGATTTTCCCGCGTTGGTGTAGCCAACCAGAGAAATGTTGAATGCTTCACGCCGTTCGCGTTGACGCCGCTGGGTGTGGCGCTGTCGCTTGACTTTGTTCAGCCGCTCTCTGATCTTCTTGATATTGTCGCCAATCATTCGGCGATCCAGTTCGATCTGGGCTTCACCGGGACCACCGCGCAGACCGATGCCACCGCTTTGGCGTTCCAGGTGAGACCAGCGGCGTACCAGCCTGGTGCTGAGGTATTGCAGACGCGCCAACTCGACCTGAAGCTTTCCTTCATGGCTGCGCGCCCTCTGACCGAAAATTTCCAGGATCAACAAAGTACGATCATTGACCGGGAGTTCAAGGTGTCGCTCAAGATTGCGCTGCTGTGCCGGGCTCAGACTTTGATCAAAAAGCACTTCAAGCGCACCCGTCTGCATTGCCAGTAACTTGATTTCATCGGCCTTGCCACTGCCAACAAACAAAGCCGCATCGGGTGCCTTGCGTTTGCAAGTAACCCGTGCCACCGGATTTAATCCCGCGGTCTGTGCCAGCAAACCCAACTCTTCAAGTTCACCGTCAAAATTTGGCAATCCGAAATCAACGCCAACCAGGATAGTTGGAGTTGCCTCGTGATCAGACGGATGCAGGTTCGTCACTGTCACCAGTTGCGAAATTCACGGCACGGCCCGGCACGATCGTCGAGATGGCGTGTTTGTAAACCATTTGGGTCACTGTATTGCGAAGCAACACGACATACTGGTCAAAAGACTCAATCTGGCCTTGCAGCTTGATTCCATTGACAAGATAGATAGAGACCGGCACATGTTCCCGACGCAAAGCATTGAGAAAGGGGTCCTGTAGTAACTGGCCTTTATTGCTCACGATATTCTCCGTGTTCAGAAAATTAATAAGGGGCTGACGATACCACAGCAAACTGCTTTCCCAAGCCACAGACGCATAAATTCCCAGTAAAGTTCGCGTTTTGATTGGGTTGCGGACAGCCCTGGACTAAAGCGCAAAGCAACAGTCTGTCCCGCCCGATCTCAGGCCCCGGCCTTGTCGGCATAAGGGTTGCTTGACGTCTTGAACTCGATGCGCATCGGGGTGCCCACCAGATCAAACTCTTTGCGAAACCGTCCCTCCAGAAAACGCTTGTAAGCGTCGCTCACGTGTTCCAGCGAATTGCCATGGATCACAATCACTGGCGGATTCATGCCGCCCTGGTGGGCATAGCGTAATTTTGGCCGGAACATGCCCGATCGTTTCGGACTTTGAAACTGAACCGCCTCCAGCAGCAAGCGCGTCAAAACAGGCGTTGACATCTTGCAGTTGGCGGCTTTGTATGCCTGCGCAATGGAGGTCCAGAGCGGTCCCAAACCCTGCCTTTTGGTGGCCGATATCAGATGCATGCTGGCAAACTTCAGGAATGGCAGGCGGGTCTCAATCGAGCGTTTGACGAGTTCGCGCTGGTACTCGTCCACGGCGTCCCATTTGTTGATCGCAAGCACCACAGCACGTCCGTTTTCAAGAATGTAGCCGGCAATGTGGGCATCCTGATCGGTGACCCCCTGGGTTGCATCGATCAGCAGCAATACGACGTTCGATGATTCAATCGCCTGCAGGGTCTTGACAACCGAAAACTTCTCGATGGCTTCAAAAACTTTGCCCCGTCGACGCAGGCCAGCAGTATCAATCAATTCAAATTTCTGACCGTTGCGCTCAAAAGGTATCGAAATCGCGTCGCGTGTTGTCCCTGGCAAATCAAACGCAACCAGGCGCTCTTCACCAAGCCAGGCATTGATCAACGTCGATTTGCCGACATTCGGACGACCGGCCACGGCCAACTTGACAACCCCCGGATCCCGGTGATCTTCAGCTTCATCCAGCTCTTCCAGGTGCAGTGGATCGAGCGCCAGATCCACCAGCGTGCGAATACCTTGACCGTGCGCCGCGGAAACCGGATGCACCTCGCCCAAACCCAACTCAAAAAACTCAACCAATTGCGCGCCGGCGAGCATGCCCTCTGCCTTGTTGGCCGCCAAAACGCAGGGTTTCCCAAGACGGCGGAGGTAGCGGGCGATCTCGTGATCCTGGGCAGAAATGCCCTCGCGTGCATCCAGCACAAAGATAACGACATCCGCTTCGGCCACCGCCTGCCTCGTCTGCTTGGCCATTTCCTTGAAAATGCCACTGGTTGCATCGGGCTCGAAGCCGCCCGTATCAATGACAATAAACTCGTGTTTTCCCTGTTTCCCGTTGCCATAATGGCGATCCCGCGTCAACCCGGCAAAATCGGCAACGATGGCATCGCGCGACTTGGTCAACCGATTGAACAGGGTTGATTTACCAACGTTGGGGCGGCCGACCAGGGCCAATACGGGTTTTGCCACTTGATGTGCAACACTTATTCGGGTTTGAAGCCGAAGACACCGCCGCTGCGAGTGACAACCACCAGCGTTCCAGCTGCCAACACCGGTGCAGCAACAATCGCCGAGCCGTCAGTTGCCATTCGCGTCAGGGCAGCGCCATCGTCACGCGACAACCAATGAACCAGACCGCTGTCATCGCCCACTGCAACAGCGCGGCCCACAACCAGCGGGGCAGTCAGACCGCGGTAGCGCAGGCGTTCGGACGTCCACTTTCGCTCACCATCAGCACGCCGCCAAGCCACGATCTTCCCATCGCTCTCCACGCCAAATACATAGTCGTCATCACCATGGACACCGACATACCCCAACGCTGGCTTGGTCCAAAGCAAGTTGCCGCGAACGGCATTGACACAGCCAACAGCCGACTGAAAGGCACGCGCACAGACCACCTCACCCACGCGACTGACACGTCCAACCAGGTCAACCAGACGCTCGACGTCATTGGTACCGCGCGGCGATGCAATGGGCGACTCCCAACGGATAGCGCCGTTGGATGGATTGATACCCACAAGGCGTCCGGACAAGCCCGCCACCAGCGTGTCGCCCACGGCCAGCAAAACACCCGCCTGACGCAGCACCAGGGATTCACCCGGGCGCTGTTGGCTCCAGAGTTTTTGTCCCGACTCGGCATCAAAAGCAGTGACCGCACGATCTGCGGTGACTACGAAGACGCGTCCGCCAGCCACCAGCGGCGCCGTGTAACCCTGTGCCGGCAACTTCTGGCGCCATATCTGGCGCCCTGCATCCAGGGTAACCAGTTCATTGGCACGGGTCACGACCGCAGCAAAGCGCCCATCACTCCCGACGCCAGCGGCAATCTGGCCATCCACACTTACGCGCCACAGCGAAACGCCTGTGCTTGCATCAAACGACCCGACGACACCGTCCGAACTGGCGACAGTAACGGTATTTCCATTGGCCCTGATATCCAGCGGAAAGCCCACAAGCCCGATTTTCGACGTCCACGCCATGCGCACGCCCAGCAAACCTGCATTGGGCGACAGCTCGGCGGGCTTGGGCTTGTCAGGCGTGCTCGAGCAACTGACAAGCAAGGCCAGGATGACAGAACCAACAGCGGTCTTTGTGACCGCGCTAAAAAAAGAATCCAGCTTCACTTTTTCCCCTCCGCCGTCGGCACATTTGCCGCAGACACAGCGCCAGCAATTTTTGGCGCAACAATGCCGCCGCGGGCCTCGCTGCCGGCCTGCGGGTCAACACCCAGCGAATTCAGTTTGACTTCCACCAAACGTCGATATTCGGTGCGCTCTTCGAAGTTCTTGAATGCTTTCTCGAATTCAGCAATGGCCTCCTTCCTTTTGTTCTGCACCAGGAAGATGTCGCCTTTGCGATCAGCCACCAAGGCATCAAAATTGGCCGGAAATGAACCACTTAACAGCTTCAAAGCATCGTCAAAAGCTTTCGACTCCATCAAAACCCCGGCCAGCCGCAACTTTGCAATCGCCTGATAACCCTCGTCCGAAGACTTGTCGGCAACCCAGCCCAAAGCCGCCTTGGCGGCCTCTACGTTACCCGCGCTGTAATACTGCTTTGCCACCAACAGCCCAGCCTGTTGCGCATAGGTAGTGGATGGAAACCGCTCTTTCATATCTCCAAAAACACGGTCAATCTTCGCCATGTCTGCCAACTTCACGACACGCTCCACCTCGTCATACATGGCGGCCGCCTGAGTTGCCTGACTCCGCTGCCAGTACTGATAAAAGTTCCAGCTGGCGAAGGCACCCAGCACCACAATCAGCGCCCAGGTGATGGCATTGCCGTATTGCTGCCAGAAATGCTTGAGCTGATCGAGTTGCTCTTGTTCTTCAAGATCGAGTTGATTTGCCATGAAAACTTTCTAATCGGTTGGAGACAGGGTTAAAGGTCTGTCCCACAAACATTCAAGTACGCGATTGTAGGGTGGACGCCCAAGCGGCAATATCGGTCAGTGACCGACTCAGTTGCGCGCCACTGCCGTCACGCAGCGCTTTGACCGTGACAGCGTTTTGCGCCAATTCATCCTTGCCAAAAATCAGCGCATAACGGGCGCCGCTGGCGTCAGCTTTTTTGAACTGCGACTTCATGCTGCCCAGGCTCTCGGCCGCGCCCGCATGCATTTGCACGCTCACCCCCGCGCCGCGCAGAGCCTGCAAGGCCTGCATGCAGCGCGGCAAGGCCGCGGGCTCAGGAATCACGGCATAGGCGTCCGGCACCGGCTCGGTTTGCGTCTGACCCTGCTCCTTGATGAGTTCCAACACCCGCTCCAGGCCCATGCCCCAGCCCACGGCCGGGGTCGGCTTGCCACCCAGCAACTCGAACAGGCCGTCGTAACGCCCGCCGCCACACAGGGCGCCCTGGGCGCCCAGTTCATCGGTTAAAAATTCGAACACTGTGTGGCTGTAGTAATCCAGGCCTCGCACCAGGCGCGGATTGACGGCCCAGCTCACGCCGCAGGCTGACAGCAGTGTCTTGACGCTGTCAAAGTGCTTGAGCGATTCGTCTCCCAGGTAACTCAGGAGTTGCGGCGCATCCTGCACCAGCGACTGCATGGCCGGATTCTTGGTATCCAGAATGCGCAGCGGGTTGGTGTGCAGGCGGCGCTGCGCCTCGGCATCGAGCAACTCCAGATGCTTGCCAAAATAAGTGATCAGGGCGGCGCGATGGGCCTGCCGTTCAGCGGGAACGCCCAGGCTGTTGAGTTCCACCCGCACGTTGCGCAAGCCCAGATTGGCAAACAGCTGATGCACCAGCAACATCAGTTCGACGTCAACCTCAGGCCCGGCAAAACCAAGCACCTCGGCTCCCAATTGGTAGAACTGCCGGTAACGCCCGCGCTGCGGCCGTTCGTGCCGGAACATGGGCCCCATGTAGTACAGACGCTTGCCACCATCGTAAGTCAGGTTGTGCTGGATCGCGGCACGCACCACGCCCGGTGTGTTTTCCGGCCGCAGGGTGAGAGGCTCGCCGTTGAGTTTGTCTTCGAAGGAGTACATCTCCTTCTCGACAATGTCGGTGGTCTCACCGGTGCCGCGCACGAACAGAGCCGTTGGTTCGACGATGGGTGTGCGGATATTGCGGTAAGCATAAAGCCCCATCAGGGACCGCACCTCGTCTTCCAGCCATTCCCAGCGCGCAGAGTCCGGCGGGAGAATGTCGTTCATGCCTTTGACGGCAGTCAGTTTCTCTGACTTTGCAGCAGCTATTTTTTCACTCATGAATCAACTCAACGCGTCTCGGCAGTCGAATGGGTACCAAAACGCTTTTCAATATAGTTTTCGACAATTTCCTGAAACTCCCGCGCGATCGTCTCGCCGCGCAAAGTCAGACGTTTCTCGCCATCAATGTAGACCGGGGCCGCCGGCGCTTCACCGGTGCCAGGCAAACTGATGCCGATATCGGCATGCTTGCTTTCACCGGGTCCGTTCACAATGCACCCCATCACGGCGACCTTGAGCTTTTCAACGCCCGGGTATTTCTCGCGCCAGACTGGCATTTGTTGCCTCAGGAAATCCTCGATCTGCTTGGTCAATTCCTGAAAAGTCGTGCTGGTGGTGCGGCCACAGCCCGGGCAGGCAGTGACACTTGGCACAAACGACCTGAGTTCCAATGCCTGCAATATCTCGCAGGCGATCACAACCTCCTGCGTCCTGGCTTCTCCGGGTTGCGGGGTCAGGGAAACACGAATCGTGTCACCAATGCCCTCCTGCAACAAAATCGAAAGCGCGGTCGCCGAAGCAACCGCCCCTTTGGTGCCCATGCCGGCTTCGGTCAAACCCAGATGCAGCGGATAGTCACAGCGTTTTGCCAGTTCGCGATAAACCGAAACCAGATCCTGAACACCACTGACCTTGCACGAAAGAATGATCTGGTTTTCCTTCATGCCCATCGTCGCCGCCAGACGGGCCGACTCCACGGCTGAAGTGATCAGCGCCTCATACATGACCGGCTTGGCGTCCCAGGGCACGGCGCGGCGACTGTTTTCATCCATCAGGCCGGCCAGCAGTTCCTGATCCAGACTGCCCCAGTTGACACCTATGCGAATGGGCTTGTCCCAGCGCATCGCCGCCTCTATCATCTGTCCGAACTGCTTGTCGTGCTTGTCGCCCTTGCCGACGTTGCCGGGATTGATCCGGTATTTGGACAGGGTCTGCGCGCAGGCCGGAAAATCCGTCAGCAGGCGGTGCCCGTTGTAATGGAAATCGCCGATCAGCGGCACATCGATCCCCATGCGGTCAAGCTGCTCACGAATGTGTGGCACAGCCTCTGCAGCCTCCGGCGTGTTGACTGTCAGGCGCACCATTTCCGAGCCTGCCAGGGCCAATTCCTTGACCTGAATCGCAGTTCCGATGACATCCGCGGTGTCCGTATTGGTCATGGATTGAACACGCACCGGTGCGTTGCCACCCACAGTCACCAACTTTGTGCCCCAGACTACCCGCGCCTGAAGGGAGCGCCGCGCTTGGGGCCCGGCTGAGTCAATCGGTAAAAGGAATCCCACTACCTCACCTCAAAACGAGCGACATTGTCTTTTGCAACGCTTGCCAGATCAAATGGCTTGCCGCGCACCACGACCTCGGTGGTGTCCGCCCGCCCAACCACCACAGAAAGCGGCGTCACGCCAGATGCGCCGACGACCTCACCGTTGGCGATGATCTTGCGCACCTGAACCACCCTGTTCGCATCAACCACTTCAACCCAGGACTGGCCACGCGCTCTAAAAACGAGCAGCCCGGTGGTCGCGCTTGTGTCAGTCAACGCAGCGGAAGCAGAAGCGCTTGTCTGAGTCGGCAACGACGCAGCCGACGCTTGAACCATTGGCTTTGTCGCCGACGGAACTTCGGAACCTGCAACTGTCAGGCTCGCCGTCGGAGCCGGCACCGCAAGCTCGGTCGCCACCGGATTTTCAACTGTCGACGGCGAGGGCGTCGAGAACGGCTCCAAGGTGGCCACTATCTCCGACTTTGAAAGTCGGGCAACCTCGGTCAGTGGCGCAAACGGAAATACCAGCAATACCACAACACCAACCAGAAGCATCAAGACGACAAGCGCCAAAGGTTTGGAAAGCTGATCCCGAATTGACCAGCCTGTCCGGTCTCCAGCTGAACGGAAAGGCACATTGATTCCCGACTCGTTTGTCCTGAGCCGTGGCCCGCTGTTACTGGGCAAACTCCCCAACACCGGATCAGGGTCAATTTTCAAAGTTCTGCAAACACTGGCCGCCAGAGCGCGAACAAAAACCATGTCCGGCAACAAATCAAGCCTGTCTGCTTCAAGTGCTTCCAGCTTCTTTACCGGTACTTTCAACGCAACGGCCAAAGCGGCGATATGCAAGCCTTGCGCAACGCGCGCAGTCCGCAGCATCGTCCCTGCCGACAGCTGCGCCATCGAATCGGGGGCTGTCGACTGCCCGTCAGAGAAACCCACATCGCGCTCATTCATCAAAGCTGCCTCGTTGGTAAGCACCGGCCTCACGAGACTGTGGATAACGTTTGACCAATTGTGCCGCAAGCTGCAGCATGGCCTCGCGATTTTCCATGCGCCGTTCAACTTTCACTCCGAGCCAAAGTGACTCTGCATTAGCCAACTCAGTGTTGTTCAGACGTCGCACATAAAATTGCGCGCGAACGAAATCGCCTCGCTGGAACAGCAAGGCAGCCAGGTTGTAGGCGGTAACGGGATTGCCAGCATCGAACTCGTATGACTTCAAAAGACTGAGTTCGGCCTCCGCCAGAAATCCGGCCCGTGCCTGACATAGACCCTGAGCCCTGAAAGTCTTGGCACGCTCACCATACTGCGGATTCGAAAGCGCCTGGGCAAAAAACTGCCCCGCTTCGGGGTATCGCGCCTGCTGACACAACAACCAGCCCAGGTTGTGCATGACATTCGAGTCCTGCGGATTGATGCTCAACGCCTTCCTGAAACTCTCTTCAGAGACGCGGAAATCATTGAGACGCATGTAGATCAGACCACGCAAGCTATAGGCTTCACTGTAATTTGGGTCCACAGCAATGGACTGCTTAAGCTCATCCAGAGCGATCGTCGTTTGGCCCTGTTCAAAATAGCCAACCGCCAACTCCAGCCGAATGCGTGCCCTCTTTCGAGCCTCGGGCTCATCCGAATCAGTCACCATCTCGGTCCCGCTGCCACCCGGTCCTCCCTGCGCCATTTTCGAAGCACAGCCAGAAATTCCGGTCAAACCAACAATCAACAGACAGGAACAGAAAACCCAATGCCGGATCGGTAGCCTTACGCGCGCGCTCGTGCTCATGTTCATGCTCATGCTCATGCTTCAAGTCTCCTTGACTTCAGTGTTAGACGCCGAAACGGGCTTCAGCATGAACGTACGTTGTCGCGCTATCCGCTCGCCGACCCGGGTACGGTCTTTGACTTCACCGGCAAGTTGGCCGCATGCGGCATCAATATCATCGCCTCGGGTCCTGCGTATTGTCGTAACAATACCAGCCTCACTCAATATTTTGGCGAAGGCTTGAACTTGCTCTGGCGAAGATCGACCCAAGCCGGATTCAGGAAAAGGATTAAACGGAATCAAATTGAACTTGCACCAAACACCGCCGCTCGAATAGTGCCGGACCAGGCGCACCAATTGACGCGCATGCTCTTCCTGATCATTGACCCCATCAAGCATGCAATATTCGAATGTAATGAAATCGCGCGGCGCATGCAACAAATAGCGATTGCAGGCATCCATTAACTCGGCAATCGAATATTTCTTGTTCAAGGGTACCAAGTCGTCCCGCAACTCATCATTGGGTGCATGCAGGGACACGGCAAGCGCCACCGGACAGTCCAGGGCGAGGCGATCCATCTTGGGTACGACACCAGAAGTAGAGACTGTCACACGCCGTCGTGATAAACCGTAAGCATGGTCGTCAAGCATGACGCGAAGTGCCGGCAATAATTCGGAATAATTTTGCAGTGGCTCACCCATCCCCATCATCACGACATTGGAGATCACCCGGTCTTCACGCTGCAAGTAGTTTCTCAAAAAATGCTCTGCAAACCACAACTGTGCAATGATTTCGCCAGTTCTCAGATTTCGACTGAATCCCTGGTGCCCGGTGGAGCAAAATCGGCATCCCATTGCGCAACCTGCCTGCGATGAAATGCAGAGCGTCCCGCGATCCTCCTCAGGAATGAAGACGGCTTCCACCGCGTCACCGGCACCAACATCAAACAACCACTTGATCGTACCGTCTGATGAGATGTGCTGTGAGATCGTTGGCGCAGCCTCTATCTTCGCGCAGGCTTTCAGCTTGTTACGCAAAGACTTGGCGAGATCGCTCATGTCATCGAAATTGGACGCACCTTTTTGATGGATCCATCGAAACAACTGGACCGCGCGAAAACGCTTTTCACCCAGCCGTTCGCAAAAGGCGGCCAAGCCCTCGAGATCGTAGTCGAGAAGATTGACCGTCATCGTCGGACTTAACGCGAATAAACGTTCATGCCGGGAAAGAAAAACCCGATTTCGACCGCAGCGGTGTCAGCGGCGTCGGAACCATGCACGGCGTTGGCATCAATGCTGTCGGCAAAGTCAGCGCGGATGGTGCCCGCCAGTGCCTTCTTTGGATCTGTCGCACCCATCAGGTCACGATTCTTCAATATGGCGTTTTCGCCTTCCAGAACCTGGATCATGACGGGGCCCGAGATCATGAAATCCACCAGATCCTTGAAAAAAGGACGCGCTTTATGGACCGCGTAGAAGGCTTCCGCCTCACCACGTGACAGATGAACCATCCTGGCGGCGACGATCTTGAGACCTGCGTTCTCGAAACGTGCGTAAATCTGGCCAATGACGTTTTTGGCAACGGCATCGGGCTTGATGATGGAAAGTGTTCGTTCGTTCGTCATGAGTTTTTCCTGAGTTTGAGTTATTGATTCTGCCCGTTGGGCAAACTTTGTATTTTAACCTGCTGTGTTCGCGCACATACCAGCATTGGCGCGAATATCAGCGGCCGCGTCCGCCGCCACGTTGGCTGCCACCGGAGCCGCCGCTGCCACGTCTTTGACCCTGATCCTGGCGCTGGCGTGTGAAACTGTCGGCGCCAATGTAGCCAAAGGCTGTCTGCATCGGATCCGGCTGCCCTGCGGCCGGACGACGATCTGCAGATTCCGGGCGATTTTTCCGACCCTGTCCTGCACCTGTCGGGAAACCTTGTTCAACGCGTTTGTTGCCACCTGATGTCTCGTTGCGTTGAGAATTGCCGGCACCGCGCGATCCCTTGCCGCGCCCGCCCCGTCGTCGATTTCGCGCGCCAGGCTCTTGTCCTGAACTCTCGCGCAGTGAAGAATCCACCCCACCCGAACCCGATGCTTCACCATTTTCCCGGGAAACTCGCGGCCCGGCGGCCCGAGTCAATGCCTTGATGTCGCCCTCGTCAAGTTCCATCCATGCGCCGCGCTTGAGACCACGCGGCAACACCATGGCGCCGTAGCGAATTCGAATCAGTCGACTCACTGCATGTCCAACCGCCTCAAACATGCGACGAACCTCGCGATTTCGACCCTCGGATATCGTGACGCGGTACCAGCAGTTGGCACCTTCGCCGCCACCTTCTTCAATCGAGCCAAATTGGGCGATGCCATCGTCAAGTTTGACACCCTCGAGCAGTCTTTGCTTCTCGTCCCTATTTACAGCCCCAAGCACACGCACCGCATATTCCCGCTCCAGGCCGAAACGAGGATGCATCAGACTATTGGCCAATTCTCCGGAACTGGTAAACAGCAACAAACCCTCGGTATTCAAATCCAGCCGGCCCACCGATTGCCATTTGCCCTGAAACAACTTGGGCAGCCTTCGAAACACGGTTGGACGATTCTGTGGATCGTCGTGTGTCACAACCTCGCCAGCGGGCTTGTGGTAAGCGATAACCCGCGCTGGCGGCGCATCAATCCGGAACCGGATCGGCTTGCCATTGACTTTGACATGATCGCCGAACTGGATCCGCTGACCAATATGCGCTGGTTCATTGTTGACCGTGATTCGGCCTTCCATGATCAACTGCTCCATCTCCAGTCGCGATCCCATGCCCGCCTGCGCCAGCACTTTGTGCAACTTGGGCGTTTCAGCGAGCGGCGCCAGCACGCGTTTGACAGGAACAACGTCGACACTTTCCTCATCTGCATCGAACTGCCCGGACACCACGTCGTCAAAGCGATTTCCCGAATTTCCCGACGTCAGTTTCTTTTCATCGGCAAACAACCGAGGTTGCGTCGTTCCCCTTTCCAAATCTTCATCAGTGCCCAATTCCCGAAGATCAACACCCTGCTCTTGTTCCGGCTGCGCATCCAATTGAGGAAAAGAATCCTCTGTCGCTTGAATCGGCTTGTCGGTACTGTTTGTGGTCATGGTTGGGTCCTGTCCAAGAAATATAAATCGTCCCCGGAACCAAGGTCACCAGTTGTGGCAGCAGAGTCAGTAAAGCCACCATCATTTGGCGTCGCTGCAAGCGAGGGCTGGATATCGAGTTCAACCTGCGCTGCCGGCTCGACTGTGCGGCGGCTATCCATAACGCTATCCGACTGCGCCGCAGTATCAAGCAGGGGCAATTGATCAAGGGATTGAAGACCAAGATCTTCCAGAAAATGTTTGGTTGTCGCAAATAACGCCGGCCGCCCAATGGTTTCCCGATGGCCGATAACCTCAATCCAGCCCCTGTCTTCCAGTTGTTTGAGCAAAAGGGAGTTGACTGTCACTCCTCTGACATCTTCGATGTCGCCGCGCGTTACCGGTTGCCGATAGGCAATGATGGCCAGCGTTTCCAGAGTTGCACGGCTATACCGCGGTGGTTTTTCGGGCTGCAACCTGTCGAGATAGGCCCTCATTTCGGGGCGGCTTTGAAAACGCCACCCGGTAGCCACGTTCACCAATTCCACCCCACGCTGTTCCCATTCGAGTTGCAACTCATGCAACAAACTTTTGAGCGTGTCAAAGCCCAACCCGTCGTCAAACAGTGCACGCATATCGCGCATCTGCAAGGGCTGCTGCGAGCAAATCAAGGCGGTTTCCAGGATGCGCTTGGCATCCGCCGTATTCATAGTCTTGAAATTCCGGAATCGGCACCCTCAAGGTGCAAATCATGTCGATACTCTGGAGCGCAGTAGGCAGATTGATGAATCCACCGCGCGGGCCTGGGCTGCGTGCCAAGGCGCTGGCTTTTTACACCATCAGTTTTCATTGTAACTTAGGCCCCACTGACTCAAGGCAAGATGCAAGTCCAGCGGCAAGACGGCCTGAAACACCATGGACTTGCGAATGAATGGATGCAGGAAAGCGAGACGAACAGCATGCAAGGCCTGCCGCCGCATGCCCGCTGCGGCAACTCCCCCGTAGGTTTCGTCCGCCACCAACGGATGCCCGATGAAAGCCATGTGAACGCGAATTTGATGGGTGCGGCCGGTGTGCAAAGTACATCGAACCAGACACCCCTGGGCGCAATTTTCCAGCAGTTCGATATCCGTTCTGGCCAGCTTGCCCGGATTGACCCCGACATCGACTACCGCCATTTTCAGCCGGTTACGCGGATCCCGCCCAATTGGCGCATCGACTTGGCGTAGCGGGCTGCCCACCCACGGCTTATGCGCCAACGCGATGTACTGCCGGCTGACCTCACGCGCGGCAATCGACTGGACCAGCGCATCCATCGCCGGGCGAGTGCGGGCCACGACCATCAAACCGCTGGTATCTTTGTCCAGCCGGTGAACAATTCCGGCGCGCGGCAAATTCATGGCGCACGCGTCATGTGCCAGCAAACCATTCAACAACGTGCCAGTCCAGTTGCCGGGTGCCGGATGCACAACCAGTCCAGCCGGTTTGTTGATAACCATCAGGTGCTCATCTTCATAGACCAGCTCAAGCGTCATCGCCTCAGGCTTGAAGGCCTGACTTTGAGGCGTCGGACGCAACTCGATCGTTCCGGCGTCTGCAGCCTTGACGCGAGTCGACGGCTTGCGCACTACCAGCGCGTTGACTGTGACGCCTCCCAAATCAATCAATTGCTGCAAATAGCTGCGCGAAAATTCCGGCACCAACTCGACCAGAGCCCGGTCAAGACGTTGTCCATGCTGCGCCTCGGTGAATAACAGCTGGCGCAATTCAACGTCCGGCCCGCCATCTGTCAAGTCTTGCGGTTCTCCGTCATCAAGGCTGCCCGATATAATCGATTCGGAAATTTTCAAGAAAGTTGTTCCTCATGCTTCGTGCCAAATTATCGGTTGTCTGCGTCTGGTCGCTGATGGGTGTGGCAATGCTGCTGCCGGGATGTTCATCCACCTCGGAAGACAAAGCCGCCAACTGGAGCCCGAACAAGATATACGCCGAAGCCAAGGACGAGCTGAACTCCGGCGCCTATGACAAGGCTGTGCCCTTGCTTGAAAAGCTGGAGGGACGGGCCGCGGGAACACCCCTGGCGCAACAGGCCCAACTTGACAAGGCGTACGCCCAGTACAAGTCTGGTGACGCGGCTCAAGCCATTTCCACCCTCGATCGCTTCATGAAACTGCACCCGGCAAGCCCGGCGCTCGACTACGCGCTGTATCTGAAGGGCATTGTCAACTTCAACGACGATCTGGGCATATTTTCCATGGTGACACGCCAGGATATGGCAGAGCGGGATCAGAAGGCATCCAAAGAGTCGTTTGAGTCGTTCAAGGACCTGGTTACCCGCTTCCCGGCATCGCGCTACGCGCCAGACGCCAGTCAGCGCATGACCTATATTGTCAACTCACTGGCCCAGTCCGAAGTGCACGTGGCGCGCTATTACTATGGTCGGGGCGCCTATGTGGCGGCCATCAATCGTGCTCAGGTGACGGTTTCCGACTACCAGGGTGTGCCCGCCGTGGAGGAAGCCCTGTTTATCATGGTCAAGTCGTACGATGCGCTGGGCATGACCCAGTTGCGCGACGATACCAGACGGGTGCTTGAAAAGAACTATCCGAAAACGGAATATCTGACTCGAGGCTTCAGGGCAAACTCGGATCCCTGGTGGAAGGTCTGGTAAGCGCTTCAAGCGACTCGATCAGCTCAGGCTCGGAGCTGATTCTTCTCATGGATGGCAACGCTCCCATCAGCCGTTTTCCGTAGCCCATGAGTGCCAGCCGTGTATCGCAGACCACCAAAATTCCGCGATCTGTTTCGCGTCGAATCAGCCGACCAGCCCCTTGCTTGAGGGCTATGGCCGCTTCGGGCATTGAATAATCGTTGAACACATTGCGCCCGGCCGCCTCCAGACGCCTGGAACGCGCCTCCACCAAAGGATCGTTCGGCGGGGGGAATGGAAGCTTGTCGATGACGACCATCTGCAATGCGTCCCCGGGTATATCCACCCCTTCCCAAAAAGAGGCAGAGGCAACCAGAATACAACCCGCGCCACCCGCCAAATGGCCGCGACGAAACCGTTCCATCAACTCGCGTTTGGGTTGCTGCCCCTGGACCAGAACTTCCAGTTCCTTTGAGCCAGAGAAGTGACGTGACAACGCCTCACTGACAACACGCAGGGCACGCAGAGTCGTCGTCAGCACCAGCGTGCGTCCTCCGATCACCGGCGCAACTCTGGCGACCAGATCGGCCACTTGTGCACTGTGACCCGGGTCACTTGGCTTGGATAGATTGCGTGGCACATACAGGGCCGCCTGAACCAGATAGTCAAACGGACTGGCAATTTTGAGAATTTCCGCGTCGCCCAAGCCGCTCGGCTCTGTGAACCAGCTCAATTTTTCGTTATCCCCCAAAGTCGCCGACGTAAATATCCATGACCGCCGCGACTGATCCCCTGGCATCGGCTTGATCAGCCGGGTCTGAACCGTGTGCGCAATATCCAGCGGCGACTCGACCAGCCTGAGATTTGCACCCACATCAAGCCAGCGTACCGAATCAAGCGCACAAACGCCGGCAAAAAATTCAAGGTATTCGACGAATACGCGGACGCGCTCAAACAGGCGCTCAAGATCGGGCGCAACTTCACGGACCGAATCGAGTGGCGCCATGGCACCGATACATGCCGCTTGAAGCCTCTCGAGTGCCTCCTTCCACGCAGACGCATTGACTTGCTCCGGTACCGACTCCGTCCAGCGCAGTTTGGAGCCTGAATTGACATTGCCGAAAAGCAAACGCATATCACGGGCTGTGCGCTCGATGTCCGCCGCCAATCTTTGCCACTCGATCAGGCCGCGAGCGTGCTGAAGGCCCTGGGCCAGCAGGTCGCGCGCAAATTCCAGAACTTGACCGGTGCTCAACTGCTTGCCCAGAAACTGCACGCCAGTTTCATTAAGTTGATGAGCTTCGTCAAAAATCACTGTACGCACCGACGGGAGCAACTCGGCCATGCCTGATTCCCGCACCGCCAAGTCGGAAAAAAATAGATGGTGATTGATGACAACGATGTCTGCCGCCATCGCCTCACGCCGGGCTTGGTTGACATGGCAGCGGCGAAACTGGGGACACTGCGAACCCAGACAATTGTCCCGTGATGAGGTAATGGCAGGAATCACCACCGAGCGCTCATCCAGACCAGGCAACTCAGCCAGATCACCGCTGCGGGTAAGCTGCGCCCAGGCCTCAATCCTGGCCAAAGTACGCAACACCACGCGATCAGCAAGATTCGAGTCGTGTCGCGCAGTCTCCAGACGATGCAGGCACAAATAGCTGCCACGGCCTTTCAGCAATGCGGCACGCACCGGCAGACCCAGGGCCTTGATCAGGTGCGGCAGGTCGCGACCAAACAACTGGTCCTGCAAGGTCTTGGTGGCGGTGGACAGCATGACGCGCGAGCCACTCAGCAAAGCCGGCACCAGATAGGAAAAAGTCTTGCCAATGCCAGTACCGGCCTCGACCACCAGCACGCCCCCCTCGTCAATGGTGCGTGCGATGGCGCTGGCCATTTCTGTTTGACCGTCCCTGGGTGTGAACGCTTCGACCGATCGAGCCAGCACACCACCGGCAGCAAAGGTTTCGCGAGTCAAGTCTTGCAGGCTCATTCAATCAATCGGGAAAATCAGAGCGGGCAGTCGAATCAGTCGGTTGAAATATGGTCACGGGTTGGCTTGATAATAAGGGTTGCAGGCGTATTTGTCAGTCCCATCGTTTTTTTTAACGGATCCAAATGACCAAAGGCTACCGACTCACCGCATCCACCGGCATCCACAAGGGTGACCGTGACTACCAGCAAGACCAGGTCATGTTGCTAACCCACACGCGCGTCAGCGGATGTGTGCTGGCCGTGCTCGCGGACGGCATGGGCGGGCGCAGCGGCGGGCGTAAAGCGTCGGATCAGGTCATGATGACCGCACGCCAGCTATTTGAGCGCTATTCTCCTGAAACCGATGACGCCGCCGCGGCACTGATGCAACTGGTGCAGGAAGCTCATACCGTCATCCGATTGACCGCGATTTCGGCCGAAGAAGAGCCGCACAGCACAGTGGCGGCCTTCCTGATCAATCCAGGTGGTGATTGCTACTGGGCACATACTGGTGATTCGCGGATATATCACTTTCATGGCAATAAATTTATCAAACGAACAATTGATCATTCCTACGTCCAGGAGCTGGTTGCGCGCGGAGAAATCACCGAAGAGCAAGCCACCGTGCATCCGCAATCGAACATTCTTCTGGGCTGCCTGGGATCTGAAAACGATCCACCGGTAGGCGTTCATTTCATTCCCCGTCTGCGTGCTGGTGACATCCTGATGGCCTGCAGCGACGGCATCTGGCACTATTTCAACACCCTCGAAATCGGCTCGATTCTCTCTACGTTATCTGCACGGGAGGCCACCGAGTTCCTGATCGAAAAAGCCAGATCCAGAGGACATGGTGGCGGAGACAATCTCTCCCTGGTGATCGTCAAACTGGAGCCTCTGGGGTCCTGATTTTCAGGCAAGGATGGGGGCCGGAAAGCGGCTTCGGAATCCGGGTTATTTCTGGTTCTTATCGGGCATCGCCGGCAGCAGGCCGCACAGACGTTTCTTCCTCGATCTGCCGGGCCGAGGACTTCTGGTTGATTTGATCAATTTGCTCCAGCGCGCGCCGCTTGCGCTCAAGATCGTTGAGCACACGCTCCTGACGCCGAAGATCATCGAGCACCTCGCGCCGACGCGCCCGAACTTTGTTCAGGCAATCCGTCACCGCAAATCTGGCATAGCAGGCAGCTTCTTCGACTTGGTACTGCGCCTCCTCCCGAACCCGCGCATCCCGAATGCGACTGCGCTCGCCCTCGCTATCGAGCGGCTGGGCGAATACCAGCGCGCCGTCAAGCAGCAACAATATGAATAACGATAACTTGTTCATGTCAAACGCGTGTCCACCTGGCGGCGACTCAAATTCAAGAACTCACGCGATTGCATTTCGTTCAAGCGCGAAACGGTCCGTGAAAACTCATGCGCCAGCGGACCTTCAGTGTACAAGTGTTCCGGCAATACGGCGGCCGACATGATCAGTTTCACCCGCCGGTCATAAAGCACGTCCACCAGCCAGGTGAAGCGGCGCGCTTCCGACACCATGCGCACCGGCATATGCGGCACGCCGCTTAGCAGAACAGTGTGAAACTGCGTGGCAATTTCCAGATAGTCGTTTTGGGACCGGGGGCCGCCACACAGGGTTTTGAAATCAAACCAGACCAGCCCACCGGCCTTGCGCCGGGCACTAATCTGTCGCGCCTCGATCTGCAGCATCGGGGATTCATCATGGGTTTCGGCCAGGCGGCCAAACACATCATCCATGGCCGCATCCGCCTGCTCGTCCAGCGGCGTGTAATAGGTATCGAGTTGCTCCAGCATGCGCCCGCGGTAGTCGCATCCGTTATCCACGTTGATCACTTCAAGATGTTGCTTGAGCAATTCAATCGCAGGAAGAATTCGCTCGCGATGCAGTCCATTGGGATAGAGGTCATCCGGTTTGAAATTGGAAGTCGTGACCAAGCCGACGCCGTTATTGAATAAGGCCGCCAGCAAACGATGAAGAATCATGGCGTCCGTGATGTCGGCAATGTGAAATTCGTCAAAACATATCAAACGATACTTCTCGGCCATGCGCTTGGCCAGCACATCCAGCGGATTGGCCGTGCCCCGAAGATCCGCCAGTTCCCGATGGACTTCCCGCATGAATTCGTGAAAATGCAGACGCGTCTTGCGCTTTAGCGGCACCGCGCCGAAAAAGCAATCCATCAAAAAACTCTTGCCCCGCCCGACCCCGCCATACATGTAGACGCCAATCGGAATATCCGGGTGGTTGATCAGCTTCTTGAGCGCGTTGGAGCGCTTCTCCCTGAAATGAGTCCAGTCCCGCGCGCAACGCTGCAATACCGTCACGGCGCCCAGCTGAGCGGGATCGGCGCTATAGCCACGCGCGATCAGTTCGGCTTGGTAGGCTTTTTTGACACTCATGGACACACAGGCTGAATGCTATGCAATTGATAGCTTGCTACGCATAGCGGACGGGCGTAAGAAGTCAATTTCGTATAAGAAATCGATCAGAAGTTGAGCGTGCGCTTGTCCACCGCGAGCGCAGCTTCCCGGGTCGCCTCGCTCAGGGATGGATGCGCATGACAGATGCGTGCGATGTCTTCGCTGCTGGCGCGAAACTCCATCGCCACGACGCATTCGGCAATCAATTCACTGGCCATCGGACCAACGATGTGCACGCCCAGGATCTCGTCGCTCGCCGCGTCGGCGAGCATCTTGACCATGCCGGTGGTGTCGCCAAGCGCACGGGCGCGCCCGTTCGCCAGAAACGGGAAAGTGCCGGCCTTGTAGGCGCGCCCGGCAGCTTTGAGTTGTTGTTCGGTCTGGCCGACCCAGGCAATCTCCGGGCTGGTGTAGATCACCCAGGGAATGGTGTTGAAGTTGACATGGCCATGTTGACCAGCGATCCGCTCGGCCACCGCCACGCCCTCATCCTCTGCTTTGTGTGCCAGCATCGGACCACGCACCACGTCACCAACCGCCCAGATACCGGGCAAACTGGTGCGGCAATCCTCGTCCACCACGATGGCACCACGCTCGTCGAGCTTGAGGCCAACCGCTTCGGCGTCCAGACCGGTGGTATTGGGCACGCGGCCAATCGACACGATCAGCTTGTCCACGTCCAGCGTCTGGGCCTCGCCCTTGGCATTGGTCCAGGCGACGCTGACACCCTTCTTGCCGGTTTTGATCGCACCGACGGTGACGCCGAGTTCGATCTTCAGACCCTGCTTGACAAAGGCCTTGTGCGCTTCCCTGGCAATCTGCTGGTCCACCACCCCCAAAAACTCCGGCAGGGCTTCCAGAATCGTCACCTCGGAGCCCAGTCGGCGCCAGACCGAGCCCATCTCCAGGCCGATGACACCCGAGCCGATCAATCCCAATTTTTTCGGCACAGCACCCAGACGCAAGGCACCTTCATTGGACAGAATCATCTGCTCGTCAAACGGCGCATCGGGCAAGGCGCGGGCAATGGAGCCGGTGGCCACGATCACGTCCTTGCCAAGCAGAGTTTCCTCGCTGGCCCCCGTCAGTTTGATCTCATAGCCGGCATCAGCCTGTCCTGAGCCTGTCGCAGGGACCGCCCGCACAAACGAGCCACGACCATGGAAAAAACTGACCTTGATCTTCTTGAACAGGTACAGGATGCCGTCGTTGTTCTGCTTGACCACGGCCTCCTTGCGGGCCAGCATCTTCGCCACATCGATGCCGACGCCACTGAGCTCGATACCGTGCTCGGCAAAGTGGTGACTGGCCTGATCAAAGTGTTCGGACGACTGGAGCAAGGCCTTGCTCGGAATGCAACCCACGTTGGTGCAGGTGCCACCCGGCGCCGGGCCTCCCAGGCTGTTCTTCCACTCGTCAATACAGGCGACGCTCTTGCCCAGTTGCGCGGCACGAATGGCCGCGATATAGCCGCCGGGGCCGGCGCCGATGACGATGACGTCAAATTGTTTATTCATGGTGTATCAGATATCGAACAACAGGCGGGCTGGATCTTCCAGCGCCTCTTTCATTGCGACCAGACCGAGCACGGCTTCGCGGCCATCGATGATGCGGTGGTCATAAGACATGGCGAGGTAGTTGATGGGGCGCACCACCACCTGGCCGTTTTCAACCACGGCACGGTCTTTGGTGGCGTGCACGCCCAGAATCGCCGACTGCGGCGGATTGATGATCGGCGTTGACAGCATGGAGCCAAAGGTGCCGCCGTTGCTGATCGAAAAGGTACCGCCAGTCATCTCCTCGATGCCCAATTTGCCGTCCCGCGCCTTGGCGCCGTACTCGGCGATTTTTTTCTCGATGTCGGCAAAGCTCATCTGGTCGGCGTTGCGCAAAATTGGCACCACCAGGCCGCGCGGAGAGCCGACCGCGATGCCGATATCAAAGTAGCCGTGATAGACCACGTTGTTGCCGTCAACAGAAGCATTGAGCATCGGAAATTTCTTCAGCGCATGCACTGCCGCCTTGACGAAGAAGCTCATGAAGCCGATCTTGACACCGTGTTCTTTCTCGAACTTCTCCTGGAAACGCTTGCGCATCTCCATGACCGGGGCCATATTGACCTCGTTGAAGGTCGTCAGAATGGCGTTCGTCGACTGTGACTGCAACAGGCGTTCCGCGATCCGGGCGCGCAAACGGCTCATTGGCACGCGCTGCTCGGGGCGCTCTCCCCAGGGTGCCGCAGTTGCCGCGACTTGTGGTAGAAAAGTGCTTGCAACGACCGTTGATACTGCGCTTGCAGCTACTACTTTAGGAGCACTCCCGGTAGCGACGGCACCCAGCACATCGCCCTTGGTGACGCGCCCATCCTTGCCGCTGCCGGTCACAGACCCGGCTACCAGCTTATGGTCGGCCATCAACTTGGCAGCCGCCGGCATGGCCACGCCCGCCATCGATCCTGTTGCCGTTGCCGCTGCCGCGGTTGCAGCGACAGGCAGGATAACAGCGGCGACGGCAACGCCCTTGCCCTCGGTATCAATGCGGGCAATCACCTGCTCGGCCGCCACCGTGGCGCCGTCGCCGGACAAAATCTCAGTCAGGATGCCGGCGGACGGTGCCGGCACTTCCAGCACCACCTTGTCGGTTTCGACCTCGATCAGGATTTCGTCCACGGCAATGGCGTCGCCGACCTTTTTCTTCCACTGCAACAGCGTGGCCTCGGCCACTGATTCCGACAACTGCGGAACTTTCACTTCGATGATGGTCATATCAATTCCTTTGACAATTTGCTTGCGGGACAGAACGCCACGACACGCTTGCCGGGCCAGCCCTGTCCCAAATTCTTCGGTGTGGCGGGACCGACCTTCTGGACTGTCCCTCCTTGACTCGGTGAGCCCTATTTGGTCAGCACAGTCCCTTTGAGCTTTCCAAACGCGCCTTCAACCAGCGCCTTCTGCTGCTCCTGATGCAGGTGCGAGTAGCCCACTGCCGGAGAGGCCGAGGCGGCGCGACCCGAATAGCCGAGTTTTTGTCCGTCGAACATGTTCTCAAGAATGTAATGCTGCACAAAGAACCAGGCGCCCTGGTTTTGCGGCTCGTCCTGACACCAGACAACCTCGGACACGCCCGGGTATTTCTTCAGCTCGGTGGCAAAGGCCTTGTGCGGGAACGGATAAAGCTGCTCGACTCGCAGGATCACCACCTCATCGGCACCGCTTTCCTCGCGCTTCTTGAGCAGGTCGTAATAAACCTTGCCGGAACAGGCCACGACCCGCCTCACCTTGTCGGCCTTCAGCACTTTGTGCTCGGGAATGATGGTCTGGAAGCTGCCCTTGGTGAATTCGGACAGGGGCGACGCGGCATCCTTGTTCCTGAGCAGCGATTTCGGCGTCATGATCACCAGCGGCTTGCGGATATTACGCACCATCTGGCGCCGCAGCACATGGAAGATCTGGCTCGCTGTGGTCGGCTGCACCACCTGAATATTGGTGTCGGCGCTGAGCTGCATGAAGCGCTCCAGGCGCGCCGAGCTGTGCTCCGGACCCTGCCCTTCGTAACCATGCGGCAGCATCAGGGTGATGCCGTTGACCCGACCCCACTTTACTTCGCCGGAGGCGATGAACTGGTCGATCACCACCTGCGCGCCATTGGCAAAATCACCAAACTGCGCTTCCCAGATGACCAGGGTGTTGGGGTCGTTGGAGGCGTAACCGTATTCAAAGGCGAGTACCGCCTCCTCTGACAGGATGGAGTCGATGACCACGAACGGGGCCTGCTTGTCCGTCACGTTCTGCAATGGCACATAAGTGCCGACGTCCCATTTTTCACGATTTTGATCATGAATCACCGCATGCCGATGGGTAAAGGTGCCGCGGCCGCAATCTTCACCCGACAGGCGCACCGGATAACCGCTGGCAACCAGTGAAGCAAAGGCCATGTGCTCACCCATGCCCCAATCCACCAGGCTGTCGCCACGGCCCATGGCGGCGCGGTCGTCATACACTTTGCGCACCAGCGGATGCGGCGTGATACTGGGCGGAATCGCCGTCAGCCGCTCGGCCAGACGGTGCCACTCAGCCATCGGGATGGCGGTGTCGCCGGCGTCAGTCCACTTCTTTGCCAGGTAAGGCGACCAGTCCACCGCATACTTGCTCTTGAAGTTGGTCAGCGCATTGTCTTGCGTATGTTTGCCTGCATCCATGGCGGCGCGGTAGGCTTTGACCATCTCGTCACCCAACTCTGCGCCGAAGCCCTGGGCAGCCAGCTTGTCAGCATAGACCCGCCGGGTTCCCGGATGCTGCGCCACCTTCTTGTACATCAGCGGCTGGGTCAGGGCCGGTGTGTCCTGCTCGTTGTGGCCCAGTTTGCGGAAGCAGATGATGTCGACCACCACGTCCTTGCGAAATTCCATGCGGAATTCCAACGCCAACTGTGTCGCCAGCACCACCGACTCAGGATCGTCTCCATTGACATGCAGCACCGGTGCCTTGATCATCTTCACGATATCGGTGCAATACAGCGAAGAGCGGCTGTCGCGCGGATCGCTGGTGGTGAAACCGATCTGGTTGTTGATCACAATATGCACCGTGCCACCGGTGGAGTAGCCACGCGTTTCCGACAGGGCCAGGGTTTCCATGCCCACGCCCTGGCCGGCAAATGCCGCATCGCCGTGCACCAGCACCGGCAACACCTGCTTGCCCAGGGGGTCGCCGCGCCGGTCCATGCGGGCACGCACCGAGCCCTCCACCACCGGGTTCACGATCTCCAGATGCGATGGATTGAAGGCCAGCGCCAGATGCACCGGCCCACCGGGCGTGGAAACGTCAGAACTGAAGCCCTGATGGTATTTGACGTCGCCACTGGGCAAAGCCTCGGGAGCGGTGTGGTCGAACTCGGCAAACAGATCGGCCGGCATCTTTCCCAAGGCGTTGACCAGCACATTCAGACGGCCACGATGCGCCATGCCAATCACGATCTCCTGAACACCCTGGGCACCGGCCAACTGAATCAGCTCATCCATCGACGCAATAAAGCTCTCGCCACCTTCCAGCGAAAACCGCTTCTGCCCGACATATTTGGTATGCAAAAAGCGCTCCAGGCCCTCCGCCGCTGTCAATCGGTCGAGAATGCGCTTCTTTTGCTCAGCGCTGAAAGTGGGCTGGCTGCGAACGCTTTCCAGCTTTTGCTGCCACCAGCGCTTTTGGTTCTGGTCGGTTGCGTACATGTATTCAGCGCCCAGTGTGCCGCAATAGGTTTGGCGCAGCGCGTTCATCAACTCGCGCAGACTCATCGACGATTTGCCGAAGAAAGTATTGCTGGTGTCAAACACCGCTTCCTGGTCAGCGTCGCTAAAACCATAGAACGAGGGTTCAAGCTCCGGAATTTTCTCGCGCTCGGTACGCTTCAGGGGATCGAGATCGGCCCAGCTTGCGCCAACGTTGCGATAAGCCGCAATCAATTGCTGTGCCGCCGTGCGCTTGCGCCCCATTTCGGCATCCACGCTGGCCAGAACCACCTTGGTGCCACCGTGTTTGGCGCGCTCGGCAAAGGCGTTGATCACCGGCAGATGGGGAACGTCCTTGGCATTGCTGCCGTCCACCGCCGGCACATTTTGCAGGGCGTCAAAATAATCACGCCAGTTATCCGGCACCCCCCCCGGATTGGCCAGGTAGTTTTCGTACATCTCTTCGACGTACGGTGCGTTGCCGCCAAACAGGTAGGTATTGGCCTGATAGGCCTGGTAGACAGACGATGCCGACGAAGCCGGACTCGTCCCTTGGGACTTTATGTCATTCATATTGCGCTGACCTTCGTTTCCCTGCAGGAAACTAAGTTGATAAAAAACCTTCCGCATCACGGCTTGACCGTTTAGCGAATGCGACTTTGGCTGGAAGGGCCTCTTGACGATTCAGGATTGTGCCACCAATACAGCAACCCGACAAAACGCCGGGCTTCATTCTTGCCCTACCGGGTCACCAAGTCCTTGATCTGTTGCAGTGCGGCCGGGTCTTCCATGGTCGTCAGATCGCCTGGGTCACGGCTTTCACACACCGCCTGAATCGCCCGGCGCAGCAGTTTGCCACTGCGCGTCTTCGGCAGCACGGTGACGAAGCGCACGCGCGCCGGCCGCGCCACGGCGCCGAGGTCGCCGTCGACCAGCTTCATGATTTCACCTTCAAGCTTGAGACGGGCAGCTTCATCCAGCAACAGCGAAGCGTCCTTGACCACGGCAAACGCCATCGCCACCTGACCCTTGAGCTGGTCGGCCACACCCACCACGGCAACTTCGGCAATGTTCGGGTGGCCGGAGATACTTTCCTCGATCTCTCGCGTGCCCAGGCGGTGCCCCGCAACATTGATCACGTCATCGGTGCGGCCCAAGATGAAGTAGTAACCGGCCTCGTCACGAATGCCCCAGTCAAAAGTGCTGTAAACCATGCGGCCGGGAATGGTGGTCCAGTAGGTGCTGACAAAGCGCTGGTCATCACCCCACACGGTCTGCAGGCAACCGGGAGGCAGCGGACCCTCGATCGCCACCACGCCCTTTTGATTCGCGCCCATGAGCTCCTCACCGGTGTTCTCGTCAAGCAATTTGACGTTGTAACCGTACACCGCCTTGCCGGGCGAGCCAAACTTGGTCGGAGAATCATCCACGCCCTTGCAAATGCTCAGGATAGGCCAGCCGGTCTCGGTTTGCCAGTAGTTGTCGACAATCGGTCGCCCCAAACCCTCGCTGATCCACTGCGCCGTCGGCTGGTCCAGCGGCTCACCGGCCAGGAACAGCGCGCGCAGCGACGACAGGTCGTATTTCTTGAGCAGCGCGGGGTCCTGTTTCTTCAGCACGCGAATGGCCGTGGGCGCACTGAACATGACCGTGACTTTGTACTTTTCCACCAGGCTCCACCAGATGCCGCCGTCCGGGCGGATCGGCAGCCCCTCGTACATGATGGTCGCCATGCCGGCGATCAAAGGCCCATAAATGATGTAGCTGTGACCGACAACCCAACCAATGTCGCTGGTCGAAAAATAGGTTTCACCCGCATTGCCGCAATAGATGTGTTTCAAGCTGGCCGCCAGCGCCACCGCATAACCGCCGGTGTCGCGCTGCACGCCCTTGGGCTTGCCGGTGGTGCCACTGGTATACAGCGTGTAGCTCGGGTGGGTGGCATCGACCCACTCGCAGTCCACCACGGTGTTCAAATTCTTTTGCCGCAACGGGCTCCACAGATGGTCGCGCCCGGTCACCAGAGTCATGGCCATCAGGCCACGATCGACCAGCAGCACGGATTCGGGTTTGTGGCTGGACAGGCGAATGGCTTCGTCCAGCAAAGGTTTATAGGCCACCGCTTTGCCGCCGCGCGAACCGGCGTCGGCGCTGACGATCACTTTGGGTGAGGCGTCTTCAATCCGTGAGGCCAGCGAACCCGAGGCAAAGCCGCCAAACACGACCGAATGAATCGCGCCGATTCGGGCGCAGGCCAGCATGGCAAACGCCGCCTCGGCGATCATCGGCATGTAGATCAACACCCGGTCTCCCTTTTGCACGCCAAGCTCTTTCAGCACCGCCGCCATGCGCTGCACTTCGGCATGCAGTTCACGAAAGGAATAGACCTTTTCCTGGTTGGTCTCGGTGGAGACAAAAATCAGCGCCGCCTGCTCAGAGCGCTCCTTGAGATGCCGGTCCACCGCGTTGTGGCACAGATTGGTGGTGCCGCCGACAAACCATTTGGCAAACGGCGGATTGCTGTAGTCGCAGATCTGCTGCGGTTCGGTCTTCCAGTCGACCAATTGAGCTTGTTCAGCCCAGAAAGCGTCACGATCTTCGAGTGAACGGCGGTGAAATTCGGCATAGCTTGTCATTGTTTGTCTCCAAGCGGGTCATAAAACTGAATTCATAATTATGAACTCGCAGCTTGCAACAGCCTGACTAGCCGCCGCCCGACCCTGCACGACCGGGGCAAGGGTACTGGCCCTCAGTCGATGGGCTGATCGCTATCCATCCGGATGCCCAATCGGCGTCGCGTTGTCGCACCGGGAAACACGATGTTGCGTTCCACCCAGGTGCGAAACCTGAGGGCGGTCGCTTCGTTTTCCTTGCTGAGGTGGGCTGCCAGGGCATCGTCGCGGATATGCGTCTGGGCCGGTTCCCCCATCATTTTCAATCGGCCCGGATAGGTCAGCGCCAAGGCATGCTCAGGCGCGGTGACACCGACCACCTTCTGAACATCGACCAGCCTGACCCAACGGCAGTGATCGGCGTCCTCCAGCACTTGAATGGTCATGCCCTTGAACACATAGTACTGGCCGTGAACCGGAAACCAGAGCTGCTCAAGCACCCTGCGGCGGTAATTTGACAGCAGCGTCAGCAAAGGATGAACAATGGCGGCAGCAAAAAGTGGCGACGCAAACACAAAGGCGAACAAGCCAAGGCGGTAGCCCAGCAACGCATAGGCGATGACGCACAGCGCGATTTGAACCGAGGGAAGGCCGAGCCAACGTTTCACGTCTTGGTTTCCGTTCTGCCCATCAGAATCAGCCTGTCCGAGCCAGAAAAAAACTCTATTTGATCAGCGCCTGCACCGCCTTGAACTGCGGGTGCTCGGCGCTGCGCAGCCACTCGAACGCCACCATCTCGGTCGTCACCAGCTCCGCGCCGGCACCCGCCAGCCGGTCAAACGCGGCGTCACGGTTGCGCTCGGTGCGCGAGCTGCAGGCGTCGGTCACGACCCACACCTCAAACTCGTCTTCAAGCAAATGCAGCGCGGTCTGCAACAGGCAAACATGCGCCTCGCACCCGGCCACGACCACCGTGTTGTGTTCAGGCGCATTCGCGGCGGGTTTTTGCAGATGTTTGGGCAAGCTGCGAGCATTGCCTGCCACCGGTTTGGCCGGCGGACGTAGCCATTCACCGAGACCCTCTTCAACAGCGCTGAAATGCATTTTGCTCAAGGTCTGCGTACACAGAGCTCTGAGCTCGGGGGCGTTTTCGCCCAATTTCGACGGGTTCTGCTCGGTGCCCCAGACCGGCACGTCCAGCAGACGCGCGATCTGCGCCAGACGCACGGCATTGGCCAGCACCAGCGGGCCTTCAAAAATGGCAGGCATCAAGCGGGTCTGGTAATCCACCAGGACGAGTTGGGATTGTGCGGCGTCTAGCAACATGGCAGGCTTTCTGGGGAAGGTTGATCGATTTTCACAAATGCTATCAAATAGATAGCTGTATACGCATGTTTTACGGACGATACAGGCATCTTCTACATATAAAACGTGGACATTGGAGGCGGCAGATCAGGCTGCGATCCTCACCACCACGCGGCCCCGTAGCTTGCCATCCATCAGTTCGTGCGCCTTGGCAATGGCCGCTTCGAGTGGAATTTCTTGCGTCATCGACTCCAGCAAGGCTGGATCCAGATCACGGGCCAGCCGATCCCACGCGCGCTGGCGCTTGGCTAAAGGCGCCATGACTGAATCAATGCCTGCGAGGGTCACACCACGCAAGATAAAGGGCATCACCGAGGTCGGCAAGTCCATGCCCTGCGCCAGACCGCAAGCCGCCACCACACCACCGTAACGCGTTTGCGCCAGTGCGTTGGCCAGGGTGTGAGAGCCCACCGCATCCACGACCCCCGCCCAGCGCTCTTTCTGGAACGGTTTGCCGGGACTGGACAGGGACGCACGATCGATGATGCTGCTGGCCCCCAGTGACTTCAGGTAAGCCTCTTCAGTGGCCTTGCCGGTCGCGGCCACCACCGTGTAGCCAAGTTTGCCGAGCAGAACGATGGCCACACTGCCGACGCCGCCGGTGGCGCCTGTCACCAGCACTTCACCCACGCCGGGCTTGACGCCATGGTCTTCCAGGGCCAATATGCACAGCATGGCGGTATAGCCCGCCGTGCCAATGGCCATGGCCTGACGCGGCGTAAACCCGGCCGGCATCCTGACCAGCCAGTCGCCTTTGAGCTGCACCTGTTCAGCCAGACAGCCCCAACGCGTCTCGCCCACGCCCCAGCCGTTGTGCAACACCCGGTCACCCACCTTCCAGGCCGGGTGATTGGACTCGATTACCGCACCGGCGCCGTCGATACCCGCCACCATCGGCCAGGTTCGCACCACCGGACTCCTGTTGGTGATGGCCAGACCATCTTTGTAGTTGAGGGTCGAATAAGCGACAGAAACGCTTACCTCGCCGGCAGGCAAGGCGGGCTGATCCACCTGCGCAAGCCCGGCCTTGAATCCATCTGCGTTTTCCAGCAATAAGGCTTTAAACATAATTAACCTCAAAACTCATATAAATCAATCAGTTACACAAATATTCAAGAAACAGCTTTAACTTGACAGCGCGTCGCGACTGCAAGTATGCTACGCCCCATGCGAATTTTTGCCACCCTGATTGCCTTTTTGTTAGCCGCCAGTGCGCACGCCAGTCCCCAGGGAGTGGGTGACGACCTGGACCAGTTGCTTCAGGACAAGGGGCTTTTGGCACGGATTGACGAGGTCCGACACTCGGTCGGCGATAAAGCGTCTGACCTGGTCGTCAACGCCATGGGCTTTTTGGGTGTTCCCTACCGACGCGGCGGCAACACGGCAGAAAGCGGTTTTGACTGCAGCGGTTTTGTCAAAGCCATTTTTGAGCAGACCGTGGGCCTGATTTTGCCGCGCAAGGCCGAGCAGCAGGCAGCGGCCACTCAGAAGATTGACCGCGCCGACCTGCAACCCGGCGACTTGGTGTTTTTCAACACCATGCGACGCGCCTTCAGCCATGTCGGGATCTACGTTGGTGAAGGCAAATTCATCCATTCTCCCAAGCCAGGCTCGGAAGTTCGGGTGGAAAGCATGGGCGTGGCCTACTGGAATCGCCGATTCAATGGCGCACGTCGCGTGCAAACCCCCATCCCCGAGACGCCGACGGCGCAAGCCTTGCAGGTCACCGAACCCGCACTGCGCTAAGAGAATCGCTCCTGCGGGGTCGCTTGCCGACTTTGACAAAAGTCATTCGGCCGGCAACATGCGTGGATTAGATTGACAATGCCGTTCCGGGCCTAAACCGGACGGCCGCTCAATTCCCAAACCAAGCCCCCACGGAGATCCTCATGTCCAAAGTCCTCGTTCTCTATTACTCATCCTATGGTCACATTGAAACCATGGCCGGTGCCATTGCTGAAGGCGCGCGTTCCACCGGCGCGACGGTCGATCTCAAGCGCGTGCCCGAAACCGCGCCAACGGAGGTGGCGAAGGCGGCACACTTCAAGCTCGATCAGGCTGCACCGATCGCGACCATCGACGAACTTGCCAGCTACGACGCCATTATTGTGGGTACGCCGACCCGTTTCGGGCGCATGCCTGCGCAAATGGCCAGTTTCCTGGACCAGGCCGGTGGTTTGTGGGCTCGCGGTGCCTTGAACGGCAAAGTCGGCGGTGCCTTCACGTCCACGGCGACGCAGCATGGCGGTCAGGAAGTGACGCTGTTTTCAGTCATTACCAACCTGATGCACTTCGGCATGATCATCGTCGGTCTGCCCTATAGCCACCAAGGCCAGATGACCCTGGATGAGATCGTTGGCGGTAGCCCTTACGGCGCCACCACCATCGCCGGCGGTCAGGGACAGCGCCAACCCAGCGCGATTGAACTTGAAGGCGCACGCCACCAGGGAAGGCTGGTAGCCGAGACTGCCAACAAATTGTTCGGCAAATAGCCCGCGCAATTGTGCCCTTCGATGATTTTCGGAGACCACCAGCCATTGAAAACCGTGCTGATCACTGGTGCCAACCGTGGCATTGGCCTTGAACATGTACGCCGCTTCGCCGCGCGTGGCGTCCAGGTCTTTGCCACTGCCCGCGCTCCCGCCAAAGCTAAAGAGTTGATGACGCTGGCCGACGGGCATGCCGGGCGCATCAAAGTGCTGGCGTATGAAGCAGCCGACCCTGCGGCTCCTGCCTTGCTGAAGGCAGCACTGGGCGACACGCCGATCGATCTCCTTCTGGCCAACGCTGGGGCAATGGGTTTCAGGGATCAGTCATTCGGCTCGGTCGATGTCGAAGGCGTGCTCGAACTCATTCGCATCAACGCGCTTGCGCCCCTGAAACTGGCGGAAGCGCTGGCCGACAATGTCGCAAATTCAGAGCGCAAGATCATCGCCTTCCAGTCCAGCCAGATGGGCTCTGTCGGCGACAACAGTTCAGGCGGTTACTATGCCTACCGCCTCGCCAAGACTGCACTCAATATGATCGCCAAAGGCGTCTCCAATGATCTCAAGCCGCGCGGCGTGATCTCGGTGGCCTTGCACCCGGGATGGGTCAAGACCCGCATGGGCGGCGAGCACGCACCGGTGACTGTGGAACAGTCAGTCGCAGGCCAGCAGCGACTTTTTGAAACACTGACGCCGCAGCAAAGTGGCCATTTCTTCAACTATGACGGCAAAGATTTGCCGTGGTAAACGGCCAGACTCAGTCCAGATCGAAGCCGACTTCCACTTGCGCCGAGCGCACCGCTCGAACCGGTTCAAAGCGCCATTTGGACACGGCGTCGATGGCGGCCCGGTTCAAGCGCCGATGACTGCTCGCTAACACCTCCGGCTCACTGACGCTTCCGTCCGTCTGGACATTGAACCGCACTTTCACACTGCCCTTTCCGAGGGAAGCCATCACGTTCGCGGGAAACTCCGGCTCGACTTGCTCGATGAGTTTGAGCGCCACTTCCGTCTCGGCCGGCTTGGGCACTGCGGCCACCAGCGCCGGCACGTTGGCCGGCACGCTGGCAGGTGCATTGGACGCTGTCACCACCAAAGGCACCGGGTCGACGATCTTTTCCGCAGGTGGATTGACCTCGACCGCGCCGGGGTTGGGCACAGCGGCCACCACTGGCGCGGCATCCGTGTCCACCACAATTGGCGCTTTGGACTTCCCGGTGAGCTTGTTGTCAGACGCCTTGCGTGGCTTGTCGGCGTGTACCTTGATCCAGCGAAATACATTGTCGGCCTGCTGTTGCGCGCGTTCGCTGGGAGCCACGTTCTTCGCCGGTGCCGAGGCAGCACTGGCTGGCGCCACAGACTGGGCATGAGCGGGTAACACCGAGGCTCCCAGCAGCAGTCCGACAAAGACTACCCGGCCCGCCGGCGCGAACACGGTACTGTCAAATCCCGTCACGATTGCCAACTTCATTTCCGTCTCCAGACATTTATTTTCGACCTGTTCGAGTGAGCACTCTCCGCCCGACTCGAACGATCCATTTATTAACATGCGTAGTATCACAGGTCTACAGCCCGATTTTGAAACCTCTCGAAGGCAGCTACCAAGAAAAATGGTAACTTCGGACTCAACCCGCTCTTCAGCACCAGTCCGTCATGCAAACCGACCTCCGTCTCAAACCCTTCCTGGACCAGCTGGCATTCCCCGAGTCGCCGCGCTGGCACGAAGGCGCGCTGTGGTTCTCGGACTTCTACACCCATCGCGTGCAGCGGGTGGACATGGCAGGTCGTTGTGAAACGGTGGTGACGGTGCCGGGTCAGCCGTCCGGCCTGGGTTGGCTGCCCGACGGAAAACTGCTGGTGGTGTCGATGACCGATCGACGTCTGCTCCGGCTTGACGGCAGCGTGTTGACACAGGTGGCGAATCTGTCCGCATTGGCACCTTTTCATTGCAACGACATGGTGGTGGATACCAAAGGGCGCGCCTACATCGGCAACTTTGGCTTTGACTTGGTGGCCCGCCAAACACCGCGGCCAACCGGCCTGATCCTGGTGCAGCCCGATGGCCAGGCTAGCGTGGTGGCGGAGGATTTGCATTTCCCCAATGGCACGGTGATCACTCCCGACGGGCGCACCTTGATCATTGCCGAGACCTATGCGGCCAGATTGTCCGCGTTTGATATTGCCGATGAAGGCTCGCTGAGTCGGCGGCACGTATGGGCGGACTTGAGCAATGCCAGCCCGGACGGTATCAGCCTCGATGTCGAAGGCGCGATATGGCTCGCATCCCCTACCAGCCGCGAAGTGCTGCGCGTGCGAGAAGGCGGCGAGGTCACGCACCGCATTGCCACGCCTGGCCAGGCGGTGGCCTGCACGCTGGGCGGGTCAGACGGCCGAACCCTGTTTGTGCTGACGACCCGGGTCATGACTCCACCCGATGAGTCGCGCAAGTCATTGCCAGGGGCCATCCATACCCTGGCGGTGGATGTACCAGCCGTCTGGGCAACCCAGGCACGACCCGTTGCCGCTAAGGGTGAGACCGGGGCACCTTGGGCTCCCAAACGTAGTCCCACTTGATGTGCCCGCCGGTGCACTTGCAGGCGCATTCACACTTGGGCCGATTCCCGGGTCGTGATGACCGGCCGGTCGGGCCACCGGCAAAGGTGGCCTGCACCCAGCTGATCGGAGACTCGACATCCGACTCAGGATGTGGACCGTGCTTTTTGTATTGGCGAATCAGTGTTTCCGCCCAGGCCAGTGAAAACACTTGCTGCAATCCGAGCCGGGCAACGCCGACCGCGCCGGGAATCTGATTCGCCGGGAAAGGCAGTTTCTTCAAAATGGCGGCGTCAACGTCAGCCGAAGGCGTCTTGATCATGTCGCTACAGAGCCGGACCATGATGCCGTAAGTGCCGTAGTTCACGGTGCCGTTGAGCCAGCACTTGCCCGAGACTTGCACAGTGTGGGAGCACGAGTCTTCGGCCTCGTGCGGATCGGTATCGCATTTGCCATCGCTGGGTGCGGGAGTGCCACATTTCTCGCAGCCCGCGGGCATCTTGTGCAGCCAGCCGGAGGCGTTTTGAAACAGTGGCAGCACATCCCAACCATTGATGTCGGCACACATCTGCGCAGCGTCGACCAGATTGCCGGTTTTGACTTTGAGCAGGAATTTCGGCAGGTCTTTGGGCTGCTTCAGTGGAATCATGATATTGAGGCATCCGTCCAGCTTTTCTTCCGCTGTCCAGCTCGCGAAATCGGATTGAATGCGCTGCCAGATCGAGGTGACCTGTGACGTGACATCAGGCCCGCAGGTGCCAATGAAGCTGGACGGGCCGACCGGCTTGCTTTCAAAAACCCGCACCTCAACCGCACGATAGAAACCGTCGTTGCTGGACTCGATAGAGCCACTGGCGGTTTCACCTTTGCCAACGTCGACCGGAAATTTGACCTTGGCAGAATGGTGCGCTACCGTCGCGCGCACCGCCGCGCATCGTTGTTCAGACAGGCGCTGGTTGAAAGTTGCGTCGCCCAGCCGGCTGGCAAACCCGGTGATATGCACGTAAGGCGCGGAGGCGGCTTTGACAATCGGCGCCAGCACCTGATCAATCCACCTCTGGTGCGCCAGCAGCAACCTGGCGCTGCCAGTGGCGAAATTGCACAAGCGGGCAGCCGCTTTGGCCTCACCGGGATCAAGATCTTCCACATCCTTTGCCATGATCACTCCTTGCAGGAACATGCATCGGAAAACCACCCACCTTCAGCACCATATGCCGCCGCGCGGAATCTTAGTTGGTTCAGGACAGGGAGGAAAGGGGTCGCCTCGCCACCGACTCCGGTTTCATCTTGTTACGAGTTCCCGCCCAGTCTTGAGAGTGACACGACGCGACAGCAAACGTAAACTCAAACGCGTCGTGTGGCCGGTTCGGACCATCCGGCGTATCCAACTAACCAATCTGCGAGGAAAATCATCATGCTTCACCAAACTACGCCCACTGCCTCCAAGACTCAACGCATCAATGCGTTCCCATCGCAAATCGACGCAACGATTGCACCGATCATGACCGAAGAGCGGCTTCCCTTCACTGTCCGCCTGGTACGCAACGTAGAGGATTTGAACAAAGCGGTGCACATTCGTCACTCGGCCTACGCGAGGCACTTGCCTCTGTTCGCTGAAAAACTCAAGTCACCGGAGCCAGCCGACAATGAAGATGGAGTCGTCGTCTTGTTGGCCGAATCCAAACTGGACGGCTCGCCGCTGGGTACGATGCGCATTCAAACCAACCAGTTCAAGCCGCTTTGCCTGGAACAATCGATCGTGTTGCCCGACTGGCTCAAGGCCCGCCGGCTGGCAGAGGCAACCCGCCTGGGCGTTACCAATGAAAAGGGCGGTCGCCTGGTCACAACCGTACTCTTCAAGGCCTTCTATCTCTACTGCCACGAGATTGGCACGGAATGGATGGTCATCGCCGGTCGTTCGCCGATCGACCAGCAGTACGCCCGACTGTTGTTCGAAGACGTATTTCCGGACATCGGTTACATCCCCCTGCTTCACGCCGGCAACCTGCCGCACCGCGTGATGTCATCCAATGTCGACACTGCGGAGGAGCGCTGGGCTGCAGCCAGACACCCGTTGTTCAACTTTGCCTTCCGCACGCATCATCCGGACATTGAGATAGGTAGCTCGCGTCAGCCATATGTCCCACCGTTGGCCATGTCCGCGTTCCCGGCGCAGGGCGCAATGCTTCCTATGTAAGCGTGCATGGTCGGGTGCCCGCCCACTCCAGGAACACCCGGTCCACCTGCCCCTCCCGATCTGCAAGCTGGGCCAACGCGGTCCGCCTTGCCCATCTCCAAGCCTGTGGTCACGACACCCGATCAGGCTGGTGTCCCGCTGCGGGGCTCACGGTTGCAAACAACCGAAGCTGTCGCATCGCCATCATTTTTAGCAGCCACAATCACAGCCAAGTCCCCGAATTTTGAATTCGGAATCAGAAGTATCACATCATGTTGTTGTAACAACCCCATGATTTATATGTTGTTTTTTCTGACGACTTTGTTCGAATTCTCTTGTGGTGCGTTCACGACCGGTGTAATGTACAAGCTCCGCGACACTTTTTAAAACCCGAAACAAGGAAATACGTAGGATGCTGCACAAAGAACTGGCATGGCACGGCACATGATCTGTTGGCGAATTTCCAACAAAAAACAATGAACGGAATGCCAACAAGATCCGAGTTTTTCCGCAAGCGGCTCGATCAGCTCGACCAGGGGCTCGATCTGCTGCTATTCGCGCTTTCGACCTACGCCCTGCCGCTTTTTATCGGACTGGTGTCTTTGCTGGCCGTTTTTGCCTGGAAGACGCAATACCCGGCAAACGAACCGCAAGCAATGGCAATTCAAGTTGTCCAAGGGTCTGCCGATATCGTGGGGCCGGCTCAGGCGCTGGCACATTTGCGGGAAAGATCGTTCAGCCCGTTCCACGACACCCAGCTTTCGCAAACGCCCTTCTGGTTTTCTTTCGCTGCGCCAAGAGACGTCGAGCGCACACCCCTGATGGTCGAGTTCCCCTCGCGGCATGCCATGGATATCGCTTGCTGGGATGCCCAGACTCTGAGTCCGCTTGGCAGCGGCAATCGCGACGGGACCTCAGGCGCCATCTCTACGGTCAAAGCGGGATTTGCACTTGAGCTCAGCCCCGCGCTTCAAAATGGGAGCGTGGTATGCCGCACCAGCGCGATTGGCCCTGCTCGCCTTTCGGCCCTGCGGTGGGAGGCCTCCGATTTGAACACTTCTACTCAGGAGTTTCATCGCAAGTCCGGCCTTTTAGACGGCGGCATCCTGATCTTGGCGGTCTTTGTCCTGATCACGGCCTTGATCAACCGAAATGGGCTTTACATCCTGTTCGCGGCCTGGCTCGTGGTCAATTTGAGGATGGCTGCCCTCTCTACTGGCTGGGACTCACAGTGGTTGGGCCATGCCGTGCCGCAGGACTGGATACTGCGTCTTCGCTTGATCACCACCGCCGTGTATTACGTGTTGGCAGTAACTCTGTTCAAGGTACTATTTCGTGACGACCTGACCAAAGTGGGATCCCTGTTGCCATTGAAGATAGCGCAATGGACCTGTCTACCGCTGCTGCTCTTGTCTGTTTTTATGACTTATCAGTCATATCTGCCTTTTCTGTGGGTATCAACCGGCCTAAGCATCGGTGTCATGGCATTTTTCCTGACGCGTATTCTGATGAAGACACGTTCCCTGGTGGCAATGTGGTATGGCGCTTCCGTCAGTATCATCATAGTTGCCAGCCTTTACGAAGTCATTTCCGCTGCGCTGGGAATCAGAGGACTGATCGGATCAGTCAACAGCGTGACGGCCGCCTTGTCGTCAAGCCTGCTGGCCGCCTTGGCGATTGCCGAACAAATGCGGCGGGAGCATATACAGCGGCTGGAAGTACAGGCTGAAATGGAGCACACCTACGCAGCCATGCCGATCGGCTTGTTCACGCTTGACCTGCGCGGACATTTCACGAGTGCCAACCCGGCTTTGCTCAGAATGCTGGGCCCGGATGTGCTGATCGATGGCGGCAATGCGTGGCAGCAGTATTTCAACGCCGGCGCCTGGACCCAGCTGCATCAGATGGTGCATAACCAAAACGAAGACGAGCTCGAAATCAAGGGCAAACCCGTGCCTGGTTTCCGTGGTTTAAAACGCTTTCTGGTCAAGGCAACGCTCGCTGGCGACAAGATTGAAGGCTCATTGCAGGATGTCACCGAGAAATCCAGAGCCACCGAGGATCTGTATTTTCTGGCCAACCATGATTCACTGACCAAGGTGCTGAACCGGCGAGGTATTGAGAAAGTACTGAACAGCGCCATTGCGAAACTCACGGAAGGCAATACCCTGGCTCTGGCCTACCTTGATCTCGACCGTTTCAAGCTGATCAATGACCTGTTTGGCCACGGTGCCGGCGATGAGGTATTGCAGCAGGTGTGCAAGCGCGTGTCGGATCTGCTCTCGCGCGAACTTCAATTTGGCCGCGTTGGCGGTGATGAGTTCGTCATCGTATTTCCCGAGACGCCGATCGCAATGGCCTCACTCATGTGCGCCGGCATCATCGACAGCATCGGCACCCTGCCCTACCGCGTTGGCGAAAAGGCGTTTTATGTGCGCGGCTCGATCGGGCTTGTCGAGGTCAGCGACGGCATGCAGTTCAATGACGCCATGTCCACGGCCGATCGTGCCTGCCGTCAAGCCAAGTCCAGCAACAGCGGCGGCCTGGTGGTGTATGAGCGGCACGCCCTCGCGTTCCAGCAGCATGAGGCGGAACTGAAGCTGATTGCGCTGCTTTCCAGCAGTTCCGCCACCGATGGTCTGTATCTGGAGATGCAGCCCATCATGTCACTCTCAAAGCCACATGAGTCGCTTAACTTCGAGGTGTTGCTTCGCATGCGCGACGCCGATGGCAAGGTGGTTCCCACCGACCGGCTGATCGCCGCAGCTGAGACCAGTGGACGCATGGGCATGATTGACCGCTGGGTTTTGACGACCACCATGGCCTGGCTGAACAAGAATTACCGCCAATTGAAACACACGAAATTCGTCTGCATGAATTTGAGCGGTGCTTCACTAAATGACGAAAAATTCCTGGGCGAGGTCTATGCCATGCTTGAGCAAAACCTGCATCTCGTCAGCCAGCTGTGCCTTGAGATCACCGAAAGTGTGGCCTTGCATGATCTGAAGAATACCCGTCGCTTTGTCGACAAAGTGCGCGGCTACGGCGCCAAGGTGGCGCTGGACGACTTTGGCGCGGGCTACACCTCCTTCTCGTACTTGAAGGAGTTCACGACGGATCTGCTCAAGATTGATGGCAGCTTCATCGTCAACATGAACCAGCATCCGGCCAACATCGCTATTGTCGAAGCCATCGTGAGCCTTGCCAAGAATCTGGGAATGAAGGTCATTGCCGAGTGGGCCGAGGACAATGCCACGGTTCAGACCTTGACCGAGATTGGGGTCGATTACGTGCAGGGATATGTGGTGGCACGACCCCAGCACCCTGACAAACTGCTCTCGGCCGAGTCGTCGGCCAGCTTTGTTCAGGACGATGAGCTTGCCAAATATATGCTGATGATTGAAAAGTCAGCCCAAATGCAGTCTGAGGTGGATCTGTTCGCCGAAGTGCATAACGTCAACCTGCATTAACTCTTCCGCAACAACCCGTATCCGTGACACTCCGCGCTTGGTGTGAGGCATGCAATCACGCCGGCGTTGAAGGCGGCACTGGCCAACTCATTATTGCGCGGCAGTAACCCTGGCAATCTCTTCGGTGGCCATCCGCGCTTCATGCGGCGCCGACTGTCAGCCGGCTTGCTCAAGCCGCGCTGCTAAAGATCAGAAGCGCCAGCCGAGGCCCGCGCCGACCAGTACGGGATCCACCTTGAACGTGCCTTGCTTTGCATTATTGAGCGAAACGTCGGTACCGATATAGACCTTCTTCACGTCAAAGTTCAGATACAGATTGCGAGACAGAGGAATGTCGACGCCAATTTGCAGCGCAGCGCCGAAGCTGTTGCGATCGACGTCTGCAGGTACGGTCAGATTCACATCACTGAAGCGGGTGAAGTTGAGGCCAGCACCCACATAGGGCTTGAAGCCGGCGGTATCAAAATGATATTGGACGGTCAGTGTCGGCGGCAGATGCTTAAGCGTGCCGATGGCTCCGCCCACGGCAGTAGAACTAAGCGTGTGTTCCTGTGGCACAGTCAAAATCAGCTCAACCGCAACGTTCTTGTTGAAGAAATAGCTGATATCCGCCTCGGGAATATTCTTGTTGTTGATGCTCAGACCCAGACCCGTGGAGTCGCTGTTGGCGCTGTTGATGTTGACGGCACGAACGCGCACCATCCAGGGGCCTTCATTGGCTTGCGCAAAAGCGTTACCCGCGACCATGGTTGCAGCGGCCAGTGCAACCGCCGAGAACAATTGTTTTTTCATGATTTAATTTCCTTTAAAGTGCTTGGGGACTAGCCCTATTTGACTAGACTTTAATTCGGAAATATGTACGTGACTAAAGCTAAATTAAGGCCTAAGCTTGTGTGCAAGAATTGGAGAACAATATGGCCGACCTGCTCAGCTCCATCTTTACAGACGAAGAAAAAGCCCGCGAACATATCGAGGCCATGCGTTGGGCAAATGGCCGCGTATGCCCTCATTGCGGGGAATACGAGCGCACCAGCCCGACCGCGAGCAGGAACCATCGCCCGGGTCTCTACTACTGCAATTCGTGCGAAAGCACATTCACCGTTACCGTTGGCACTCCGTTAGAGCGCTCGCATGTCCCGCTGCATAAGTGGTTGATGGCCTTTCATCTGGTCGCGGCCAGCAAGAAAGGCGCGAGCAGCAAGCAGTTGGAGCGCTTGCTTGGAGTGACCTACAAAACCGCATGGTTCATGTCTCACCGTATCCGCGAGGCAATGACCGAAGAGAACGGCGGCATGCTCGGTGGCCCAAGCATTTCACGCTGCGAATCACCAGGATGAATGACCATGGCGCGTGCCATTCAAACGACGCGATTCAACCAGTCGCACCTGACACGCTGCATCGCATGTGCCTTGCGGCGCCAATTCACATACAGGTCAGGTGCCAGCATGGCCGCCAGGCACAAGGGGTAGGCCCACGGGGCGTCCAGCACAAACGCTGGCAACCAGCCGATCCGCCCCATCGCCCAGAGAATGAGCATGGTGTCCCACAGCTGGTACTCAAGTGGATGATCGTATCGGTGTTGCACATGCCACTTCTTGATGCGCTGAAGCTTGGACAGTGTGAGGTGAGGCGGCAGATGGTAGATCATGGGGACCTCCGGCATCAAGCTGTAATTGTAAGTTACGCGTAAGTTTTTGTCAAACCCACTTCTGCAATCGAATCGCTGGCTCGCACATTCGCGCTGCACAGCCGGCAAAAAAGCCCGAGACAACCTCGGTCCGGGCTTCTCTTCGAAGCCTGGACCGTTCGACTTACGGGGCCAGAACAAAGTTCTGCGTTGCGTCCGCCGCGGAAATGTCCTTGATGAACGATTGGCTGTGATAGCCGGTTGCCGACGCTTCGACAGTATATTTACCGGCCACGCCAGCCTGTGCAGCCAGCGCAATCGGCAAGGTGCCGGTAGCGTATTGTCCAAGCATCGGTGCACCAATCGGCAATGCCAGCGAATAGGCGCCGGACGCTGAATCATCGGCCGCGACAAATTTCGCCGTCACGGTCGGGGCGCTGCCGAAGGTCTGCTTCGCTGCCACATAGGCGACTTCCGTCGAACTGCCGGGATTCAAGCTTGCGGTGCCACTGACGCTGCGGGTAGCCGATAGCGGCAAGGTGATCGGTGTGACGGCGTTGCTGAGAATCGCAATACTGGTGGCACTCGCGACGGGCACGGCGGCAATGACTGCCGTCGCACGGCCGTTGGCCGTGAGAACAACATCGTAGTTTCCGGTCGCCAGACGCGGAAGGAAGAACTCGCCGGTGGTGGTGTTGGGCGCAGTGGATTGAACGATCACCCCGTCTTGTTGTGCCGTCACCATGACGCTGCTGCCCAGCATGGCGGTGTCGACAAAACCGTCAATGCCGTTCAGCACCGTGGGCACGACCTTGATCACGGGTTTCAGCGCATAGGTTCCATTGCCACGCTTCACGATCGACTTGCAGGCGTCGAAATCCAGCACGAGATCGACACGCTGTCCGGAGACGACGTCGAATTCGTTGACCAGCTTGATCCCGCTTTGCACCGCGCTGGGGGTGACGAGCGCCGTCTCCACCCCGCCGCTTGGGATCACCGAGTTGGCAAGGCCTAGCGCTGTGTTCGGGTCCAGCACCAGGCGCAGCTGCGTGTAATGCCCCGCTGCCAGCGGTGTTTCACCAAGCTTTTCGAGCACGCCGTTGGTCAAGCCGAGCAAATTGATTTTTCGCGCAGGATTCAGTGTGATATCGGTCCAGCCGGCATCGGTCTCGGAGGCCGAACTGCTTTGGTGCACCCGCACTTTGAGGACTGTCACGTTCACCGCGTCAAAGCCACAGGCTGGCGCATCGGTCAGGGAAACGCCCAGAGTCCCGGTTGCACTGCCACCTCCACCGCCTCCGCCACATCCGGCTACAAACACCGCCAACAGCGATGCCATCAACCATGCCAGCCATTTGGATTTGCAATTGCTGCTAACGCATTTCATTTCTTTATCCTTTCAGAGTGACCCCAAAAAGCGTCCGTCAGAAACGGCTTGAAACCGGTTCACATCAGGCATGCAGGTCGCACAGCCTGACGGAGACGGACAATGCGCCATCAATCGCGGTCGATCTGTGCGCTAGGGCACATAGCGCGCTATGTCGCCATATGGGCGGTTTTGAAGTTGCTGTACATCACGGAATTCAGTGTATTGCGGCTGCTCGCGGAAACAGATATCTGACCTGTGATTTCTTGTAACTTGTTGAGCCTAAAAGAAAATCTCAAGGAACTGACTCGGCTGAGTGAGTCAGGAGGCGGTCACCAGGATGCGTACGGCATCAGAGCTGCGCAGGACGCTAAGAGCGCGAACCGTTAAGCGCGACTTAAGGACCGCTGCTTACTATCGAATCCGGTTCAACGAAGCTCGGCCCTGAATGTCTGTCCGGACAAATCCGGAGCTGAATTTTTGGATAACTCGCTCGATAACTCAAAGGAATCCAATCATGAAAATTGCCAAATCGCATTTCACACCTGGTTTGATCGCCGCTGCCGTTGTCACCTTGACCGCCTGCGGCGGCGGGGGCAGCAACACAGCCGTTTCAAACATCAACGCAGCAGTGCCCATGACCAACAAGACCATGACGGTCATGGACGGACTGATTCAAAACGCCCTGGTTTGCGTCGACAGCAATGCCAACGGTGCTTGCGATGCGACCGAGATTCAAGGGTATACCGACGCCATGGGCAATGTCACGCTGGCCATCCCGACCGCCGATCTGGCCACAGCACAACTAGTGGCCGAAATCAAAGCCGGCGTTGCGACGGATAAAGATACCGGCGCCATCAAGACCAGCTACACCTTGCAAACCCCGGCAGGCACACTGGATGTGGCCAACCTCGTCATCAGCCCACTGACCAACATGGTGCAAGTGAAAATCAACGCCGACCGCGCCGCTGGCGTCAGCACCAGTGTCGCCGCTGCCGATCGCTATGTGATCAGCCAACTGGGCTTGAGCACAACCGGCGCTTCAGCGGTCTCGGCGTTCGACAACTTTGTCGCCAAGAGCGCCCAGGGCAGCGCCCAACATGTCAAGGCGGCTGAACGCGCCCACCTGCTGGTGGTCAGCACCCAGGCCTCGATCAGGTCGGCAACCAAAGGCAGCGACACTTCGGCCGCCGGGGACAACAGTGCCCTCAGCATCCAGACCAGGGTATTGAACAACCTGCTAAGCCAACTCTCCAACATTGGAACGGTTTCGAATATCGTTGAGCACATGGCCTGCGCCACCAACAGCACCACCAATGTGGCACAGGATTGCAAGGCTCAAATTGACCAGGAAGTCCACAACGATCACCTGGACTCGGTGGGTGTAACCCCAGTAACCCCGGTAACCCCAGTAACCCCAGTAACCCCAGTAACCCCAGTAACCCCGGTAGCCCCAGTAGCCCCGGTAACCCCGGTAACCCCAGTAACCCCGGTAACCCCGGTAGCCCCGGTAGCCCCAGTAACCCCGGTAGCCCCGGTAGCCCCAGTAACCCCGGTAACCCCAGTAACCCCAGTAGTTCCAGTAACCCCAGTAGTTCCAGCACCCGGGGTCGCTTCTGCCGCGGCGCTCAATGGCAAGGTGCTTTACGGCATCTATTGCGCAAGCTGTCATGGCACTGCGCCCAACTTCGACGGTTTCGTCCTGAGAGGTGCCAACTCGTCGGTGACCATTTCCAATGCGATCTATGCAGTCCCCAGCAAGTCCATGGGCCAGCTTAGTGGACTCAGCGCTCTGGACTTGGCCAACATCGCCGCCTATCTGGCCACCCCCGGGATTTGATGGCGACACGCCATGCGGCTCGGACTGCCGCATGGCGCAGGTGGCGGGTGACTGTGCCGCTTTGGAACGGATAAGAAATTCAACCGCATGAATTCAAGTGTGGCTTACCTTGGACACGCCAGAACATCTTCAAAACCATGGCATTGATTCCCCAAACAACGGTGTTATTCCTCGCCACATCCTTAACGCCAGTGCAGCGAGTCACGTTCAAATGAGCCCCCTTGCCGGGCGCGTTCCTGGGCGCGCTGTGCACGTGCCAGCACCCATTCTGGCGCACCGATGTCTTTGAGGGTTTCGGTCGTCAAACCGTCCATGGCTCTGAGTTCGCTGTCCGTTCGTTGGTTTTTGCGAAGAGTCATCCAGCGCGTCCACAAAGCGCGTCCCGTGGCAGCCCAGATGTTGCTAAGGCGGCGCGCATTCAAATTTGTCAACGGGTTGCTTGTGCACTGACTGCAAGCGGTATTCATGGTGCTCTCCTGTGTGAAATTTAGGATACTGGTAAGCTTATCTATTGTTTTTATGCTTGAATATCGCTAATTTCTGCATTGATCGTTCACCAACACTTACCAATCCATGTCCAGATTGCCTTTGAACACCTTACCGACCTTCCGTGTGGTGGCCCGCCTGGGCAACCTGCGTGCTGCCGCGCAAGAGCTTCATCTCACCCATAGTGCGGTCAGCCAGCAGATCAAGCTGCTGGAGGAGCAGGTCGGGTTTCAACTGTTTGAACGCCGGGGTCGACGCATCGTGCTCAATGCCGCAGGAGCCACCTTGCAGCGCGCGGTCGAGCCCGCGCTGGAGCGGCTCGATGAGGGGCTGCGTGCAGCGGCTGCCGCCGCGCAAGGCGAAGCCCAGCGCATTCGGCTGACTCTGCTGCCTTCTTTTGCCCAGCGCTGGCTGTTGCCGCGCATGCCGCGCTGGCGCGAGCGCCATCCTGATATCCATCTGGAACTGCACACCTCACAGCAGGTGGTTGATCTGGTGCGTGAGGGTTTCCACGTGGCGCTGCGCCAAGGGCTTGGCCCGTGGCGCGGCCTGCAAGCCGAACAACTGGTTGACTCGCCGCTGATCGTGCTGGGGTCACCCACCGCCGCGCGCAGACTGAAGGGGTGTGGGATAGAGGCGTTGGCCGAAGAACCGCTGCTTGGCAGACCGGAGTTGTGGGAACGCTGGTTTGCACTGGGTGGCTGGCGCCGTGGTGTCAATCCGGTGGCAACATTCAACGATGCCGGCTTGTTGTTGCAGGCGGTCGAGCAGGACATCGGCATTGGCCTGGCGCGAGAAGTGTTGGCCGCCGATGCCTTGGCTGACGGCCGTCTGGTGCGTTTGTCACCCACGGCCTTACCCAATGCGTCGGCCTACGCGCTCTTCTGGTGCGTGTTTCCGCCCGAGCTTGAGAGCTGGCCTCCTCTGCAAGCCTTTCGCGCCTGGTTGCGCGAGGAGTTGGCGTTGTCCTTGCACAGCCTGGCGGACACAGCTCGTACTGCCGACTACCCGATGCTCGGGCTTAGCAGAGTAGCGTGATTGCCTGGGCTACTTGCGCGCCGGCGGCAAGTCCGTGCAGCTGCCGTGCGCCACTTCCGCCGCCATGCCAATGCTCTCGCCCAGCGTCGGATGGGCATGAATCGTCTTGCCGATGTCAATGGCATCTGCGCCCATCTCGATCGCCAGCGCAATCTCGCCGATCATGTCTCCCGCATGCGTGCCGACCATGCCGCCGCCGAGGATCTTGCCATGGCCGTGCGCTTCGGGGCTGTCGTCAAACAGCAGTTTGGTCACGCCTTCGTCGCGGCCATTGGCAATGGCGCGGCCGGACGCGGTCCAGGGGAACAGGCCCTTCTTGACCTTGATGCCCTGGGCCTTGGCCTGATCTTCGGTCAGACCGACCCAGGCCACCTCGGGGTCGGTGTAGGCAACACTCGGAATCACGCGGGCGTTGAAGGCGGCGCTGGCGAGTTCCTTGTTGCCCTGCAGTTCCCCGGCTATCACTTCGGCCGCCACATGCGCCTCGTGCACCGCCTTGTGCGCCAGCATCGGCTGACCGACGATGTCGCCGATGGCGAAGATGTGCGGCACGTTGGTGCGCATCTGAATATCGACATTGATGAAGCCGCGGTCGGTCACGGCCACGCCGGCCTTGTCGGCAGCGATCTTCTTGCCGTTGGGCGTGCGACCCACGGCCTGCAGCACCAGGTCGTAGGTCTGCGGCTCGGGCACTTTCACGCCCTCCTGCGCTGCAGCAAACGTCACCTCGATGCCTGCGGCGGTAGCCTTGGCAGCGACGGTCTTGGTCTTGAGCATGATGTTGTCGAAACGCGGCGCGTTCATCTTCTGCCAGATCTTGACCAGGTCGCGGTCCGCGCCCTGCATCAGGCCGTCCAGCATTTCGACCACATCCAGCCGTGCGCCCAAGGTGCTGTAGACCGTGCCCATCTCCAGGCCGATGATGCCGCCGCCCAGGATCAGCATGCGTTTCGGGACCTCTTTCAAGGCCAAGGCGCCGGTGCTGTCCACCACACGCGGATCGTCGGGCATGAAGGGCAGGCGCACGGCTTGCGAGCCGGCAGCGATGATGCAGCGTTTGAACGCAATGGTCTGCGTCTTGCCGGTCTTGTCTTGCGCCGTACCGCTGGTTTCTTCGACCTGCACGTGGTTGGCGCCGACGAAGGCTCCGTAGCCGCGCACCACGCTCACCTTGCGCATTTTGGCCATGGCGGCCAGGCCGCCGGTGAGCTTGGTGACGACTTTTTCCTTGTGGCCGCGCAGCTTGTCGATGTTGACGCTGGGCGCGCCAAAGTCCACACCGAGCGCCGCCATGTGACTGACTTCGTCGATGACCGCAGCCACGTGCAGCAGCGCCTTGCTGGGGATGCAGCCCACGTTCAGGCAGACGCCACCCAGCTGGGCGTAGCGCTCGACCAGGATGACTTTCAGTCCGAGGTCGGCTGCGCGGAAGGCGGCCGAATAGCCGCCAGGACCGGCGCCCAGCACCAGCAGGTCGCAGTCCAGATCGACGGCACCCGCAAAGCTTGACGCCGCAGGCACTGGAGCTGCTATAGTTTGTGTGGCTGCCTGCGCAGGAGCAACGGGTGCTGCAGCCTGTTTTTGCTCTGAAATCGGTGCAGCGACAGCGCCCTCGACCTCCAGCACCAGCACCAGCGAGCCCTCTTTCACCTTGTCACCGAGCTTCACCTTGAGCTCCTTCACCACGCCACCGTGGCTGGACGGGATTTCCATCGAGGCTTTGTCACTCTCGACGGTGATCAGGCTCTGGTCGGGCACGACGGTGTCGCCGACCTTGACCATCAGTTCGATGACGGTGACTTCAGCGAAGTCACCGATGTCGGGAACCTTGATTTCGAGGAGTGCCATTTTTTTCCAATCAATCAGAACATTTTTCTTTAAACTTTGGCGTGCCACAACGCTCGCCGCAGCGTGTGGGGTGTTGGGCCCCGCCGATTTCTGGGCCTTTGACAGCATGAGGCGGGGCACAATTCCCCACACACTGCCGCCTCAGCCCTCTGCCAATCAAAGCAGCACCCGGCGGAAGTCGCCCAGGATCTGTCCCAGATAAACGTTGAAGCGCGCCGCACCAGCACCGTCGATCACGCGGTGGTCCCAGGTCAGCGAGAGTGGCAGCATCAGGCGAGGCTGGAAGGCTTTGCCATCCCACACCGGTTCGATGCTGGAGCGGCAAACGCCCAGGATCGACACCTCGGGCGCATTGATGATGGGCGTGAAGTAACGCCCGCCAATGCCACCGAGGCTGGAAATGGTGAAGCTGGCACCGGCCATCTCGGTCGGGCTCAACTTGCCGTCGCGTGCTTTTTTGGCCAGCTCCGCCATCTCCTGCGAGATTTGCATGATGCCTTTCTTGTCCGCATCCTTGATCACCGGCACCATCAAACCATTCGGCGTATCGGCCGCAAAACCAATGTGGTAGTACTGCTTGTAAATCAGCGCGTCACCGTCGAGCGAACTGTTGAACTCCGGGAACTTCTTCAGCGCGGCGACGCAAGCCTTGATCAGGAAGGCCAGCATCGTGACCTTGACGCCAGACTTTTCGTTTTCCTTGTTGGTCGAAACGCGGAACGCTTCCAGGTCGGTGATGTCGGCATCGTCATGGTTGGTCACTGCCGGAATCATGATCGCATTGCGCAGCAAATTGGCACCGCTGATCTTCTTGATGCGGCTGAGTTCCTTGCGCTCGATCTGGCCAAACTTTGCAAAGTCCACCTTCGGCCACGGAATCAGGCCCAAACCGGCGCCATCGGCAGCAGAGCCTGCCGCCGCTGCCGTGGACTGGGCCTGAATCGCCAGCGTTTTCACGGCGCCACTCATCACCGATCGGGTGAAAGCCTGCACGTCGGCGTCGGTGATACGGCCTTTGAGCCCACTGCCTTTGAGCTCGTTCAACGGAACACCCAGTTCGCGCGCAAACTTGCGCACCGAGGGCGAGGCATGCGGCAGGCCGAGCACAGCCACCGCCGGATTGTGTGCCGGCGCAAGGGCCGGCGCGGAAACCAGGGCCGTTGCGGGCGCTGCTGCGGCCGGGCTTGTCACAGCCGCTGCTGGCACTTCGAGCGGCGCAGGGCGAACGGCGCCTTGTGCGCTCTCCAGAACCGCCAGCAAATCGCCGACGTTGACCTTGTCGCCCAGCTTGACTTTCAGCTCCTTGATCAGGCCCGCCGACGACGACGGAATTTCCATCGACGCCTTGTCGGACTCGACGGTGATCAGGCTCTGCTCCAGGCGGATGGTGTCGCCGGGTTTGACCATGACTTCAATCACGGTCACGTCCTTGAAGTCACCAATATCGGGCACCCGAACCTCCACCGCAGCACCGGCTGGCGCACCGGACGCTACTGAATTAATAGCTTCCTGCGCAGTCTGAACGGGCGCTACAGCCTGTTTCACCTCTATAGCTCGGTCTGCGGGCTCGGCCTTTGCGGCAGGGGCGCCAGACTGGGCGGCATCCGCGACCTCCAGCAACAGCAACAGCGAGCCTTCGTGCACCTTGTCACCCAGGGCGATCTTGAGCTCCTTGACCACTCCGGCATGGCTGGACGGGATTTCCATCGAGGCCTTGTCGGACTCCACGGTGATCAGCGACTGCTCGGCCTTGACGGTGTCGCCGGGTTTGACCAGCAACTCAATGACGGCCACCTCGGCGAAGTCACCGATATCCGGTACTTTGATTTCTATTAAGGACATGCATGTCTCCTTGTTCTTGTTATCAGGCGTACAAAGGGTTGACCTTGTCGGTCCGGATGCCGTACTTGGCAATCGCTTCGACCACCTTGGCCACCGGCAGCGTGCCTTCCTCGCTCAGCGCCTTGAGCGCGGCGACAACGATGAAGTGACGGTTGATCTCGAAGTGCTCGCGCAGTTTGCTGCGGAAATCGCTGCGGCCAAAGCCGTCGGTGCCGAGCACCTTGTAGACGCGCCCCTTGGGAATGAACGAGCGGATCTGCTCGGCATACGACTTGATGTAATCGGTCGATGCCACCACCGGGCCGGCATGGCCCGCAAGCTGCTCGGTCACAAAAGGCGCACTGGCAGCCTGCGCCGGATTGAGCAGGTTGTGGCGTTCGCAGGCCTGGCCGTCACGCGCCAATTCGTTGAAACTCGGGCAGCTCCAGACATTCGCCGAGATGCCCCAGTCTTGCTCCAGCAAGGCCTGTGCGGCAATCGATTCGCGCAGGATCGAACCCGAGCCCAGCAACTGGACCGACGGCTGTTTTCCCACCGCTGCACCGGGTTTGCACAGGTACATGCCCTTGATGATCTGCGCCTCGGTACCGGGCTTGAGCCCCGGCATGGCGTAGTTTTCATTGAGCAGCGTCAGGTAGTAGTAGACGTTGTCCTGACGCTCCACCATGCGCTTCAAGCCATGGTGCAGGATGACACCCACCTCGTGCGCAAACGTCGGGTCGTAGCTGACGCAGTTCGGAATCGTGCCGGCGAGGATGTGGCTGTGGCCATCTTCGTGCTGCAAGCCTTCGCCGTTGAGCGTCGTGCGCCCGGAGGTGCCACCCAGCAGGAAGCCGCGCGCCTGCATGTCGCCAGCGGCCCAGGCCAGGTCGCCAATGCGCTGGAAGCCGAACATCGAGTAGTACACATAAAACGGCACCATGATGCGGTTGCTGGTGCTGTAGCTGGTGGCCGCCGCGATCCAGCTGGCCATGCCGCCGGCTTCGTTGATGCCCTCCTGCAGCACCTGCCCCTTCTTGTCTTCCTTGTAGTACATCACCTGGTCTTTATCCACCGGCGTGTACTGCTGACCGGCCGGGTTGTAGATGCCGATCTGGCGGAACAAACCCTCCATGCCGAAGGTGCGCGCCTCATCCACGACGATCGGCACGACACGCGGTCCCAGCGCCTGGTCGCGCAGCAATTGGGTCAGAAAACGCACATAGGCCTGGGTGGTGGAGATTTCACGGCCCTCGGCCGTGGCTTCCATCACCGACTTGAATATCTCCAGCCCCGGCACGGTAAATTGCTCGTCCGCCCGGGTGCGGCGGTGCGGCAGGTAGCCGCCCAGCGCTTTGCGCCGCTCGTGCAGATACTTCATCTCGGGCGTATCGTCGGCCGGTTTGTAGAACGGAATCTCGGCAATCTGGCTGTCCGGCACCGGGATGTTGAAGCGGTCGCGGAAGATCTTGATGTCTTCATCTGTCAGCTTCTTGGTCTGGTGCACATTGTTCTTGCCCTCACCGCTCTTGCCCATGCCAAAACCCTTGACCGTCTTGATCAACAGCACGCTCGGCTGGCCGGCGTGATTGACGGCGGCATGATAGGCGGCATAGACTTTTTGCGGGTCGTGGCCGCCACGGCGCAGCGCCCAGATGTCGTCGTCGCTCATCTTGGCCACCATCTCCAGCGTTTTCGGGTCACGACCGAAGAAATGCTTGCGCACATAGGCGCCATCGTTGGCCTTGAAGGATTGGTAGTCACCGTCGAGCGTGTCCATCATCAGCTTCCTGAGCGCGCCGTCCTTGTCCCGCGCCAGCAATGGATCCCAGTTGCTGCCCCACAGCAGCTTGATGACATTCCAGCCTGCGCCGCGGAACGTGCCCTCGAGCTCCTGCACGATCTTGCCGTTGCCGCGCACCGGGCCATCGAGGCGTTGCAGGTTGCAGTTGATGACAAACACCAGGTTGTCGAGTTTTTCGCGCGCCGCCAGGCCAATCGCCCCCAGCGATTCGACTTCATCCATCTCCCCGTCGCCGCAGAACACCCAGACCTTGCGGCTTTCGGTGTTGGCGATGCCACGGGCGTGCAGGTACTTCAGGAAACGCGCCTGGTAGATCGCCATCAGCGGCCCCAGCCCCATCGAGACCGTGGGGAACTGCCAGAACTCGGGCATCAGTTTCGGGTGTGGATAGCTCGACAGGCCTTTGCCGCCGACTTCCTGGCGGAAGTTGAGCAGCTGCTCCTCGGTCAGACGCCCTTCCATGTAGGCGCGGGCATAAACACCGGGCGCCACATGGCCCTGGATGTAGACACAGTCACCACCATGGTTTTCGCTCTCGGCGTGCCAGAAGTGGTTGAAGCCGGCGCCGAACATATGCGCCAGCGAGGCAAACGAGCCGATGTGGCCGCCCAGATCGCCGCCATCCTCGGGGTGATGACGGTTGGCTTTGACCACCATCGCCATCGCGTTCCAGCGCATATAGGCGCGCAAACGCTCTTCGATTTCGATGTTGCCGGGGCAGCGCTCTTCCTGGTCAGCCTCGATCGTGTTGACGTAAGCGGTATTGGCCGAGAACGGCATGTCAATGCTGCTTTGGCGCGCATGTTCGAGCAGCTGCTCCAGCAGGAAGTGGGCGCGCTCGGGACCTTCGCTTTGAATCACGGCGGACAGGGCATCCATCCACTCGCGGGTTTCCTCGCTGTCCGCGTCACGCGCACTCGATGCAGATGAATTCTCGGGGATGGCTGACATGCTTGTCTCCTGTTTTATGGCTTGTCGATAGTAAATTAATTTTGAAATTCGTGACTTGAAAAGAATTCTGGGCTTCTTTGACAAATTTCAAATTGTGCTTTTTAACATCATTATATGAAATCTTTTGTATTTGCCTTTTTCGAATATTTCCTCTGCACCGGGCGTCACCTACACTTGACGCCATGCCATTGCCCAGCCTGATTTCAGCCACCCAGCGCAAGCGGGCATCCCCGTTCGCGGGCCTGCGGCGCTGGTGGCAGCGCTTGTCGCCGCAACGCCAGGACCGGTTTGCGGTGCTGGCGCCACTGGCTGCCGTGCTGCTGTTTCTGGCGGCCATCGTGGCGGCGTTTGGTTATTTGCGGCTGGAGGAAATCGACCGCGAACAGGAGGCCGTCAAACGCGACGTCGAATACACGCAGCAGCGACTGCGCCTGCGTCTGCTGGAACGGCAGGAGCAACTGATGCGGATCGCCCGCGAGGTGTCGAACCAGGAACTCAATGCCGCTGAGTTCCAAAGCCGCGCCGAGATGATCGTCAACCGCTACCCCGAGCTGCAAAGCCTGACCTGGATCGATCAGCATCTGCGGGTCAAAGCCAGCTTCGCCGCCGCCAGCCTGGCGGCGCACCAGATCAGATCAGCAGGCGACACCATCATTCACGGCGAAACCGTGAATACATTTACGCTGGCGCGTGAACTGCAGCAGCCAATTTACTCACAGCCCACGGCCGTGCCAGAAGTCCCGGCGGTGTTGCAGTTGCACATTCCGTTGAGCGACCGCGCCCATTTTGTTGGCGTCCTGATGGCCGAATACTCGGTTGACGGCCTGTTTCGCTACGGCGTCCCGGTTGAGGTGTCGGCCCGCTATGCGCTCTCCTTGCAGGATGGGAAGGGCGGCCTGCTGGCAGGCACGGCGATTCCGGTGCGCAACCAGGCCACTCGATTGGTGCCCTGGGCAAGTCCCGCCAACGTCTATGAAGTGCCGGTGTCCCCGGTCGGCAACGGTCTGGTGGTACGGGGTCAGACCTACCGTACCTCATTGGGCGTGATTGGCAGCGGACTGTTCTGGCTGGTCATGGCCTTGAGCGTCATGACGGCCTGGATGCTGATCGCCAACTGGGGCCACACCCGGCGCCGGTTGCAGGTACAGCAGGCGCTGATGTCGGAGACCGCCTTTCGGCGCGCCATGGAAAACTCGATCCTGACCGGCATGCGGGCGCTCGACCTGGAAGGCCGCATCACCTACGTCAACGCCGCTTTTTGCCACATGACCGGCTGGAGTGAATCCGAATTGGTCGGGCAAACCGCGCCCTTTCCCTATTGGCCTGACGGTGACCAGGAAACGCTGAGCACGCGGTTGCAGGAAGAACTTGCCGGCAAGGTCCTGCCCAGCGGCATCCAGTTCCGCGTCAAGCGGCGCGACGGCACCTTGTTCGAGGCCCGGCTCTATGTGTCGCCGCTGATTGACGCGCGCGGCATACAAACCGGCTGGATGACGTCGATGACAGACATCAGCGAACCGAACCGGATCAGGGATCAGCTGTCGGCGTCGCATGAACGCTTCACCACGGTGCTGGAAGCGCTGGATGCCTCGATCTCGGTGGCACCGCTGGGCAGCGACGAGTTGTTGTTTGCCAACAAGCTCTACCGGCTGTGGTTCGGCACCCAGGCCGGAGGGCACCTGCAGCTGGTTGCCGAAGCCGGCGTGCCGGTGACCCCGCCGAGCGACGAATCGCTGGATCACGTCGACTCCTTCGTCGGGCTGCCCACCACCTCGCTGGCCGACACCGAGGCTGAAAGTGCCGAGCTGTATGTGGATGCGCTGGGCAAGTGGCTGGAAGTGCGCACGCGTTATCTGAGCTGGGTCGATGGTCGCCTGGCCCAGATGGTGATTGCCACCGACATCACTTCGCGTCGCGTGGCCGAGGAACAGGCCGCCGCCCAGATCGAACGCGCCCAAACCTCGAGCCGCCTGATCACCATGGGCGAAATGGCGTCCAGCGTGGCGCACGAGCTCAACCAGCCGCTGACGGCCATCAACAATTATTGCAACGGCATGGTGTCGCGCATCAAGGCGCAGCAGATCAGCGAAGAGGATTTGCTTGGGGCGCTGGAGAAAACCGCCAAACAGGCGCAGCGAGCCGGTCAGATCATTCACCGGATCCGCTCCTTTGTGAAACGCAGCGAACCCAATCGCGCGCTGTCAAAAATCGAGGGCATGGTGGACGAGGCAGTGGAGCTGGTGGAGATTGAAATGCGCCGCCGCAACGTGCGCCTCACGCACTACGTGGCGCCGCACCTGCCCAGCCTGCTGGTGGACCCGATCCTGATCGAGCAGGTGCTGGTGAATCTGCTCAAAAATGCGGCCGAGTCGATTGACGCGGCACAGCGTCCGACGGCGCAGCGCAGCGTCATCCTGCGGGTGGCGCCGGCACAGGTCGATGACAACGCCGTGGTCGAATTCACGGTCGTCGACTCCGGCCTCGGAATCGCACCCGACGTCATGGCGCGCCTGTATGAAGCGTTTCACTCCACCAAGGCCGAGGGCATGGGTATCGGACTGAGTTTGTGCCGCTCGATCGTGGAGTCGCACCTGGGGCGAATGAAGGCGGAGAACCTTTACAATGGCGCCGATATCACGGGCTGCTGTTTCTCGTTTTGGATTCCGATCACGCAAGCCCTGCAGGTCAAGACGAAACTGCCGCACAGACAACCAAGGACACCAGGTTAAAGCCAGGTCACAGCATGAGTTTGATACCGAAAAAAGGCACGGTTTACGTGGTGGACGACGACGAAGCGGTGCGCGACTCGCTTCAATGGCTGCTCGAAGGCAAGGATTACCGGGTTCGATGCTTCGAATCCGGCGAGTCATTTTTAAGCCGCTACGATGCGCGCGAAGTGGCCTGCCTGATTGTCGACATCCGCATGAGCGGCATGACCGGCCTGGAACTGCAAAACCGCCTGATCGAGATCCGTTCACCCTTGCCCCTGGTTTTCATCACCGGCCATGGTGATGTGCCGATGGCAGTGGACACCATGAAGAAGGGCGCCATGGACTTCATCCAGAAGCCGTTCAAGGAAGATCAGTTGGTGGCCTTGGTGGAGCGCATGCTCGATCACGCCAAGGACGCGTTTGCCGAACACCAGAGCGCTGCCAGCCGAGGCGCGCTGATGGCGCGCCTGACCTTGCGCGAATCGCAGGTGCTCGAGCGCATCGTCGCCGGGCGACTGAACAAGCAGATTGCTGACGATCTGGGGATCAGCATCAAGACGGTGGAGGCGCACCGCGCCAACATCATGGAAAAACTCAACGCCAATACTGTCGCCGACCTGCTGAAGATTGCTTTGGGACAAACTCCCGCGAAGCCGTAGCGCTACTGAATTTATAGCTGCTCACGCCCGCCCATAAATGATAAGCGGGCTTTTTTACTTATGGAATTGAAATAATGAAGACTCAGGAATACGGTCAGATCATCGATGGCATCGCCCTCTCAAAGCAGCTGCGCGCCGACGTGGCGACACGGGTGCAGGCACTCAAGGCACATGGCGTGACACCAGGCTTGGCCGTGATTCTGGTCGGAGAGGATCCAGCCAGCGCGGTTTACGTTCGCAACAAGGTCAAGGGCTGCGCGGATACCGGGGTGCGCTCGGTGTTCGAGAAATACCCGGCGACCATGACCGAAGCCGAGTTGCTGGCACGCATTGCCGCGCTGAACGCCGATCCGACCATCCACGGCATCCTGGTGCAGATGCCGCTTCCCAAACACATTGATCCGCACCGGGTGATCGAGGCGATATCTGTGGCCAAGGACGTGGACGGCTATGCCACCTTGAGCGCCGGCGAGCTGATGACGGGTGCGCCCGGCTTTCGACCCTGCACGCCCTACGGTTGCATGAAACTGATCGCCAGCACCGGCATCGATTTGCGCGGCAAACACGCAGTCGTCATTGGCCGCAGCAACACTGTGGGCAAACCGATGGCGCTGCTGCTGCTGCAAGCCAATGCCACGGTCACGGTTTGCCATAGCGCCACCGCCGACATTGGCCATCACACGCGCCAGGCCGACGTCATCGTCGCCGCAGTAGGCAAACGCAATGTGCTGACCGCCGACATGGTCAAGCCCGGCGCAGTGGTGATTGACGTCGGCATGAACCGCAACGACGAGGGCAAGCTTTGTGGCGACGTCGATTTTGCGGGCGTCAGACAAGTGGCGGGCCACATCACTCCGGTGCCCGGCGGCGTCGGCCCGATGACCATCACGATGTTGCTGGTCAACACCCTTGAAGCAGCGGAACGTGCCGCAAAGTAAGCGTCCATGAAGAATCCCCTGCTCGCCTTTGACGATCTGCCACTGTTTGACCAGATTCGACCGGAACACGTCGCACCTGCGGTTGAGCTGTTGCTGACCCAATCCGATGCAGCGCTTGAAGCCGTCACGGCCGACAAGTTCCCGGCAGGCTGGAACGCGATTTCCGAATTGCTCGATGTCGCGACTGAAAAACTGGGGCGCGCCTGGAGCGTTGTGAGCCACTTGAACAGCGTCGCCGACACGCCGGAACTGCGCGCCGCTTACAACGCAATGCTGCCCAAAGTCACCGAGTTCTATACCCGTCTGGGAGCGGACGAGCGCCTGTACGCCAAATACAAGGCCATTGATCCGGCAACGCTCAACAGCGAGCAGGCTCAGGCCCACAAGAACGCGCTGCGCAACTTTGTGCTCGGTGGTGCGGACCTGGCCGGTGCCGAGCGCGAGCGCTTTGCCGCGATTCAGGAACGTCAGGCAGCTTTGAGTCAAAAGTTCAGCGAGAACGCGCTCGACGCAACCGATGCCTTCGCCTACTACGCCGACGCCTTCGAGCTCGACGGGGTACCCGATGACGTCAAGCAGACCGCTCTGGCGGCCGCCAGGGCCGAGGACCGGCAAGGCTTCAAGCTGACCCTGAAAATGCCGTGTTACCTGCCGGTCATGCAGTTCGCGAAACGCAGCGAGCTGCGCGAGAAGCTATACCGTGCCTACGTCACCCGCGCTTCGGATCAGGCGGACGAGTCGACCCGCAAATTTGACAACTCGGCCTTGATCAGCGAAATGCTCGCCTTGCGGCTGGAAGAAGCCAGGCTGCTGGGCTATCGCAACTTTGGCGAGCTTTCGATCGTTCCGAAAATGGCCGAATCGCCCCAGCACGTCATTGGCTTCTTGCGCGACCTGGCCAGCAAGGCGCGGCCATTTGCGGAAAAGGACCTGGCGGACCTGCGCCAGTTTGCCGAACAGCAATTGAATCTGCCCGACCCGCAGGCCTGGGACTGGCCTTACGTCAGCGAAAAACTCAAGGAAGCCCGCTACGCCTTCAGCGAGCAGGAAGTCAAGCAGTATTTCACGCTGCCAAAAGTGCTGGCCGGCCTGTTCAAGATTGTTGAAACGCTGTTCGACGTGAGCATCAAGAAGGACCAGGCCCCGGTCTGGAACCCGCAGGTCGAGTTTTACCGGATCGAGCGCGCCAATGCCCTGGTGGGTCAGTTCTACCTGGATCCGGCCGCGCGCAACGGCAAGCGCGGGGGCGCCTGGATGGACGACGTGCGCACGCGCTGGTTGCGCCCGGATACGCATCAGGTGCAAACACCGGTGGCGCATCTGGTCTGCAACTTTGCCGAAGGCATTGACGGCAAACCGGCGCTGCTGACGCACGATGACGTCACCACCCTGTTTCACGAATTTGGCCACGGTCTGCACCACCTGCTGACCCTGGTCAACGAGCGCGACGTGTCCGGCATCAGCGGTGTTGAATGGGATGCGGTCGAGTTGCCCAGTCAGTTCATGGAAAACTTCTGTTGGGAATGGGACGTGCTCAGGCACATGAGCGCGCACGTCGACACCGGCGCGGCGCTGCCGCGCGAACTTTTTGACAAGATGCTGGCAGCAAAAAACTTTCAAAGCGGCATGCAAACCTTGCGCCAGATCGAGTTTTCCCTGTTCGACATGCTGCTGCACACGGCCCACGACCCGGCACAGGATTTGATGCCCCTGCTGATCCAGGTCCGCGATGAAGTTGCCGTATTGCAGCCACCGCAGTGGAGCCGCACGGCCCATACCTTCAGCCACATTTTTGCCGGCGGTTATGCAGCCGGCTACTACAGTTACAAGTGGGCCGAGGTGCTGAGCGCCGATGCCTACGCCGCGTTTGAAGAAACCGTGGGGCAGGATGGATTGCCGAATGTGGAAACTGGCAGAAAATACCGGCAGGCGATTCTGGAAGCCGGTGGCAGCCGACCGGCCATGGAATCCTTCAAGGATTTTCGGGGCCGTGAACCCACGCTTGATGCCTTGTTGCGGCATCAGGGCATGGCCAGGCAAAGTTAAAGCAGCATAGGAGATAAAGCATGAGCAACACAATTCATCGATCCAGGCTCAAGGCGCAGGCCGCCCGCATTGGCGTGTGCGCCGTCATGATGCTGATCGCCGGGCAGACACCCGCCCAGACGGTCTATCGCATCGTCGGGCCAGACGGAAAAATCACCTTCTCCGACACTCCGCCGGCAGCACCCGCCACTGTCGTGGGTACATCCGGGAAGTCCACTGACGCAGGCAGCGCCGCAGGAACTGCATTGCCGTTCGAGTTGCGGCAGGTCGTCAGCAAATACCCTGTGACGCTCTACACCTCCAGTAACTGCGCGCCGTGCAACTCAGGTCGCACCCTGCTCTCCAGTCGCGGCGTTCCGTTCACCGAAAAAACGGTTACCACGCCTGATGATGCGCAAGCCCTGCAACGCATCAGCGGCGAGAGTTCCCTGCCCTTTCTGACCATTGGCGGTCAGCAGATCAAGGGCTACGCTGATTCAGAATGGACCCAGTTTCTGAATGCCGCCGGTTATCCGCAAACGTCCGTGTTGCCTGCCGGCTACCGCAATCCGGCCGCCGCACCCCTGGTCGCGGTACAGAAACCGGCACCAGCCGCCACGCCTGAGACTGCGCCGACGGACGCTCATGCGTTGCCCAGTGCACCACCGGCGACCAACCCCTCGAACCCGGCGGGCATCCGGTTTTGATCAGTTGAGGACAGAGCTGAAGATCTGTCCCGCAAATCCTCAGAAGGTCAGTGTTTTGACACCTTCGGCGGTGCCCAGAAGGCAGATCTGGGCCTTCTGAAAAGCGAACACGCCCACCGTCACCACCCCCGGCCACTGGCTGACCAGCGACTCGAAGGCGAGCGGGTCGCTGATCTGCAGGCCCCGCACATCCAGAATCTGCTGGCCGTTGTCAGTCAGCAGCGGCTGACCCTCCTTGAGGCGAATCTGCGCCTGCCCCCCCAGAGCCGCGAACTGACGCATCAGCCGCCTGGCCGCCATCGGGATGACCTCTACCGGAACCGGAAACTTGCCCAGCGTCTGAACCAGTTTGGACTCATCGACAATGCAAACAAACTGGCGCGATTGGGCGGCGACAATTTTCTCGCGCGTCAGCGCGGCGCCACCGCCCTTGATCATGTTGCCGTGACCATCGATCTCGTCGGCGCCATCGATATAGACCGACAACTCGGCCACCTCATTGGTGTCAAAAACCGGTATGCCCAGCGCCAGCAGCCGCTCGGTGCTCGCCACGGAACTGGAAACAGCGCCCTTGATCTGCCCCTTCATCGAGGCCAGCGCATCGATAAACTTATTGACGGTCGAGCCCGTGCCGACGCCAACAATCTCGCCCGGCAGCACGTACCGGAGCGCCGCCTGCCCGACCAGGGTTTTGAGTTCATCTTGCGACGTTGCGGCGTGGGTTTGGGGCATAGGATGTGTCATCTGGGAAAATCAGGCTTATTACAAAAAAATGTTGCAGGAATTATCCGATGACTCTGAGCCCCTACACCCTCGCCCGCCCGATTTTATTTGGCCTGGACCCGGAAACCGCGCATGAGCTGACCCTCAATGCCCTCGCAGCTACCCAGGGAACGCTCCTGCAACTGGCCTATTGCAGCGCGCGCGTGGATGACCCGATTGAACTGGCCGGACTGACGTTCCCCAACCGGGTCGGCCTGGCGGCAGGATTGGACAAGAATGCGCGCTGCATCGATGCGCTGAGCGCCATGGGCTTTGGCTTTGCCGAAGTCGGGACGGTCACACCCCGGGCGCAAGCGGGCAACGCCAAACCGCGCCTTTTCCGGCTGCCGCAAGCCCGGGCGCTGATCAACCGGTTTGGCTTCAATAACGACGGGCTCGACGCTTTCATCGCCAACCTCAAGCGGTCTGACCTCTATCGGCAGCGGCAAACCGTAGAAACGCCGAGGCCGGGCGCACTCCAGGCAGCACCAAAAAAACTGCCGATGCTGCTCGGACTCAACATCGGCAAGAACGCCGTGACGCCGATCGATCACGCCACCGAGGACTACCTGGCCTGCCTTGACGGTGTCTATCCGTACGCCGACTACGTCGCCATCAACATCTCAAGTCCGAATACCAAAGACTTGCGCTCTTTGCAGGGCGATGAAGCGCTCGACAGCTTGCTGGGCGCGATTTCACAGCGCCGCGAGCTGCTGGCCCGCCAGCACGGCCGACCTGACGGACAGGGCGGCTTGCTGCCAAGACGTGTGCCGATCTTCGTCAAAATTGCGCCGGATCTGGATTCTTCGCAGATACCGCTCATCGCCGCCACATTGAAACGCCACGGCATGGATGGCGTCATCGCGACCAACACCACGCTCAGTCGCGACGCGGTGCAAGGACTGGCCCACGCCGGGGAGGCTGGTGGTCTGTCCGGTGCCCCGGTGCTGGCGCTGAGCAACCGCATCATCACGCAACTGCGCACTGCGTTGGGCCGGGAGTTTCCGATCATCGGCGTGGGCGGAATCATGAGTGCCGAAGATGCCATGAGCAAGATCAGGGCAGGTGCCGATGTGGTGCAGATCTATACCGGTCTGATTTACCAGGGACCGGTCCTGGTGACACAAGCCGCCAGCTTGATCAAGCGCAGCGTCTAAACCATTGCCGCCACATGCGCGCCAATCGCCAGCGCGCTGGTCAAGCCGGGTGATTCAATACCGAACAGATTGACCAGCCCCGGTACGCCATGCTCGGCCGGGCCCTGAATCAGGAAGTCGCAGGCGGCCTCATGAGGGCCATGAATTTTCGGGCGAATACCGGCGTAGCCCGGCTGCAACGCACCGTCCTGCAGACCCGGCCAGTATTTGCGCACCGCCGCGTAAAAAGCTTCACCGCGAACCGGATCGACAACGAAATCATCGTTCGAATCGACCCACTGCACGTCCGGACCAAACTTGGCCTGGCCACCCAGATCGAGCGTGAGGTGCACACCCAGACCGTTCGCCTCGGGCAACGGGTAAATCAGATGATTGAACGGCGCCCGGCTGGAGAGCACGAAGTAATTGCCTTTGGCAAACCAGGCACGCGGCACGTGGCAAGGGTCCAGCCCCGTGAATCGTGCAGCCACGGCCGGGGCCTGCAAACCGGCTGCATTGACCACGATTCTTGCCTGCAAACAGGTGCCATCGTCCGCTATCAAAGTTATAGCTCCTCGTGCATACTCAGCCTTGTCTAGCGCCGTATTCAACACTACAATTCCGCCCGCATTGCCGATCTCGCCGTGCAGCGCCAGCATCAGGGCGTGGCTGTCCACAATGCCGGTGCTGGGCGAGAAAATCGCCGCCTCGCACATCAGCTGGGGCTCCAGGGCGCGGGCTTGCTCGCGCGTCAGCAATACCAGATCATTGATCCCATTGCCTGAAGCCTTGTCGATCAGGCCATGCAGTTGCGCCACCTGCTCCGGCGCAGTCGCCACAATCAGCTTGCCGCAGCGTCGATGGCCAATACCGCGCCCGGCACAGTAGTCGTACAGCATGCCCCGGCCCTGAACGCACAGGCGGGCCTTGAGCGAGCCGGCCGGGTAATAGATGCCGGCATGAATCACTTCGCTATTGCGTGCGCTGATACCCGTGCCGATGGCTGGCGCCGCCTCCAGCACCATGACCTCGTGCCCGCCGAGCGCCAGTGCGCGCGCCACTGCCAAGCCGATGACACCGGCGCCGATGACGACGCATTCCACTTTATCCATGATGCATCCTGATTGAAAAAATAGCGATGAAGTCAGGTTGGAGATTTTGACGCATCGGCCGCTTCGAACTACCATTCAAACTGCGCATTCATCGAAGCTGTCCAAAAAGGCCACTTATGAACCTGCTTGCAATTGAAAACATCCGCATCGATCCGGAAATTGGCGATGGCATTTCATTCATGGTGGAGATCCAGGGCATCGCGCATCGATTTTTTGTCAGTCGCGAGACCCTCGGCAGGATAGAGGGCACCCTGCTCGCCAATAATCACGACATGCTTGCCGCTTTCGATCGTCAGCGCGCCGAGGTCAGGCAGGCGATTTTGAATACGATCAAACTCGGCACCAGTCACAACGTGACTTTCCTCAAGACTGCTTTTTTTGATTGAGCCCCGGCAAGCCATTACCCTGTTGATGACCCGGCATTGCCGTCCTCGCAGCCGGGGGTGAGATACTCGGCGTCAAACACTTGTATTCTCTGCGCGTCCGGTGTTCGCCATTTATTGTTGGAGTATGTAGTATGTTCAGACGGCTGTTTCTCGGCACCTATGCCGCCCTCGCCTTGGCCCTGGCAGCGGCATCAAGCGGTTGCGCCTTCGGCCCCAGGGACCAGACCGATACGCCGCCGATTGTCTTTGTCCACGGCAACGGCGATTCGGCAGCCCTGTGGCAAACCACCTTGTGGCGTTTCGAGTCCAACGGCTGGCCCCGGGAACGCCTGTTTGCCCTGCAGCAGCCCTATCCGCTGGCCAGGGATGACGACAGCAAGGAGCAGGCCGGTCGCAATTCCAGCGCCGAGCACATGGCCTTTTTGAAAGCCGAAGTCGACAAGGTACTGGCCAAGACCGGCGCCCAGCAAGTAGTGCTGGTGGGCAATTCGCGCGGCGGCTATGCGATTCGCAATTACATCCAGAACGGCGGCGGTGACAAGACCGTCAGTCACGCCATTTTGGGCGGCACGCCGAACCACGGCGTGTGGGCGATTCCAGGCTTTCGCGAGGGCAGCGAATTCTCCGGTACCGGTCCCTTTTTGAAAAAGCTGAACGCGCCCAAAAATGCTGCCGGTGACGAAGTATTGGGCCCGGTCAAATGGCTCACGATACGTTCGGACAACAACGACAAATACTCTCAACCCGACGGAGAATGGATCGGCGCCAAAGGCAAAGCGACGAATGTCGGCTATGACAATCCGGAGCTCAAGGGAGCGCAAAACATTGTCATTCCCCGACTCGATCACCGTGAAACTTCGTTTTCGCCTGCGGCGTTTGACGCGACCTACCGCTTTATCACCGGCCACGCGCCCGCATCGATCGATATCCGGCCCGAACAAAACATCGTGCTCGACGGCATCGTGACCGGCATGGGCGTGAACTCGAGCGACCCCGCCAGCGCGAGTGGCAATTTCTCGAACAACCTGCCGGTTCCCAAAGCCAAGGTCGAGGTCTATGCCGTGCATTACGACACCGGCTTGCGCGTCGGTGGGCCGGTCCACGTGAAGGCAGTCGGTGCCGATGGCCACTGGGGCCCGTTCAAGGCCCTGCCTGGCGTGCCTTATGAGTTTGTCGTGCGCGCGCCAGGCTACGCCATGACGCACATCTATCGCAGCCCTTTCCCCCGCAGCAGCGATGTGGTGCATTTGAAGGCAGGCCGGTTTGCCGACGCGGATCTGCCGGCGTTTGCCGTTGTTCAACTGGTGCGCCCCCGGGGCTATCTGGACCCGACCACGCATCACATCGAGTTCGACGGCCAGTCTCCGCCACCCGGCATTGCGGTGACGCGTGTCGCAGGCATTGCATCGAGCCAGATCAATTTGACCAAGTTGCAGGACCGGGCCATCTCGGCCGAGTTCCATAGCGGGACCGTCGAGCGGGTGGTCGGAAGAACCTGGCCAGCCAAGGAAAACCACTTAGTGTATCTGGAAATTACCCAATAGCGGCGAATGGACCGATCAGAATCAACTGCATCCGCATCGTCCCGGCACACAGTTCCTGATATTCGACAGGTACCCAAGCGAATACTATAATTTTCGTCTATGCATCTTTCATCTTTACCTGGTGGCGCTCGCCTATTGAATCTTGCATTTTTCTGGCGATACCACGCGCGCTGCGTGCAAGATGAATACAAATTGACATGCCCATAAGCAAATACGGCGACTTCCCGGAAATCCACCATGATCCAGCGGATGAAATAACCCGGCCGCTGCCGATGAATGAACTTCCCCGGCAAGTTCGCATCGACAACGACATGGCGATCATCCGGGCGCAACACGCGCGCATCGCCACGGCGATAGAAATGTTTTGGGGTCACAAAGACTGCGTTGAGTACCTGCAGCATTTAATTCTCAATGGTGGCGACGGTGTCGGCCGCACGCGCGTCGGATTCAAACGGGAGGTGTTGGCCGCCTTCATGGACCTCATCACACTGCATGAAATCAATAAGGATTGATCAAGCCCCGATGGGTGAACCTGTCCGCTGATGAAAGACGCCTATTGATGGAGCGGCTTCGGATTGATAAATGGCTGTGGGCCGCGCGCTTCTACAAGACGCGCAGTCTGGCCAGCGAGGAAATTGACAAAGGCCGCGTACAGGTGAATGGCATGGCGGTCAAGCCGGCCCGTGAAGTCAAGGCCGGAGACTTGGTGCAACTGCGTGTCGGCGCAATCACCCGCAGTGTGCTGATTCAAGGTATCAGCGACAAACGCGGGCCGGCAACCGTGGCCGCCCTCCTTTTTGCCGAAACCCCTGAGTCCGTCGCGAGCCGCATCGCCGCTGCAGAACAGCGCCGTCTGGCACCTGAACCCGCGCTCAGCATCGTCCATGGCAGGCCAACCAAGCGCGAACGCCGTGTGACCGACAAGGCCCGTAACGAGCAGGCCCATGATTGGGACAATCGCTGGAGCGCTTCAGTCGACTCTTGATGCCGCCGGAGCGGGCGCTCAAGCTGATTCACAAACAAGTCGATCACGGTTCAACGATACCGACTCGAAGATCGCCTGGGTTCGTGCAATCAAATTTGTCGCGTCACTGACCACGACGAGGACAGCGCTCGTCAAGCGTCACTGTTCTTTTGCGAATTGTCAAACCACGGCTCAGCCGGGGTGACACATTGCGCTTGTCAGCCCGCAGTCACTGAGGGTTGAACTTGACGCGCTGAGGAAACTGATGGGCAAACCGGCGTACGATGCGGGAAAAAAATGGCGATTTCCAACCGGCTATGACAGGCAGCATACCGAAACATGAAAAAGCGTTCCTCGTTTGCGAGAAGGTTGAGCGTTGACAAGACTTTGGCGTTACGGCTGAAGAACGGTTTCCCTTCCCGGCAATGGACCTGCTCCGGAATCGTCCTGCTGATTCTGCGCGGTGCGTCGCGCTGGTGCCTGCGAAGCAATCTCCACATCGATTGCGCCAAACCCATAGCCCCGCGATGAACGAACATTTGTTCCTGTCGGGGCTAATCGCGCGGATGCGACGCTTGATGCAAGATTACGGGGCAGTGCAAGACGAAGCCGCAATCGAGTCGTTGCGACGCATGTTCATCACCTTTTGGTTCTTTGCTCCTTTCGAAGTCGCCCTGGCTGTCTGGTACTGGAATTACCCGGTTCCCCAGAATCAACCCGAGACACAGGTCTGGGCAAATTCGTTGTTTCTGCTGCATACCATCACCGCTGTCACGACACTACTGCTGACCGCGGTCGTTTCCCGCATTTTGCGCAGGCCAAGCTTTAACACTCGGGCTGCAATTACTTTGCAGGTCATGATGTGTTTGACTTATCTCATCTATGGCGTGGCGCTTTCATACCTCGATGTCGCCGTAGGGGGAATGGAGGCGTTCATATTGGTTTGTTTTGCTGTGGCCGGTCTCTCTCTCATGCGGCCGGTCATTTCTTTGGCATTGTTCAGTATCGCCATCGCGGCGGTATGGCAATTGTTGCTCATGCACGAAAACGGACCGCAATTGGCGATCATGCGTCTTAACTCGCTGGCAGCAGTCATTTTGGCGGTCATTTTGTCTGCGATTATTTTTCATCAATACGCCAAAGGTCTGCTTTTGCGCCGTGAGCTTGCATTACTCGCAGGCCAGGACCCTCTCACTTTGTTGCCTAATCGCCGCGAATTGATGGATCGATTGAAAAGAGCCGTAAGCGCAACCGCGCGCATTGGCAACAATGGATCTTTGCTGTTTATTGATCTAGACCATTTCAAGAAGATAAACGATACACGCGGGCACGACGTTGGTGACCTATTGCTCAAAGAAGTGGCGCAGCGGCTCGTCGGGAGCCTGCGAGAACATGACACGGTTGCCAGGTTCGGTGGCGACGAATTCATGGTGATGCTGGAGAACCTTGACGACGATTTGCATAGCGCGGCGCGGCAGGCGGAAGTAGTCTGCGCAAAGATTCTCCAGCGCCTCAATCAACCGTACCTTCTTGGGGCGTCCGAACACCACCACAGTACGGCGAGCATCGGTGTCACCTTGTTTTCGCAGAATGAAAATTCACCGGACGAGCTGATGAAGCAAGCCGACCTCGCGATGTATCAGGCCAAAGATGCCGGTCGCAACACGGTGCGCTTTTACGATGCTGAAATGCAGACCAGTTTCATTGAACGCGCGGCGATGGAGGAAGATCTCCGGGAGGCGATGGCAAAGGGTCAACTTTTTTTGCACTATCAGCCGCAAGTTGACTCAGCCGGAGAGGTTCTGGGAGCGGAGGCACTTCTGCGCTGGTTGCACCCGGAGCGCGGATCGGTTTCACCAGCGCGGTTTATACCGCTGGCCGAAGAAGTCGGACTGATATCGCAGGTGGGCAATTGGGTGCTGGATACTGCTTGCACCCAATTGGCGGGTTGGGCGACGCAGCCGAGAATGTCGCATCTGTCCTTGTCGGTGAATGTAAGCTCGTATCAATTCCGTCAACCCGATTTCGTCGATCAGGTCATCAATACGCTTTCACACACTGGCGCCAATCCGCAGCGCCTTAAACTGGAATTGACCGAAAGCATCATGGTCGCGAACGTTGACGACGTTATCGCAAAGATGAGCGCGCTCAAGGGTCAGGGAGTGGGCTTCTCGCTGGACGATTTTGGTACCGGTTACTCGTCGCTTTCTTACCTGAAGCGTCTACCAATTGATCAGCTCAAAATCGACCAGGGATTTGTGCGCGACATTCTGATTGACCCCAATGATGCAGCCATTGCCAGGATGGTCATCGCCCTGGCTGACAGCATGGGTCTGTCCGTGATAGCCGAGGGAGTCGAGACCGAGGCGCAGCGTGACTTCCTTGCCGGTATGGGCTGCCACGACTATCAGGGGTATCTGTTCAGCAAACCGATCCCGATTGACGAATTTGAAGCGTTTGTGCAGCAGGGTTGATGCGCTCAGGTGTGTGCCTATTTCGTGCGATGAACGACGAATTCAGAGCGGCCAGGAAGTCCGCCATCAGCTTTGTTGCGCAATGTCAACCCAGTCAAACTGGCGCAGTGCTATATTGCAGTCGGGCATCAAGCCCCCGCGCTTCAACTCCAGAGTGCGGTATGCCCTACGGCGACTTGAACCCAGCCTTACAAACTGGGTTTTTTCTTGTCCGGCGGCGGCATCCAGCCAAAATGAAGAAATGCGTCAAGCCCCCGCGATGAGGTTGCCTCAGAAGCGCGAGGGACTGTATACCTGCACTGCACCGCTGAGTCTGGCCCGTCTGATGCCGGCGCGTGAATCAAAAGATCCCAGAAAAACAAAAAAGCCCGCTAGCAATTAAGTAGCAGGCTTTCCATATCTGACAGAGCTTGGATGGTGGGATGTGCGGGGGTCGAACCCACGACAAACGGATTAAAAGTCCGCTGCTCTACCAACTGAGCTAACATCCCGTGTCACTTGCATTTGAACGTGACGTTCATCACGCTGCAAAGCCTTAGATTATATCGATAAATTTTTGTTTGTTTGTCGACCATCCGCGATTTGGTCGAGAATCCACCCCGCTGCGCACTGACCGAATGTCGCAGTCACGCTGACCACGGAACCGTAGCCATGACAGTTCAGCGTTCCGTCGCCTTCGCTTATCGCGCAAGACGGATCGGGTGGTCTGACCGCCTCACGACTGTAGACGCAAGCGACACCGATTTTTTTGCCTTCACGTGGCGCGCCGTGGTCTTTGCGCAAGCGATAACGCACCTGCGCCAACAAGGGATCGTGGGTGGTGAGTGCAAGATCATCGATGTCAACCAGATGAGCTTGGCGCTTGCCACCCGCAGCACCGACCGAAATGAAAAGGGTCGGCGTGTTTCGCGCCCAAGCCGCCAGCATGGTCTTCGCCTTCACCTGATCACAGGCGTCGATAACAGCCGTAACGCCCACCGGCAGCAGTTCAGGCCAATTTCCAGACTCCACGAATTCCTCGATGCACAGCACTTCACACGCAGGGTTGAATGAAAGTACACGGTCCCGCATCGCCAATACCTTGGCCTGCCCCAGGCTTGCATCGACCGCCTGAATTTGACGATTGATATTTGACTCAGACACATGGTCCAGGTCAATCAATGTCAAATGCCGCACGCCACTGCGTGCCAGCGCCTCGACGGCCCAGGATCCAACACCCCCGATGCCGATGACTGCCACATGCGCATCAGCGATGCGCTGCGCTCCCGAAATCCCATACAGGCGGGCAAGACCACCAAAACGCCGGTCTGCATCTGCAATCGGCTCTGGCAACTCAATTGCATGCAGCGCCGGAAATTGGTCTTGGTTTGTCACTATTTAAGGCGTGCGAGCCTTTCCTTTGCCGCACCAGCCGCCTCGGACTGAGGATAGGCCTTGATCAAATCTTCCAGGGTTTTTCGGGCGCCACGAATATCCTTGAGTTCGATCTGGCAATTGGCGATTGACAACACCGCCTCCGGAGCCCGCATATGCTCCGGTTCCCGCCCAATCAAGGCCCGAAAGTTAATCAATGCTTCCTTGTAGTCACGCGTGGCGTATTGCGCGTTGCCGAGCCAGAACAGCGCGGACGGCCCATAGCCGGTACTTGGATAGCGCTTCAGAAAATCCACAAATACGGTTTGCGACGCAGAAAAGTCACCTTTTCTGAAAACCGCCAATGCCGCTTCAAAATCCCGCTTTTCAGCGGGTTCTGCCGTGAACTCACGGCCATCGATGGCAACTTTCACGGGTTCAAACTGACGCAGACGATCATCCACGCCCTGTGAGATGTCCTTCTGCCGCCTTTGAATATCTGCAATGTCACGCGAAAGTTGTTCATTCATGCCCCTGAGCTTGGCAAGCTCGGACCGCAAAGTCTCGATCTGATTTTGAAGATCAAGCAGGCTGCGACGCAAGGAAGCATTGTCTTCACTGCCCCGGCTCAAGCCCTGCTCTGACTCCGTTCGCACCGCCTCGACGCGCTGACGGAGATCGAGAATCGCTTTGCGCGCCTCCTCGTCATCAAACAGCCCGGCACTGGCGCTCGCAGCCGCTACGCAAAACAGCGCGGAAAAAGCGACCCGACGAAAGATGGTGGCTCTGTTCATTTTGCAAACGATCAGCGGTAGCTGATCTCAGCCCGGCGGTTCTTGGCCATGGCCGCTTCGTCAGAACCTGGTACGGCCGGCTTTTCCTTGCCAAAACTGACCGCTTCCACCTGGCCATCAGCGACCCCCAGTAGCCCCAAGGCGCTGCGCACAGCCTCGGCCCGTCTCTGACCCAAAGCAAGGTTGTATTCCCGCCCGCCGCGCTCATCGGTATGTCCCTCAATTGCAACTTTGCGCCCCTTGGCTGCCTTGATGTATCGCGCATGGGTCTCAATCAGGGACTGAAACTCGGGCTTGATCACATAACTGTCGTAATCAAAATAGACAATTCGCGGCCCGGCGGGCATAGCCGCCTGCGGATCCGGTTTCCCGAGGTCCACCGACGTCACGCCCCCGGCACCGACACCCGCACCCGTACCCCCGGCACCTGGCTGCGTGACAGAGGTACCGGATTTGTCCACGACGGGCACATCGTCAAGCTTCACCGCCGAGCCACAGCCAGCGATCAGAATCGACGCACCAAGCGCCAACAAGAAATGTTTCATCGAATCTACTCCTTTAAGGTTAATTGCTTCTGGAACGGACCCCAGTCGGGCTCACGAATGTCGCCATTCTGGCCATTCAAACGAGCTTTGACCTTGCCGTCCAGGGTTGTCGTCATGAGCGCCTCCCGGCCCTGTTGCTGGGTCGCATACACAATCAGCCGGCTATTTGGCGCAAAACTGGGGCTTTCGTCGGCCACAGTATCGGTGATCGCGGTCACCGCGCCGCCCGCAAGTTCCATCAGATGTAATTTGAATGCGCCATTGACACGGGAAATGTAGGCCAGCCAGCGACCGTCGGGACTGACGGCAGGGGAAATGTTGTAATTTCCGGTAAACGTCACTCGCTCGGCGCTGCCGCCCGCGGACGGCATTTTATAAATCTGCGGCGCACCACCCCGGTCACTGACAAAATAAAGGTACTTCCCGTCGGGTGTGTAAACCGGTTCGGTATCGATGCTGCCGGATTGGTTCAACCTGCGTGGCTCGCCTCCGTTCGCATCAATGGCATACAACTGCGAACCTCCGTCACGGCTGAGCGTCACCACCAGGGTACGACCGTCAGGCGACCAGGCAGGCGCACTATTTGAACCTCTGAAATTCGCAATCAGGCGACGTTTCCCACTGCCAACGTCATGGACATAGACCACTGGTTTGCGAGACTCGAACGAGACATAGGCCAGCCGAGCGCCGTCTGGCGACCACGCGGGCGAAATGATGGGCTCGGGGCTTGCCAGCGCTGACTGGGCATTTTCACCGTCCGCATCAGCAACCCACAACTGGTAACGTGCCGCCGCCTTGGTGACATAAGCGATCCGGGTCGAAAAAACGCCCTTGTCGCCGGTCAGCTTCTCATAGACAAAATCGGCAATGCGATGCGCCGACAGACGCAGGTCAAACTGGGTTACCGCGTAGCTCTGACCACCCAAATCCTGCCCACGCACGACATCCCACAGGCGAAATCGCACATCGTAGCGGCCATCAGCCAGTCGCGAGACGCTGCCTGTCACCAGCGAATCAGCGCCCTTTTGCCGCCATACAGCCACATCCGGCCGGGTGAGTTCGTCAAGCGCAAAACCAGTCGAATCAACCGCGCGAAACTGCCCGCTGCGCTCCAGGTCCGCCTGCACGATGGCGGAAACCTTTTGCAGGACAGCGTCCTGGCCACGGAAGGTGGAAACGGCAATCGGCAACTGGGTCAGGCCGACACCGGAAACTTCGACGCGAAATTGGGCCATTGCCGGCAAGCCCAAACCCAGAAACAGGAGGAAAAAATAAATCTTGGCAATAACTTTGCTCATCTTGAATACTGTGTTTTCAATCATTTCAGTTTAACCGCATCACTCTCACGCCATCGGCCGCAAGCGAGTCGCTAACTCCTTTGACCGCTCTTATCAGCCCTGTCTGCAAACGCTGCGTGACCAACTGTCGATTTGCAACCTCATTGACGCGATCATTTTCGGGGTGCCATAAATGATAAACCTCAGTGGCACAAAAACCATTTTTTCGCTGCACGCCGGCGTTATGCAGACGTAACACTATGTCAGCGTCTTCATGACCCCAACCTTCAAAAGACTCATCAAAGCCATTAACGTTCAAATAGTCACTGCGCCAGACACCGAAATTGCAGCTTCTGATATTTCTCCAGCGAAAAATACCGCTTTTGCGAAATGGCGCGTCCGGCCACCGCAATAGATGGGCCAGTTTGTTCACATCACCGGTCATACGCCAGCGAATCCAGTCACCCCAGTGAGCCCTGGAGATGTCAACCTCGTTGGCGAGGATCTTCCTTGTCAGCGATTCACTCAACAATACCCGACTGCCATTGACAAAATATCGCCTCTCCGAAAGGGCCGAGTGGGCCTCGACAAAGCCGGGACCGGGGATGCAGTCTCCATCCATAAAGACAAGATAGTCGGATGTGCTGGATGCAGCCGCCAAATTGCGGGCACGAGCGGCGGCGAAGCCAGTATCAGGATGCCAAACGTGAATAAGTGGCGCCCTGAACGACGGCAAGCTGGCTTGCATGGCCGCGACCGACGCCTGCGACGAACCGTCGTCCGCAATGATCACTTCGTGCAGTTCATTGCATTGGCGGGCGAGCCCACGCAGGACCTGCAACAAAGTGTCCGGTCGGTTGTAGGTCAAAACAATGAAGGCGATCTTCAATTCTTGGCTACGTCTTGGTTGATCAACTGCCTGCGTGACATCAGCCAGCGCTTGGCGTACCGATAGTAGGTGCCTTCCGCATTGGAAATGGCCAAGGCCAGGCCCAATTGACCATCCAGAAAACCCAGGCGAAGAATATAGGTGCGAAAAAAGGCCCACGACCCATGACCAATCGCGCCAAACAGGCTGCCTGATCTGCCGTTCTTCATCATCCCTTGTGCGCCTGCTGTGGAATAGCGGTTGACTTTGTCAAGTACTGCCTCGAAGTCGGGAAAGCTCAGATGCAGCAAAGGCGCCCGGAGTCGGCCGATCGCATCCCCTGTCAATAGCCTCTCATGCACCAGATCATCCGAAAACCTCGCGCTGCCACGACGAAACAAGCGAACCACCCGATCCGGGTTCCACCCGGAATGCATCATGTACTGGCCACAATAGCTCGACAGTCTGGGAACACTGAAAACATTCTGCACCGGTGCTGCAGAAATCGTCGTCAGGATTTCATTGCACAGCGCCGGGGTGACACGCTCATCGGCATCAATGGACAGCACCCACTCACCGCCAGCGAGGTCAAGCACCCGGTTCTTCTGGGGTCCAAAACCCGGCCAGTCCTGCGTCACCGACACGCGGGCGCCAAGGCTGCGCGCTATGTCCGCTGTCCCGTCCGTGCTTGCGTTGTCCAGCACAAGCACCTCGTCCGCAAAGGCCAGACTGCGCAGGCAGTCAGCGATGTTGCTGCGCTCATTGCGAGTAATGACGATAACTGAAAGGCGCATAAGAGAGCGTGAGTGTAGCAAGTTGTCGGCATAATACTGACGTTCCCGGGCGGTGAAGACGGCCTCGGTACACTTTTCGTCAAAGCCCTTGGCCGCGTGTCAGCCTCAGGCAACCGGCACCCCATTGAATACACACTCACACCCGCATCAAGCTGGAATTTTCGTTTCCTCCATGTCATCCTCCGCACATCAACCGCGCCCTGTCTGGAGTTTTCGCCTGGTTCTGGTTTGTCTGGTGGCGCTATCGGCAAGCCTTCCGATGGCCTGGATCAGCATTGCCAAAATACTCTTGTTCATTTTCAGCTTGTGGCATCTGCTCGCGGGGCTTGTCAGAAATGACAGCGGCCCAGATCTTGAAAACCTTGTTATTTCCAGGATCGTTCTTGCTATCCTGTTGGCCTTTTCGCTGAGTCTCATGTGGACTGATGCAGACCAGAAAATTGCATTGGTCTCGATTGTCAAACACGGGAAGCTGCTGGAAATATTGCTGCTGGTCAGTTTGATCCGGACCGCGCAAGAGGCACGTATCGGCGTGATGGCTTTCGTCATCGGTCAGACATTTCTTTTGGCCGGTTCATGGCTGCTGGCGTCTGGCATACACATGCCCTGGGTGACAGCTCACGGCTTGGGCAGTGAATATGTAGTTTTTTCAAGCTATCTTGATCAGTCGATTATTTTCGCTACCACGGCAGCCATCGTCTGGCACCTTCGGTCCGAGCACCTCTGGCGGCCCTGGCTTGGCGGCCTGCTGGCTGCCGCAGCGCTGATCAACGTGTTGCTGCTGCTGGAGGCGCGCACAGGCTACGCCGTCGCATTGACTGTTCTCTCTCTGTCGGTCATGTGGGCGATGCCCAGGCGATTGCGATTTACAGCCTTGATCACCACGCCAGTGCTTGTCTTGTTCGTTTTGTCCGTCGGGTCATCGCAAGTTCATGATCGCCTGTCAAAAATGATTCATGAAAGTCAAATCTATGCAATTCAGGGTGAGATCGAAGATTCTTCGATCACTGGTGAAAATTCCTCGGGCATTCGTCTGAACGCCTGGCGGCGCTCGGTTCAGGCGATAGAGGAGAATCCCTGGTTTGGACATGGTGTCGGGAGCTGGACAATGACGATCAAACAGCTTGACGGTGGTTTTGCCACCAGGTCCTTTGGTGAAAATCAAGTCAAGAATCCCCATCAGGAGTATCTTTTGTGGGGCGTCGAACTGGGCATTGGCGGCACGCTGTTATTGCTGTTGCTGCTGGCTGGCATCGTCCGCGACACGCGCCAATTCAAGACGTCCGTTGCCCGTACAACGCTTTGCGTCGTGGCGGCTTTGGCCGTGGCCTGCATGTTCAATTCGACCTTGTACGACGGTTTGATTGGCGATTTTTTCTGCATTGCACTGGGGCTTCTGATCGCTCTGGGACTTAGAAGCAGACCGGGAACGGCAGATCAGGATATGTCAGCGCAAGGCCAGTTGCGCATGAAAGTCACCACGTGATGCCGGATCAACCCAACGCTTCAAACGCCAACGATACTGGTGGTGCCGGCAGTCTGGTCAAGCGACTAAAGAAATTGCTGCCCTATTTTGGCCATCTCCCGGGCGTCTGGACTATCGTTGCCGCTGGCGCCGTCGTTGGCGCGGCCACCGAACCCCTGATTCCGGCCATGCTCAAACCCCTGCTGGACCGTGGGTTCCAGCAAGGCTCACTGGAAATCTGGACCGTGCCGGTCGCACTGCTGCTGCTGTTCGGCGTGCGCAGCCTGGCAGGTTACGTGTCCCAAATTGGTTTGACCAAGATCACGAACCACGGCTTGCTGGCCATGCGCCGGGCCATGTTCAACAAGATTCTGCTGGCCCATCTGAAACTGTTTGCCGAGCAGAGCTCAAGCGCGCTTGCCAACACTGTTGTTTACGAGGTCCAGACTGGATCCGTCATGCTGGTCAATTCCTTGCTGAGCCTGACGCGCAACGGCTTGACCCTGTTGGCACTGACCGGCTATCTCTTCTATCTCAACTGGCGCCTGACCCTGATCGTTGCGGCGGTCTTCCCTGCGGTTGCGCTGGTCATGCGGGTATTGACCGCGCGGCTGCACCGGATCACAAAGGCCAATCAGGAAGCAACCGACAACCTGGCTTATGTGGTGGAAGAAAATGTGTTGGCCCATAGGGACATTCGCCTGTACGCCGCCCAAGCATCACAAGCTGCGCGCTTCGACCGCCTTAGCGAGTCATTGCGACACCTGGCCATGAAGTCGACCGTTGCCGGCGCAGCCATGACACCCATGACCCAGATGCTGGCGGCAGTGGCTCTTTCGGCCGTGATCTCGGTGGCCCTGGTTCAAAGCGCCAGCAGCGGTACATCGGTCGGTGGATTTGTCGCGTTCGTGACGGCAATGCTGATGATCATCGCGCCGATCCGGCAGTTGTCGGAAGTGTCGAGCCCGATCACCCGGGGGCTGGTGGCGCTGGAACGCGGACTGGCCTTGATTGAGTCGACACCCAGAGAATCAGAGGGTCATTTTTCCAAGCTGCGCGCGTCCGGTGATATTGAATTTTCACAAGCAGGCGTGATTTTTTCTCACGACTCTGCGCCTGCTCTGAAAGAGCTCGATTTGACGGTCAAGTCAGGTGAAACAGTTGCGCTGGTCGGCGCCTCCGGATCGGGCAAGACCACCCTGGTCAACCTCCTCACCCGCTTTGTTGATATTAGTTCCGGGCGGGTTCTTCTTGACGGTCATGATGTGCGCGAATGGTCGCTCAAGTCACTGCGATCACAGTTTGCATTTGTCAGCCAGCAGGTGGTGATGGTCAACGACAGTATTGCGGCCAACGTGGCCTTGGGCATGACGGTCGACCGCAACAGAGTCATGCGATGCCTCAAGGCGGCCAATCTGGCTCAGTTCGTGGAAGATTTGCCCCGGGGAATCGACACGCTGGTCGGCCACAACGCGACTCAACTTTCCGGCGGCCAAAGACAGCGTCTGGCGATTGCAAGGGCGCTATATAAGGATGCACCGGTCTTGATTCTCGATGAAGCCACCTCTGCATTGGACACGGAGTCCGAGCGCGCCGTTCAGGATGCACTGGTGCATCTCATGCAAAATCGAACCACGCTGGTGATTGCTCACCGCCTGTCCACGGTGCACCATGCCGACCGGATCGTGGTGCTGGACGCCGGACAAATCGTTGAAACGGGAAACCATGCGGAGTTGATGCAACACGACGGCCAATACGCGCGGCTTTACCGACTCGGTTTGCATGACAGCGCCGCAATGACCGGAGCCAGTCCAGCAGCTGAAACACCCACTTGAAGTTGCCTTCAAGCGGTCATGCATGGGCCATCGGCAACGAGTAATAGATCTCTTCCTGCCGCGCGGCAAGCGCCGACCATTGATACTGACTGGCAAATGCCAGCGCCGCCTCAGACAGACGCTGGCTTTGTGACGGATCCTGAAACAGGCTGCGCAAGGCATCAGCCAGCCCTTCTGAATCCCGTGGATTCGCAAGAATCACGGCATTCACTTCGTGTGTCAACAGGCCCGAAATCCCGCAATAGCGCTCGCCGCTCACCGCCACGGGCAGCCCGTTTGCCATGGCCTCCAGTACTGCCATTGCAAACGTGTCTTCCAGGGTTGGATGTGCCAGACAATCAGCAGCAATATAGGCATCGCCGACATCCTTCATCGGACCAAGAAAAAACACCCGATCGGCAACGCCGGCCAGCTTCGCCTGCGCCTGAAATTCGGGAATTTGTGCACCATTGCCGACAACGGCCAACCAGGTGTCGCCCGACAGTTGCGCCACTGCCTTGATCAGCGTCTCCAGCCCCTTCTTCCGATAATCATTACCGACAAACAAAATGCCGTGCCCGCTCTGCGGCAAGTGCAATCTTTGGCGCGCCGTCATCCGCTGCTCCGGTGTTCCGACAGCGCCGACCATCGCAACCCCCGGTGTCACGACGCGCAGCGCCGGCAGCGTCGCTGGATAGGTGCTTGCCATCTGGGCCTTGAGGCTGTTTGATGTGACCACGATGCGACGACTTTCCAGGTCCGAAAAACGGGCACTTTCCAGCCAAAGGTAGGTCATCAGACGCACACTGGTGGCCACTTTCAGGTAACGCATCACCAGCCGCCAACCAGTCCGCCCTTGAAACAGTGTGTACTTGACCGGCAGCACATGCACCGTCTGCACCTGCCCGTGCCAGGTATTCTCATGCGAATGCACGACATCAAAGCCGCGTCGCGTCAGCCACCAGGTGGCGGTTGCGTACCAGAGCTGGTTGACCCAGCGCGGCCGGGTCAGCGGCCTTGACACGGTGTGGTAAGTCACGCCAGGCCAATCGTGATCAATCTGCTGGGCGAACACATGAATCTCGTGGCGCAATGCCAGTTGTTCGACCAGCGCAATGGAATAGCGCTCCGCCCCGCCGCCTGTGGGAGAAAAAACACGATTCAACACCGCAATGCGCAGGCGTCTTTGTTGCACTGAAGGCGCCAGCGATGTCGTCACGCACGCCGCCGATCTTCATAGGCCGTGCCCAGCTTCAACCAGAGCAAGGGCAGACTGGTTGAGTGAAGCACCGGCACGCGCGGCAGTTGCATCATGTCTTCCCCCGCCAGGCAACGACTGCGCTGCGTGGTCGTGACAGACTCAAATCCCGCCGCCCGCGCCATCGCCACATGATCGGGCCGGTACTCGCCGTAGGGATAGCAAAAATGCCGCACCGGGGAATCGGTCACTTGTTCCAGTTCCGACTTGGACAAACCTATTTCCTCCATGCAAGTCGAATCCCCGGCCTGCGTCAGACGAACATGGTGGCGTGTATGCGCCCCTACCTCCTGCCCGCCCGCAAGCCATTGCCTCAACTGTGCCCCATCCATGAGAGCCGTTTGAGCGATACCGGTCGCACGATCCCAGGTGTTGGTCTGACCGAGGAGTTGGCTGACCGCGTAGCAGGTCGATGAAAATCCATGTCGATTCAGAACCGGCAACGCGTGGCTCAAATTGTTGAGGTAGCCATCATCAAAGGTAATGCCCACGACCTTGCCAGTGCGCTCGCCCTCCAGAAAGGGCATCAAGGCCGACATCGACAGGCCGCGGTAACCAAGCAGGCTCAAGAATGCCATTTGCCGGGCAAAGACTGGCGGCGAAACGTACAGACTCCGGAATGCCGCGCCCCTGGGCGGCGCAGCCTCGATCTGGTGGTACATCAGAATCGGGATCGGCAACGGATTGGCGGTACGGGCGCTTGACATGGAACAGGACCGGGGGATCTACAACAGCACAATATCGTACTGCTCCTGCCCCATGGCACTCTCGCTTTGCAAGGACACTGGTTTGCCAATGAACTCGCTCAGGCCTGCCAGATGCTGGCTTTCTTCATCCAGAAACAGCTCGATCACCTTGGGCGAAGCAACCACCCGAAATTCCCGCGGATTGAATTGGCGCGCTTCGCGCAGTATTTCGCGAAAAATGTTGTAGGCCACGGTTCGCACCGTCTTGACGATGCCTTTGCCCTCGCAAGCCGGGCAAGGCTCGCACAACATGTGCGCCAGCGACTCGCGTGTGCGCTTGCGCGTCATCTCGACCAGGCCGAGTTGAGAAAATCCGCCCGCCATGGTTTTGACGCGGTCGCGCGCCAGCTGCTTGCGAAACTCGGTCAACACCGATTCACGATGGTCTTCACGCACCATGTCAATGAAATCCACGATGATGATGCCGCCCAGATTGCGCAGGCGCAATTGGCGCGCGATGGCCTGAGCCGCCTCCAGATTGGTCTTGAAAATGGTGTCATCAAAATTGCGCGCGCCGACAAAGCCGCCGGTATTGACGTCGACCGTCGTCAAGGCTTCGGTCTGGTCGACTATCAAATAGCCGCCTGACTTCAAGTCAACCCGCCGTCCCAGGGCCTTGGCAATTTCCTCGTCGATCGCGTACAGATCAAAGATCGGGCGCTCACCCTTGTAGTGTTGCAGCTTGGCCGCCGCGGCCGGCATGAATTCGAGCCCGAACGCCCGGAGCGCGTCAAATTGCTCGCGTGAATCGACCTTGATGGCCTGCGTGCTTTCACCGGCCAAATCACGCAATACACGTTGCAAAAGACTCAGATCCTGATGCAGCAGCGACAAGGGCGGCAGACGCACGGCCGCATCCTTGATCCGGGCCCAGGCCCGGCGCAAATACGCGATATCTTCAGACAACTCCAGATCAGAGGCATCCTCGCCGTTGGTGCGCAGAATGAATCCACCACCCTCGGCACCGGTCAAATTCTGCAGGCGGGCACGCAGCTCGTCGCGCTGGCCTTGCGGTATTTTCTGCGAAACACCCACATGGTCGTCCTGCGGCAAAAACACCAGCATGCGCCCCGCAATGCTGATCTGGGTGGACAATCGTGCGCCTTTGGTGCCAATCGGATCCTTGATGACCTGCACCACCAAAGCCTGCCCCTCAAACACCTGTTTTTCGATCGCAAGCAGCGGCTGGGTATTGCGCACCGCGCTCGGCGGCTCACCGTCGGGCTGGCGGCGCCAGACATCGGCGACATGCAAAAAAGCCGCGCGCTCCAGCCCAATATCGATGAAAGCGGATTGCATGCCCGGCAGCACGCGCGCGACCTTGCCCAGATAGACATTACCGACCAGCCCGCGCTCAAGCGCACGCTCGACATGCAGTTCCTGCAACGCGCCGTTTTCGACAATCGCAACACGGGTCTCCTGTGGCGACCAGTTGATCAGAATATCTTCTTGCATATGGCCTGGTGCGTTGGTTACAGACTTTCGCGACTCGTCTGACCGCCCCCAAAATCCTGGGGCACGCCAAAAAGCCGGAGAAGTTGCGCAGTCTCAAACATCGGGAGCCCCATGATGCCAGAGTAACTGCCACTCAAGTGTGAAATATATGCCGCCGCGTGACCCTGCACGGCGTAAGCCCCAGCCTTGCCCACGGGTTCACCGGAATCGACGTAGGCGTGAATCTGCTGAGGCGTCATGACCGCAAACGTGACACGCGACTCACTCACGGCCTGCCGACGTTTGCGCGCCGTGCCCAGGGCCACTGCGGTCAGAACACGGTGCGTCCGGTTGGAGAGTTCTGCCAGCATGCGCCGGGCATCCGCCGCATCGGCGGGTTTGCCGTAGATCTTGCGGCCCAGAGCGACGGTGGTGTCCGAACACAGGACTGGCGCCGCAGGCAATCCGCGTCGCCTCAATCGCTTCAACGCCGCATCAAGTTTGAGCTGCGTCACCCGCTTCACATACGCAGTTGGTGCCTCGTTCGGCAGAACCACTTCGAGCGCTTCAGCATCTTCATCGGGGCCGGGCAGGAGCAGTTCATGCCGCACACCCAGTTGGGCCAGCAATTGGCGCCGTCGCGGGCTTTGCGAGGCAAGGTAGATGAAATCACTCACGATGATAGGGGTGGTTGGCATTGATGGACCAGGCGCGATACAGCTGCTCTATCAACAGCACCCGCACCATGGCGTGCGGCAGCGTCAAATCCGAGAGACGGATGCGCTCATGTGCGCCCTGTTTGAACGCCGGGTCGAGCCCGTCCGGCCCGCCAATCACCAGCGCCACGTCATCGCTTTCCAGTTGCCAGTTTTGAAGCTTCGCCGCCAGCGCAACGGTGCTCAGCGCACTGCCGCGCTCATCCAGCGCCACGATGCGGCAGCCTTTGGGCAAAGCGGCTTCAATCCGGGCCCGCTCCGCTGCCAACAAGACTTCAAGCGTTTTGGACGCGCGCGGCTCGGTCTTGACAGTCTTGAGTTCGATCTTGAGTTCGTACGGAAAACGCTTGGCGTAATCGTCCCAGGCGGTCTGCGCCCAGTCGGGCACGCGCTGGCCGACGGCAACAATCACGAGCCGCACGCAAAATCCAGCTCAGGCTTTGCGCGCTGCGGTCTTTTTGGACGCTGCTTTCGTGGCGGCGGCCTTGCCCGGGGACTTGGGCGGCGCTTTTTTCGCCACGACCTTGGCCGGAGCGTGAACGACGACCTTTTTCGGGGCGGCTTTGGGCGGCGAGAGCGTCGCGCTCGCTCTGGCGGGTGCTTTCCTGGCCGCCACTTTTTTCGCTGGCGCTTTCGCGGCGACAGACTCGGCAGCGAGCTTCTTCTTTAACTGTACTTTCGAGGGGAACGCCTCCGCCACACCCTTCTTGGCGGCATTCGACCGCTTCAGATCGGTAGCCGGCTTGACTGCGGCCCGGCCTTCTTTGGCCGGCTTGGCAACTTCTTTCAGGTCTGGCTTGGCAGCACCGAACTTGAGGCGCACCGGTCTTTCGCCCCACAATTCTTCCAGGTTGTAGTACTGGCGAAAATTGGGTTGCATGATGTGCACCACCGCCTGGCTGCAATCCACAATGATCCACTCGCCATTGGCCTCCCCTTCGACTCGGGGCTTGGCAAAACCGGCGTCCCGCACCGCGTCGCGCACGCTGGCGGCCAGCGCCTTGGTTTGGCGGTTGGAGGTGCCCGAGGCGATGATCACGCGCTCAAACAGGGGTGAGAGCTGCTCGGTATCGAAGACCTTGATATCCTGGGCTTTGACGTCTTCCAGACCATCGACGATGGCACGCTGGAGTTTCTGGATGTCTTTTTTGGCAACAGTTTTGTTAGTCATCAAGTAGTCTGGTAAAGGTGGTGGTGAGCAATATAACGCGCAACGGGCTCAAAAACCATATCTGCAACACTTGTATGCGTTGCAATTCGGCTCCGGATGTCGGTTGCGCTCATGGGCATCGCTGGCATCGGCAGCCAGCGGAATCGTGATTCGAGCCCATTTTCAATGGCAAATTTTGGTGTAGCCCCCGTCGAATAAGCGCGGGCAGCTACGCAAATTATAGCAAGCTGCAAAATCTCCCGCCATTGATGCCAGCTCGATAGTGCAACTGCCTGGTCTTCCCCCAGAATCAGGAACAATTCGGCTCGCGGCCACAGGGCCTTGAACTCACGCAGGGTATCGACCGTGTAGCTCGGGCCGGCGCGCTGGATTTCGCACGCATCGACCACGACATGGGGCAGATCGGCAAACGCCAGTTGTGCCATGGCCAGGCGGTGCCGCGCCGGACTTAAGGACCGTGTCTTGTGCCACGCTTCTCCGGTAGGTACCAGACGCAGTTCGTCGAGCTGCAACTCTTTCAGGGCGGACTGCACCAGCGCCATATGCGCCAGGTGCGGTGGGTCAAACGCGCCACCAAAGACACCGATGCGTTTGACGGGCGTCTGCTCGGATATCAAACCCAATCCTTGCGCACCAGGAATTTGGCGTACAAATCCGCTTCCGGCGAACCGGCTTGCGGCACATTTTGATACGACCAGCTCACCAGCGGCGGCATCGACAGCAAGATGGATTCAGCGCGTCCGCCCGACTGCAAGCCAAAGTGCGTGCCGCGATCCCACACCAGGTTGAATTCGACATAGCGGCCACGCCGATAGAGCTGGAAGTCGCGCTGGCGCTGGCCATAAGCCGTGTCTTTGCGGCGTTCCACAATCGGCAAATAGGCCCTCAAAAACGCGTCGCCGACAGCCTGCATCATGGCCAGACTGCCCTCGAAGCCCAACTCGGAAAAGTCGTCAAAGAAGATGCCGCCGACACCGCGTTGCTCCGAGCGATGCTTCAAATAGAAGTACTCATCACACCAAGTCTTGAAGCGCGGGTATTTGTCCACGCCATAGGGCGCCAGCGCGGCTTTGCAGGTGGCGTGAAAATGCACCGCGTCCTCTTCAAAACCGTAGTAAGGCGTCAGATCCATGCCGCCGCCGAACCAGCACACCTGCTGTCCGTCTCGGCCCCTGGCAGCCAGCATGCGCACGTTCATGTGGACGGTCGGCACATACGGGTTGGCCGGATGAAACACCAGCGACACGCCCATGGCGTCAAACGGCGCGCCTGCCAGCTCCGGCCGGTGCTGCGTGGCCGAAGGCGGCAGCTTCGGTCCACTGACTTTCGAGAATCCACAACCGGCGCGCTCGAACACCGCCCCGCCCTCCAGAATCTGGGTCATGCCGCTGCCCTGCAGCCGTTCGCCCGCCGGCTTCTGCCAGGCATCGGTCAAAAAGCTGCTGCCGTCGAGCTGCGCGATCGCCGAGGTAATGCGCGCCTGCAAGTCCCGCAGGTACTGGCTGACCGCTTGCGTCGGCGGCGTATCGAGGTCGGTGGCGCTCATGCCGGTATGCCCTTGACCGCCCGATGGCCCACATCCTTGCGGTACTGCATGCCATCAAAGCGAATTCCCAGCGCCACCTCGTAGGCCCGCTGCTGCGCCTGGCGCACGTTATCCGCCAGTGCCGTCACGCACAGCACCCGTCCGCCGGAGGTCACGATTTCGCCGCCCTGCATGACGGTGCCGGCGTGAAATACCACCGCATCGTCGACTTCCCTGGGCAAGCCGCTGATCACATCGCCCTTGCGCGGCTGCAGCGGGTAGCCGTGCGCCGCCAGCACCACACCCAGGGCGGTGCGCCGATCCCACTGCAATTCGATCTGATCGAGCTGCCCGTGCGGTCCGGGTTCGGTGGCAGCCAGCATCACGTCGACCAGATCGGTCTTGAGTCGCATCATGATCGGCTGCGTCTCGGGATCGCCCATGCGGCAGTTGAATTCGAGTGTCTTGGGATGGCCGTTGGCATCGATCATCAGCCCGGCATACAGAAACCCGGTATACGGAATGCCGTCTTTCTCCATCCCGCGAATGGTCGGCATGATAATTTCGCGCATGGTCCGGGCATGCACATCGGGCGTCACCACCGGCGCTGGCGAATACGCGCCCATGCCCCCGGTGTTCGGGCCCAGGTCGTCATCGAGCAGGCGCTTGTGGTCCTGGCTGGTGGCCAATGGCAAGACGTTCTTGCCATCGCACATGACGATAAAACTGGCTTCCTCACCCTGCAAGAACTCTTCAATCACGACGCGCGCACCGCCCTGGTTGTGCGTCACCCCCAGCGTGTTGTCCAGCAGCATGAAGTCAACCGCTTCATGGGCTTCGGCCAGTGTCATGGCCACCACCACGCCCTTGCCGGCCGCCAGGCCGTCGGCCTTGACGACGATCGGGGCGCCCTTCTTGTCGAGGTAAGCATGAGCAGCGGCGGGGTCGGTAAAGGTCTCGTACTCCGCCGTCGGAATGCCATGGCGCTTCATGAACGCCTTGGAATAGGCTTTCGAGCTTTCCAGCTGGGCGGCAGCCTGCGTCGGGCCGAAGACCCGAAGTCCGTGCTTGCGGAATTCATCCACCACGCCGGCGGCCAGCGGCCCCTCCGGCCCGACCACCGTCAGCGCTATCTTGTTGAGAGCAGCCCAGGAACGCAATTCGGTCACGTCCGTGATATTGATGTTCTCCAGGCGGATATCCGAGGCGGTGCCGCCGTTGCCCGGCGCCACATAGATCCGATGCACCTTGGGCGACTGTGCCAGTTTCCAGGCCAGCGCATGTTCACGGCCACCGCCGCCGATGACTAGGACGTTCATAGCGCTTCGCTGTCAATTTCGGCGTTGTGGTAAATCTCCTGCACGTCGTCGAGTTCTTCCAGCGCGTCGAGCAGTTTTTGCATGCGCACTGCATCTTCGCCGGTGAGTTCGATCGGGTTCTCGGCGCGCATCGTCACATCAGCCACCTCGGGCTTCAGGCCAGCGGCCTGCAAAGCGTTCTTGACCTTCTCAAAATCGGTGTAAGCGGTCAACACTTCAATCGCGCCATCGTCGTCGCTGATGACGTCCTCGGCACCTGCCTCCAGCGCCACTTCCATGACCTTGTCTTCGCTGGTACCGGGGGCAAAAATCAACTGGCCGCAGTGTTTGAACTGAAACACCACCGAGCCTTCCGAGCCCATATTGCCGCCATATTTGGCAAAGGCGTGGCGCACTTCTGCCACCGTGCGCACCTTGTTGTCGGTCATGGTGTCCACCAGGATGGCGGCACCGCCGATGCCGTAGCCTTCGTAGCGGATTTCCTCGTACTGCACGCCTTCGAGCGTGCCGCTGGCCTTGTCGATGTTGTACTTGATGCGGTCAGCGGGCATGTTCGCGGCCTTGGCGCGCTCGACTGCCAGTCGCAGACGCGGGTTGGTGCCCAAGTCGCCGCCACCGGCGCGCGCCGCCACCGTGATTTCCCGGATGATGCGGGTCCAGACCTTGCCCCGTTTTTCGTCCTGACGACCTTTACGGTGCTGAATATTGGCCCATTTACTGTGTCCTGCCACGGGGAATCCTTCAAAAGTTCGTTACGCTATCGGCTCAATTGTACTTTTTGAGGGTTTCATGTCTGATCCCATCCTGATAGCGCAACATGGCGCGACCTGCTGCTTTCTGCTGCCCGACAAAGCCAACCGGCACGGGCTGATCACCGGTGCCACCGGTACCGGCAAGACCATCACCCTGCAGACCATGGCCGAAGGCTTCTCCAAGATCGGCGTACCGGTTTTCATGGCCGATATCAAAGGCGACCTCAGCGGCATTTCCCAATCTGGCAGCATGGGGTCGAAACTGGCTGCAGTCCTTACTGAACGGGCGCTACCAGCTCCTGAATTTGTAGCATTCCCGACCACTCTGTGGGACCTGTTCGGCACGCAGGGCCACCCGGTGCGGGCCACCGTCAGTGACTTGGGGCCACTCCTGCTGGCACGCATGCTGAACCTGAACGAGACCCAGGCCGGCGTATTGCAACTGGTTTTCAAGATTGCCGACGATGGCGGCTTGCTGCTGCTGGACATGAAAGACCTGCGTGCCATGTGCCAGTGGGTCGGCGACAACGCCTCCGACTTCACGACCGAATACGGCAACATCAGCGCCGCCAGCATCGGCGCCATCCAGCGTGGGCTGATGCAAATCGAGTCCCAGGGTGGCGACCAGTTCTTTGGCGAACCCATGCTCAACATTGCCGACTTCATGCAGACCGACACTGACGGGCGCGGGGTCGTCAACATCCTGGCCGCGGACAGGCTGATGAACTCACCCCGCCTCTACGCCACCTTCCTGCTCTGGCTGCTCAGTGAACTGTTTGAGAACCTGCCTGAAGTGGGCGACCCGGACAAGCCCAAAATCGTCTTCTTTTTTGACGAGGCACACCTGCTGTTTGCCGACGCGCCCAAAGTATTGCTGGAGCGCATTGAACTGGTGGTGCGCCTGGTGCGCTCGAAAGGCGTAGGCGTCTATTTTGTGACGCAGAACCCGCTGGATATCCCGGACTCGGTGCTGGCGCAGTTGGGCAACCGGGTGCAGCATGCCCTGCGCGCCTTCACCCCGCGCGACCAAAAGGCAGTCAAATCAGCCGCCGACACCATGCGCTCGAATCCGGCGCTCGACATCGGTGCCGCCATTACCGATCTGGCTGTGGGCGAGGCACTGGTCAGCTTTCTGGACGACAAGGGCCGGCCCGGCGTGACCCAGCGGGTATTCGTGCTGCCGCCGGCGGGCCAGATGGGACCAATCACGCCAGAGCAGCGCCAGGCACTGATGGCCGGGTCGATCGTGGCAGGCGTCTATGAAAAGACACTGGACCGCGACTCTGCTTTCGAGAAGATCAAGGGCCGCACCGAGCAACGCCAGTCACCTCAGAGGGGCCAGACGTCAGCGACCGAACCGGGTCAGGGCAAAGACCCGGCAAGCGCTCAAACCGGCAGCCCGACCGCAGCGCCGTCCCCAGTCCCCGCTGGCGGCGGCCTGCTGGAGAGCATTGGTTCCATTTTTGGCGGCGGCGCGCGCAGAACCCGAACCTCTGCTGGCGAACAACTGATCCGAAGTGCCGCCAGTTCGGTCGGCCGTGAAGTGGGGCGTCAGATCATCCGCGGCGTATTGGGCGGCATTTTTGGTGGCACCAGGCGTTAGTCGCAACCCACGACTTGTCGCTACGGAGCTGATCTGCATTCCAGGCCTGGCCGCCTGCCACCGATTCGGGATTCAGGATTCGGGATCAGCGCTACGATATAAGCTTGTCTCCAAACAACAATTTTCGAGAAAGACACACCATGAATAGTGCAAGCACCACCGATCCCGAAGTTCACGTCATCAACCACCCACTGGTGCAGCACAAGCTCACGCTGATGCGCCGCAAAGACGCCAGCACCACCAGTTTTCGCACCCTGCTCAACGAGCTCAGCATGCTGATGGCCTACGAGGTGACGCGCGACATGCCAATGCAGGACGTGGAGATCGAGACCCCGCTGGAGAAGATGACCGCCAGGATGATTGACGGCAAGAAACTGGTGCTGGTATCAATCCTGCGCGCCGGCACCGGTATTCTGGACGGCATGCTGACCGTGGTGCCCGGTGCGCGGGTCGGTCACATCGGTCTGTACCGCGACCCCAAGACGCTGCAGGCGGTCGAGTACTACTTCAAAATGCCCAAGGACATGCAGGAGCGCGACGTGGTGGTGGTGGACCCGATGCTGGCCACCGGCAATTCCGCCGTGGCGGCGATCGAGCGCGTCAAGGCGACACACCCCAAATCGATCAAGTTCGTCTGCCTGCTGACCTGCCCGGAAGGCATTGCCACGCTGCGCAAAGCACACCCGGACGTGCCGATATACACCGCCGCGATTGACCGCCAGCTCAACAGCCACGGCTACATCCTGCCGGGACTGGGCGACGCCGGTGACCGGATCTTTGGCACGCAGTGAATTTCATATGCCAAATCGGGCTCCAGTCGCCGTGCTGCTTGCGTAAGCAGCTATTTATTTAGTAGCAAACGACAACGCAAGCGCTTGGCCAGGGTCATGCCCGTTGCGGCGCGATCAGCTCGGCATAGTCGTACAGCGCCCCCAAAATCTGTTCATCACGCTCGCTGGCCGACTCGGACAATTGATCGATCTCGGCCGACAGCGCCTGCACCGTGCGTGCCCCGCCCTCGCCGTCGAACAGCCGCGCCGCACGATGCGTTTCCCAACGCACCAACTCGTCTGCGCTCAGGCTGTGCGGGAAATTGCGCGCCCGGTAGCGCCATAGCAACTCGCCCAGGCGGGCATCGTCGAACGCCGGCCGGGCACGGGCAAGCTCTTCGGCTTGGCGCTGGCGCAAGTCGTTCAAGCGGCGCCGATCCGAATTGCCGACAAAGCCGCCGTACAGGTCTTCATCCACGTCAACGGGCGCAGCCTCTGGCCGGGCAAACACCTGTGCCCAGATGGCACTCATGTCGGGCAAATCGCGCGCCAGCGCTGCGTGCTGCAGTTGCATTGACAAGTCCAGGCCCCAGCGTTGCGCCATGGCCGGGCTGAGCACTCTTAGATTGCGCATCACCATCGGCGACTTGTTCAGATGCACGGATTTGATCGGCAAGCGGGTCACACCCGCAGGCAAATCATCGGTCCGGGTAAACAGGCGCAGGCGAATCTGCTCGGCATTCAGATGGCCAAGCTCAATCGGGTCATGGGCCAAATCCCACGCCAGCAATTCATTTTTATTGGCCGGGTGCATGGCCAGCGGCCACATCAGGGCGAGGCAGCCGCGCTCGGGTGCAAACATGCCAGAGACATGCAAAAAAGGCCGTGCCTGTGCCCTGGTTGTGGGCAGCCCGAGCTCTGCCATGACCTGGTCTTTTTTATGCAGGCCAAAGCAAAAATCAAATAATTTTGGCTGCGTGCTTTTGATCAGCTGCGCCAATGCGATGGTGGCGCGCACGTCGCTCAAGGCATCGTGGGCGGCTTCATGCAGCAGGCCGTTAGCGGCACTCAGGTCGGTCAGCTTGAAGCTGGGCTTGCCATCCGGTTTGGTCGGCCATTGGATGCCCTCGGGTCGCAGTGCGTAGGCAGTGCGCACCACGTCCAGCAGGTCCCAGCGGCCACACTCGTTTTGCCACTCGCGCGCATACGGGTCAATCAGGTTGCGCCAGAACATGAAACGCGTGATCTCGTCATCGAAGCGAATGGTGTTGTAGCCCACGCCGACGGTACCGGGCTGACTCAAAGCCTGCTCGATCTGCGCCGCAAACTGGTACTCCGGAATTCCTTTTTCCAGACACTCTTGCGGCGTGATGCCGGTGATCAGGCACGACTGCGGATCCGGCAAAAAATCATTCGCCGGCCGGCAATACAGCATGATCGGCTCCCCGATTTGATTCAGCTCAGCATCGGTGCGAATCGCGGCGAACTGGGCCGGACGGTCACGCCGGGTGTTGGCACCAAAAGTCTCGTAGTCGTGCCAGAGGAAAGTGTGGGCGGTGGGTGGTGGCGTCATCGGAGGTGGCGGTTTGGGAGGCAATCTTACGCCCGGTTTGATTTTCACAAACCAATGCCGATGGCGGGCATGCCGGTATTTTCGGCGGCCTTTGCGTAGTTGGCCGTTCGCATTCCTGCGTTCGCCGAGACCTTGCAGCTTGCTGATTTTTGGCGGCGATAACCGCAGTTCAACAATAGGTCCTGGCCCAGCTTTGCGCTCAGGTGCAATGGTGGAGAGAAAGTGCCAGAATATGCAAACGCGGTCCTTCCGCGATGGAGGCACACATGGCAAATCAAGAGTGTCCGAAGTGCAAAACCACGTTTTCGACCCATGACGGTTGGGCAAAGAGCGCGATAGCCACGCTGATAGCGGCTCCCGCAGTACCAGACATGGCGACGCAAGTGCGTTGCCCAAAATGCGGATACGTCTTTGGAGAGAGCGAGGTTCGTTACCTGCAGACTGGACCCACTACCGCTGTCTGGCTCTTTGTCGTCGGTCTTTTCTTGTGGGCAATCTATCAGTTCATCTGGGCCTAGACACGGGGGGATTCAAGTCTTTTTGAGTCATGCACCCCACGCGCACCTCGTCTCTTCGTCGAAAATCACGAGTCACTTTCTTCGCGCCGAGCGCACGCCGGGCAGTTCCGCCACCACCACCAGCACCTTGTGCAGGCGCACCGCATCAGACACCTCGACGGTGAACGTCATCCAGGCCGTGCCCTTGATCGACTGCGTCTGGACGCCGATCACGTTCATCTTTTCCTTGGTGAATACTTCTGAAATGTCGCGCAGCAGACCCTGCCGGTCAAGCGCCTGGATAGCGATGTCCACCGGATAAACCGCCGCATTCGCGGTGTCCGTCTGCCCCCACTGCACCTCGATCAGCCGCTCGCCATTTTTGGCCACCATCTCACGCAGGTTGGAGCAATCCGCGCGGTGCACGCTGACCCCTCGGCCACGCGTCACAAAACCACAAATCGCATCCGGCGGCGCCGGCCGGCAGCATTTGGCCAGCTGGGTCATCAGCGAATCCACCCCCACCACCAGCAAGCCGCCTTTGGCCGGGTTGACACTGCCGCGCGGTTTTTTGAGCAGCGGCTCTTCCTCGCCCAGCAGCGGCTCGGGCGGACGCAGCACGATCTCGATATTGCGCAGCGAGAACTCGTCTTTGCCCACAACCTCAAACAACTCGTCAGCCGAGTTGAACCCCAACTTGGCGGCCAGATCTTCGAGATTGGCCGCGGTCTTGCCCTCGCGTTGCAGCAGCTTTTCGACCGCATCGCGGCCTTTGGCCACGGTTTCGTTCATCGCCAGTGCGTTGAACCAGGCACGCACTTTGGCCCGCGCCCGGTGGCTGACCAGATAACCCAGCTCGGCATTGAGCCAGTCGCGCGACGGACCGCCTTCCTTGGCGACCGTCACCTCGACCGTCTGCCCATTGTTCAGCGGCGTATTCAGCGGAACCATGACGCCATCGATGCGCGCCCCGCGGCAGCGGTGCCCCAGGTCGGTATGCACGCTATAGGCAAAATCGACCGCGGTCGCTCCCTGCGGCAACTCCACAATGGCAGCGTCCGGCGTCAAAACGTAGATTCGATCGTCAAGGCCGGCACCTTGCGCGGCCGTGCCCGAGAGGTCGCGCTCCCAGGCCAGCAACTGGCGCAGCACGGCTATCTTGGCGTCATAAGCGCCGCTGGCCGAAACCCCGGTATAGCCTTTGACGCCCGCTTCTTTATAAGCCCAATGAGCCGCGACGCCGTGCTCGGCGTGGTCGTGCATGGCCTGGGTGCGGATCTGGATCTCGATCGCCTGCCCGGCCGAGTCGCGCACCACCGTGTGCAAGGACTGGTATCCATTGGCTTTGGGCTTGGCAATGTAATCATCAAACTCTTCAGTCATCGGCGTGAACTGGTTGTGCACCCAGCTCAGCGCGGCGTAGCAATCCGGAATGCTGGCCACCACGATGCGCAGTGCCCGGATGTCGTGCACCTGATCAAATCTGAGCCCCTTGCCGCGCATCTTCTTGACGATGCTGTAAATATGCTTGGGTCGCCCTTGCACCGTCGCCACGATCCGGTGCGCCTGAAGCTCCATCTGCAACTGGGCGCGCAAACGGGCAATCTCGGCCTCTCGTTCAGAACGCGTTTCATCCAGCAAGCCCGCCACTTGCCGGTAGGTGTCAGGCTCCAGGAAACGAAACGCCAGGTCTTCCATTTCCCACTTGATCTCCCAGATCCCCAGGCGATTGGCCAGCGGCGCAAACACCTGCAGCGCTTCACTCGCCAGACCGCCCGGCGGCGTCGCCTTGCTGGCCGCAAAGTAGCGCAGCGTCTGCAGGCGCGAGGCCAGGCGCAGCATCACCACCCGCAGGTCACGCGAGAAGGCCAGCAGCATCTTGCGCACATTCTCGGTTTGCGCTGCCGCCGTTTGCGCCATCGGAACCGCCGCGGCCCCCCGGGCACTGGCCTCCTGCACCTGGCGGGCCTGACGCTGCAACCGCACCAGTTTGGTGGTCTCCATCGCCAATGCGGCAAAGTTGTCGCCAAAGGCTTTTGCAATCACTTCCTGCGGCTTGTTCAAGTGGTCGCAGGCGTACACCAAGTAGCTGGCGGCCTGCATCGCCTCGGAGCCGCCAATGGTCTTGAGGATGGCAGCCACCGCGTCGGCGTGGGCCAATATGTTTTCCCCGGTGTCCAGTGTTTCACTGGCCAGCAGCGGCTCGGCAAAGGCGCGCGCGCGCGTCAGCGCCAGTTCCGGCGGGGCGTCGGCTGAAAGACTCTTCATCGGTCGTTCATCCTCGGTCTATTCAAGCAGAAACGACAGCACGGCTTGCACCTGATCGTCGGCAACGAAGGTAGGTGCGTGGCCAACACCGGGGAATTCCAGCAAGCGGGCCTTCGGTCCGCGCTGTGTCATCGCCCGTGCCGTTGCTGCGGAGAGCAAATCAGACTCGGCACCGCGAATCAGCAAGGTGCGCGCCGTGATCTGGTCGTAGGCCTGCCACAGCAAGGCCTCGCCCTGCGCGGCCGACTCCGGCGTGACGGCGCCGAAGGCCAGCGCCAGTGCCGGGTCGTAATGCAGCGTCAGGCTGCCGGCCGCATCGCCTGCCGGTTTGAGCATCGGACGTGTCAGCGCCAGCCACTGCGCGGGCGTGTGCGGCCCGAAGCTGCTGGCAATTTCCCACAAGGCGTCGGCCGCCTGCTGCTCTGACGCAAATTTGCCGGTATCGCCCAGGTACAGGCCAATGCGTTGCAAAGCCTGCCACTCAATCACCGGCCCGACGTCATTAAGCACCAGACGACGAATTCCGGCAAATGTGGCCCCCACGCTTGCCGCTTCGCGTGCTGCGCTGCCCCCCGAGGGGGCCGTGCCTTGCTTGGGGCGGCCCGGCGCGGCGGCCTTCGCGCCCACGCCGGCTTGGCCCGCGACCACCATGCCGATCAGCCCACCCATGCTGGTGCCCAGCCAGTCCAGCGTCAACGGTTCAAGTTGTGCCAGCAACACCAGCATATCGGCCGCGTAGTTGGGTATCTGATAGCCCATCGGGTCTTTCAGCCAGTCGCTTTTGCCGCGACCCACGACGTCCGGACATATCACTCGAATCGCATCGCCCGCTTTGGCGCACAAAGCCTGCGCTAGCACGTCAAAGTCACGCCCCTGGCGCGTCAGGCCATGCACGCAGAGCACCACGTGCCCGGCTTGCGGGTTGCCCCAATGCCAGTAGGCCATGCGGTGGCCGCCGGAAGCGTCAGGACAGAGGACGTAATTGAGCGTGGGTTCGGACATGGTGCGATCAAAGGATTGATAAAGTCGACGGCCCCGGGGCGAGCGGCTGGCCGCCGCGTTCATCCGGGCCGTCATAATCATGCCATGCTAATTCAATCACAGCGTCCCCGACCGATTTACGGAGAAACATCATGCTAAAAGGCAAAACCGCCCTCGTCACCGGCTCCACCAGCGGCATTGGCCTGGGACTGGCCAAAGCGCTGGCCCGGCAAGGCGCCAACATCGTCCTGAACGGTTTTGGTGAGGTCGAGGGCCCGAAGGCCGAAGTAGCGGCACTGGGCGTCAAAGTAGCCTATCACGGTGCCGATATGAGCAAACCCGCAGAGATTGAAGCCATGATGCAGTTCGCCGCCGCCCAGTTTGGCCGCGTCGATATTCTGGTCAACAACGCCGGTATCCAGCATGTGGCGCGGATCGAAAACTTCCCGGTCGAGCGCTGGGACGCCATCATCGCCATCAACCTGAGCAGTGCTTTTCACGCCACCCGTCTGGCATTGCCGGCGATGCAAAAGGCAAACTGGGGCCGCATCATCAATGTCGCCTCCGTGCACGGCCTGGTGGCTTCAGCAGAAAAAAGTGCCTATGTGACGGCCAAACATGGTCTGGTCGGATTCACCAAGGTGACGGCATTGGAGAACGCCACCAGCGGCGTCACCTGCAACGCGATCTGTCCGGGCTGGGTGCTGACGCCGCTGGTGCAGAAGCAGATTGACGCCAAGGCAGCGGCGGCAGGCATCAGCAATGACGCGGCGATCAGACAACTGCTGGGTGAAAAAGAGCCTTCGCTGCAATTCACCACGCCCGAAGAACTGGGTGCCCTCGCCGTATTCTTCTGCTCCCCCGCCGGCAACAACGTGCGCGGCGTGGCCTGGAACATGGATGGCGGCTGGGCGGCCCAGTAGCGCAATATCACTGATCTCACTTCTGCTTACTGGGCGGCGCGGCAGTCGCATCAGTGCGCTGCTGAGCCAATTGCCGCCTGAGATCCGCGCGTTCCTGGGCCGACAAATGCCTCTCGATCGGATTGAACGGTTGAAGCGCGGTGTCGTTCGCCTTGCCAGCCTGGTCGGGCTGCGCTCGCTCACCAGATCCTTTCAAAGCCGAACGCAACTCGGCACGCCGATATTCAAGCGCAGCTTCACTGTTGTTGGACGACTGCGACCGTGCGGCCGCCGCAGCGACCAACAGCAGCAATAAAAACCGGGAATGTTTCATGGCTGGAACATTACGTCAATTTGCTTGGCGGAGCGCACAACTTGCCGACACAGACATTTTCGGGCGGGCAACATTTGTAACAGGTTGTGAAAGCTTGAAAAAAATCCCGAAGACCCTGCTTAAAGCCTGCAAAATCAGCCTTGTTACAAATTCAGTGGTATCCCAATGAGCCAAATTCCGAATCGCGAAGACAAGATATTGATTGTTGATGACGACGCCCGCATCCGCGATCTGTTGCGGCGTTACCTGACACAAGAGGGTTTTGAGGTTTTGCAGGCCGAAGACGGCAAGGCCCTGACGCGTATTTTGTTGCGCGAGCCGGTGGATTTGATCGTGCTGGACCTGATGATGCCCGGCGAGGACGGCTTGTCGATTTGCCGACGCCTGCGCGCCGCCAATGATCGCACCCCTATCATCATGCTGACGGCCAAGGGCGAGGATGTGGACCGCATCGTCGGCCTGGAGGTCGGCGCGGACGACTACCTGGGCAAGCCCTTCAACCCGCGCGAACTGCTGGCCCGCATCCATGCCGTGCTGCGCCGGCGACCGCTGCACGAGGCACCCGGCTCACCTTCGGGCGACAACGAGGTTGTCAGTTTCGGCCCGTTTGTCTTTGACCTCGGCGCCCGCACGCTGCGCAAGGACAATGAAGACCTGCCGCTGACCACCGGTGAGTTCGCCATGCTCAAGGCGCTGGTACGCCATCCACGCCAGCCGCTGTCGCGCGAGAAATTGGCCCAGTTGGCGCGTGGCCGGGAGTTCGAGCCCTTTGACCGCAGCCTGGACGTGCAGGTGTCGCGCCTGCGCAAATTGGTTGAAGTGGATGCCGCCGCGCCGCGCTACATCCAGACAGTCTGGGGCGTCGGTTATGTTTTTGTGCCTGATGGCGCCGGTTAAGCAAATTGGGCAAAGTACAGGCATCACTGCCGGAAGATAGCGGCCCGATGGCTCTGAGAGCCGGGCCAACCGATCGCAGATCGCGCTTACGCCTCGGATTGAGTCTTTTTTGGCGCACTTTTTTCCTGCTCGCGGTACTGCTGGTTGGCAGCATTCTGGCCTGGCTGCAAACCCTGCGCGCGCTCGAGTTTGAGCCGCGCGCGATCCAGACCGCACAGCAAATCGCGTCATTAGTCAATTTGAGCCGCGCTGCGCTGATTCACGCCGACGCCATCAATCGCGTGTCCCTGATCAAGACCATGACAGATCAGGAAGGCGTGCGCATCGTGCCACGCGAGCCCGTAGACACCTTCGAACCCTTCGACGACGACGCGCTGGGTCGACAAATCTCGCTTGAACTCGAAAGCCGGCTCGGACCCGGTACGGTGGTTGCCAACAGCGTCAATCAGAAGGAAGGCCTGTGGGTCGGATTCACCATCGACGGCGACCGGTACTGGATGCAGACCGATCGCGCACGTTTCAACCGCACCGCCGGAAGCACCTGGTTCATCTGGCTCATCACTGCCGCCGCGCTGTCGCTGGCCGGTGCGGCGCAAATTGCGCGACTGATCAACCGCCCCCTGAAGCAGTTGTCGTTTGCGGCAAGCCGGGTGCGCGAGGGTGATTTCAAAGCCAGCACGCTCGATGAGACCGTGGCCACCAGCGAAATACGGGCCGTCAACATCGGCTTCAACCGCATGACCCAGAAACTTGCCAAGATCGAACAGGACCGCGCCATCATGCTGGCCGGCATTTCACACGACCTGCGCACACCGCTGGCACGGCTGCGCCTGGAGACAGAACTCAGCGTCAACGATGCCGAGGCGCGTGCCGACATGGTGGCAGACATCGCACAACTTGACGCCATCATCGGCAAGTTTCTCGATTACGCGCGACCTGACAACGTCAGTTTGAACACCGTTTCATTGCGCGAGGTCATCGACAGCTGTCTTCACAGCCAGCGCAATCGCACCGATATGCGCATCAACCTGACCCTGACCGATGATTTGCTGGTACGCGCCGATGCGGTTGAACTGGGCCGCGTGATCACCAACTTGCTGGAAAACGCCGGCCGCTATGGCAAATCGGTGGACACCGGCGTCGCTGTGATCGATATTGCCGCCAGGAACCGGGGCAAATGGGTGCTGATGCGGGTGCGCGACCATGGCATCGGTGTCTCGGAGGAACAACTGGCCAATCTGACGACACCGTTTTATCGCGGTGAAGCCGCGCGCACCGCGGCCAACGGCGCCGGGCTCGGTTTGGCCATCGTCGAGCGAACCATCGTTCGCATGGGCGGCACTTTCTCGCTCAGCAACTCTTCCACCGGCGGACTCGCAGCCAACATCAAATTGCAGTCAGCGGCGGCGACCTGAGGCGCAGACGCGGCCGGCAATTTCTATGGCTTTTTTCGCCCGGCCTTGACGTTCACTCCACCAGAGCCAGTATCGCGTGGCGGCAAGCCGCTGTGCTGCGTCAGCAAGCGGCCTGGCGCTGGCTTGCCGGCGGCCGCCGGCCGGGCAGCGACCGTGGTCGAGTTCTTGCGGCGCGCGCTGACATAGTTGCCGTCCGTCAGCGGTTGAAACGTCGGAATCAGATGCTGTTTGCCGTTGCCGATCAGATCCGCGCGGCCCATGGCTTTCAGGGCTTCACGCAATAACGGCCAGTTGTTGGCATCGTGGTAGCGCAAAAAGGCCTTGTGCAAGCGCCGGCGCCTGTCACCGCGCACGATGTCCACGATTTCGTCTTCAGCCTCAACCTGACGGTGCACTTTGCGCAGCGGGTTGCGGCCGGTGTGGTACATCGCCGTGGCGGTGGCCATCGGCGACGGATAAAAGGTCTGCACCTGGTCCGCGCGAAAGCCGTTTTTCTTCAGCCACAGCGCCAGGTTCATCATGTCTTCATCGGTGGTGCCCGGATGCGCGGCAATGAAGTACGGGATCAGGAACTGCTTTTTCCCGGCCTCAAGCGTGTACTTGTCAAACAGCGCCTTGAACTTGTCATAAGCGCCGATGCCGGGCTTCATCATCTTCGCCAGCGGCCCTTGTTCGGTGTGCTCGGGCGCAATTTTCAGGTAGCCACCGACGTGGTGCTGGACCAGTTCCTTGACGTATTCGGGATTCAGCACCGCCAGGTCGTAACGTACGCCCGAGCCGATCAGGATCTTCTTCACACCCGGCAGCGCCCGGCCGCGGCGGTACATATGGATCAGCGGAGCGTGGTCGGTCCCCAGGTTCTGGCAGACGCCCGGGTAGACGCAACTGGGCTTGCGGCAGGCGGCCTCGATCTCGGCGCTGCGGCAGCCCAGGCGGTACATGTTCGCTGTGGGGCCGCCCAGATCCGAGATGGTGCCGGTGAAGCCCTTGACCTTGTCGCGGATTTCTTCAATCTCCTTGATAACCGAGTCTTCGGAGCGGCTCTGGATGATGCGGCCCTCGTGCTCGGTGATGGAGCAAAAAGTGCAGCCGCCAAAGCAGCCGCGCATGATGTTGACGCTGAAGCGGATCATCTCCCACGCCGGGATTTTTGTGGCGCCGTCATGGCTGCCGTTTTCGTCCGCATAGTTGGGGTGCGGGCTGCGCGCATAGGGCAGATCGAACACCAGGTCCATCTCGGCGGTGGTCAGTGGAATCGGCGGCGGCGTGATCCATACATCCCGGGCGGTGACACCAACGCCGTGCGCCTGCACCAGGGCGCGGGCGTTGCCGGGATTGGTTTCCAGATGCAGCACGCGACTGGCATGGGCATAGAGCACCGGGTCGGCCTTGACCTGCTCGAAGCTGGGCAGGCGAATCACCGAGCGATCGCGCGGCGGCACCTTGACGCTGCCCTTGCCGTAGAGCGCGGGGTTGGGTACAAAGGTCAGTGGCTGGATCGCCGGATTTACCTCGATTTTTATGTCATTTAGGCCTGTAGATACCGTTGCACCTGCGTGAGCAGCTGCGTTTTTGATAGCATTTTTTTGACCATCCTCTTTGGCGCAGCTGCTGCCCTGCCCCGCCGCCTGCTCGGAAGTTGTCATGTAGGGGTTGACGTGATCTTCCACCCGGCCCGGCTCGTCCACGTGGCTGGAGTCAATCTCGAACCAGTCCCTGCCGGACTCATCGTCCGGGCGGCGCACAAAGGCGGTACCGCGCACATCGGTGATTTTTTCCACCGGTTCGCGCGCCGCCAGGCGGTGGGCAATCTCGACGATGGCGCGCTCGGCATTGCCGTACAGCAGCAAATCGCACTTGGCATCGACCACGATCGAGCGGCGCACCTTGTCCGACCAGTAGTCGTAGTGCGCAATGCGGCGCAGCGAGCCTTCGATGCCACCGAGCACAATCGGCACCTCCTTGAAGGCTTCGCGGCAGCGCTGGCTGTAGACAATCGCCGCACGATCGGGCCGCTTGCCGCCCACATCGCCCGGGGTGTAGGCGTCGTCGCTGCGGATCTTGCGGTCGGCGGTGTAGCGGTTGATCATGGAATCCATGTTGCCCGCCGTCACGCCCCAGAACAGATTCGGCTTGCCCAGCACCTTGAACGGCTCGGCGCTGTGCCAGTCGGGCTGCGCGATGATGCCGACCCGGAAACCCTGCGCTTCGAGCATGCGGCCAATCACCGCCATGCCAAAACTCGGGTGATCGACATAAGCGTCACCGGTCACCAGAATGATGTCGCAGCTGTCCCATCCGAGTTTTTCCATCTCGGTGCGGCTCATGGGCAGGAATTTGGCCGTGCCGAAGCGGGCCGCCCAGAACTTGCGGTAACTGGTCAGCGGCTTGGCGGCGCGCGCGAAAAAGGAGATGTCAACCGGGGCGTTCATCGGACACAAGAAGGGGGAGTAAGCGAGGAGTGTACGGTTTTGCGCTTGGCAACGCCTGCTGCGTGGGTACTCGGGCAGAGTTTGTCAGCTCGAAAACGCAAACCGTTGTTCCGAGAAAAGCCGGATGCAGGCATCGACCACCGCCGCGTCGTAAACCTTACCCCGGCCGCGTTCAATTTCTCTCAAAGCGCTGTCGACCCCCAATGCTGCGCGGTAGGGGCGATGTGAGGCCATTGCTTCCACCACGTCTGCCACCGTCAGGATGCGCGACTCCAGCAGGATTTGCTCACCCTGGAGCCCCTGCGGGTAGCCGGAGCCATCGAGCCGCTCGTGGTGTTGCCGCACGATTTGCGCGATCGGCCATGGAAAGTCTATGGATTTAAGTATTTCGTAGCTGTTCTCCGGGTGTTCCTTGATGATGGAAAACTCCAGATCGATGAGCTTGCCTGGTTTGGTGAGGATCTCGGCCGGAATCCGAATCATGCCGACATCGTGCACGACACCAGCGAGGTGGACGCCTTCAACCTGCTCCTCCGGAAGTTGCAATTCCTGGGCGATGGCAACAGCAAGCTGGGCGACCCGGCGCTGATGGCCGGCGGTGTAGGGATCGCGCATTTCGACGATCGCGGCCAGGGCCGCAATGGAATCGAGCAGGCTGCTTCTGAGCTTCTTCTCGCTTTGCCTGAGCTCGGCAGTACGCTCCTGCACCTGATCCTCCAGGTGGTGGCGCAAGCGATGCAACTCCAGATGAGTGCGCACTCTGGCCATCAGTTCGTCGCGCTGATAGGGCTTGGTAATGAAGTCCACGGCCCCTATGCCGAAACCCTGAACCTTTTCCAGCGTTTCCGAAACCGCGCTGACGAACATCACCGGCACGTCGCGCGTTGCTGGATCGGCCTTGAGACGCCGGCAAACTTCGTAGCCGTCCATCCCCGGCATGCGGATATCGAGCAATACCAGCTCGGGCGGGTCGCTGAGGGCTGCGTGCAGAGCCAATTCGCCGCCGATCGCCGCACGCACCTCATAACCCTCGTCTTGCAGGAGATCGGTCAACAAGCGCAAAGAGGCCGGCGTGTCATCGACTGCAAGTATCCTGCCTTTGTCAGTCATGCCGCACCTGCCGGATAGTTCATCTGCAGTACCTTCAAAATAGCCGGATAGTCGAAGTTTCCCACCAGACGGGAAAGCGTCTTGTACAACACCAAATCATAAGCTGCAACTCTTCCCACGACGGTGGTGATGCGTTCGCCCGCCAGGCTTTCCAGGGCATCACGGAGCTCACTGCGCAGGTCCGGCGGCAACACCGCCAGCATCTGCGAAGTCAACATCACTTGGCTCGCCCGCTCCTCGGCCTGGGCCCCGGCAAAAGTGTAGTGCACGCCCAACTGCCTGGCCATGCATTCATAGATTTCGTTGGAGCGGTAAGGTTTGCGCACGAAGTCATCCATGCCCGCCCTGAGCATTTCATCGCGCTGCTCTATAAAGACCGAGGCTGTGACGGCGACGATTTTGACCTCCCGGCCGCCGGGAAGTTCGCGGATGCGCCGTGTCGCCTCCAGTCCATCCATCACCGGCATGCGCCGGTCCATCCAGATCAGCTGCGGCCGCCAGCTATCGAACAAACCCAGCGCCTGCTCACCGTTCTCCGCCACCTTGACCTGGAAGCCCACAGTCTTCATCAGTTTTGTGAGCAGCAGTTGATTGTCCACCTGGTCCTCAACAATCAGGATGCGGTATTCGGGCTGGCCCGGTGCCAGGCCCACGATCTCGCCCCTTGCGACGCGCTCCGGTTTGAGGACGTCGGCCGCGGCCACCTTCTCCATCGGCAGTTCCACGCGGAAGGTCGAGCCCTTGCCCAGAACACTTTCGAAGCTGATCGTGCCACCCATCAGTTGCACGAATTGGCGGGCGATGGACAGGCCCAGGCCGGTGCCTTTTTGGGCGGCCGCTTCCCCAAACTGCACAAAAGGCTCGAAGACCTTCTTCTGGTCTTCCGCGCTGACGCCGATGCCGGAGTCCTCGACCTCGATCAGCAAGCGCGCCGGCGTGGCATTTGGCTTCAAGCCGAAGCGCACGGTGACACCGCCATGTTGGGTGAATTTCACAGCGTTGCCGAGCAGGTTGATCAAGACCTGGCGCACGCGTCCTTCGTCGCCCCGGATATAGCGCGGGAATTCAGAGGACTGGTCGATCAGCAACTTCAGGCCTTTCTCTTGGGCACGTACATGCATCATGTCGGTGACATCGCGCACCAAGCTGCCGAGATCAAACGGGGCGCTCTCCACTTGCACCCGGCCAGCCTCGATCTTGGCCATTTCAAGCACGTCGTTGATCAGGGTCAGCAGATGTTCGCCGCTGCGGTTGATGATGTCGAGGTTCTCGCGCTGCTCCGCCTGCAGCAGCGGATCCCTGCGCATCAAGCTGGAGAAGCCGAGAACGGCGTTCAGCGGGGTCCGCAATTCATGGCTCATGTTGGCCAGGAACACGCTCTTGGCTTTGTTGGCCGCTTCGGCCGCATCGCGCGCCAACAGTAGTTGCTGGTTCAATTTCCGGATGCTCTCCTCGGCCTGCTTGCGCTCGGTAATATCTTCCAGCAGCGCCAGCACGTAATCCACCGACCGGTCGGCCCGCCGGACGCAGCCGACAGCGAGGTTGGTGAAAACCAGGCTGCCGTCCTTGCGCACGAAGCGTTTTTCCAGCGTGTAGCTGTCGATTTCCCCGCGCAGCAAACGCTCGAACTGGGTGACATCGGCGGCCAGATCTTCCGGGTAGGTCATCTCCGCCCAACTCAAGCGCGTCAGTTCATCGCGCGAATAGCCCAACATCTCGCAAAGCTTGTCGTTGACCTCGACCCAACCTTTTTCCGGCGAAGTGATCGCCATGCCGACCAACTGGCGTTCGAAAAACTGGCGCACGCGCTCTTCGCTCGCCGCCAGTTCGCGGGTCCGCTCCCGGACCCGTTGCTCCAGTTCGACATTCAGCTTGTGGATTTCCTCCTCCGCCTGCTTGCGTTCGCTGATGTCGCTCCAGATGGTGAGGGCGCTCGTCACCTTGCCAGCGGCATCGAATTCGGGCACCACGCGCACAAACCAGCAGACCGGTTTGCCGTCCTGGGTCCAAGACAAGTCGACCTTGGCGGGCGTGCCGGACGCCATCGCCGCCATCAGTCGTTCCGTAAACACGTCCACCCGAGGCTGCAGGTTGGTTGAGAGCTCGGCCGGAGTCTTGCCGAGAACCTGCTGCGCCGTAAGGTGGTTGACACGTTCGAATTCCGGGTTGACGTAGATGCGCCGTCCTTCCCGGTCGTAACGCACGATGACATCGGGCGCGTTCTCAGCCAGCGTGCGGTATTCATGCTCGCGCTGCGAAAGCAGGGACTCCACGCGCTTGCGCTCGGAGATGTCGATGAAAGTGACAATGATCTGCGCGAGTTCATTTTCTTTGCCAAAAACCGGATCGGCATTCACCAGGACCCACGCATCGTTATCCTGATTCGGACGGTGCACGCCCAAAACGTAATTCCTCAACGCCTTGCGCGATGCCAGCACCCGACTGACCGGGTATTCATCAGAAGGCGCGACGGTTCCATCTTCACGGAAGAAATGCCAGGCCGGATCGATGGCCGTTTTCCCCAACAGTTGCTCTTGCGAGAGCCCAAGTATTTCCTGAGCCATGGAATTGGAGGTCAGAATTTGCGTGTCGGCTCCATGCACAATCACTGCCGCCTGAATTTTCTGAATCAGTGTGCGATATTTTTCTTCACTGTCCCGCAACGATGCTTCCGCCTGCTTGATCTCGGTGATGTCATAGTTGACACCTGTCATGCGAATCGGCTCGCCTTGCGCATCCCGCACAAACTGACCGTAGGCTTTGAGACAGTGAACGCTGCCGTCGGGCCACAGCACACGGAACTCGGTATCGTATTCGCGCTCTCCGCGCCGCGCCTGCAGCGAAATTTCGTCGCTGGCGGCGCGGTCATCGGGATGTATTCCTTTCAGCCATGCCTCATAGGCGCCCGCAAAGTCCTCGCGTTTGACGCCATACAGTTCATACATCCGGTCATCCCAGACCAGTTCGTCTTTTTCCAGGTCCCAGTCCCAGACACCCAGACCGGCGGCATGCGTGGACAGAGCGTAGCGCTCGTTCATCCGTCGCAGGTTTTCCTCCACCCGCTTGCGACCGGTAATGTCCATCACCACGCCCCGAACCCCGACCGCCGCACCACTTTCATCGCGCACCAACTCCCCGCGCGCCAGCATCCACCCCCTGCCTCCCACCTTGTTCACCGTCTCCAGCTCCAGTTCATAGGGGATGCCGGTTTCCGTAGCGCGCGCTATGGCCGTGCTCAATTTTTCCCAGCTCTCCGAGGTGAAGAGTTTCATGGATTCGGTGTAGAGCGGCGGCGGCAGTGCCGGGTCGAAGCCGTATATTTTGTAGAGCTCTTCCGACCAGAAAACCTCATTGGTCGCCAGATCCATATGCCAACTGCCCAGATGGGCGATGCGCTGTGCCTCCGCCAGACCAAACTGGTTACGACGAAGCTCATCCTCGGCACGTTTGCGCTCGGTGATGTCTTCGATCGCAAACACCACGCCCTCGATCTCGCCCTGGGCATCGAAGATGGGAGCGCCGTTGATCGAAAGCAGCACGCGGTGACCGTCCGGCCAGACGATGGCGTGCTGGACATCGAAGACCGGCTGACGTGTCGCCATCACGCGGCTGAACGGTTGTTCCTCGTCGCGGAATGGTCCTCCGTCGACGGCCGTGGTATGCCATTCAGGCGCGTTGTAGCTGCGCTGGGTAATCTCTTCCTTGCTCAGGCCCAGGATTGCCTCGGCCTGCGGATTCGCGAAGGTGATCTGCCCCTGCCTGCTTACCACCGCGATGCCGACCGGGCTGGTCACCATGATGCGGTTCAAGAGCGACTGTTCCCGGCGCAGCGCTTCCTCGCTTTGACGCAAAATAGCTTCCGCCTTTTTTCGCTCGTTGCGCGCGCGCAGGACCGTGATGCCAAATGCCAGATCGCCGGCCAGCTCTTCCAGCAGTCGCACTTCACCCGGCGTGAAGGCATTGGGCTCGGTGGAGTAGATGGTGAGAACGCCAAATGTATTTTGACTCTCGTCCTTGAGCGGGAGCGAGATACAGGAACGATAACCACGCTGCAAGGCGCTATCGTGCCAAGGGGCTGCACTGGGGTCCGAGTTGAAATCCTGCAAGCAGCTGCTTTTTCCGTTGCGGATGGTGGTGCCTGCGGGTCCGCGCCCCCGTTCTGTATCGGCCCAGGTGATGCCGGCCTGCGCGAGATACCCGTCCTCGACCCCGGCCCAAGCCACGGGACGCACTGACTTGGCCTTGTCGTCTTCCGGGTATCCCACCCACGCCATGCGGTAACCCGCTTCGTCGCAAACGATATGGCAGATGGCATCGAGCAGGGTCTGCTCGTCCTCGGCACGCATCAGAATCTGGTTGCAATTGCTGATGGCGCGCAGTTCGCGGTTCAGCCGCTGCAAGCCCTCTTCATCCAGTTTGCGCTCGGTGATGTCATGCACTGTGCCGACGGAGCGCAACGGTTTGCCATCCTCGCCGTAATACGTCTCGCATATTTCATTCACGTATTTGATCCGCCCATCCGCCATCTGCAAGCGATGCACGATGTCGTAGGGAACTTTGCCCTTGACCGAGTCGGTGTAGGCCTTATTCACAATCTCGCGATCCTCGGGATGGATCGCGTTCAGGAAAGCATCGTAGGAAGCCCCGAATTTCTTCGGGTCGATTTCAAAAATGCGGTAGATCTCGTCCGACCAGGTCAGCGCATTGGTTGCCAGATCAAGCTCCCAGTTGCCCAAGTGGGCGATGCGCTGCGCCTCGGCCAGGCCGTGCTCACTGCGCCGCAGCTGCTCTTCGGCCCGTTTGCGCTCGGTAAGGTCGTAAGCCAGGCCGACGAAACCCGTGATCTGAGCATCCTCACCTCGCAGCGCGGTCACGGACAGATTCACCGGAATGCGGCTTCCATCCTTGCGAACGAAGGTCCACTCGTTTTCCTCGGTCAGCTTGCGCCGCGGGCGGGCCGCAAACACTTCGAATCCGGGCGCAATCGGTGCGCCCAGTTCTTCAGACAACAGCAGGGCTTGCCGCGCTATCTCTTGCGGATCGTGCCAGCACGCCGGCGTCTGGTGGCCGACCACATCGCTGGCCGTGTAACCCAGCAAGCGCTCGGCCGCAGGATTGAAGCTGGTGACAATGCCATCGGGATTCGTTGAGATGACGCCGTAGGCCACATTATCCAGAATCGTTCGCTGCAAGAGGGTGAGCTGACTCAGCGCCTCTTCCGCCCGCTTGCGCTCGGTGATATCGGCCAGAGAAACAAAGACCTTCGCAAGCGTCCCCTCATAACCGGGGCAAACGGCCAAATAGACAGTCACGTCTCTGAAAACTCCGGCGAGGGTCTGGACGACGGAGTCACTTGTCATCTCGGTCCCTCCATTCCACAGGCACAGCAGTTCCTGCCGGAATGTATCGAAAGACTCGGTTGTGAACGTGTTGGCCAGACCGGCCAGCAGTTCCTCCCTGTTTGCCGCAGCGTGCAGTGCGAGCGCTGCCTGGTTCACATCAACGATCTTGACCAAGTCTGCACACTGTCGGATGGTTTCGGGATGCTGGCCCAAGTAGGTTTCGAGATCGGTGACCCCCCCACTTCTCAGGTCGTCAAGAAGGGACTTCACTGCGGAAAAGTCCTCTTCCCATATCGAGACCGGCGAGTTCTCAAAAACCAGGCGATGCCGCTTGTCGCTTTCACGCAAGGCCTGGCTGGCTAGATCAAGATCCGCCACGCGCTGCTCCAGGCTGGCAATCAAGGTCCGGAGCTGGTCGGTCATGGAATTAAACGCGTGCGCCAGAAGGCCAATCTCATCGTTCGATTCGATTCGGGCCTTGGCGTCAAGGTTTCCAGTGGCAACCTGACGTGCCACAACTGTCAAATGACCAATCGGATTGGTCAAAATCCGGGCGACGCCGATGGCGGCGATAGATACCATGAGCAAAATCACGGCAGCCAATGCCGCCGTGTTGCGAGCTTGTGCACGGGCAGGCGCCAGGAGCGTCTCTTGTGGTTCAAGGAAAGCCACCAGCCAGGGACGGGTTTGCATCCGGGTGACCGCCGCGGCGTGAGGCACCATGTCAGTCGCAGATCTTTGAATGGAAAAATAGGGTTCGGAACTGTCCACGCGCGCCAGACCGTCAGCCAGTCCCGGTGCCAGCGCCAAGAGTGCATCTACCGGTCGCGGCGGCAAACGTCGGGTTGATTCAAGTTCTGCTGCGCGAGCTGGATCAATCGGCGTCCCAGATTTATAAAGCAGGCCCGCAGCGCTGCCCGGTGACGAAAGCCCGTCTGCCAGGAAAAGACCATTCTCATCCAACAAGATGGGGTAGGACTGCGGTCCAACCAAGCCACTGTCTTGGACCAGCAACTGTTGCAGCGTGGCCGCGCTGTAGCGTGCACGCAGCACGCCGACCGGCTTAGCCGTGACGACATTGACCACCACACTGCTGAAGTAGAGGTAGGCACCCCCATCGCCAGTATCGAATTCGACGGGGGAAACGTAAGCCAAGCCGGTTTCAAGCGCCACCCGGAAATAGTCTCTGGCAGACTCGTCTCCCCCCTTGCTCAAAGAGTCCGTGTCGAGGACGTTCTGGCCTTGAAGATCGAGTAGCCCATAGGATGAGATGAATACGGCATCTCTCTGGGCGAAGGTTCGCAAGACATCAAGAACCTGTGCTTTTGCATGGCTGTCTTCGCGCTTGTCCGAGGGCAGACTCAAGTAGTCAGCAAGTGTCGGCAATTGCGCTTCTGTGCCGATGACAGCCATATCAGCGGTGATGGCAGCATCAAGCCGAACCGCAGTTTGCGACGCTGCCGCAAAAAGAGTCCGGTTCGCCGAATTCGTCAGTGCCTGCACGGTGGCTTCATAGTTGAACAGGGCCAGGATCGCCAGGGGAAGCAGTGCAACGACCACAAACGCCAGAAGTACTTTGACATGAAGCGTGGATGCCATGGATCGCCAGGTTTTCTTTGCAGTGCCGCGTTCCCGCAAGGCATCCTCGGCGTGTTGCCCATCTGACTGGTTGGTGGGAGCGCTCATTCAAAAATCCTTAACGATTGAGTCCCGAAAGCAGGTTCAGAACTAGTTTGATCTTCGCTGCTGCCCGGTCGCCCGTCTGGCCTGCGCTGCCATGTTGTCAAGCGTTGCCTTGATGCTCTGCTGACCGGTCGTCATCTTGCCCAACTCAACGGCGAAATCGACTGAAAGAGTGGGCCAGGCGGGCAGATGTGGCTCGGTGCCCAGGTGATTCATGATGGCATCGAGCGTGACATCGAAGTGACGTGTCGTGCCGGTCGTGACTCTGGCTTTCTCCTTGATGCGCGGGTCCTTGTAGTTGCTGAAGCGAATCGGGCTGGCGCCGCCACCGAGCAGACTGGCCCGGGTTGTCACGTCAGAGCTGGTCGCCCATTGCAGAAAGACCCAGGCCGCCTCGATATGCTTGCTGTACCTGGAGATGGCCAGACTGCTGCCGCCATGATGGCTCATGCCGGGCATCTCGTCGAAACCGCATTCGGCGGGACGCCGCAAGGCCAGGGCCGCGGGCGAGGGAGTTGGCTGGGCCAGCCCGACGATGCTTGACGTGGCGGGATCGTCATAACTGGGAAAGAACTCGCCGATGCCAATGTAGATGCCGGCCTGGCCCCGGGCAAAGCTCTTCGCTTCGCCGAACCAGTCCCAGGTCGTGACGCCCGGCGGCATGTTCTTGCCCAGCTCCAGCATGTACTGCATGGCCGTCACTGCCTTCTCGTCGTTGATGGCGGGGCTGCCGTCATGATTGAAGAAGGCACCCCCATGTCCCCACAACCATGTCGTCATCTTTTGCAGCAGGGAATAGTGACCCGCCTTCCAACCCTCGGTGGTGCCATAGACTTTGGGCGCCTTCGCCTTATTGATCGCCCGTACCACTTTGAGATAGTCGGGAATCGTCGTTGGCACGGACAGCCCCAGCTCGGCAAGAATGTCCTTGCGATACACCATGATCCAGATCGGGATGTCGAATGGAATGGCCGCAAGCCGTCCTTTGTAGGAAGCGACGTGTTCCACCAGCGGCGGCAAAAAGTCATTGAAGTCGAATCCGGGATAAGCGAGGTCCGGCTTGGCCATCAATTCCCGCGGATCGGCCGCATCATCCACGAAACGACCAATCCAGGCCTGGTCCCAATAGAAGATGTCGTACTTGCCTGCCGCCAGCGATGTATCGGCAATAACTTTGGCCAGCACCCGGTCCAGCGGCAATTGCTCCCATTCCACATTGATGCCGGTGAGTGGGATGAATTCCTGCTTCATGATCTCCCGGGTGGCGGCCGAAGGCGGCGTATCCTCGGTAAGGATATGCAGGGTTATGCCGGCAAACGTCTTGCGGATTTCCTTGAGAAACTTTTGCTGATCGCTCCGCGGTTCGGTTGCAGACGCCGGCCCCACGGTGCTCAGGACTTGCGCCGGCGTTGGCAGGCCAGGGGTTTGCGCACGCGGGCCCAGGGGATAGAGGCTGCCCAGACCAATGCCCGCTTTGGCGCAAAGCTGCAAGTACTCCCGCCGCGTTAGTGAGCCGAGCCGGAATTGGGCCTCTGCTTCCAATACCGCCAAACATCGTTGCCGATCTTTGTCATTCATCCCGGATTCCTCTTTCTTTCTCATCCACTTCGAGGTCGATGGCGTGTCAGCTTGAAAACACAAACCGCTGCTCCGCGAAAAGCCGGATGCAGGCATCGACCACCGCCGCGTCGTAGACCTTACCCCGGCCGCGTTCAATTTCTTCCAGCGCACTGTCGATCCCCAGCGCGGCCCGGTAGGGTCGATGTGAGGCCATCGCCTCGACCACATCCGCCACCGCCAGGATGCGCGACTCCAGCATGATTTGCTCACCCTTTCCAGATTCGACGCCGACCCGCATGCCGCGAAGACTTGACAGGCCTGATATCCCAAGCTTGGCTGTGCTGGTAAAGATTGAAAATTGCGACTCAAGCAGGTAATCCGAGAAATCGAATATATTCTCGCGCCCTTCCGTCTCGTTGATCTGGATCAAGGCATCGGCTTGCCTGCGGGCCACCAGCGACTCCTGCTGGAATCGCGTGGTCCAGGTAGACAACCGGCGCTATATTTTTGTTGCCGAGAAAGAGCAGTCTGCCATTGCCGGGAGTTTCGGCATATGTGCCCGAAACTGCAAGCAGGTTGATCAAGACGCTGACAAGAGCAGGCAGTAGCCAATTGCCTGGAAACAGAAATCTCTGTCTCTCGATAATCGTCTTCACTTTCGCTCCTGGTTGCCTCTCAATTGAAGATTGATCGTTCAGCAATCCTTCAATGGCAAGTCATGCCGTTCAAACTGGCTGCCGAGCCGCGAAAATGCGCTATCGTCACCGGTGGGCCAAATTTGAAAAAACTGCGTATCCATTGGACTTGCATGTTCGCCATCACAGGCAATATTGTCGTCCTGAATCCGCCGCTAAAGTGAATCGAGAACGCAAATCATGCTGAATTTTCTTCCCGCACCCCTGGTGGGCCTGATCGCCACCGTGCTGATGGTGCTCAACGCGCTGTTCTGGGTGCCGATATTGCTGCTTTTCTCCTGCATCAAGCTGATCATCCCGGTCAAGAAAGTGCGGCTGCTGATCGACCCGATTTTGTTGCACATCGCCGAAGCCTGGATCGCCGGCAACAGCGGCTGGATGCGCCTGACCCAGCGCACCAGCTGGGATGTGCAGGGCATCGAGGGCCTCGACTACCGCAGCTGGTACCTGGTCAACTGCAATCACCAGTCCTGGGTCGACATTCTGGTATTGCAGCATCTATTCAACCGGCGCATTCCCCTGCTCAAGTTTTTTCTCAAACAGCAACTGATCTGGGTGCCCGTGATGGGGCTGGCCTGGTGGGCGCTGGAGTTTCCGTTCATGCGCCGCCACAGCGAGGAGTTTCTGAAAATACACCCCGAAATGCGCGGCAGGGATCAGGCCACGACACGCAAGGCCTGCGAGAAATTTGCACTGATTCCGACCAGCGTGATGAATTTTCTGGAGGGTACGCGCTTCACCGCTGCAAAACACCAGCGCCAGCAATCACCGTACAAGCACCTGCTCAAACCCAAGGCCGGCGGCCTGGCCCTGGCGCTCAACGCCATGGGCGACAAGTTCCAGGCGATCCTGGACGTGACTATCGTTTACCCCGACGGCGCACCGGATTTCTGGCAATTTCTCACCGGCAAACTCAAACGCGTCATCGTTCGCGTGCGCTCTCTGCCCGTGCCACAGGAACTGGCGCAAGGCGATTACGCCGCTGATCCGGCGGTGCGCGAGGCCTTCCAGAAATGGGTGCAGCAGATGTGGCTGGAGAAGGATGCGAAGATTGAAGCCCTCATTTCAGCATCTAATACGGCTGTAGCTACCGTCAATCAAGCGTGATCCGCTATTAATTGCATAGCAATCTGCAGGCTTTCTCTAGCCTGAAAGCGGCCCGACCGACAATCAAATGAGTCGTGCTCGGGTGCAGAAAAGAATGGTTCTCTGGGTCAAGCTGTCCCAAGCTTGACAGGAATTAGACTATTTATACAAAGCAATCGCTTTGCGAAAAGAATATACTGCGTTTCGGCATTTCGCAGCACCCTATTTTTCATTCACGTCCATCCATTGGAGCTCCCATGACCGAAGCATTTGTGTACGACGCCATCCGCACCCCGCGCGGCAAGGGCAAAAAAGACGGGAGCCTGTACGAGGTGAAACCCATCAATCTGCTGGCCGGCGTGCTGACCGAGCTGCAACGCCGCAACGACTTCGACACCGCCAAAGTGGACGATATCGTCATGGGCGTGGTGTCGCCGGTGGGCGAACAGGGATCGGTGATCGCCAAAGTGGCGGCGCTCAAGGCCGGCTGGGATTTCACCTGTTCGGGCGTGCAGATCAACCGCTTTTGCGCCTCCGGCCTGGAAGCCGTCAATCTGGCTGCGCAAAAGGTACGCTCCGGCTGGGAAGAACTGGTCGTGGCCGGCGGCGTGGAGAGTATGAGCCGCGTGCCGCTTGGCTCGGACGGCGGCGCCTGGGCCATGGACCCCGAGACCAATTCGCAGACCGGCTTTGTGCCACAAGGCATCGGCGCCGATTTGATTGCCACTATGGAAGGTTTTTCGCGCGAGGACGTGGACGCCTTCGCGCTGGAGAGCCAGCAGCGTGCGACCAGGGCCCGCGACGCCGGCTATTTCTCGCACTCGCTGGTTCCGGTGACAGACTTCCTGGGCCAGATCATTCTGGCGCAGGACGAGTTCATCAAACCCAACACCACGCTCGAAGGGCTGGCGGGCCTGAAGCCGGCGTTCGAGCAAATGGGCGGCATGGGCTTCGACCAGGTCGCCCTGACCCGCTACCCGCAGGTGGAGCGCATTTACCACGTGCACCATGCCGGCAACTCATCCGGCATCGTCGACGGCGCGGCGGCGCTGTTGATCGGCTCCGAGGCCGCTGGCAAGACGCATGGTTTCACGCCACGCGCCCGCATTGTGGCGGCAGCGCTGAGCGGAGCCGACCCGACCATCATGCTGACCGGCCCGATGCCGGCCGCGCGCAAGGCGCTGCTCAAAGCCGGGCTGACGATAGCCCAGATCGACCTGTTTGAAGTCAACGAGGCCTTTGCCGCGGTGGTGATGCGTTTCATGAAAGAAATGAAAGTGCCGCATGACAAGGTCAACGTCAACGGCGGCGCGATCGCCATGGGCCACCCGCTGGGTGCCACCGGCGCCATGATCCTGAGCACCCTGATCGACGAGTTGCACCGGCGCCAGCTGCGCTACGGCATGGCCACGCTGTGCGTTGGTGGCGGCATGGGTATTGCGACTATCGTGGAAAGAATCTGAGCATGAAAACCATCCAATACCAACTGCAAGACGGCATTGCCAGCATCACCTTCGATGAACCCAACTCCCCGGTCAACACCATGTGCCTGCAGTGGCAGCAGGACATGACGGCACTGGCGGCACAGGTTTTCAAGGACAAGGACGCGATCAAAGGCATCATCCTGGCATCGGCCAAATCCACCTTCTTTGCCGGCGCCGACCTGAAGGCTGCGATGCGCCTCAAGAGCTCGGACGCCGGCACCATCTTTACCGAGATTGAACTCGTCAAGAGCAACTTCCGCACGCTTGAGACGCTGGGCAAACCGGTGGTGAGCTGTCTCAACGGCACGGCCTTGGGCGGCGGCTGGGAAGTGGCGCTGATCGGCCATTACCGGATTGCGATCGACGACAAGAAGATCCAGTTCGGTCTGCCCGAAGTCACGCTGGGTTTGCTGCCCGGCGCCAGCGGCGTGACCAAGATGACACGCCATCTGGGCCTGATGGGCGCGCAGCCCTATCTGGTCGAGGGCAAGACCTTCTCGCCGCAGGAAGCCAAAGGCCTGGGCCTGGTGCATGAACTGGTCGCACCATCCGCCAACGCAGCCGCCGAAATGCGTACCCGGGCGCTGGCCTGGATTGCCGCCCACCCGAGCGCCGAGCACCCATGGGAAGCCAAGGGCTACAAGGTGCCCGGCGGCTTGCCTTCGAACCCGGCAGTCGCCAACATGCTGGTGGTAGCTCCCGCCATGATCAAGAAACAGACCCGGGGCCTGTACCCGGCGCCAGAGGCCATCATGGCCTGCATGGTGGAAGGGCTGCAGGTGGACCTGCCGACCGCGCTGCGGATTGAGAGTCGCTACCTCGTCAAGCTCATGACCGGCGTCAATGCCCGCGCCATGATCAACACCTTCTTTTTCAATCTGAACGCCATCAAGAGCGGCCAGTCGCGCCCCGGCACGGCCCCGCGCTTCAAACCCGCCAAAGTCGGCTTGCTCGGGGCCGGCATGATGGGCGCGGGCATTGCCTTCGCACAGGCCAGCAAGGGCATCGCCACCGTGCTGAAAGACGTGAGCCAGGAGAAAGCGTCGGCAGGCAAGGCCTATAGCGCCAAGCTCACCCAGGCGCGGGTCGATAAAGGCCGCATGAGCACCGACGATCAAACGCAGGTGCTGGCGCGCATTCAAGCCACCGACAAGGTCGCTGACCTTGCGGGTTGCGAGCTGATCATCGAGGCGGTGTTCGAGAACCGAGAGCTCAAGGCCAAAGTCACCAAAGAAGCCGAGCCGATGCTGGCGCCGGGTGGCTTCTTTGCCTCCAACACCTCCACCTTGCCGATCAGCGGCCTGGCTGCAGCCAGCGCCGCGCCCGAAAAATTCATCGGCATCCATTTCTTCAGCCCGGTCGACAAGATGAAGCTGGTGGAGATCATTCGCGGCAAGCAGACCAGCGACGAAACCGTGGCCCGTGCCTTTGACTACGTGCAGGCGATCGGCAAGATGCCGATCGTGGTGAACGATTCACGCGGCTTCTTCACCAGCCGCGTCTTTGGCACTTTCGTCATGGAAGGCGTGGCCATGCTGGGCGAAGGCATACCGGCGCCGGCGATCGAAAACGCCGGCATCCAGTGCGGCATGCCGGTGGGCCCGCTGGCGGTGCTGGACGAAACGGCTTTAAGCCTGAGCCTGCACGTCATGGAGCAGACTCGCGCCGACTTCGAGGCCGAGGGCAAAACCTATGTTGCCAGCCCCGGCGAGCTGCTGGTGGCCGACATGGTGAAAGTGCACAAGCGGCCAGGCCGGGCCGGTGGCGCCGGCTTCTACGAATACCCCACAGAGAAAGGCGTGAAAAAATTCCTCTGGCCGCAGCTCAAACCGCTGTTTGAAAAAGCCGACGCGCAGTGGAACATCAGCGACCTGAAAGACCGCCTGCTTTATCGTCAAGCGGTGGAGACTGCACGTTGCTTAAGCGAAAACGTGCTGACCAGCGTGCATGACGCCAATATCGGCTCGATCTTCGGCATCGGTTTCCCGGCCTGGACCGGTGGCGCGATGCAGTTCATCTACGGCATGGGCATTGACGCCTTTGTCAAACGCGCCGATGAACTGGCCGGCAAGTTCGGGGCCGGCTTTGCGCTGACAGACGAGGTCAAGGCCGCGATCGCGCGCCATCAGCCGGTCTATTGAGATTCGGGCCTGAAGCCCTTCCATGCTGTCGCGACTGCTTCGACGCCTGCTATTGGGCCAGGTGCTGCTCGGCGCTCTGCTGGGCTGGCTGATTGCCAGACAGTTTGGCGCGTCGTTTTGGCTGGTGGGGCTCACGGCCTTGCTGTTGCCTTTGATTACCTTGCTGCTGGTGAGCATCACGACCGGCATCATGTCCCGCAGCTCCGGGGCCAATACCTTGTGGTGGCGTTCGCTGCTCAATGAGTATTGGGCCTGGATTCGGGTTTTCCTGGTGCAGCAACCCTGGGCAAAGGCGCCGTGGGCATTGTCGCCCGGCGTCACTCTCCCCTCGCCATCCCGGTCGCACCTACCGGTGGTTCTGGTGCATGGTTACATGAGCAATCACCGGGTCTGGGATCGCATGGCCGCTCGCCTGCGTCGCGCCGGGCATCCGGTGCTGGGCGTGGATCTGGAGCCTTTGTTCGGTTCCATTGATGAATACGTTCCCCTGGTCGAGCAGGCAGTGGCTGAGCTGTGTCGCCAAACCGGTGCCGAAAAAGTTGCGCTGGTCGGCCACAGCATGGGCGGCTTGGCCATTCGGGCCTGGATGCGCGCCCACGGCACTCAACGGGTTGCCAGGATCATCACCCTCGGTACGCCGCACGCCGGCACCCGGATCGCACCGCGCACCACTTCTGCCAACGGTCAACAGATGAACTGGCGCAGTTCATGGCTGCAGGAACTGACAGCCAGCGAGGACGCTGCCACGCGCAAGCTGATGCGCATTGCCCTGACGCCGCAGGACAACATCGTTTACCCGCAGCGCGAGCAGGTGCTTGACGGCGTGCCGGTCACGGTCTTCGACGGTCTGGGCCACCTGGAACTCTGTTTCCATCGTGACGTGATCGCCTGGGTGCTGCGGCAACTTGACGAAGTCTCGATCACCGACAGCAAGGAGACGATGCCGCCGCGATAATCGGGCGATGACGAATCCTGCTCCGCCGGTACCTACCGGCCAGTCCAGCGCCCCGGCCACCAGCCACGCGCGTCCGCAATCCTTGCGTGACCTGTTCTGGTCATTCACCAAACTGGCCTTGCAGGGCTTTGGCGGTGTACTCGCCGTGGCGCAACTCGAGTTGGTGGAAAGAAAACGCTGGCTGACGCCGGAAGAATTCGTCGAGGACTGGGCGGTGGCGCAGATTTTGCCCGGACCGAATGTCGTCAACCTCTCGCTGATGATCGGCGACCGCTATTTTGGCTGGCGCGGCGGACTGGTGGCACTGGCCGGCATGCTGACCTTTCCGCTATTGATCGTGCTGGCGCTGGCCGCCGTGTTTGCCGGCATTGCAGAGGCGCCTGGTGTGCAGGGCGCCCTGCGCGGCATGGGCGCCGTCGCCGCCGGACTGATTGCCGCCACAGGTCTCAAACTCGTCCGGGCCTTGAAGGCAAATTCGATGGGAGTGACCGTCTGCTGGGCGCTGACAGCTATTACTTTTATAGCGATTGCCGTATTGCGCGTGCCTCTGGCCTGGTTGCTTCTGGGTTTGGGTGCGCTGGCCTGCGCCTGGGCTTACCGCCAGCTTGGCCGGGCACAACAGTTGGTGAGCGAAAGGTGAGCCTGCACCTCAGTTTGACGGCTGCCGACTGGCTGGCCCTGGTGAGCCACTTCCTGTCGCTGTCACTACTGGCGATTGGCGGTGCCATCACCACCGCGCCCGACATGCATCGCTATCTGGTCGAAGAGCAGCACTGGCTGATCGACGGTCAATTCACCTCTTCGATCGCGCTGGCCCAGGCCGCACCCGGACCGAACGTGCTGTTTGTCGCCCTGCTCGGCTGGAATGTGGGCCTGAACGCCGGCGGTGGTCCGGGCGCCTGGCCTGGTGCCTGGGCCTATGGTTTGCTGGGTGTCGTCAGCACCATGCTGGGCATCATGCTGCCCAGCACCACCCTGACTTTTGTGGTGTCGCGCTGGGCGCATCAAAACCGGGAGTTGCGCTGGGTTCGCGCCTTCAAGCAGGGCATGGCACCGATCGTGATTGCCCTGCTGATTTCCACCGGCTGGATTCTGACCGCCAGCCACGGCAGCTCCGTCAACAACTGGCCCTTGTGGTTGCTCACCGCAGTGACCGCCGTGCTGATCTGGCGCACCCGGCTGCACTTATTGTGGTTGCTCGGCGCCGGCGCCCTGCTGGGCTGGCTTGGCTGGGTCTAGCAGCCAGGCCAGGCGCGAGCCTGCCCCCACCGCCAGACCGACAAACCAGAACACCACCGAGACCCCCAGCAGCGCCCCGGCGCTGCCGAACAGCATCGGCATCAAGACGCTCGATGCGTTGATCGCCATCAGACGCAAACCCAGCGCCTCGCCATGGCGCGCCTCGGGCGTGATCTGATGCAGCGTGCTCATGATCATCGGTTGCACCGAGCCGAGGGCCAGCCCCAGCAGCACCGAGCAGGTCCCCATCGCCAGCGGTGAATGCATGAACGGGTAGACGCCAAACAACAGGGCCGTGGTCAGCATCGCCGCCGCAATCACGGCCCACTCGTGCAGACGCGACGCCAGCATCGGCATCGCCACCCGTACCAGGGTCGCAGCAATGGCGAAGGCGCCCAGAATCGCGCCAATCACCGACGCGCTGAAGCCGCGCTCGTTCCCCAGCACCGGCACTACGAAGGTGTGCACGTCCCAGCAGGAAGACAGCAGCCAGTTCACCAGCATCAAACGCCGCATCAGCGGTTCGCGCAACAAATCCCAGGCCTTCCCGCTTGTGGCACCCGCTTGCCGGATCACCGGCGGCAACTCGACGGTTCGACGCACCCAGAACCAGGTGAGCAGCGGCAACAAGGCCAGGAACAGAAAGGCCGCGCGAAAACCGGCGTGATCGATCAGCAAACCCGCTGTCAGCGGCCCGAAAAAATTGGATACCGCCGGTCCGATGGCCAGCCAGCTGAACACTTTCTTGAGCTCGGTTGCATTCTGTGCGGCGCGTCCGACATGACGTTGCAAAGAGATCGCCGCGACCCCGGTGGCGCCACCGGTCATCAGGGCGCTCAGGCACAGCACGGGGAATACTGGAAAAATCACGGCCAGGCCGGCGCCCAGGAAGGCCGCCAGCACACTGAAACCGACCGGACGCTTCAAGCCATGCTGATCGGCGTAGCGGCCCGCCGGCAAGGCCAGGAACACCTGCGTCAGTGCAAACAGGGCCAGCAAAAAACCCACCGCCAGCGCGCTGTAACCTTCGCGCAATGCCATCAAAGGCGCGGCCAGGCGCATGCCAGCCATGCAGGCGTGCAGGCAAATCTGGCCGGCAATCAGGCGCGCCAGCGCGAAGCGCGGGCCGGCGGTAGGTGTGGGGGCCGGGTTCACACCGGGTCTGCCGCGGCGTCGCTGTCGAAGTCCTTGTCCATCGGAATCAACGCCTGGGCCTGGGTGTCGGGCAAGGCATCGACTTTTTTCAGCACGCGGCCCATGGCGCGGCTGCGCGTCTCGGCACTGTCCAGCGTATTGAGCACGGTTTGAGTCTGGGACTTGACTTTGGCCAGCACGTCACCAAACTTGCCAAACTCGGTCTTGACCGCACCCAATACCTGCCACACCTCGCTGGAACGCTTTTCCAGCGCCAGTGTGCGAAAGCCCATTTGCAGCGAGCTCAGCATCGCCAGCAGCGTGGTCGGCCCGGCCAGCGTGACACGGTGATCGCGCTGCAGGCTTTCCATCAGGCCAGGGCGGCGCAGCACCTCGGCATACAGGCCTTCGGTCGGCAGGAACAGGATCGCAAAATCCGTGGTGTACGGCGGCTCCACATACTTCTCGACCATCGATTTGGCCTCCAGTCGGATGCGCAGCTCCAGCGCCTTGCCCGCCAGCTCGGCCCCGGCCACATCGGCCCTGCCCTGGGCATCAAGCAGGCGCTCGTAGTCTTCGTTCGGAAACTTGGCGTCTATCGGCAGCCACAGCGGCTCGCCGGTGTCGGACTTGCCCGGCAGCTTGATGGCAAAGTCGACCACGTTCTTGCTGCCCGGACGGGTCGCCACCTGCATCGCGTACTGATCCGGCACAAACACCTGCTCCAGCAGGCTCGCCAGCTGTGCCTCGCCAAAAATGCCTCGCGTCTTGACGTTGGTCAGCAGGTGCTTGAGGTCGCCCACGCCCTGCGCCAGCGTCTGCATCTCGCCCAGGCCCTTGTGCACCTGCTCCAGCCGATCCGCCACCTGCTTGAAGCTCTCGCCCAGGCGCGCCTGCAGCGTAGTCTGCAGTTTTTCGTCCACCGTGGCCCGCATTTCGTCGAGCTTGGCCGAATTGGTGGTCTGCAACTGCGCCAGCTGCACTTCCAGGGTTTGCCGAATCTCGCTCATGCGCCGGGCGTTGGATTCGCTGACAGCGGAGAGTTGCGTCGTGAGGGTGTCTGACAGCGTCTTCTGCAGCAGCGCGAGCTGCTGGCCAAAAGCGTCGATCTGCGTGTTCTGGGTGCGCGTGGCCTCGGCCCCCTGCTGCACCAGCGCCTGCTGGAACGTAGCCAGGTTTTGCGTCAGCTCCTGGCGTCCGCCACGGGCGGACTCGCTGATTTCGCGGCGCAATTCGCGCTCCAGTCGCTCGCTGCTGCCCTGCACGGCCGCCAGCAACTCGGCCCGGCCCTGCTCCGCCGACAGAGCCGCCGAAGCATCCGGTCGGCGCAATGCCAGCCACAGCAGCACCAGTCCATTCAAAACAGCCAGTGCCAGCACCAGCCACAGCAAAACATCATTCAAACCGGTTTCCTCCAAACCCCTATTGTTGTTCAAAACACCGGCGTTCCGGAATGCGCCGCATGGTTGGCAACTGCTGCCTCATCCGCATCGACGCTTTTTCGCGTCTGGCCAGGGCTTGGTACACCGCTCGTCGAGCGCAGCCGCCATCACGCGCCCGCCAGACAACTCACAATTCAGTGCACGGCAGCAGCTTATCAACCGAACTCAAAATCCCGATGCCGGTACCGCTTGCCCCTCCTCCGCCTCAGCCACGGGACGCCTCGAAAGACACCGCGCTGGCGCACTCAGGGCAGTGGGCTTCGTCGTCTGACATTTCGCGGCGCGCCGGAATCCTGATCGCAATCCTGCTCGTCACCGCGCTGCTGGCCCTGTCCGACAATGCTCACGACCAGATCGTCTCCGTTATCCGGCTTGCCGAGCCAATCATTTTCTCGGCAACGCCTTCATGCAAAAACAGTCTCCGGTGCTGCTCTCTGCGGCCGCCGCGGTGCTGGTCGCGCTGGGCCTGGCCCGGCTCTGGTGGTGGCAGCGGCACCAGCGCGCATCCCACTCGTAGCCACCAGTGCCTGCGACACACCGGTGAGCGCCGGCGACGCTAACGGTTATGGATCTTTCCCGAAATGATGACATACCAAGCCCCGTTCAGCATACCGGGAGAATCAGGCTCGTGGGGCACTCAGCTTCACGGCTGATAGGAGTGACGGTGCGTGTGGCGTGGGCGAATGTCCAAAGTTGATACCGGACTAATGTCTTTCAGACAATGTGGACAACGTCCATTATCTTTGGTAGGCTGTTGTGTACGGTGTTCACATTATCAATTGGAAAGGACTTTTAGATGAAGAAGTTTTTGGCAATCTTTACCGGCAACTCAGCAGCCATGCGCAACTGGATGGCTGAAGACGAAGAAGCACGCAAGCGAAAAACCCAGGAAGGCGTGCGGGCGTGGAACGCATGGGTGGCGCAGCATCGCCCTGCGATTGCCGAGATGGGGGCACCTGTGGGCAAGACCAAGCGAATTGCGCGCGACGGTATTTCCGATATCACCAACAACATAGGCGCCTATAACGTGGTTCAAGCGGAGTCCTACGATGCGGCGGCGGCCATGTTCGTCAACCACCCTCACTTCACGCTGTTCCCGGGTGACGCGGTGGAGATCATGGAGTGTTTGCCTATTCCGCAAGCCAACGATTAGCGTTTATCGGCCGCGCTGCAATGCTCGTAGAAACCAAGAACGCCTCCCGCGGCTGATAAACGCTAATCGTTAGGCCGCACGCTCGCTTCACGACCGACATCAATCTCCAAAGGAAATAGCTCCATGGCCAAGTACCTGATCTCCTTTCCCAGCGCGGCAATGGTCGTGCCCGAAGGCGCGTGGGAGGCAGTAGGCCGCGACGCGCATTCCGTCATCGATGAGGCGAAAGTCGCTGGCGTCTACGTCTTCGCCGGCGGCATCGACGAAGGCGTGCCGCCCGTGCTCGTCGCGGCCGACCGCGCAGTCGCCGAGGGCGGCTACCCATGGGCGCCTCCGATTGACGGTGGCTTCACTGTGCTCGAACTCCCATCGCGCGAGGAGGCTGTCACGTGGGCCGCGCGCATCGCAAAGGCCTGTCGTTGTGATCAAGAGCTACGTGTCTTCGGGTTCGACCCGCAGTCCTAAGGGCGGCATAGAAATGGCGCAGAAAGTGCGGCCTGACACTGCGCTCAAAACGGACCTTGCGCATAAAGCCGCGCGAGGCCGGTTAGCTTCGTCAAGCGTCGATCGAAAGGAAGGCATGAAAATGACACGCGTCCGAGTTGAGGGCTTTACCATCTCTCTTGACGGATACGGTGCTGGTCCGCATCAGGACATCAGGAATCCGCTCGGCGTGGGCGGGACAGATTTGCACCAGTGGTTAGTCCCGACACGCACGTTCCAACGGACCCTGCTTGGCGCCGACGGTGGCACAACGGGGATCGATGACGACTTCGCTGCGCGGGGCTTCAAGAATGTTGGCGCCTGGATTCTCGGAAGAAACATGTTCGGACCGATTCGCGGTTCCTGGCCCGACATGAACTGGAAGGGCTGGTGGGGGGATAACCCACCCTATCACGTTCCAACATTCATCTTGACTCATCACGCGCGCCCGCCGATCCAGATGGAAGGCGGAACGACATTCCATTTCGTTACGGGCGGAATTCACGAGGCGCTTGACCGGGCGCGCGAGGCAGCCAACGGCATGGATGTGCGCATTGGCGGCGGACCTGACACAATCCGGCAATATCTTCTTGCGGGCCTCATTGATGAGCTGCACATCGCTATCTCGCCGGTCCTGCTTGGCCGGGGAGAGCAATTGTTCGAGGGGATTGACGCGCGCGCTCTGGGATACGAATGCGTTCAGTTCGTTGCCTCGGAGAAAGCCACCCATGTTGTACTCCTGCGCCAAGCGCACGATGAAGACTAACAACCGGTTGCGGCGGACGACGCTGCCGCGCTGCAGTTGAACCGGAACGCTAGAGCGCCTCCGAGCACTTACCCCACGCGGCCTCGAGAAATGAATAAGCCTGATGACTTTTGGGAAGCTCGTCCTTCTGACCTCTGGAAGGAGATCGACAATCTTGCTGAGGTCAAGTTCATCTCACGGATCGAAGCGCTAGTCGCCGAGTTGCCAACGGGAAATGCGGTAGGGCTGTTCAAGCGCGCCGCTGCTCAGGACTCAACAGGTCATCCCGAGGTCGCAGTTCCTCTCCGTCGAGCAGCACTTGATTCAGGGCTCACAGGCACGCGTCGTCGAAGGGCAACGATCCAAATGGCAAGCTCACTGCGGAATCTTGGCGACTCCAAGCAGGCAGCCAATCTACTCGCTGCTGAGCTTCACGAGGTAAGCGACGAACTGGACGGCGCCGTTCGCGCGTTCCTCGTCCTTGCTCTGGTCGATCTTGGGCGTGAACGCGAGGCAGTTTCGGTCAGCCTCACGGCGCCGTCGAAGTACTTGCCGCGTTACAACCGCCCTCTTGCTCGCCATGCGCAGGAAATTTCAGTCGAACCCAAGTGAGTAGCCAGATGAAACTATTCCCGAGTCGGTTTCCGCAAACCCCGTTCATCGTTCCGATGCCAGGCCGCTGACGCCGGCTCAAACAAGGAGCAAGACCATGCGTGTGATTGTGCTCGTGAAGGCTACCGACGACAGCGAACAGGGCTTTGCCTCCACGCCCTGGACCACGGAGATGATGGAGGCGATGGGCAGATTCAATGACGAGCTGCGCAATTCCGGCATCCTGCTTATGGCCGACGGCCTCAAGCCCACCTCGCAGGCCAAGCGCGTCGCGTTCGATGGTCCCTCCCGTACGGTCATCGACGGACCTTTCGCCCTGGCCCGCGAGTTGGTCGCCGGCTTCTGGCTTTGGGAAGTCAAGGACATGGACGAGGCGGTCGCCTGGGTGAAGCGCTGCCCCAATCCCATGCCGGGACCGAGCGAGATCGAAATCCGGCCGCTCTACGAGATGGCGAATCTGCAATGAGAGTCTGACGCCCGAGGGGCTCGTTACTTGCCAACAACCGAGCAACTCACCTACTTCCGACATCATTCAACAAAGTGGTTGACTTTTCAAAAAGACGTGATTAATATTCAATTATATGGTTGAATTAGAAACACCCCAGATGAATGCCGTCTTTCATGCACTTGGCGACGCCACGCGCCGACAGATGCTTCGTCAACTCACCAATGGTGAGCGAACGGTTACCCAACTCGCGGAACCCTTCACGATCTCGCTGGCCGCCGCCTCCAAGCACATCAAGGCCCTGGAAAACGCCGGCCTGATCCGTCGCGAGGTGCGTGGCCGCACCCATCTGTGCAGCCTTGAGCCCGGACCGCTCGCCAGTGCTCAGCAGTGGCTGAGCTTCTACGAGCGTTTCTGGACCGAGCGTCTGGACCTGCTCGAACAACTTCTCCGCGAGGAGGACACACGCAAATCCCCCAACCCCAAGAAAAGGAAATGACCCATGACCGAAGCTGCAATTTTGGATAACCATGGCGTGCTGACCGAGCCTGCCACGCTGAAAATCCAGCGCCTTCTGCCCGGCCCCATCGAGCGCGTCTGGGCCTATCTCACGGAAAGCGAACTGCGCCGCCAGTGGCTGGCGGCGGGCCGGATGGAGATGAAGGTTGGCGCGCCCGTCGAACTGGTCTGGCGGAACGACCAGCTTGTCAACCCGCCCGGCCAGCGGCCCCCCGGTTTTCCCGAGGAACAACGGATGCAGTGCCAGCTCACCGAGCTTGAGCCGCAGCGCAAACTCGCCTTCACCTGGCAAGGCAGTGGCGACGTGTCCTTCGAGCTGGAGCCAAGGGGCAAGGAGGTGTTGCTCACCGTCATCCATCGTCGCCTGCCCGAGCGCAAGACATTGCTGATGGTCGCCGCTGGCTGGCACATGCACCTCGACATTCTGGTCGCTGTTGCCAGCGGCCAGGCACCGGCGCCATTTTGGGACGGCTGGCGTCGACTGCAAGAAGACTATGACCGGCGCATTCCCGCCTGACGAATGACACCGTGGAGCGTGACATGCGAAAACTGATTGCCGGATTAAAGACTTCCGTTGACGGAAAAATCGAGGGGCCGGAGGGCTTCGCGGACTGGGTCGACGCCTGGTCCGAAGACTATGGCCTGACAGCGCAAATCGACGCCTGCCTGCTTGGGGGACGCATGTACCCCGGCTACGAGCAGTATTGGTCAGCGATACAGCACAATGTGTCGGGCCAGCCACTGCCGATGACCGGCAAGGCGCCGGTGCCGGCCGAACTCGAATGGGCTCAATTTGCAGCGCAGACGCCGCACTATGTTTTTACCAACACCTTGACTTCGGCGCTTTGGCCGAAGACGCGTTTCGTCCGGAAACTCGAAGACATCGCCGCCCTCAAGCAGCAATCCGGCAAAGACATCTATCTCATGGGGGGTGCCCGCATCACGGCGAGCCTGATCGATGCCGGGCTGGTGGATGAACTTCGGCTGATTGTTTATCCACTGATGGCTGGTCAGGGCAAGCCACTCTTTGGCACGACAGAACGTCGCCGTGGGCTTGAACTGCGAAAGGTTCAGCAGTTACAAGGTGGGCTTGTCAGCCTGATCTACGGAATTGGCTGACGAGGCTGTGTGAAAACCCTGTTTGCGCGCAACGCGAACAGTTTTATATACGGAGTTGATTTCATCGTTTCGCTTCGTGTCTGCTCATGGTTGCGCTCAACTTCGCACCTGTGTGGTCTGATCAGGCTGATGGTGTGCGACCTGCGCAAACTGCCGACGTTCGCCGCCCTCGGCCCACACACGCCTGGACCTCAGTTCTCGACTTGCGAAAACAATCTGCTTCGGGCCGGCTTGGCTGGAACGGTGTCGTGAATTTCGGAACTTAATGAGCAATCACTGAAGGGTTCAAGGGCGTCAGGGCCTTGTTTTGCGTGAGGAACTGGATCAGGTTGTCAGCCGCCAGGTTGGCCATGGCCAGCCGCGTCGGCATGGTGGCGCTGGCGATATGCGGCGTCAGTACCACGTTGGGAACCGTCAATAGATCGGGATGCACGCGGGGCTCGCCTTCAAACACATCGAGTCCGGCGGCGGCAATCGTCCTGTTCCGCAGTGCCGCAGCCAGCGCCGCATCATCGACGATGCCGCCGCGCGCGATGTTGACCAGCGTCGCGCTGGGCTTCATCTGCGCCAGCTCGGCGGCACCAATCGCGTGATGGGAGGAGGCCGAGTACGGCAGCACCAGCACCAGGTGATCCGCCGTCTTCAGCAATTCTTCCTTGCTCACAAAACGGGCGCCGCAATCGGCTTCAATCGTTGCGTCGAGTCGCGTGCGGTTGTGATAAATCACTTTCATGCCAAAACCGTGTGCGCCGCGCCGGGCAATGCCCTGGCCGATACGGCCCATACCCAGAATGCCCAGCGTGGCGCCGTGGATGTCAGCACCGGCAAACATGTCATAGCGCCAGCGCGTCCACAAACCGGCGCGCAAAAAGTGCTCGCTCTCGGCCATGCGCCGCGCTGTCGCCATCAGCAGGGCAAAGCCGAAATCGGCGGTGGTCTCGGTCAGTACATCCGGTGCGTTGGTGGCCAGCACGCCAGCGGCCGTCATGGCATCGAGGTCAAAATTGTTGTAGCCCACCGCCATGTTGGCGCAGATTTTCAAATCCGGGCAAGCGGCCAACAGCGCCGCGTCGATGCGCTCGCTGCCGGTCGTGAACACGCCCTGCTGGCCCTGCAATTTCTCAATCAACTGCGCCGGGCTCCAGAGCTCGTCTGCCTGATTCGACGTGACATCGAAATGTTGTTCTAGCTTGGCCAGCACTTCCGGGAAGATGGTGCGGGCGACCAGGATGCGGGGTCTCTTCATGTCAAAGTCTTTATTTGAACCAGATCCAGGTGATGATGCCAAACAACGGGACAAGAATGCCGCACGACCACGCCATATAACCAAAAAAGCCAGGCATCTTGATACCGCGGTGTACGGCAATGACTTTGACCATCAGGTTCGGCGCATTGCCGATGTAGCTGTTTGCTCCCATGAACACCGACCCGGCCGAGATTGCGGCCAGCGTCGGCGCCAGCGCGTTCATCAGTGCCTGCGGATCCCCGCCCGCCGTATTGAAGAAAACCAGATAGGTTGGCGCGTTGTCAAGAAATGAACTCAATATGCCACTGGCCCAGAAATACATGGCTGGATCAGGCGTGCCGTCAGGCCGCGTTACGGCTGAAATGATCGCGCTGAAGGGGCCGTTGAGCCCCGCCTTGAGCATCGCGATCACCGGGATGATGGTCAGGAAAATACCCGCGAACAGCTTGGCCACCTCCTGCATCGGCCCCCAAGAGAATTGATTGTCTTCGTGAACCTGGTTGGGTGTGATCCTGAGTGAAAGGAAAGTGACAGCGATCAACCCGACGTCGCGTACCACACCGGGCAGACCGAGCCGGATTCCAAACACATTCAAACCGGCGGTTGTCTTCCAGAAACCGCTGAGCAACACCAGGATCACAATCACACCGAGCAGCCAGAAGTTGGCGGCGCCATCGAAGCCAATGCGCCTGCTGTCGGGCGTGGGGTCCACCGGCTGGACTTCCTCGCGCCGGTTGAAATACCACCAATCCAGCCCATAGAAAAGCAGTAGCAGCGAGCCGACGAGAAACAGCGTCTCTGGGAATATCTGGCGCACGGTCCAGAAAAAATCGACACCCATGAGAAACCCGAGGAACAGCGGCGGATCGCCCAACGGTGTCAGCGAACCGCCCGCATTCGACACGATGAAAATGAAAAACACGACAATGTGGTAGTTATGTTGACGGTTGTCGTTGGCACGAATCAGCGGGCGGATCATCAGCATCGACGCACCGGTGGTACCCATCAGGCTGGCCAGAACTGCTCCGATCGCCAGAATTGCGGTATTCAAGCCCGGGCTGCCATGCAAGTTGCCACGAATGAAAATACCCCCGGCCACGGTGAACAAGGCAGTCAACAGCACTATGAACGGGATGTACTCCACCAACACCGCATGCATCAAGTTGGCACCGGCAATCGCCGGGCCAAACAAATAGGCAAATGGCAGCAGGAAAGCCAATGACCAGAGGGCGGTGACCTTGCCGAAGTGAGGATGCCAAATACCCGGCAAAAGCAGTGGCATCACGGCAATCGACAACAGAAGCCCGGCGAACGGCAAGCCCCACAGCGGTGACAGCTGACTGCCATCAAACTCTGCTGCCGCAGCCAAGCCAGGCAAAGCAAGCAAGGCTGCAGCCCCAATCCATTGATGAAGTTTCATGTAGTTATTTCCTGTTCGCGAAGTGCGATCAGCATACCCTGTCAGGCCGACTGGGCGATGTCAAAAACCTGACGCAGATAGGCCAGGTATTTCTCGTCGTCGCACATGTCCTTGGATGGCGTATCGCTGAGCTTGGCCACCGGCTGGCCATTGCAGCGCGTCATCTTGATGACGATTTGCAGCGGCTCGTAGCCCAGGTCGTTGGTCAGGTTGGTGCCGATACCGAAAGCCAATTGGCAGCGGCCCCGGAACTGCTGATACAGCTCGATGATGCGCGGCACCGTCAGGCTGTCGCTGAAGATCAGGGTCTTGGTGCGCGGATCGACCCGATTGTGCTGGTAGTGAGCCAGCATGCGCTCGCCCCAAAGAAACGGGTCGCCGCTGTCATGGCGCGCACCGTCGAACAGCTTGCAAAAATAGAGATCGAAGTCGCGCAGAAAAGCGCTCATGCCGTAGACGTCGCTGAGCGCAATGCCGAGGTCGCCGCGGTATTCCTTGGCCCAGGACTCAAAGGCATAGATCTGGCTGTCGCGCAGCCGTGGCCCGAGCGCCTGACACGCCTGCAGGTACTCGTGCGCCATGGTGCCCAAAGGCGTCAGGCCGAGCTTCATGGCAAACAGCACATTGCTGCTGCCGGCCAGCTGTCCGGCCACGCCGCTGGCGTGACCGGGGCTCTGGGCGGTGCCCAGACGCGCCACCAGCACGCGCAGGACTTCTTCATGCCAGGCCACGGAAAATCGCCGCCGCGTGCCGTAATCGGCAATTTTCAGATCACTCAATCCACCGGCCCGCAGTTGATCGATCTTCAAGTCGAGCCGCTCGCGACCGGCCATCAGATCGGGCAACAGCTGCGTATTGCGAAAATAGACCTCGTTGACAATCGCCAGCACCGGGATCTCGAACAGGATGGTGTGCAGCCACGGGCCGCGGATGGTGATGTCGATCTCGCCCGAGGGCAGCGGCGTCACGCTGATGTATTTCTCGTTGAGCTTGAACAGCCCCAAGAAATCCACAAAATCACTCTTGATGAAGCGCAAGGTTTGCAGATAGCTCAGCTCGGCGTCCTGAAAATGCAGGCTGCACAGCGACCGGATTTCATCGCGAATCTCGCTCACGTACGGTGCCAGCTTGTGTGTTGCCTGGCCGCTGACCGGATCAATGCCGGGGTTGCGGCACCGGAACCGGTACTCCGCCTGCGCGCCGGGAAACTGGTGCAGCACGGCCTGCATCATGGTGAATTTGTATAAATCGGTGTCGAGCAGACTCGTGATGATCATGGTTTTACTTTACGGTTTAACTTGCCCGGCGACCAGCGTAATTACCCTAGACGCAGAGCCGGCCAACAGGCTGCTTTGCTCGGCAATCAGCATCGGCATGCCCTGTGCCTTGAGCGCCAGCAGGGCCGCCACAATGCGCTCGATCAATACCGGCGCAATACCCTCACAAGGCTCGTCGAGCAGCAGCAGTTTTGGCTGCGTCATCAGGCTGCGGGCAATCGCCAGCATTTGCTGCTCGCCACCACTGATCTCGCCGGCCCGGCGCCGCAGCATCGGCTTGAGTGCCGGAAACAGCTCAAGCGCCAGTTCCAGCTGGACATCGACATCGCCGCGCGCGGCCAGGCACAGGTTTTCCAGCACCGACAAACCGGCGAACAGGCGCCGATCTTCGGCCACATAGCCCAGCCCAAGCTGCGCCCTGAGGTGGGGCTCCCAGTCCGAAATGCTCTCATTTTTATAGCTTATCACGCCCGTCACACGGGGGCTGAGCCCCACAATGGCCTGCAATAGCGTGGACTTGCCGGCACCGTTGAGCCCCTGCAGCACGACCAGTTCGCCAGCGGCGACCTGCAGCGACAGGTCGAACAGGGCTTGGGCCGCGCCGTACCAGACATTGAGCTTATGGACCGACAGCACCGGCTGCGCTGCTACTGTTCGTGCTGCAAGCGGCTCAGCGCGAGCGCTGGCATCGGAGCGCCCAAGATAGCGGCTGCGCACGATCTCGTTCTGCGCAATCTCCTGCGCGCTTCCCTCGGCCGCAAGCAGGCCGTCGATCAGCACCAGCACCCGGTCGGCGACACCAAAGACGGCGTCCATATTGTGTTCGGTGTAGAGCACCGCCAGACCGGCGGCCGGATCTGCAGCCAGCGACTTCACCAGCGCCATCAGATCCGCCCGCTCGGCGCCAGCCAGACCGGCGGCGGGCTCGTCGAGCAGCAACAAGCGCGCACCTGAAGCCGCCCCAACAGCGTTGGCGTCGCTGGATGCGATGCCCGCCAGTGCTAATGCCAGTTCCAGTCGTTTCCTGGCGCCGTAGGGCAAACCGAGCACATCGGCCTCGGCAAGATGCTGCAGGCCGACCCGCTCCAGCAGAGCATGGGCGGCGCCAGACTGTTCCGCATCCAGGACGTTCCAGGCGGCCAGCCCGCGTGGCGCCTGCAGCAGCAGCTGCACATTTTGCAGCACGGTGAGCGCCTCGAAGGTCTGCGCCACCTGAAAAGTGCGCGCCACGCCGCGCTTGAGCCGCTGCGCCGGGCTTAAACCATCAATGCGCACACCGGCCCACCAGACTTCACCGGCGCTCAAACGCTGCTGCCCGGCAATGCAGGCAAACGTGGTCGATTTGCCGGCACCATTGGGGCCAATCAGGGCCACGCACTCACCCGCCTGAATCTCAAAACTCACGCCCCTGACGGCTTGCACGCCGTCAAAGTGCTTCAACAGTTTTTTGACTTGCAACGTCATGCCGGCTTCTTCCCTGGCAGCAGACCGAGCAGGCCCGATGGGCGCAAAACCATGATCAGCATCACAAACAGGCCCAGGACACCACGCCAGTAATCAAAGCCGCGGCCGAGCTCGGCGCCGGCCCAGACCAGCACGGCGCTGCCCGCCGCCGCGCCCCACAACTGGTGCATGCCGCCCAGCAATACCACCAGCAAGGCGTCCAGCGAGGTGGCGACACTGGCCACGGCCGGAAACACCGCGCCCTGGTGCGCCGCAAACAAGCCGCCTGCCAGACCGGCCAGCAGCGCGCTCGCCAGAAAAATGCGGTATTTGATCCAGCCCACCGGCAATCCACTGGCCGCCGCTCGCAGCGGCGCATCACGCACTGCCTGCAAGGCCGCACCCAGGCTGGAGCGGCTCAAACGAGCCAGTGCCCAGACGCTCAGCAGCGCCAGGCCGGCCAGTAAAAAGTAAAAGCCGCTGCGCGTCTCGTCCGGCACCAGGTCCAGGCCGATGATGCCGTTGTCGCCACCGGTCAGACCGACCCACTGGCTGGCGCCGGCCCACACCACTTGCGCCAGCGCCAGCGACAGCATCGCCAGATAGACCCCCGCGCTGCGCACCACGACGGCGCCAAACAGCGCCGCCACCGCCAGCGCCAAGGCACAGCCGGCTGCCAGCGCCCCGGGCAAACTCACACCCCAGCTGCCATGAGCCAGCGCGGCGCCATACGCCCCCAAGGCAAAAAAAGCCGCGTGACCAAAGCTGACCAGCCCGCCCAGCGCCATCATGGCTTGCAGGCTGATGCCAAAAATCAGCAGAATCAAGGCATCGGCGGCCAGCGTCTGCCAGTAACCCCCGATCAGTCCAATGGCACTCAAAGCCACCCCAAGCACTACAAAAGTCATAGCTGCCCACGCCCGATTGACGGGCACCAGAGCGAATTTTTGTACTATTTCCTTGGGACCGACGGCGAACGGCTGACCGAGCAAACCCATCGGTCGCAGCGCCAGCACCACGGCCATGGTGACAAACACCAGCACCAGTGTGGCCTGCGGAAAAACACTCACGCCGAGCGCGTGGATCAGGCCAATCAGCAAGGCGGCAAAAAAGGCGCCGGCAATGCTGCCCAGCCCGCCGGTCACGACCACGACAAACATCTCCACCACCACGTTCACATCCATCTGCAGATTGGCCGGTTCGCGCGGCAGTTGCAGCGCACCGCCCAGGCCGGCCAGCACGCAACCCAGCACCACCGCGCCCAGCATCAGCGGCTTCGGATTGACACCCAGCGCGGCGAGCATGCTGCGGTCCTGCGTGGCGGCGCGCAGCCGCTGGCCAAAACGCGTCCGGTGCAGCAGCAGGTGCAGCCCCAGCCAGACCAGCGGCCCGAGTGCAATCGTCAACAACTGGTACTGAGGGAAATACTCGCCGAGTATTTGCACCGAACCTTTGAGGCCGGGAAAGCGCGGCGCAAACACCTCATCCGGGCCAAAGCCCCAGCGCATGGCGTCATGCAGCGCCAGGGAGAGGCCAAAGGTCGCCACCAATTGATACAGCTCGGGCACGCCATACAAGCGTCGTAACAGCACAAACTCGGCGATAGCGCCCGTTAGTCCTGCACAGGCAGCTCCCAAAAGAATAGCGATTGCATACAGGCCGGCACTCTCGCCCCAGGCCGGAAACCAGTTGCTCACCCAGTGCGCAGCGAACAGCGCGCCGAGCATGAAAAAGCTGCCGTGGGCGAAATTGACAATCCGGGTCACGCCAAAAATCAGCGTCAGGCCAGCCGCCATCAGGAACAGCGTGCTGGCGTAACTCAGGCCGTTGAGGCACTGGATGGCGATAAAAGTCATCTGACCGGCGTCTGCAGTTACTCCAGCCAGTGCGTGAACTCTTCGACCGGCACCCGCGGCGTGTGAAAGGAGTTCACCACATCGTCCTCATCCGCGTAGCCCAGCGCCATGCCGCAGACCAGCATCTCGTCCGCCCCGGCGCCAATGTGCGGCAAGATGATTTTGGCAAACCCGTTCCAGGCCGCCTGCGGACAGGTGTGCAGACCGCGAGCCCGCGCAGCCACCATCAGGCTTTGCAGGAACATCCCATAGTCCAGCAGCGAGCCCCGGCCCATCACGCGATCGATCGTAAACATCAGGCCGACCGGCGCGTCAAAGAACCTGTAATTGCGCTGATGCTGCCAGTGCATCTTGTCCTTGTCGCCCTTGCCAATGCCGAGCAGGCCATACAGGCTCCAGCCATTTTCGCGGCGCCGGTCAATGTAGGGGCTGACCCATTGTTCCGGGTAGTAGTCATACTCTTCGCGGTACTCGGTGCCGGACGCCGGGTTGGCACGCACTGCATCATGCGCAGCGCATACCTTGGCGCACAGCGAGTCGCGGCTTGCGCCCTGCAACACATAGACCTTCCAGGGTTGCGTGTTGGTGCCGGAGGGCGCCCGGCTGGCAACTTGCAGCAGCTCGCTCAGGGTCTGGCGTGACACGGGGGCCTGGGTGAACGCGCGGATCGACATGCGTGAGGTAATCGCAGCGTCCACGGCGTTCACAGTCGCCGGCAAGTCTTCGGTTTGATTGATAGTCATAAAAGGGTTTCCAGCACAGTTTTCAGATTCGAAGGCAAGGCCGCCGGGCGGCGTGTTTGTTTGTCGACATAGACGTGGATGAAGTGTCCTTTGGCCGCCGTCAGCGGCGCACCCTGCGCGAACAGCCCGACTTCATAGCGCACGCTGCTGGCACCGAGCCGGGCCACGCGAATGCCGGCCTCGACGGTCTGCGGAAACGCCAGCGGCGAGAAGTAGTTGCACTGGGTTTCAATCACCAGGCCAATGGTCTCGCCTTGCTCGATGTCGAGCACGCCCTGCTCTATCAGGTAGGCATTCACCGCGGTGTCGAACCAGCTGTAATAGACCACATTGTTGACGTGGCCGTAAACGTCGTTGTCCATCCAGCGCGTGCCGATGCTGCGAAACACCTTGTAGGCACTGCGCAGCTCGGCCTGGGGTTTGTCCGGTTTGGTGGGGTTCATAGGGCTGATTTTGCCAGTGCGCAAGTCGCTGGCTTTTTTCCCACGACAGCAAGACGCCCCAGCCCGGCAAAAACACCTTCGTGCCGGCATTGTGTAGCGGCGATGAAAACCCGACTTTCTAGAACTCGCGGTCTAATATGTTGCAATGCAGCAAAAATCACTTGCGCGACTCCGGGATAACCCTATAATTCGTTTCATGCTGCACTGCAACATATGCCAAGCGAAGGCTGGGTTTCGGCGCACATACTGTTTCATTACCTCGTTTTTATTGGAGAAATTCATATGTTGACCGTCGAACAAGTCATGGCTTCGCAAAAAGCAAGCGTCGAGACCCTGCTGGGTCTGACTTCCAAGGCCTTTGAAGGCGTTGAGAAGATTGTTGAACTCAACCTGAGCGCTTCCAAAGCCGCTCTGGCTGAATCCGGCGACACCGCCAAAGCCCTGCTCAGCGCCAAAGACGCGCAAGAGCTGCTGGCTCTGCAATCCGGCCTGTTCCAGCCCCTGGCTGAAAAGACCGCCGCCTACAGCCGTCATCTGTATGACATCGCTACCGGCTCGGCTGCTGATTTCGGCAAGGCTTTTGAAGGCCAGGCCGCTGAAGCGCAACAAAAATTCATGGGTCTGGTGGACAACGCCGCCAAGAATGCACCGGCTGGTTCTGAGACTGCTGTTGCCGTCATGAAGAGCGCCGTGGCTGCTGCCAGCAATGCACTGGAATCAGTGCAAAAAGCGGTAAAACAAGCGACCGAAGTGGCTGAAGCCAACTTCAACGCCGTGTCGGCCACCGCCGTTAACGCCGCCAAACCGGCTGGCAAAAAACGCTAATTGAGAAACTAAATGTGGGGTAGCGTACAGAAAAGTTGCTTTTTGGAGCATATTCTCTACCCTGAATAGGGAAAACCCTGAGATAATTCGAATTCTAGATTGTTGAGAAACGCTTAGTTTCTATTGGTTGTCTCCTCGGGTCCTTTCGTAACCTACAGGTTCAGGGATCCCTTAAGGGCTGGTCGCAAGACTGGCCCTTTTTTTATGGGTGACAACCCGCGCCTCCCGGATCGGCAGGTGGATCAGGGCGGCAGCGACTGCCAGCACGATGTCGATGTACCAGACCCAGTTGTAGTTGCCCGTCGCCTCGAACACCCGACCGCCAAGCCAGGCGCCCAGGAAGGCGCCAAACTGGTGCGTCAGCATCACGACGCCAAACAGGGTCGCCATATTGGCGGTGCCGAAAAACTTGGCCACCAGCCCGGCTGTCGGCGGAACCGTGGACAAAAAGGTCAGGCCCATGACCGCCGCAAACACCAGCATCACCGTGCCCGTCTTGGGCGCCAGCAGGAACAGCAGTACCGCCACGGCGCGCGTCGCGTAGACCAGTGACAGCAGCGACTTCATGCGCCAGCGCCCCACCGCCCAGCCCATGCCAATGCTGCCGACGATGTTGAACAGCCCCAGCATGGCCAGCGACCAGGCGCCAAACTGCAGCGGCAAGCCACACACGGCGATCACGCCCGGCAGATGCGTCGCCAGAAAAGCGACATGAAAACCGCAGACGAAAAATCCGGCCGCCAGCATCAGGTAACTCGGGGTTCGCAATGCCTGACGAATCGCATCCAGCGCCCCGACCGACGGGTGCCCGGCCGGCACAGTCGGTGCCACGCTGCCCTTGAGCAGGAAGGCGGCTGGCAGGGCCAGCAAGACCAGCAGCGCCAGCACCTGCATGGCGTTGGCCCAGCCAAGAGCCAGCATCAGCGCGCCGGCAATCGGTGCCATCAAGAACTGACCGAAGGATCCACCGGCGTTGACGATGCCGGTCGCCAGGCCGCGCCTCTCAACCGGAATCATGCGGCTGGTGGTGGCCATCAACACCGCCGGACCGGCCATGCCGGCACCACCGGCCGCCAGCACGCCGATGGCGAATATCAAGCCGGCAGTGCTGGTCATCAGGGGCGTGATGAATGTCCCCAGCGCGACCAGTACAACACCGGCAAACAGCACCCGTCCGGCGCCGACCCTGTCGGCCATGGCCCCGGCAAACGGCTGCGTCAGGCCCCACCATAACTGACCAAAAGCAAACGCCAGGCTGATGTTGCCGACACCCAGGCCGGTGGACGTATTCAGTGAACTCAAGAACAGGCCCATGGTCTGGCGCGTGCCCATGGTCAAGGCAAACGTTCCGGCGGCGGCCAGCAATACCAGCCACACAGCCACCGGACGATTTCTCATGGCCTGCGGCTTATTCATGCTCTGCTCCGTCTGCGGGCTCGGCCAGCAGTGCCAGTGATTCGTCAATCAGACTGTGCAATGCCAGCATGCGCGACATACCCAGCAGATGGTTGAGACCGGTCTGTGCCGCTTTCCAGTAGCGCTGGGCCTCCTGGCGCTTCTCTCGACCGGCTTCGGTCACCGTCACCAGGCGACTGCGCCCATCGGCGCCCGCAGCCAGTTCGACCCAGCCCGCCGCCAGCAGCGGCTTGAGATTGCGCGTCAGCGTGGAGGCGTCCATTTTCATCGCCTGGGCCAGATCGCCGGGCCGGATCGGTCCCAGTTTGAGCACATGCGACAACAGCGAGTACTGGGTGATCTTGAGCCCGGCCCGGGCCAGCTCGGCGTCGTAATGCTGAGACACGCGCCGCGTCAGCTGGCGCAGCTTGAGATTGGTGCAGCCCTGCAACTTGGCGCTGGCAGGCGTCGGCGGAGAAAGTGTGTTTGCATTCATGCCGATGATTGTAGCTACAATACTTGCATATGCAACTTATATTCAGACAGGAAACCGCATGACCAAGACCAACCATCTCGAAGCCTGGCTCGCCCAGGAACAAACCATCCGCGCCGTGATGGACGCCGGCGCCGGACCAGGCGTTGCCCGGCCGGATCAGATCGCCGGCAAAACCGGGCTGGAATTGATGCAGGCGATGCTCAGCGGCGAGTTCCCCTACCCGCCGATTGCACAGACACTGGACTTCACCATCGTCGAGGCCGCTCATGGCCATGCCGTATTTCAAGGCACGCCTGGCGTGGCTCACCTGAACCCGATGGGCACGGTGCATGGCGGCTGGTTCGCCACCCTGCTCGATTCGGCCCTGGGCTGCGCCGTGCACACCCGGATGAAACCGGGGCAAGGCTACACCACGGCGGAGCTGAGTGTGAACATCGTGCGCGCCCTGACACCCAAAGTGACCCGAGTGCGGGCTGAAGGCCGGGTCATCCACTGCGGGCGCCAACTGGCCACCGCCGAGGCGCGACTGGTCGGCCCCGACGGCACGCTCTATGCCCATGCCACCACCACCTGTCTGGTGTTTGAACTTGCGCCACAATCCACGTCATGAGATTCCTGCACACCATGCTGCGCGTTGGCAACCTTCAACGCTCGATCGATTTTTATACCCAGGTGCTGGGCATGAAACTGCTGCGCCGGTCCGAAAACCCGGACTACAAATACTCGCTGGCCTTCCTGGGCTACGCCGGCAATCCGGAACAGGCCGAGATCGAGCTCACGTACAACTGGGGCGTGGACTCCTATGAACTGGGCAGCGCCTTTGGCCACCTGGCACTCGGCGTGCCTGACGTCCATGCGGCCTGCGAAAACATCAAGGCCGCCGGCGGCAACGTCACGCGCGAAGCCGGGCCGGTCAAGGGCGGCAGCACGGTGATTGCTTTTGTGACCGACCCGGACGGCTACAAGATCGAGCTGATTGAACGTTCGTCTTAGCCCGGCTCACCACCGCCCGTCCCTGCCAAGTCACGCTTCTTCGTGACAGGCGGCAGTCCGTCGCAGGGCACTGGCGTGTCGGGCGCTGACGCCGGAGAATTCCGTCACCGGGCCACGGTGGCTCGCAAAAAGGAAACCCGCATGCCTCCAATCGACACCCTGAATCAGCCTGCGAGGCGTCAATTCGCCATGGCCACCATTGCCGCCCTGGGGTTCTTGAGTGCGCCGGCTTTTGCCTGGGACTGGACACTCGGAAGCATGGTCTTTGGCTCCGGCCAGATCACCAGAACTCAACGTCAGGTCAGCGGCTTCAAGGGCCTGTCGCTGGACTTGTCCGCCAATGTCGAAATCATCCAGGGCGACACCGAGGGTGTGCTGATTGAGACCGACGACAACGTCGCGCCGCTGATCGAAACCGTTGTCGAAGGTGATCAGCTGAAGATTCGCCTGGCGAAACGCCTGGTTTCCTTCGAACCCAAGACGCTGAAAATCACGGTCAACGCCCGCACTATTGAGCGCATCGACATTGCGGGCTCAGGCGAGGTCAGGGCCGCAAAGCTTCAGTCCACCACGCTGGCAACACACCTTGCCGGATCTGGCGCCATCCGCATTGCGGCACTGAACGTCGATTCCCTGAGTGTGTCGATCTCGGGCAGTGGGCATTTTTATGCCGGCGGACACGCCGATTCGGTGCGCTCCAACATCGCGGGCTCTGGCAATCTCAAGACGGCCACGCTGGCTGCCAAACACGTCAAGGTGGATATCGCCGGTTCGGGCAATGCCAAAGTCCGGGCCAGCCAGACGCTCAAGGTCAGCATCGCCGGTTCGGGCGATGTGGGCTACTACGGCGACCCGGCAGTCAGCCAGTCGGTCGCCGGATCCGGGAGCATCAGGAAGCTGGGCGCGGCGACGAGCGCAGGCGAGTAAGCTATTATTTTAATAGCGGTTCACGCAGGGCCCACGGGCCTGAAGCCCATAAAACACTACTAAACTGCGGCTGGAATCAGGCGCTTCGACTCGCTCGCCAGTTGCGTGATCCGGCCCCAATCGCCGCTGGCCAGCGCATCGGCCGGCACCAGCCAGGAGCCACCGACGCATACGACATTCGGCAGCGCCAGAAAGTCAGCGGCGTTCTGCAGCGTGACGCCACCGGTGGGGCAAAACTTGACATCAAAAAACGGGCCGCTCCAGGCCTTGAGCATGGCCGCTCCACCGGCTTGCATCGCCGGGAAGAACTTCAGCTCGGTGAATCCGTCTTCCTGCGCCATCATGATCTCACTGCCGGTGGCAACGCCCGGCAATAGCGCCAGACCGACATCGCGGCAGGCCTGTCCGACAGCCGGGGTGTAACCAGGGCTCACGGCAAAGCGCGCTCCCGCCATGGCTGCCGCCTGCGCATCGGCACGGCTGCGCACTGTGCCGGCGCCAACCACGGCTTCCGGCACCTCCCTGGCAATGGCTTCGATGCAGGCCAGCGCCTGCGGCGTGCGCAGCGTGACTTCGAGCATGCGAATGCCACCGGCCAGCAGCGCGCGGGCCATCGGCACCGCGTGCGCCACATCGTTCAACACAATCACCGGAATCACCGCTGCGTCCTGCATCACCTGCAGGGCGGAAAATTTTGGCTTGATGCTCATGGGGTTCTCCGGAAAAAACAAAGAAAATTCAAAGCCAGCTGCAGGCGCCCTCTTCGGCCGTCAAGGCATTGCGGCGCATGTTGGCAAACAGCTCGCGACCCAGGCCAAGACCATTGGCAGCGCGCAGGGTTTCGGGCATCAGGGCGGTCGCGCGAGCATCCCACTCCGCAGGCGGAACCAGCACCGCCAGCGTGCCGGTGTTGGCGTCCAGGCGAATCACATCGCCATCGCGCACTTTGGCCAGCGGGCCACCGTCTGCCGCTTCGGGCGAGACGTGAATCGCGGCCGGCACCTTGCCGGAGGCGCCACTCATGCGGCCATCGGTCACCAATGCCACCCTGAAACCCTTGCCCTGCAGCACCGCCAGCGGCGGCGTGAGTTTGTGCAGCTCGGGCATGCCATTGGCCTGCGGGCCTTGCCAGCGCACCACGCAGATCAGGTCGTGGTCGAGCTCGCCGGCATGGAAGGCTTGATGCAGCGCCTCCTGCGAATCGAACACCCGGCACGGCGCTTCAATCACATGCCGGTCATCGGGCACGGCCGAAACCTTGATCACGCTGCGCCCCAGATTGCCTTTGAGCAGCTTCAGGCCACCACTGGCGCTGAACGGCGCACTCACCGGTCGCACCACGCTGTCGTCCTTGCTGCTGCCGGCATCCGCCCAGTGCAGTGCGCCATCGGCATTGGCAGCGGGAATAGCGGTGTATTCGCGCAAACCACCGGCGCGATTGGTCAGCACATCGGCGTGCATGAAGCCGCCGTCCAGCAACTCACGGATGACAAAGCCCGGTCCGCCGGCCGCCTGGAACTGGTTGACATCGGCGCTGCCATTCGGATAGACCCGCGCCAGCAGGGGCACCACCTCTGACAGCGCGGAGAAATCATTCCAGTCGATCACAATCCCCGCCGCGCGGGCCACCGCTACCCAGTGAATCAGGTGATTGGTCGAGCCACCGGTGGCCAGCAAAGCCACCATCGCATTGACGATGCAGCGCTCGTCCACGACCTGACCAATCGGTGCAAAGCGCCGTGCTTTCGTGATGTCGAGCACGGTGCGCACCGCCTCGCGCGTCAACTCTTCACGCACCGCGGCGCCGGGGTTGATGAAGGCGGTGCCCGGCACATGCAGACCCATGGCTTCAAGCAGCATCTGGTTGCTGTTGGCGGTGCCGTAAAAAGTGCAGGTGCCCGGGCCGTGGTAGGCGGCGGATTCAGCCGCCAATAACTCGGCGCGGCCGACCAGGCCTTGTGCGGCCTTTTCGCGCACCTTGGCTTTTTCATTGTTCGGCAGGCCCGAAGTCATCGGGCCGGCCGGCACGAACACCGTCGGCAAGTGGCCAAAATGCAGCGCCCCGATCAGCAGGCCGGGCACGATCTTGTCGCACACACCGAGCATCAGCGCGCCATCAAACACATCGTGGCTCAGGGCCACAGCGGTGGCCATGGCAATCACGTCGCGCGAGAACAGGCTGAGCTCCATGCCGGGCGTGCCCTGGGTCACGCCGTCACACATCGCCGGCACCCCGCCGGCGACTTGCGCCGTGGCGCCCCGCTTGCGCGCTTCGAGCTTGATGATATCGGGGTAATGCTGCATCGGCGCATGCGCCGACAGGATGTCGTTGTAGGCCGTGACGATGCCAATATTCGGTGCCCGCTCGGCGACAACACGCAGCTTGTCATTGCCCGGCAACGCAGCAAAGGCGTGCGCCACATTCGCACAGCCCAGGCGCTCGGCGCCGGGTTTGCGATTGGCAGCGAGCGTCAAACGATCCAGGTAGGCGCTGCGCGACACCAGACTGCGCTCACGGATGCGTGCCGTGACGGCATCGACTGCGGAATGAAGTTTCATGATTTTGGAAAATATTGGTAACAAAATTACAAGCGCGATGTTACTCCGTCAACGCAGGCAACGGGCGACTGCGGGTTACAAACAGGTTACCAAAGTCCAGGCCAAGCCGGGATAGGGTCTGGGCGCGCATGGTCATTTCGATTGGCCTACATTCACTGTTTAAATTTCACCCAAGGGAGAACCCGATGATTCGAATGCTTGCCCCTTTGAGCGCCGCCTTGTTGCTGACCGCCTGCGCCACCACGCCAGTCGGCCCGTCGGCGTCTGCGCAACTGATCGCCACCACGGGCAACGCCGTGACGGGCGAGGTTCAATTTGCCCAGAAGGGTGACAAGGTACTGGTCACAGGCGAGGTACGCGGCCTGGCGCCGAATACCGAGCATGGCTTTCATGTGCATGAGAAAGGCGACTGCACCAGCGGCGACGGCACGAGTGCCGGCGGCCATTTCAACCCTGAGGGCAAAGCACACGGCGCGCACGATCAGGCCGAGCACCATGCCGGCGACCTGCCGAGCCTGAAAGCCGACGCCAGCGGCACCGCCCGCTTCAGCTTCGAGTCCACCACGATCTCGGTCGGCAGTGGCAAGACCGACGTGCTGGGCCGCGGCCTGATCGTGCACCGCGATCCGGACGACTACAAAACTCAGCCCACCGGCAACTCCGGCCCGCGCCTGGCCTGCGCCGTCGTCTCCAAAACCTGAGCACCTGCGGCAAAGAATAACGAGCGCGGCACACACAAGCCTGGCTGATATTCAGGCTATAGTCTTTACGGTCCGAGACCTCGCGTGACGTGACTGCTCCAGCAGGCGCCTGGATTGGGGAAGACAGGCGACGGGATTCACGGGAGTTAAGGAATATGTATTTGATTGCGGTGGCAGGCTCTGCGAGTCGGGTGTTACCCGGTCGGACATGCGCCAATCGTTAGGTCCAGAATGAACCGGCGGCAGCGAAAACACATCGAAATTTACGCAGTGATCGGCGCGCTCATGGTCATAGTATCGCTCCTGGAAAATCACGAGCTTCTTGCTCGAGTACCGTTCATTTTTGTTGGCCTGTACTTCCTTCTAAATTGGCACGATATACGAGAAATCGAAGCCATTGGACCAACTCCCCAGGAAGTTTTGGAAGGATCAAAGCCCATCCGCGTGATCACCTTGGCAATTCTGGCGTTGGAAATCGTTGCAGCCTACTATTTGGTCTTTACTGGCTCTCATGTTGCCTCAGATCACGTAATGTTTCTAGGCTTGGTTCTCGCCTTTTTGGGCCCTTTGCTTCCCGCGATAGTGATCAGCAGAATTCTGCTTCACGCACGTCTTGGAAGTCAGGATGCATAAAGGAATGGTCACAATCCAACTCGCCAGACCTAACATGTGGACCCCCGCGGACCCACAGCAGAAGGTGTCGGTGACTTCGGACGTTGAGGCTGTGCAAAAACCCTTATTGATGGAAAGACGCTTGTGAAGCTGAGAATTCGACCGCCCGGATTGCGCGATATTCAACGAACGCACCTGGAGCAAGGGGTCAAATACCCATGGATTGGAGCCAGTCGTGCGGATCCGATGGTTTTTGCGCAACCTCGTTATCTGCCATGACTCAGACGCAATCGCTTCGCATCGCCGCCTGGGCCTACGTTGTTCTCGGAGTCATTTTCGCGCTTATGCTCGTTGCCGGTCCATCCTTGACCGATCGAGTACCAACGTCCGGGCAGCGAGTTTCTCTGATGGTATTCACGGCAGTAGCGCTAGCCTTAGGTGCGTGGGCTTGGCGTATACAGCGCGGCTCGGCTAAGCTGAACTCCGCGTTCTTCATTTCTTCTTTCGGAGCTGGTCCGGTCATCGGCGTTGCGTTTGGGGGCATCACGTTCGCCTTAATGTATGGAATACCATTCTTCTTCGTCGCGCTTGCGTGGAGAAAAGCGGAGAAGACCGCAGCCGCCCATACGCGAAATGACAGATAACGTACCGTTCGAACGGACTGCCTACGGCGTCCACTCACCTTCACGCTAGAACTCACGATGTCAATCACAGGAATTAGCCACGTCACCTTGGTCGTGCAGAACCTTGAGCGCATGGCGAAGTTCATGTGTGAGGGTCTTGGCGCGCAGGAGGTCTACGACAGCGCCAACAAGCCGTTTTCAGTTTCCCGTGAAAAGTTCTTCCTCATCGGCGGGCTGTGGCTGGCCGCCATGGAGGGGGAAGCCGCCGAGCGCTCGTATCGGCATATCGCGTTCACGGTGGACGAAGCGGAGCTTGCTGTTTTCGAGGCCAGGCTGCGAGCGCTGGGGGTCGAAATCAAGCCGCCACGACCGAGAGTTGAAGGCGAGGGAAACTCGCTGTATTTCTACGATTTCGACAACCACCTGTTCGAACTGCACACTGGCACGCTTGAGCAAAGACTGGAAAGGTACGCGCGTGAGTTCTGATTTCGAGGCCAAACATCAAGTCGATCAGCCATTGAAATTTAGCCGGTTCGGTTCCGACAATGGGCGTCTGGTGATCTACTTTCATGGTGCACCCGGAGCCCCTGAAGAATGCGCCATTTTCGATGCTTGCGGCAAAGAACATGGCTTGACCTTCATTTGTCATGACCGGTTTTCCGTCGATTCCTCCATCACCGGTGAAGCCTATTACAAGCTTCTGGCCGAGAAGATTTCAAAGAAGGCTGCCGGGAAAAAAGTCGATGTCATCGGTTTTTCAATCGGCGCGTTTATTGCGCTGCAAACCTGTCGCTATATGGCTGCTGAGGTCAGGAGCCTGCATCTGGTCTCTGCTGCCGCTCCGCTGGAGACCGGGGACTTTCTTGACGCCATGGCCGGAAAGCAGGTTTTCCAGTTGGCAAAGGCATTCCCGGCCTTGTTCCTTCTGTTGTCCTATTGGCAAAGCTTGCTCGCCCTGCTTTTTCCCAAGGCATTGTTTCGCCTGTTGTTCGCCTCCGCTGCCGGTGGCGACAAAGCGTTGGCTATGGATCGCGAATTCCAATCCAGCATCACCAAAGTACTGAGGTCATGCTTTCTGGGCCGCGTCAGGGGCTACGCCAGAGACGTGGGCGCTTATGTGCGTCCATGGAAATCCACGCTCGCCGATATCACCGTAAATACACACATCTGGCACGGTGCGGAAGACAATTGGTCGCCGACGCTGATGGCTGAATACCTGAAATCAGCGATTCCGGGTTGTGCCTCAATCAAAATATTTGACGGCTTGTCGCACTACTCGTGCCTGTACCGGGCGGCACCTGAGATATGCGAGTTGTTGGGCGAGGCATAACATTGAGCGCCGGTCAATTCGTTAGGTGATACAAACATTTCCATTGGTAAGCGTCCTTTGAGGCGACCGTGGGCAGGCCTTTATGAGTGTAGCCCATGCGCTACAATTGCGACATGCGTGTTGAAAAGACTGACGTCTATCGTGAGTGGATCGATGACCTCAAGGATCGCTCGGGGAGAGCACGGATCCTGGTCCGGATTGATCGACTGATCGACGGCAACCCGGGCCAGCACAGAGACCTCACAGATGGTGTTTCTGAACTGAAGATCGACTTCGGGCCGGGATACCGCGTCTACTATGCGCTGCGCGGAGCAAGGTTGCTGCTACTCCTCGCCGGCGGGGAAAAGTCGACTCAGCAGAAGGACATCGCAACAGCGATTCAATTGGCCAGGAATTTCAAGGAGTAGCCACTATGCCAAAGACCGCAGCAAAGAAGCCGACCCAGACGAAGACCACACCGTACGATGTTGCGGAGCACCTTCGTACGCCTGAAGAAATGGCCGCCTACCTTGATGCCTGGCTCGAAGAAGCACCAGACGACACCGCAGGTATTGCCAAGGCACTCGGGAACATTGCACGCGCCAAGGGAATGACGCAAGTTGCCAAGGACGCTGGCTTGAGCCGCGAGAGCCTCTATCGAGCACTGAGCGCCGAAGGAAATCCGAGCTTCTCCACGGTATTGAAGGTCGCAAGAGCACTGGGTGTAAAGCTTCATGCAGCGGCGGCTTAGCCCTTAAAACAACGCCACCCAGGTTTCTCCCCATCCCGATTGCACTCGCAAAACATGCAGACACCCATCACCGGCGCCACCAGGATACTTGGCGTCATTGCCGACCCCGTCAGTCAAGCCAGAACGCCTGCCATGGCGAACGCATTGCTCCAGGAACGCGGGCTATTTGGTTCGTTTGTCCTGTTGCCAATGCACGTCTGTGCGGAGGGCTTCCCTGCATTCATGGCAGGCCTGCGCACGGTCCAGAATTTCAGCGGGGCAGTCGTATCCATGCCGCACAAGGTCGTCACATGCGATCTGGTCGATGAGCTGACCCCCGAAGCACGTCTGGCAGGCGCCGTGAACGTAGTCCGCCGGAACGCCGACGGCACGTTCGCGGGAACCATACTCGACGGGGAAGGCTTCGTTTCCGGTCTGGCGCGTGCCGGACACAAGGTGCACGGGGCAGACATTCTGCTTGTCGGCTCCGGTGGCGCCGCGTCGGCTGTTGCTTTTGCGCTTGCAAAACACGGTTGCGCCTCGCTATGCTTATTGAACCGAACGCAAGAGCGCGCCGATATTCTGGCGGCCCGCGTCAGTAGTGCCTTCCCCCGGGTGAAGGTATCGACGCAAGACCATGCCACTGCGCAGTACCACATTGGCATCAACGGCACTTCTCTCGGCATGAAAGCGGGTGATCCGCTACCACTCTCCTCGTCGCAACTTGGGCGTTGCGATGTCGTAGCCGAATGCGTCGTGGCACCGGAGATGACGAAGCTTCTGCTGCTGGCGTCGAACCAGGGAAAGACGATTCATACGGGCCTTCCGATGCTGGCAGCGCAAATGGATCTGATGCTTTCGTTCATGGGTGCCGAACGAGGTCAAATGGGCTAGCTTCCTCATGAGCCTGTCGCTACTTGCCTGCTTGTTCGCGCTGGGCGTTGTCGTGCACAACGCTGAAGAGGCCGTGTTTCTTCCGGCCTGGTCTGCGCACGCGGGCCGCTGGCACGTCCGCGTGGGCGCTGGCGAATTCCGCTTTGCGGTCGCGGTCCTGTCTCTGGCGCTTGCCATTGCGGCCTGGCTTGCTGTCGTCGGCGGTGCAGGCAGCATCGGTGCCTACGTCATAACAGGCTACGCGCTGGCGATGGTGCTGAACGTCCTGGTCCCGCACCTTGTCGCAAGCGTTGCGCTTCGCACTTACGCACCCGGCACTGCCACTGCGCTGCTGCTTAATCTTCCGCTTGGCAGCTGCCTGGTCTATCGTTCGCTGACGGAGGGCTATGTCGAGCCAAGCGTGTTTGCGGTTTCGGGGCCAATCACCGTCTTGCTCATCATGGTTTCAATCCCATTGCTTTTCGCTTTGGGCCGCAAGCTGATCGGATAGTTGTGCAAATTCAGGCAGAAGATCCAATGATCATTGCGCCGTGTGGTGTGAATTGCAGCCTGTGCCGGGCATTCATTCGAGATCACCGCCCCTGCCCGGGTTGCCGGGGAGGTGACAGCAACAAGTCGAACGCGTGCCTTGCCTGTGCCATAAAGAACTGCCAGGAACTCGCCGCCGGCGGCCATCAGTTCTGCTTTTCCTGCGCCGAATTTCCCTGCGCTGATCTGCTGCATCTTGACGGCCGCTATCGGGCAAAATACGGCGTCAGCGTCATCGGAAATCTGCGGCGCATCCAGGCGATCGGGGTCGAGAGCTTTGTTGCCGAGGAGGTAAGCAAGTGGTCCTGCCCAGAATGTGGCTCACGTCTTTGCATGCACAAGCCGCAGTGCGTCAACTGCGGCCACACCTGGCAAGTGAAATAGCTCTGGCCGCCATCAGGAGAACATCAACATTTGCCTGCGGCCTCCTTCAGGCCGCCGCGCCTGGGTTCGGCCAGTGCGATTTGTCGCATGCGTCTGTCGAGGGCACTGAGGTTCTGAAAGTCCCCGCCCCAGTTTTGGCGGAAAATAGTCGAACAATGACAGTTTCGCCAATTGTGTCAGTTCCGCCTGACGCTTATCGTGGGGCCTGGATCGCCAAGCTCGGCAGTCCGCCAAGCGACCGGCTGTGGGTCGCCATGATGGGTGCCACGATGAAATCACTGTCCGATCGATCTGTGCAAGGCGCCGGACTGGTTGTGCTCTCGGCCTGCTGCTTCGGCGCCATGGTTCTGTTCGGCCGCTGGGCTTACTCCGACGGCGTAGCGCCGACGAGCTTGCTGTTCATGCGTTTTGCAATTGCCGCGCCGCTGCTCTGCGCACTCGTTCTGTGGCGCGGCCGTGGCTGGCCGCGGGGGCGTTCGGCATTGATCACGGCGCTGATGGGAGGAGTCTTCGTCGGAAACTCGTTGGCCTACTTTGTCGCGTTGACACGGGTTCCGGCGGGGGTCGTGGCGATCCTGTTCTTCACTTATCCGGCAATCGTGATGGTGGGCGAACGGCTGGTGTTCGGTCAGCGCTTTGGAAGATCACGCTTTTTTGCGCTGGTGCTGGCCCTGTTGGGCGGCGCGGTGGCGGTCGGCCCGACCGTGATCGGGTCCGCATCGGGCGCCGCTTTGGCCCTCCTGGCTGCCGGCATCTATGCGGTGTACGTGCTGCTGGCGCGTGGTGTCGCCGCTGGCACCGATCCGTTGGCGCAGGCAGCGGTGATAACGGCAGTGGCTGCGGTGATATTCGGCTTGCTGGTCGGCCGGCAGGAACTGACCTTGCCGGTCACGCCATCTGGCTGGGCTGCAGTGGTCGCGTTGGCCGTGGTGTCAACGGTGATCGCAATCTGGGCCTTCCTGGCCGGAGCGTCTCGACTCGGCCCCACCGGTGCTGCAACACTTTCGGTCGCCGAGCCGGTGATGGCCGCGCTGTTGGCTGCGGCGTTGCTGGACGAACCACTGCGCACCGGGGCGATGATTGGGGCCGCGCTGATCGTGGCGTCGACGTTGCTGATTGTCAACTGCCCGACCCTTGGCCGGGCGCCGGTCGAGAAGTATGCCAAGGCAAACGGATAACACCACGCGGCGTGGCCAGCGCAGAGCCGCCACAGGCACGGCCAACGCCGGGCGACCTTCCGTGGCCAAGCCGCCGCTGGTCGTGTCGCTGGCTTTTGCCGGGCTCAGTGTGTTTGAAGCCGGCATTGCGGCCGAAGTGTTCGGCGCCACGCGACCGGAGTTGCCGGCGCCGCTTTATCGCTACCAGGTGGCGCAGGCCGAACCGGGACTGCTGCGCACCACCGGTGGGTTCCGGATGCGCTGCGATGCCGGCCTTGAGCTCCTGCGCCAGGCGCATTGCATCGTGATCCCCGGCTGGCGTGACGTCAACGAGCGGCCGCCGCAACGATTGCTTGACGCCCTCAAGGCTGCGTATGCCCGGGGTGCCTGCCTGCTTTCGATCTGCTCGGGCGCCTTCGTGCTGGCGGCGGCCGGCCTGCTCGACGGGCGACCGGCCGCGACGCACTGGCGCTACGTGCAGGCTTTGCGCTCCTTGTACCCGCAGGTCCGGGTCGACCCGGATGTGCTCTACGTCGACGACGGACGCATTGTGACGTCGGCCGGCAGCGCCGCCGGGATCGACGCCTGCCTGCACCTGGTGCGCAGGGACTACGGCGCCGAGGTCGCCAATATCGTTGCGCGCACCATGGTGTGCAGCCCGCATCGAAACGGCGGCCAGGCCCAGTTCATTCCGGCGCCGCTTGCCGCTCGTGCCCAGTCGGGGCTGTCGCCGGTGCTCGATTGGGCGCGAGGCCACCTCGGTGAGCCGATCTCGATTCCGCATCTGGCCAAGCGAGCGGCGATGAGCGAGCGCACCTTCCTGCGTCGCTTCGGCGACCAGGTCGGGACCACGCCCAAGGCCTGGTTGACACACCAGCGGGTATTCGCCGCGCAAAGGCTGCTGGAGACCACGCAGTCGAGCCTGGAGGACATCGCGAGCGCTTGCGGCTTCGGCTCGATCGGCGCATTTCGGCTCGCGTTTCGCAGCGAGGCAGGCATTCCGCCATCGGTGTACCGGGAGCGGTTCAAAGCTTGAAGACTGCAACAAACCGGGGCCGATCCATGTCGAGCTGAAACCCACAGCCCTGGAACGAAACATGCAGCTGCTTAGGTACCGTGTTGGAGTCGACGAGTCAAGACTGTCTTTGACTGGAAATCTGCCGGAGAGGATGTGTGCTCGTGAACGACTTTCCATGAGGAGCCGTCATTCACCGCTACCAGGGTTACCCGATTCTCGAGCGAGCGCAGGCGCTTGCCGTCGCAGGACACCGCCGTGAAGGTCAGGAAGGCGTGGCCGGTGGCGAGGTTGCCATCCACGCGGGATCTCAGCCCATTGAAGTCGACGACAACTCTCTCCGACCCCAGCGATTTGAACCACGCGGATGCCATATTGCGCCAAGCGTCAAAACCAACATAGGCCCATCGATCCCAGGCGTCGAAGACTTCCACTTGGTCCGCGTAGAGGGCCACGAAGGCATCCACGTTCCTGGTAAAGACCGCGATTTTATAGGCCTCAAGAATGCCGTGGATCGGATCGGAGAGATTGTTCATTTGAACTCTGTAGCTGAATGGCGATCACAACACCTGCGAGACTTTGTACGCAATTCCGCCCTCCACCAGGTAGCCCTGTCCAACGCAAACGATGTCGTTGAGCCATGCATACTGCTTGGCCCCTGTCTCAAAGAGCGGGTTCGTCCGGAAGTAGTAGCGCGCCGGATCCACCTGGTATCTCCGGGTGGCGTGGCCCACATCGGCGCGCAGTTCGGGTGGGATGATCCAGCGGCCGCCGTACGTCATCTGCACCAGGGCAGCGTCGTGGGTGCGAAGCGTCAATCGAACATCCAGAGACATCGCTCCGTCCGGACGAAACAGCGCCCAGTCGCCGCCGCCGGGCAAGACGTCGCCGCGCAGCATCGGACCATCGAATGATCCTCCGGTGGAGCCGAAGAGAACCCGCTGCCCCAGTGGGCCGGCGCCGATGTTCAACTTCGGACCCAAATCGATGACGATATCGAACAGGCGCCTGGTCCTGATCTCGGCGATGGGTCTTACCCGTGAATCCAATGGCATAGGCCATCTCCTTCCATGGTTGTGGCGGCGACTCGCTTGTTGCTCTCACCGCGTGGCATTGTTTGCGGCGAAGGCTTCGCCAAACAGCTTGCGGCGTACCGTGTCGGTCGAAACACCGGATTGCGCGCACAGCGCCGACAAGTCGAAGAAGAAGCGCTCGCCCGCGATCAGGTCGTCTTTGAAGGCAAACTGAATGAACACGGGCAACTCGGCTCGCCTGCCGTTCGGGATCACGCCAAACCGATCACCGGTCATGGTCATCCGCACCGTTCCCCAACAGATCAAAGCCTCTTCATTGCTCGCATGACCCTCCAGGACGACGCTGTAGTCCGGAAAGGCTGTGAAAAATCCGGCCAGCACCTTCTCGTTCTGGGCCAGGCCTCGAGCCTTCGTCCCGAAGGCCGGGCTTTCGAGCAGCATGTCCGGGTGGAGCAGCTTCAGGGCCGCGGGGACGTCTTGCCGGCTCTTGGCGGCGGCCAGGGCTTGCGCCAGCCCCAGCATTCGATGGCTATCCATGCGCTGATCCTGCTTGCGTTGTCGCTTCGCCTCCCGACGCGCAACACTGGGTGCGGCGCCAGTAAGGTGGATATTCCAGAACCAGCCCTTCGGCATCAACCCTTAGCAGCGCACGAAAGCCGGACTCGACGCTGAGGTATTCGAAACATCGCTCGTGCCTCACGGGCTTTGTCAGATGCGCCGGTGCCGGGCCATCGAAGCCGGGCTCTTTCCGAACAGCGTGGCCCAGAAAGGTGTAGCGCTGCGTCGCCGGTTTCACCTCCAGGCTCGGCAATTGGATGAAGGCCATCTGGAGATCGCGCATCTGCCCCGTTCGCCATGACAGGCGACGAATCGGCAATGTGTTGGTCAAGGGCGACCCCATGATGTCGACATCCGTGCAATCGGCGAGCTCGTTGCGCAAGCTGCCATTGACGGACCAGCCAGCGTTGCTGCGCGTCATGACCAGCCTGGTTTGGCCTTGGTTCGATTCGATCTCCAGGCACGCGCCACACACTGCCCATGCAGGACTCAGTGTGAGGTCGTAACGCAGGCGAAGAGGTGTTTCGTTGAATACCGTCACCACGGTTCCGGTTGTCGTCACGCCGTCGTCAGTGAGCATGACGGTTGCCGTCTCCAGACCCGGCCGATCAATCCACTCCCAGACGGGATAGATCGTCCGACTCGCGGCGCGGCTCATCGAACCTCACCTGTCGGCAGGCGCCGCAAGTGCATTTCCTGCTCAACGCGCCAGGTCAAGCCGCCGTCGGCGGAGGTCTCGCCGATCCAGCGCAGACTGCTGTGCTTGATATCGTTGAATGACCAGCGCAGCGAAGCACCGTCGACATCCAGACCGGTGAAGACGAGGCGCTGTCCGTCTACGCCGCCGCGCAAGTGGATGACCTCGCCCCGAAGTCCCGCAAAGAATGTCACCAGCCACTGCCCGGACTTCGAGTCGAACACACGCAGCGTCGTCCCCGCCTTCATGTCCGCCGCTTTGGATGGACGGCTGCCCTTCGGGTAGAAGTACAAGACGTCCTGCAAGGTGTGCCCGCCCAATATCCAGCCAAAGTGCCATTCACCCGCAGTCGTGATTCGCTGGCCGTCGGCGGCAGTGAAGACACAGTCCATGTCCCAACTACCCAACACAGGGTCGAAGACCCTGGCGGCATCGCCCAGGCATGCGTGTGGCTCGTCGACGGCAAGCAAACAGTTCGGCAGAGGATTGGACATGGGAATTCCTGAAGAGACAAAGTTTGATAAAGCCGCCGAACCGGGGCTGGCTGCCAAAGCGCCAGCGACGCAGCCTGCGATGGCGCGACAGGCATTTCTGCGGTTTGGATAAGGTGGGTTGTGCATGGGCGGTTGAACGGATCGCGACGTAAGGCCGCCCCGACAACAGTGATTGCGAAGAGGCGGCGTAGTGAAGTCTAGGTTTGCTGCATAGATGAATCAAGTGGCTAAAATGACAACTATCAACAATAATCCGCCAATAATTTCGTCGACCGGATCCCATCCGTCGTCTGCGTCACCTACGATGATTTGAGCGTCTCTGAGGCCGGGATCGCCAGCGTGGCATTTTGCGTCGAGCGGCCGGAATTTGACCGGCCGCTCTATCGAACTCGTGACCAAACTTGTCGAAATGCCAAAATGCGGCATGCTCGCAAGAATTCAAAGCGCGATGGATGACACTGCACCGGTCGCACCGCGTGGCTTGAATTGCGGCTTGCGCCACGCCTTGAGTCGGGCGCGCCGCCCGTGACCGGGTTGCTGGGAAGGCGACAGCCACAAGTCGAACGCATGCCTTGCCTGTGCCAGCAAGAACTGTCAGGAACTTTCCGCCATCAGGAGAACATCAACCAATGATCGTCTCGAAACCCAACCGTGTCACACGGACCTTTACGCAACAGCTGGTCGCTGCGCAGTCAGTAGTATTTCCCCTGCTGTGTCCGGTGCGTGAGGCCGACTGGATCGATGGCTGGAATCCAGTTTCGGTCTTGACGCGCTCCGGCGTTGCGGAGACTGATTGCGTGTTCGTGACTGCAGCGACTCCAGACAACGCGATCTGGTACATAAGCCGGCACGAGCCTGACAATGGTTTCGTCGAAATGATCAAGATCACGCCGCTCGTCACCGCATGCAGACTCACGATACAGCTCCGCCCCAAAGCAGAAGGCTCGGAGGCGGTCATAACTTATACCCATACAAGCCTGGGCGCGGAAGGTGACGCCTTCGTCGCATCGTTCACAGAAGACTACTACCGCCAATTCATGCAGAACTGGGAGGCACGACTCAACTACTACCTGGTTCACGGTAGCGCCTTGCGAAAGGAGCAATAACGTGCGCTTCAGAGGGATCAACCACGTCGACATAGCCGTCATTGATTACGATGTGTCGATCAAATACTACGACGTCATCTTCGGCTGGCTTGGCTATTCGAGTTTCCGGGCAGATGCCGGTGGCTTTGAGGCGATCTATTACTTTGCTTTTCCACATAGCGCCGTAGGAGTGCATCGCGCCTCGCCAGACGCCACGCCGGTATCTGAAGGCAATGCGGGAATTCATCATCTGGCTTTGTGGGCAAAAAGTCGCGATGAAGTGGATCGCTTCTACCAGTTCCTTTGCCGGCAAGGGGTGGAGGTCATTGATGTGCCAGCGCAATATCCGCAGTACAGCCCGGGCTACTATGCCGTGTTTTTCAAGGATCCGAGCGGCATCCGCTGGGAACTGGTGCATGCGCCCCTGATTCCCGGGCTCAAGGATTTAGCAAAGTACCGGGCTCACATGCAGCAGTGGGCTAAAGCACATCCGGGGTTTCGATTCTGGCGCAAGCTGCCAGACTCCTCGCTCAGTTAAGGCCGCGCGGCACTAGTTGCCCGGCACGACCGTCACGCTCTCGCGAAGGATTCCGCCGCCGGCGACACTGCCTTTGACGCTGCCCTGGCCACGCATACGCGCCTCGCAAGCAGTACGGTCGTCACCCTGCTGCACAGCGCAGCGCTGCATCGCATTCTTCTCGTAGTCGGCGGCGGCATCCTTCAGACCGCCGCGCCTGGCTTCGGCCAGGGCGTTTCGCGCTTCGCGACGGCAGGTCTCGGGATCCTGGGCTGTTCTTCCGCTGTTGCAATCGGCGATGTCCTGCCGGTAGCGCGCCAGTGATTCGGCCATGAACCCCTTGTCAACGGCCAACGCCGCGCTGGCGCAAAGCAGTGTGCCGGCGACGGCAAGGATGAGATTGCGAAATAATGGTAAGACAGTTGTCATGATGAACTCCTTTTTGGAACTGGCTAACGACTGCGGTCGATCGAAATGAGCTGGTGAATAAAGCAGCTGTTGAGAGCGCCCGCAGCGTGGAGCCAGAGACTAGGACAAGAATACCGCACTGTATGTGCGCTCGCGCACCGAGTGGTATTTTTCATAACCCGATAATCACCGCAACATGAAGATAGCGCGCCGTCACACCGAACGTCACCGCACGGACCGCATTGGCTGGCTGCGCGCCGCCGTGCTCGGTGCCAACGACGGTATTGTCTCCACCGCCAGTCTGGTGGTCGGCGTTGCGGCTGCCAACGCCAGCCATGGCAACATTTTGCTGACAGGCGTCGCCGGGCTGGTGGCTGGCGCCATGTCGATGGCGGCGGGTGAATATGTTTCGGTGCATTCTCAGGCAGACACCGAGACCGCCGACTTGTCTCGTGAGCGCGCCGAACTCGAAAAGGATCCCGCCTCCGAGCGGCGCGAGCTGGCGGCGATCTACGTCAAGCGCGGGCTTGAGCCCGGTCTGGCGCGGCAGGTGGCCGAGCAACTGATGCAGCACGACGCCCTTGGCGCCCATGCGCGCGACGAGCTCGGCATCTCCGAAATCCTTAGCGCGCGGCCGATTCAAGCCGCAATGGCGTCGGCCGCCAGCTTCGCGGTCGGTGCCGTACTGCCACTGGCGGTCACTGCGTTGGCGCCCGGGGTGAGCCTGATTGCCTGGGTGTCCGGCACCTCGCTGGTCTTCCTGGCCCTGTTGGGCGCCGTCGCCGCCCGGGTTGGCGGTGCCGGTATCCTGATCGGCGCCTGGCGGGTGACCTTCTGGGGCGCGCTCGCGATGGCGATCACCGCCGGGGTCGGCTCGCTGTTCGGTGCGGTCGTGTGAAACGAGAATGGAGCCCGGGACAGGAAAGCCCCGTTTTGTTCGTTAGGTATCAACCACAGAAATCGAGGTGATTCAATGTATTACATCGTTGCAAGCAGCAAATCATTCGAGCAGGCGTCAACCGACCTTGAAGCCGCCGTCAAGCGTCATGGCTTCGGGGTACTCCATGTCCACGACCTGGGGACGACACTTCGCAGCAAAGGCATTGCATTTGCTGAAGAATGCAAGGTCTTTGAAGTCTGCAATCCGGCTCAAGCCGCGAAAGTTTTGTCCACCGACATGCGTCTGAACATGGCCTTGCCGTGTCGAATTTCGGTCTATACCGAGAAAGGCAAGACGAAGATCGGCCTGATCAAGCCGGTGCAGATGCTTTCGGCACTGTCTCAGGAGCCAGCCCTGGTTCAAGTTGCCAAAGAGGTTGAGGAAAAGACCATACTGATGGTTGACGAAGCGAAATGAATACTCGCCACCTGAGGACATCCGGGTCTGGTTAAAGGCGCAACCCTGGTGTAGCGGTCCGCAAGCGCCAGTGGCTGAAAGCAATCGGACGTCACTGCCTGCCAGCACGCGCAGGCGAAAATGACGAGTCCATGCCAGAACTATTCAATGGATTCAAAACACCAATATGACCGAATTCCTGACCGCCGCGTTTTACAGATTCGTCGAGCTGCCTGACTTCGCTGAACTCAAAGCGCCCCTGCTCGTCTGCTGCGAAGCCAACGACGTCAAGGGCACCATTCTGCTGGCGACCGAGGGCATCAACAGCACGATTGCCGGGCCGGCCGCCGGCGTGCATGCGGTGCTGGACTATCTGCGGCGTGATCCGCGCCTGGCGGACCTGCAACACAAGGAGGCCTGGTCGTCCGTGGCACCGTTCCACCGGATGAAAGTGCGGCTCAAGCGCGAGATCGTCACCATGGGCGTGCCGGGCATCAGCCCGACCCGCATGGCCGGCACCTACGTCAAGCCGCAAGACTGGAACGCACTGATCAGCGACCCCGATGTGGTGGTAGTGGATACACGCAACAACTACGAGGTGGGCATTGGCAGCTTTGCCGGGGCGCTGGACCCGGACATCCAGAGTTTTTCGATGCTGCCCGAATGGCTTGCACAAGCGCCTGTTCTGAACCCGGCCGGCGGCAAAAAGCCCAAGGTTGCCATGTTCTGCACCGGTGGCATCCGCTGCGAAAAGTCCACGGCCCTGTTGCGTGCACAAGGTTTTGACGAGGTCTACCACCTGGAAGGCGGCATCCTGAAGTACCTGGAGACCGTGCCCGAGGCGCAGAGCCTGTGGCAGGGCCAGTGTTTTGTGTTTGACGAGCGGGTGTCGGTGGGCCATGGCCTGAAACCCGGACAGCACGACCTGTGCCGGGCCTGTCGGCAACCACTGAATGACGTCGACCTTGCGTCACCCCTGTTTGAAGCCGGTGTGAGCTGCCCCAAATGCCGGGCCACCACCAGCGAAACGCAAAAGAATAGCGCCAGCGAACGCCAGCGGCAGTGGGAGCTGGCGAAGACACGTCAGCAGGTGCATATTGGCGCGCGCCTGCAACCCAAAGCCGAACCGGCAGTGGAAAGCGCGTCACACGCTATTATTTAAGTAGCGTCTTGCGCATATTCCACGGTGGCTGCAGCCAAATCAGGCATAGTTTTTCGCCAGCAGCCGTTGCCGTGCACTGGCGTACTCGCGCTTGAGCTGGGCAACGTAGTCTGCCGTGCTCTGAATCCTGGTGACGGCGCCAATGCCCTGGCCGCTGCCCCAGATGTCTTTCCACGCTTTGGACTTGTCGCCACCGAAGTTCATCTTGCTGGGGTCGCTTTCCGGCAGATGCTCCGGGTCCAGGCCGGCGTTGCGAATGCTGGGCGCCAGGTAGTTGCCGTGAATGCCGGTGAAGAGGTTGCTGTAGACGATGTCGTCCGAGTTGGAGTCCACAATCGCCTGCTTGTAGGCCTCGGAGGCACGCGCTTCAAGCGTCGCGATAAAGGCCGAACCAATGTAGGCAAAGTCAGCGCCCATGGCCTGTGCCGCCAGCACGGCATCGCCGGTGGAGATGGCACCGCTCAGGACCAGCGGGCCGTCAAACCACTGGCGGATTTCCTGGATCAGCGCAAACGCGCTTTTCACGCCGGCATGACCGCCAGCACCTGCCGCGACCGCAATCAGCCCGTCAGCGCCCTTCTCGATCGCCTTGTGCGCATGCTTGTTGTTGATGATGTCATGCAGCACCACGCCACCGTACGAGTGGGCGGCGGCATTGATGTCCTCACGCGCACCCAGGCTGGTGATGATGATCGGCACCTTGTACTTGACGCACATCGCCATGTCGTGTTCCAGCCGGTCGTTGCTCTTGTGCACGATCTGGTTGATGGCAAAGGGCGCGGCCGGTTTGTCCGGGTGCGCCTTGTTGTAGCTTGCCAGCGCCTCGGTGATCTCGATCAACCATTCTTCCAACTGCTCGGCCGGTCGCGCATTCAGCGCGGGCATGGAGCCGACGACGCCGGCAATGCACTGAGCAATCACCAGCTTGGGATTGCTGATGATGAACAGCGGCGAGCCGATCACCGGGAACGGCAGCTGGTTCAGGGGCGCGGGGAGTTTGGACATGGGATCTCTTTCAACTTCTGGATTTCACTGATGGGTACTGAAACTCGTCATTGGGGTACTGAAAATCGTCATTGCGAGCGAAGCGCGGCAATCCAGGACTCATGGATTGCCGCGCTTCGCTCGCAATGACAAGCCAATGAAAGTAAGCACAACAAATCAGAACGCGTCCAAGGCCAACGCAGTCACGCACCCGGCGCCTTCAACGATGGCGTCCCGAATACCGGGCGCCTTGGTCAGCAGGTGGTCGGCATAAAAGCGCGCCGTGACGATCTTGGCTTGCATGAAGGGCACATCCACGCCCTTGGCAATCTGCTCCTGTGCCACCAGCAGCGCGCGCGCCAACTGCCAGCCCGCCATCAAATTACCGGCCAGCATCAGGTAAGGCACACTGCCAGCAAACACTGCATTCGGGCTGGCCTTGGTGTTGCCGGCGACAAAGCTCACCACGTCGACAAAGGCCACGCGCGCTGCCGCGAGACGCTTCGCCACTGCCAGCGCGTCGGCGCTGCCGCTCTTGACCAGCTGGCTTTCAGTCGCCTCAATCTGCTTGGCGAGCGCCTTGGCCGCTTGCCCGCCATCACGTGCCGTCTTGCGCCCGACCAGGTCGTTGGCCTGGATCGCCGTTGTGCCTTCGTAGATCGTCAGAATCTTGGCGTCGCGGTAATACTGCGCCGCACCGGTTTCTTCGATATAGCCCATGCCGCCATGCACTTGCACGCCCAGCGAGGTCACCTCCAGGCTCATCTCGGTGCTGTAGCCCTTGATCAGCGGCACCATGAATTCATAAAACGTCTGGTTCTGCTTGCGCGCATCGGCGTCGGGGTGATGATGCGCGGCGTCATAGGCCGCCGCCGCGACCGTTGCCATGGCGCGGCAGCCCTCGGTGTAGGCCCGCATGGTCATCAGCATGCGCCTGACATCGGGGTGATGGATGATGGTGGCACCGGCCGCCACCGTTGCGTCGACCGGTCGGCTTTGCACGCGTTCCCTGGCGAAGGTCACGGCCTTTTGATACGCCGTCTCGGCGATGGCGATGCCTTGAACGCCAACGCCATAACGCGCGGCGTTCATCATGATGAACATGTATTCCAGGCCGCGGTTTTCCTGACCCACCAGGTAACCGATGGCACCCCCATGGTCGCCGAATTGCAGCACCGCCGTCGGGCTGGCCTTGATGCCCAGCTTGTGCTCGATGCTGACGCAATGCACATCGTTGCGACTGCCGGGCGAGCCGTCTTTGTTGACCATGAACTTGGGCACGACAAACAGGCTGATGCCTTTGACGCCTTCGGGCGCGCCGGTGACACGGGCCAGCACCAGATGGACGATATTCTCGGCCATATCGTGCTCGCCCCAGGTGATGAAGATCTTGGTGCCAAACACCTTGTAGCTGCCGTCGGCCTGCGGCTCGGCCCGGCTGCGCACGGCGGCCAGATCGCTGCCGGCCTGCGGCTCGGTCAGGTTCATGGTGCCGGTCCACTTGCCACTCACCAGATTTTCGAGATAGATGGCTTTGAGCTCGTCAGACCCGGCTGTCAACAGCGCTTCGATGGCACCGTCGGTCAGCAATGGGCACAGGGCAAAGCTCATGTTGGCCGAGTTCTGCATTTCGCCGCAGACCGCGCCGATGGTCTTGGGCAATCCCTGACCGCCGAAATCCACCGGATGCTGCAAGCCTTGCCAGCCGCCTTGCGCGAACTGCTGGAACGCCTGCTTGAATCCCGGCGACGCCGTCACCACGCCGTCTTTCCAGCTGGAAGGGTTCTTGTCACCCTCCCAGTTCAGCGGCGCGAGCACGCCCTCGTTGAACTTGGCGGCTTCCTCAAGCACCGCCTGTGCAGTGTCAAAACCGGCGTCTTCAAAACCTGGCAGTTGAGCAATCTGCTCGATATCAGCCAGATACTTGATGTTGAAAAGCATGTCTTTCAGGGGCGCAACGTAGCTCATTCTGATCTCCAAAAAGTTTCACACCCCTGTCACGCCGGACTCAACCAGGCGTCCACCTCAGCCTGCAGGGGTGGATTGCGGCTCAGAGCCGCAACGACAGGCTCAAAGAGCGGCCACCAGCTCCGGCACCGCCACAAACAGATCGGCCTCCAGGCCATAGTCGGCCACCGAGAAGATCGGTGCTTCGGGGTCCTTGTTGATGGCCACGATCACTTTCGAGTCCTTCATGCCCGCCAGGTGCTGGATGGCACCGCTGATGCCCGCTGCAATATAGAGTTGCGGCGCAACAATCTTGCCGGTCTGTCCCACCTGCCAGTCGTTGGGCGCGTAGCCGGCGTCCACTGCGGCTCGGGACGCACCCACGGCGGCGCCGAGCTTGTCGGCCAGCGGCATCATGATTTCCATGAATTTCTCCTGCGAGCCCAGGGCACGCCCGCCGGCGACGATGATCTTGGCGGCGGTCAATTCGGGACGGTCGTTCTTGGCGATCTCGCTGCCCATGAAAGTGACTTTGTCGCTGGCCGCCAGTGCAGCCACGCTCTGCACCGCGGCCGAGCCGCCACTGGCGCTGGCCGGATCGAAGCCGGTGGTGCGCACCGTGATGACCTTGATGGCGTCCATGCTTTGCACGATGGCAATGGCGTTGCCGGCATAGATCGGGCGCTCAAAGGTGTCGGGACTGTCGACCTTGGTGACGTCGGAGATCTGGCCGACATCGAGCTTGGCGGCCACGCGCGGCGCGATGTTCTTGCCCGAGGCGGTGGCGGCAAACAGGATGTGGCTGTAGTTCGCGGCCAGGCCCAGGATCTGCGCCGCCATGTTTTCAGCCAGGCCATGGGCCAGACCCGGACTGTCGACGTGCAGGACTTTGGTCACGCCGGCAATCTGCGCCGCAGCGGCGGCTGCCGCGCCGGCGTTGGCACCGGCCACGAGGATGTGCACCTCGCCGCCACATTGGGTCGCGGCGCTCACGGTATTGAGGGTTGCGCCCTTGATGGACGCGTTGTCGTGTTCGGCAATTACAAGAGCTGTCATTTAGATCACCTTCGCTTCGTTTTTCAGTTTGGCCACCAGGGTGGCGACGTCGGGCACCTTGATGCCGGCACTGCGCTTGGGCGGCTCGGTGACCTTGAGGGTCTTGATGCGCGGTTTGACGTCGACGCCGAGGTCTTCGGGCTTGAAGATGTCGAGCTGCTTTTTCTTGGCCTTCATGATATTGGGCAGGGTCACATAGCGCGGCTCGTTCAGGCGCAGGTCGGCGGTGATGACCGCCGGCAGGCTGATGGACAGGGTTTCGGAGCCGCCATCGACCTCGCGTGTGACCGTGGCCTTGCCGCCGGCGACTTCGACTTTACTGGCAAAGGTGGCTTGCGGCAGCTCGGCCAGGGCGGCGAGCATCTGGCCGGTCTGGTTGCAGTCGTCGTCGATCGCCTGCTTGCCCAGGATGATGAGGCCGGGTTGTTCCTTGTCGACCAGGGCCTTGAGCAGCTTGGCCACTGCCAGCGGCTGCAGTTCCTCCGTGGTCTCGACCAGGATGGCGCGGTCGGCGCCGATGGCCATGGCGGTGCGCAGCGTCTCCTGGCATTGCGTGACGCCGCAGGATACGGCGATGATTTCAGTGGCCACGCCTTTTTCCTTCAGGCGCACCGCTTCTTCGATGGCGATCTCGTCAAAGGGGTTCATGCTCATTTTGACGTTGGCGATATCGACACCCGTGTTGTCCGACTTGACTCGGACCTTGACGTTGTAATCCACCACGCGCTTGACTGCGACCAGGACTTTCATTGCTTCAACTCCAGATAGTTACGAATTCGGCGATCGACGTGACGTTTGTGACTCTGATGATTGACGTGCACGTCAACCAAAGGATTCTATGCTGTGTCGTGCAACAGCCTGGTCATCCAGACGACAGTCGGTGCATGAAAGACAAAATAGTACGATCGTGCTTTTTTATTATAGCGGCATAAAGAAGCTTGGGCCGTCAGCGCATCAGGCATGATTCGACGCTTCAACTTTGATCAAGGCCAAAGACTTCTGTGCCAACCGCTTCAAATCCTACTCAGGCAGCGCCGAATCGCCTGATCGCCTATCTGTTTCTCGCGCTCAGCATGTCGCTGGTCGGCAGCTATGTTGCCTTGTCAAAGCCGATGGTGGTGGCATTTCCGGTGCTATTGCTGGCTTGGCTGCGCTTTGGCATCGGCGGCCTTGCCGTGCTGCACTGGCTGAAGAAACCCGCCGCGGAAGCACCCCTGACCTGGAACATCAAGAAGCTGATTTTTCTGGAGTCCTTTCTCGGCAATTTTCTTTTTACCTTGTGCATGCTGTACGGCGTCAGCCTGACCAGCGCGACCTCCGCCGGCGTCATCATGGCCGCCATCCCGGCAGTCGTGGCGCTGCTGAGCTGGTTCTTCCTGGGCGAGCGCATCGGCCTGCGGGTGTGGGCCGCGATCGCCTGCGCGGCGTTCGGCATCGGCCTGTTTGCACTATCAAAATCAGAGCTGCCTGCGCAGATTGGACGGGGGCTGGAGGCCGATTTAGCTTATAGAAATGGCTTGTGGGGCAATCTGCTGGTGTTTGCCGCAGTGCTGTGCGAGGCGTCGTATGCAGTGATCGGCAAGAAGCTCACCGGCGCGCTGACACCCAAGCGGATCACATCGCTGATCAATTTGTGGGGCTTCCTTCTGATGACACCAATGGGTATCTACGCCGCTCTGAGGTTTGACTTCGGCAGCGTCACGCCCGGCATCTGGCTGCTGCTGATCTTCTACGCACTGGCCGCCAGCGTCTGGACCGTGTGGCTGTGGATGACAGGCTTGAAAACCGTGCCTGCCGCGCGAGCCGGGGTGTTCACCGTGATGCTGCCGATTTCAGCGGCACTGGTTGGCGTTCTGTTCCTGGGCGAGAGACTGCATGGATTGCAGTTGCTGGCTTTTGCCATCGCCCTGCTGGGCCTGGTACTGGCGACCGTGCCAGGCCGCCTCAAACAAGGCGGGCCGCGCTGATCACGATGCCATCTTCGTCAACATAAAGCCAGTCACCGGGGCGGACCCAGACCCCTTGAATCTGGACCGGCAGGTCGATTTGTCCCGGGCTGCGTTTCTCAGTCGGCAGCGGCATGCTGCCCAGAGCCCGGATGCCGACATCAAGCAGCGCCAGCTCGGCCACATCGCGGACACAGGCATCAAGCACCACGCCGGCCCAACCGTTTTTGACCGCCGCAGCGCCAAGGTTGCCACCCAGCAGGGCCCGACGCAGCGACCCACCGCCGTCGACGACCAGCACTTTGCCAATTCGCCCGGCCGCTGTTTCCTCGAAGCCGCTTGAATCAAGCAGCGCCTTGACCGAGGAGTTGTCCTCGAAGCACTTCAGCGTCACCACGGGCCCACAAAATTTGCGCACACCACCAAAGTCGCGAAACACCGGGGGCAGCACCCGGAAATCGCCCGATGCATCGTTTTTGTGGCCATCACACAGGTCGCAAGTGGCAAAAGGTGGAAGCATGTTCAGTCTCCTATGGAACGCAAAATTGTAGGGTTGGCAAGCTCAAGCACTGAAAAAGCAACGTTCTCCAATGAAATATGCGCTATTTCTCTTGGAAACATGCAAATTCTCCAGTAGCATCCACTCTGCCAGCGAAGAAGCAGTTTTTTGTTGGTGATTAATCAACTTTTAAAAGGAAAATGAATCATGGCAACTGCAAAGAAAGCGCCGGCCAAAAAAGCTGCACCAGCAAAAAAGGCAGCTCCGGCAAAAAAAGTAGCCGCCAAGGCACCGGCAAAGAAAGCACCAGCTAAAAAAGCTGCCCCTGCGAAAAAGGCCGCCCCGGCAAAAAAACCAGCTGCAAAAAAAGCGCCCGCCAAAAAACGGGTTGCCAATGCAGCGTTCATGAAAGCCCTGACGCCCAGCGCCGCTTTGGCGGCTGTCGTGGGTGCAGGCCCACTGCCACGGACCGAGGTGGTCAAGCAGTTGTGGACTTACATCAAGAAGAACAAGCTGCAGGATGCAGTCAACAAGCGCATGATCAACGCCGACGCCAAGCTGAAGGAAATCTTCGGCAAAATGCAGGTGTCCATGTTCGAGATGGCTGGCCTGATCGGCAAACACCTCAAGTAAGCAGCTCTGGCTGCCTGCTTCCAAGGCCGACGCAAGTCGGCCTTTTTTGTTCTGGCATGATCCGCGCTGCGCTTAGATCTTCACAACCCGGCCCATGCTGCGTTTTCTGTTAACCCGTTTCAGCCTGATCATTCCGACTTTCGTCGGTATGACCTTGCTGGCGTTCTTTCTGATTCGCCTGGTTCCGGGAGACCCGATTGAAACCCTGGCCGGTGAGCGCGGCATAGATGCTGCAAGGCACGCCGTGCTGCTCAAGGAATATGGTCTCGACCGCCCGCTGCTGGTGCAATACGGCATCTACATTGGCCGCGTGCTGCAGGGCGATCTGGGCAAATCGATCATCACGCACGAACCGGTGCTGAATGAGTTCCTGGCGTTGTTTCCGGCCACGATTGAATTGGCCAGCTGCGCCATTCTGTTTGCCTTGTTGATCGGCATACCGGCGGGCATCCTGGCGGCGGTGCGACGAAATACGGTGCTCGACCATGGCGTGATGGGTGTGTCACTGACCGGCTATTCAATGCCCATCTTCTGGTGGGGCCTGCTATTGATCCTGCTGTTTTCCGTGCAGCTGGACCTGACGCCCGTCTCCGGGCGCATTGCCGTTCAGTATTTCATCGAGCCAGTCACCGGCTTCTTGTTGATCGATACCTGGCTGGCTGGCGACAAAGGCGCTTTCTGGTCCGCGGCTACGCATCTGATTCTGCCCACCATCGTGCTGGGCACCAATCCGCTGGCGGTGATTGCCCGCATGACGCGCTCGGCGATGCTCGAGGTGCTGGGTGAGGACTACATCCGCACCGCGCGCGCCAAAGGCCTGTCGAATCTGCGCGTGGTTGCACTGCACGCCCTGCGCAACGCACTGATTCCGGTGATCACGGTGATTGGTCTACAGGTCGGCGTGCTGTTCACCGGCGCCATCCTGACAGAGACCATTTTTTCCTGGCCCGGTGTCGGCAAGTGGCTGATCGAGGCAATCGGCCGACGCGACTACCCCGTGCTGCAAGGCGGCATGCTGCTGCTCGGCGCCATTGTGATGGCCGTCAACCTGCTGGTGGACGTCACCTACGGCATCATCAACCCGCGCATAAGGCACTAGCAGTGGACGCCAGTTCGGAACTCATTGACGCGGCCGGGCCACCCCACCCGTGGCGCGAATTCTGGGGCTATTTCAGCGCCAACAAGGGCGCCGTGGCGGGTCTGGGCATTGTGCTGCTGGTACTGCTGCTGGCGGCGTTCGCCCCTCTCATCGCGCCGTTTGCGCCAGACCTGACCGACCCCTCGGTGTTCCTGAAACCACCGGCCTGGCAAACCGGAGGCGTCAGCGCGCACTGGCTGGGCACCGATGCCATTGGTCGCGACATTCTCTCGCGTCTTATTTTTGGCGCGCGCCTGTCGCTGGCCATTGGCCTGGCGGTGGTCGCCCTGTCGGTGCTCGCCGGCACTGTGCTGGGGCTGACCGCGGGTTATTTTCGGGGTATTTTTGAGATTGCCGTGATGCGCTTGATGGACATCATCCTGACCCTGCCCAGCCTGCTGCTGGCGATTGTGATCGTCGCCATACTCGGGCCTGGCCTGATGAACGCCATGCTGGCGGTGGCCATTGTGGTGCTGCCGCACTATGTGCGCATTACCCGCGCCGCCGTGATCTCGGAGATGTCCAAAGACTACGTCACTGCGGCACGCATGAATGGTGCCGGTCACCTGCGACTGATGTTCAACGAAATCCTGCCGAACTGCACGGCGCCGCTGATCGTGCAGGCGTCGCTCGGTATCTCGGCGGCGATTCTGGATGCCGCGGCTTTGGGTTTTCTCGGTCTGGGGGCCCAACCGCCCTCGCCCGAATGGGGCACCATGCTGGCCGATGCGCGTGAATTTGTCCTTCGCGCCTGGTGGGTCGTGACCTTTCCAGGTTTGGCCATTCTGATCACCGTGCTGGCTTTCAATTTGCTCGGTGATGGTTTGCGCGACGCGTTCGATCCGAAACTCAAGCGCTGAAAGCACCCTCTCATGGCCCTTCTTGAAATCGAGAACCTGTCGGTTGATTTCCCGTCAAGCAACAGCATCATGCATGCCGTCGACGGTGTCAGCCTGTCGCTCGAAGCCGGCGACGTGCTCGGTATCGTGGGGGAATCGGGCTCGGGAAAAAGCGTCACCATGATGGCCCTGATGGGTCTGGTGGCCTACCCCGGCGTGGTCCGTGCCGACAAGCTGCGCTTCGACGGCCACGACCTGCTGGCCTTGTCCGATACGCAGCGCCGCCAACTCACCGGCAAGGACGTGGCGATGATCTTTCAGGATCCCACCACCAGCCTCAACCCCTGCTTCACGGTCGGCTTTCAACTCGCGGAGACACTTAAGCTGCATTTGGGTCTGGACACCAAGGCCGCCAAAAGACGCTCGATCGAATTGCTGGAGCAGGTCGGCATTCCGGCGCCCGAGAGCCGCCTCAAAGTCTTTCCGCACCAGATGTCGGGCGGCATGAATCAGCGCGTCATGATCGCCATGGCGATTTCCTGCAACCCCAAGCTGCTGATTGCCGATGAGCCCACCACCGCGCTCGATGTGACGATTCAGGCGCAGATTCTGGATTTGCTGCGCAGCCTGCAAAAGGAACGCGGCATGGCGCTGGTGCTGATCACCCACAACATGGGTGTGGTCTCCGAGATGGCACGGCGGGTGGCGGTGATGTACGCCGGGCAGATCATGGAAGAGCAGACGGCCCAGACCCTGTTTGCCACGCCGCAGCATCCGTATACCGAAGCGCTGATGGCCGCCATGCCCGAACGCAGTGACGGCCAGTCGCGACTGGCCACCATCCCCGGCATGGTGCCCGGCCTCTATGACCGCCCCGCTGGCTGCCTGTTTGCGCCACGCTGTGCCTACGCCGTGGACAGTTGCCGCGCCGCTCGCCCGCCGCTGCGTGCCTGGCAAAGCGGCATGGTGCGCTGCCAGTTTCCGCTGGGGGTGAAAGCATGATTACCGCCTTCTCTGCGCCAGTGGTCGTGGCCCGTGACCTGCGGCAGGTCTACAAGATCAGGCGCGGCTATTTTCACGCCGCCGATCACCTGCAGGCGGTCAGCGGCGTGTCTTTCACGCTCAGCGCGGGCAAAACCCTGGCCGTGGTGGGCGAGTCGGGTTGCGGCAAATCGACGCTGGCGCGCATGGTCTCGCTGATCGAGACACCGACCGCCGGCGAATTGCAGCTCACCGGCGTGAATGTCATGCATGCCAGTGCCAGCGAGCGCCGCTTGCTGCGTCGCGCGGTGCAACTGGTGTTCCAGAATCCCTTTGGCTCGCTGAACCCGCGCAAGAAGATTGGTGCCATTCTGGAGGCGCCGCTGGAAATCAATACCGAGTTGACGGCGGCTGAGCGCGCCGAACAGGCCCGCGCCATGCTGGCCCTGGTTGGCCTGCGCCCGGAACACTATGAGCGCTACCCGCACATGTTCTCGGGCGGTCAACGCCAGCGCATCGCGATTGCGCGTGCGCTGATGCTTAAACCGGCGGTGATTGTTGCGGACGAACCGGTATCGGCATTGGATGTGTCGATTCAGGCGCAGGTGCTGAACCTGCTGTCCGATCTGCAACAGGAACTCGGTCTGGCCTACCTGTTCATCTCGCACGATCTGGGCGTGGTGCGTCATATTGCGCATGACGTGCTGGTGATGTACTTGGGCCACGCCGTCGAGCAGGGCCACAAGCAGCTCATCTTCGCGCAGCCCCTGCACCCTTATACCCAGGCGTTGCTGGCCTCGACGCCCGGCATTGCCGGCAGCGGCGTCAACCGGCAGCGGCGCATTGTGCTCACCGGCGAATTGCCTTCGCCCCTGGATCCACCCAGTGGCTGCGTGTTTTCCACGCGCTGCCCGAATGTCACAGCGCGCTGCCGGGTCGAACGACCTGCATTGCGCGAGCTCGCGGGGCGACAAGTGGCCTGCCATGAAGCTGAACAATTTACCCAACCCGCTGCGCTGCAGCATTAACCCAGAGGAGTCCAAAAGATGATCTATCCAAAATCAGCTTGCCGAAAATTCATGCCCAGGCCCAGCCTGCTGTGCGCGCTGGCGCTGCCGGCCCTGCTGGCCCTGGCGCCAGTCGCGGTGGCGGCCAAGACGCTGGTGTACTGTTCCGAGGGCAGTCCGGAAAACTTCTATCCCGGCATCAACACCACTGGCACCTCGTTTGATGCCGGCGTCCAGATTTACAACACGCCAGTCGCTTTTGAGCGTGGCGGCACCAAGGTTCTGCCCTCGCTGGCCGAGAAATGGGACATCTCCAAAGACGGTACCGAATACACCTTCCACCTGCGCAAAGGCGTGAAGTGGCATTCCAACAAGAACTTCAAGCCGACCCGCGACTTCAATGCCGAGGACTTTATCTTTTCGATCGAGCGCCAGTGGAAACCGACTGACCCGTACTTCAAGGTGACCAGTTCCAACCACTCCTACTTTGACGACATGGGCATGCCCAAGCTGCTCAAGTCGGTCGACAAGGTGGACGATTACACCGTCAGGATCGTGTTGAACAAGCCTGAGGCGCCATTCCTGGCCAACATGGCCATGCCGCACAACGGCGTCCAATCGAAGGAATATGCGATTGCCATGCTGAAGGCCGGCACGCCGGAAAAGATTGACCAGGAACCGATCGGCACCGGCCCGTTCTCGCTGGTGCAGTACCAAAAGGACGCCCTCATCCGCTACAAGGCATTCCCCGAATACTGGGCCGGCAAAGCCAAGATCGATGACCTGATTTTCTCCATCACGCCGGACGCCTCGGTGCGCTGGGCCAAGCTGCAGAAAGGCGAGTGCCACGTCATGCCCTACCCCAATCCGGCTGATCTGGACGCGATGCGCAAGAACACCAGCGTGAAGGTGCTGGAGCAGCCCGGATTGAACGTCGGCTACCTGGCCTACAACACGACCAAGAAACCGTTTGACGATGTGCGGGTGCGCAAAGCCATCAACATGGCCATCGACAAGAAGGCGATCGTGTCGGCGGTCTACCTGAGCACCGGTGTGCCGGCGATCAACCCGATTCCGCCAACGCTATGGTCCTACAACAAGGACGTCAAGGATGATCCCTTTGATCCGGCGGCCGCCAAGAAACTGCTGGCGGAAGCCGGCTATCCGAATGGGTTCACGACCGATTTGTGGGCCATGCCGGTGCAGCGTCCCTACAACCCGAATGCCAAACGGATTGCCGAGTTGATGCAGGCCGACCTGGTCAAAGTCGGCGTCAAGGCGGAAATCAAGAGCTATGAATGGGGCGAGTACCGCAAGCGCATGCAGAACGGCGAACACCAGATGGGCATGCTGGGCTGGACCGGCGACAACGGCGACCCGGACAACTTTCTCAACACCTTGCTGGGTTGCGCCTCGGCCAAGAGCAATGGCTCCAACGTCGCCAAGTTTTGCTACCAGCCTTTTGAAGACCTGATCAGCAAGGCGAAGGTGGTTTCAAGCCAGGCGGAGCGCACCAAGCTGTATGAAAAAGCCCAGGTGATCTTCAAGGAGCAGGCGCCCTGGTTCACGATTGCGCACGCGGTCGCCCTGAAGCCGGTACGCAATGAAGTGATTGATTTCAAGATCAGCCCGTTTGGCACGCACGAGTTCTACGGCGTGGATATCAAGCAATAGACGCGGGTCGCGCACGTTGAAAAAGGCCGGCATCCGCCGGCCTTTTTTTATGCAAAATAGGGCTGTAGACTCCGTGCATAATGCGCAACAAGCTACTATTTTTATAGCAGTCAATGAAAATTCAAATTCTGTCGGACCTGCATCTGGAGAGACAACCCAACTTTGTCGCCAAGCGCGCGCCCGGTGCGGACGTGCTGGTGCTGGCCGGCGACATTGGCTCGTATCAACCGGGCTCGCTGTTGCGCGACGACGATTTTGGTCTGGGTCATTTCTCGCCGCTCAGAACGCCCGACGGCTGGAAACAGGTCCTTTACGTGCCGGGAAACCATGAGTACGACTCGCTTGACTTCGACCGGACCCACCAGCGCTTGCGCGAGACTTGCGAGCGCCTCGGAATCACCTGGCTGGAGCGCGAAACACTGACGATCGGAAACGTGCGCTTCGTCGGCACCACGCTGTGGAGCGACTTTGACGCATTGGCACAAGACGGCAGCGCCGACTCCCCGTCAACATCCCTGCTGACGGAGCAACTGCGCCAGCGCGAGAAGGCCTTTCGCGCCGCCAACTACTACTTGCGCAAATATTCGTCGCTACGCAACGGCGAGCGCATGCTGGCCGATGCCATTCGCGAGTTGGGAATCGCTTGCCAGGGCTGGCTGCGCAACGAACTGTTGAAACCCTTTGGAGGCACCACCGTCGTCGTCACGCACTTCGCCCCCAGTCTCAGGAGCGCCGACCCACGTTACGGACTGACACCAGGCACGGCCGGTTTCTGCAATGCACTGGATGAATTGTTTCCGTATGCCGATGTCTGGCTGCACGGCCACTTGCACTGCCCAAGCAACTATGTCGTGAAGGGCGTCAACGCGGGCTCGAAGTGGCATTGCCAGGTGTTGGCAAATCCCTTGGGCTATATCTCCAAGGGCGAACAGGGCGCCTTCATCGAAGACTATTGCATCGATCTATAGACGGCAAGATTAGCGCCAGTGACCGCGCCGGTGGCCACCATAGCCGCCGAGGTAACCAATGCCGATTCCCAAAGCCAGGGGCACGACATAGTTTGGCTGGTAATAGCTGGAATAGACCGGTGGCGCCGCAACTACATAAGTCGGCTGCGCATAGACCGGTTGCGAATACACCGGTTGTGAATAAACCGGCTGCGCATAAGTCGGCTGTGAATACACGGGCTGCGAATAGGCGGTGTTGTCCGCAACTTGCGCCCTTTGAGCGCTTGAGCCTACAGCGCTGACTTGAAGCTGGACCGTCGGACCCGGATCATTGGGCATTTGCACCGAGTACTGTCTGCCGCCAAATTCATAAACCACGTTGTAAGCGACTGGCCGGTTCTCAACAAAGTTCTGGGTGGTGCAATGCTGCGCATTCTGGACTTGTGCCGTTTGCCCCCCTTCCAGATTGTCGCCAATGGCAGCCCCACCAACGATGCCGAGCATGGTCGCTGCAACCGTACCCATGCCGCCGCCGATTGCATTACCCATGGCCCCGCCCGCGATGGCGCCCATCAGGGCACCAGCGCCCGACCTGGGCCGCTGAACGGCTACCTGCTCAGTGGTGCACACCTGTCGGGGCGAGTTGACCTGTTGAACGATGGGTGTGGCAGAAATCACGCGCCCCACCTCTTGCGCCATGGACAGCCCACTCGCAAGCGTTGCAGCGGACAAAAGAAGAAGGTTTTTCATGATGCTCCTTGGTGAAGTTCCTACTTTAGTCAATCACGACCAATTAATCTCAAAAATTTGCGCAAATTTGGTGATGCGACTGTAAAGCCTGGATTTTCCAGTAACGTTTGATCACCGCTCGATGGTTGACAGGTGAATTTATCTTTACCCGCCTGACACATATTCAGACCGTCACTCCGCTGGGGAACTTGAATATCGCGAAGACGAAAACGTCTGTGCCGCTATACTCTGCCCGCACCCGTCATTGGGGAGTAGCCGCCTTGCACCTGCAGGGGTTCGCGTCAACATACTTGGCCCTCACGGCCATGGCGCCAACAGCTTCAAGCCTGGCAAGACCTTTGACCGCACTGCCTCCGGATGGGCCGGGGAAGCGGTGTGGTCTTTGGTTTTTCGCTGGCCCCTGGAGTTCACATGGAAGCTTTTCTCATATCAGCTGGTGTCGTCACTCTTGGAGAGATGGGCGACAAGACCCAGCTGCTGGCCTTTCTTCTGGCGGCCACTTTCAAGCGACCGGTGCCTATCATTCTTGGCATCCTGACGGCCACCATCGTCAACCACGCACTGGCCGGACTGGTTGGTGTCTGGATTGCAACCCAGTTGGGGCCGGACGCGCTACGCTGGGTGGTCGGTATTTCATTCCTGGCCATGGCTGTCTGGATACTTGTACCCGACAAGGCGGACGATGAAGCGGCGGCAGGAACGCAGCGCTTCGGAGTCTTCGGAACAACCGTCCTGGCCTTCTTTCTGGCTGAGATGGGCGACAAGACGCAAATCGCGACCGTGGCCTTGGCAGCCCGCTTTCACGACCTCGTGCCAGTGGTGGCTGGAACCACCCTTGGAATGATGTTGGCGGACGTCCCCGCAGTGTTTTTGGGCGACACCATTGGCAAGAAGGTGTCGATGCCACTGGTGCATGGCATCGCAGCGCTGATATTCGGCATCCTCGGCGTGCTGGCACTGCTCAATGTCGGCCAGGTTTTTTAGGCCTTGGACATTCTGGTAAATAAAAGTATCTGCCGTCAACGCCGGGGAAAAGCCGACGTTGTGGGTACAAGCCCGAACGAATTTCTGGCTCGCTTATGACAGTCGGAGCTACTGCGACTGTCGCCTTATGAGTGAGTATTTATCATGTTCAATTTCAAGACCTTAGTCGCCACCGCCCTGCTTTCAAGTGTGGCTGCAGTTTCATTCGCACAGACCCCTGCTGCGACAACACCCAAAACCACTGGAGCGGCCTTCACTCCGGCAGCTGTGACTGCGCCGGCAGAAACAACTTCGCAGCCGAAGAATGTCGCCAAAAAGCATATGGGAAAGAAGGCAAGAGCTGCGGCTTCCAGTGATGCTGGCACCGCGACTGCTCCTTCTGACAGTGCTTCCAAGCCGAAACATCACGCCAAGAAGCATGCTGCCCGGAAAGCAAAAAGAGCCGCCAAAAAGGCTGCCTCAGCTGCCTCGGCTGCTTCTACGGCCAAATAAACGGGCTTGAGTCAAGGCAAGGGTGACGGGGAAACCCGGCGCCCTTCTTCTGCTCATCAGGTCTTAACCGATGATGGATAGCTCCGACTTGGACATGTAGCTTGCGCCAAAGTGCGGCCACTCGACCAGCACGCCTTTGTCAGTCTGAGCAATGACGTATCCGTCGGTGCGGTCGATGGTGCCGCCGTGCACCAGATTGACACGATCACCCGCCGCAAAAGCAGGTTCGGAAAAAAGGGATTTGATGAAAAGGAAAATATGCATTTGAAGCTCCGGAATTCAGTAATAGGCAGGAGGCTGTAAAGCCATTCTGGTCCGCCTAATGAAATTGCATCGAGTGACGCTGACGGTATTCGAGCTCGGCGAATGATTGGGCTTGGGCGAGATAGGTTTCGAGGTCTCGCTGCTCTCGCTTGTCAGAGTTGCGACCCAAGGCCTGAGAAACAGAGCGCATGGCGGACCAAAGGAAATAAAGGGTGTTCACGGTAGTTCTCGAAATGGGGACAAACCCAAACTTAGGGTAAACCCTAGTATCGCACGTTATTTGTGCATTGACGCACCAGAAGCATGCGGTTAGGGAGCATTGCCGGTTTTGCGACATGGCCTGTATGAATTGCGATGAACTGTGACGCCTCTTTTCGCCCTTTTGCGAATTGTCAAGCCATGCTTTTTGGCAATCAAACAGACTAGTAGTGTTGTGCAACGACAGGTGCAACGTAAGTGCCAGGAACATCGACACCGAGGATATTCAAATGAGCTTCACCACCATACTCATTGCCGTATTCGTACTGGCCGGCTGCGTTGCCGCTGCTGCTGCCTTGATGCGCCTTTTCGACGGGAAGGACGTCTCTGAAGAACAAGCCCAGGCGGAGGTTGAGAAGCTGCTGGCGCAGGCCAACCGCGAAGTAAAGATGACGCGCCGCGTGCGGGCCGGCACTTTAAGGGGCTAGACGTTAGTCCACAACCCACGGCTATGGAGCCTTGAAAATGCATCCGGCTATGTGCGTTGGCGTCCAGACGCTGCGATGTCACGGCCGCTACATTGCAGATGGGTATAAACAAGGCCCCCGCGAAGCAAGTGGCAAGAGCATCAAAACCGAGGATTTTCAAATGACATTCACCACCGTACTCATTGCCGTATTCGTACCTGTTGCCTGCATCGCCGCTGCAGCCGCCCTGATGCGACTGGTCGACGTGAAGGATGCCAGCGCCGAGCAAGTGCAGGCCGAAGCCGAGAGATTGCTGGCGCAGGTCAACCGGGAAGTAAAGATCACCCGCCGCGTCCGGGCCGGAGCTCTGGTCTGATTGCTGGCGTATTTGTAGCGCGCCTTGCGCTATTGAAATGGCGTGTAAGTGGTGGGAACTGAGAGATTCGAACTCTCGACCTACGGATTAAGAGTCCGCTGCTCTACCAGCTGAGCTAAGTTCCCATTAGGAGAAGTCTGGTGAAAGTTGCGGATATTTCGTCCGTTTTTCACCAGCGGGAATTCTAGCAGCACTTCGGCTCCATTCTTGCGGCTTGCCAAGCGGATTGCGACGCCTCCTGCGCTGGCGTGATCGCCATCCACGGCTGGGGAGATTGCGTGTGACGCAGGCCGTGCCTTGATGCCGAACTCAGGCAGATGCAAGGCCTGAGTTCGGCATGGGGTCGGGGGTATAACCCTCGCATTGATAGACGTCCGACCAATGGCTTCCTCGATCTCGCACAAAACCGTCACAATTTGAGAAGCTAGAATGACCGTAGCCCAACCGCCACCCTTGCTTACGCAAGGCAATGGGCCAAGGCATTTTTCAAATGAAACGGGAACACCATGAACTGGTACACCAAATCCTTGAAGCACCTTGTGATCCTAATGTTGACCCTGCTGACCATGGGCAACGCTTCGGCCCAAGCGACCCGAACCTGGGTGTCTGGTGTTGGCGACGATGTGAACCCCTGCAGTCGCACGGCACCCTGTAAAACCTTTGCCGGCGCCATTGCAAAAACAGCGTCCGCTGGCGAAATCAGCGTTCTTGATCCTGCAGGTTATGGCGCAGTGACGATCACCAAGCCGATCACCATCGACGGTGGTGGAGGCCAGGTGGCAGGTGTGCTCGCTTCGCTCACAAACGGTGTCATAGTCAGCAATTTGTCGGGTGATGTCATCCTGCGTAACCTGACGATCAACGGATATGGCAATGGCTTAAGTGGTGTCCGTTTCATAGGAGGCGGCACACTGCGCTTGCAAAACGTGATGATCGACCGCTTCACGGGCCACTGTGTTGACATCCAGCCCACCGTCGCCAATACCGTGACTTTCCTGCTTGATGTGGTGGGTAGCAACTGCGGCGGTAGCGGCGTCAATGTCGTCGGATCATCAACGACGACAGTCAACGTGGACCATTCCCGTTTGGTCCTTAACGGCACCGGCATCTCGGCGAGTGTTTCAGGCACCCTGGTTCGGCTCGCCAACTCGACCGTGCTCAACAACGGGGTGGGTCTATCGGCCACTTCGAGTGCCAACATCACGTCGTTCAACAACAACATCCTCGTCATCAACGGCGCTGATGCTCCCACGACGACGGTTTATCCGCGCTAGTCCCAACTCTCTTTGCGGCAAAACCATTCCTGGCCATTGACGTGAACACTCCAACAGCGCGTGCTTGGTACTGCTGGATCGGAGGTTTGAGCCTGCTGATGGCGCCGGTGTGGGCCTGGACCACTGAGTTGATTGTCAACGGCAGTTTTGAAACCAATCCCGGCGTCGGTGCAAGCAGTTTTACTGGCTGGACTCAAGTACAGCAAGCCAATTCAGGCGGCGCGTTTTATGCGCACTCGGGCAGCCTGACGCCAGTGGCGCATTTCTCTGTGCCAACGCCACCGCTTGGAAGTTTTGCAGCGGTGACCGATCAAACCGGGCCTGGAAGTCGGGTCATTTATCAAGATGTCGCCATTCCTGTGGGCTCCATGACCACGTTGTCGCTTTACTTGATGGTGTACAACCAGGCCAACAGTTTTTCTTCTCCGGCCAGTCTCGACTTCACGGCGGTACCGAATCAGCAGGTTCGTGTCGACATCATGAGCATCTCAGCGCCTGCCTTTGATGTCGGGTCTGGTGTGCTGCACAACGTTTTTCTCACGCAGGCGGGGAACGCGCTGACGCAAAATTATGCCAACTTGAGCGCAGATTTATCAGCTTTCGCCGGGCAGCAGGTCCGCCTGCGAATTGCATCTGTCGACAACCTCGGTGGCATGAACGTAGGCATTGACAACGTCAGCATTCAATCTACCGTACTGACGCCGCCCAACGCACCGACCATTGCATCAACACAAGCTGGCCCGGGATGGGTCTTGTTCACGCTGACACCACCTGCCAATAGCGGTGGCGGCCACATCCTCGGCTACACGGTGACCTGTTCAGCAGCGGGTCAGATTACCGCTTCCGGGACCAACACCAGTACACAAGTGACGGTGTCGGGCTTGACGGCAGGCGTCAGTTACAACTGTACCGCGATGGCCATCAACGAAGCGTATTCCGGTCCCAGTTCATCAGCATCGACTGTGGTGGCTAAACCAAAAGTGGGCCTGACACCCATAATCATGTTACTACTGGATTGATTTCGGCGTTCAATCTATTTCCGGCCATCGCAGATACCTCTCACAAGGAACGACCCCGCCCGAGGCATACGAGCCAGTTCCGTCATTAATGCAAGAGTCAAGTGAATGCCATTCCCATTGAACTTGCAATCTGTCGACGATGGCCTGTCCCCCTGCTGCCATGCCAAGCTTGAGTAGGAAGTCTTGGTTGCAAGGTTAGCCGATTTCTGTCGTGATTGATGAACCCTGCGTTGCATCGCCAGCGCGTTGGCGATGCAAATATGTCGCTGCTCAGTAAATTCTGGGGATGGTCCAAACGGAGCCTACCGGGTTGTATCTGGCGGCACAGTCCACGTCTGCGGTACTTACACCGGGACTATTGATGACGCTGTTGAATCGCACCGTTAACGAGGAATCACTATTGAAAGTGAAGTCGTAGCTGGGTGAACAGCCTCTGTAGAACCTTGTACCGGTCATCGTTGCACTTGAGCCAACAATTTGTCCGTGGAAGAGGTCGAACGTATCAACCTCCGAAACTGCGCGACTCCCTATGGGTACGCTGTTGCCGGTATACACCCAATAGATCGTTCCAATCAAAGTGCCACCACCAATTTGATGCACTGATAAATAGTAGCCTGCATCCCACTGATAGATACCATCGTAAGGCCCTCCAGCAAAGACGGTGGCAGAAGCTACCGCGCTTGCGACACTGGCACCGATGCCAATCACAGAGTAGGTGGTGGTTGTTGAAGGAGTCACTGTGCACGTTGAACTGGTCGTGCCAGCACAGGTGCCGGCACCCCATTCAAAGGACGTGGCCACCGGGCTGCAATTGGCCGTCAGTGTTGACGATGCGCCTGCGGAAATCATGGCAGGGTTTGCGCTTAGCGTGCACTGCGGCGCCGCCTGTGGTGCACCAATTGTGCCAGTTGCGCCCGCAAAATTGGTCGGCGCATTGACCACGGCATTGCCGGCACGGTCCAGGGCGCTGACGCCATCGCTTGGCAACGCGTTATAAGTCACTACATCCACACCTGCGAAGTTGACACTCCCGTTAGGCTGGAACAGAAATCCATTTGTCACGACGTAGTCTGGTGTGACAATGCCCAAGTTCGCAAATCCCTGAGTACCGATCAGGAACTTGCGATTACTCGAATCGCCAGGAAGATCGGCCGGTATGATGAACGAATGCGCAGCCCCGTTTTGCGATGCAGTAACTTGATGCCCACTCACAAACTGTTGCCCGCTTGCAAACGTCGTCAACTCTACGTATTGCACTGTTCCATTGGCATTGGAGTACATCTCAGCTATCTGCCATAAATGAAATGACGCGCTCGCACTCTGCCCGAAGAGTGTCACAACGGCCCATGTGATGATGTGCAGAATGCGGCGATATGAGCTGATAAACATTTCGATTCTCCTTAATCAAGTACCTGACTTGGGGCCAAAACCCACGACCAATAAATACCTCCTGCGATCTCCATATTTTTGAAAAACATGATGTGTTCAAGCATGGCTTGATCTGGGGCAGCAGCCCAGAATTTGTGGAAGAAATATCCAGTCGCCACAGTGAATATCATCGTCACCGGAGCCACCCACCGCGCCTGAAATCCGACCAGCAATACCAGCGAACGTCCAACTTCCACCACAATGACGAGCAGAACACATGCCGCCAGAGCCAAGGGATTTCGAATTTGCTTCAACATGAGACGTTAAAGCGTCGTGCCAGCGGGGCCAGTTAAAACGCCGTCGACTATCTTGGCCAGCGTGTTCGACATAGAGGCATAGTCACCCAAAAGGATGCTGTCAAGACAGGCGGTGATGGCCGATTTGCGCGCCAATGATGCTATTGAAAATTTCATAGATGTGCCGAGTTTGATTTACACGAAGTGGTGTACACAGGAATAAACGCCTGGCGAAGTCACTTTATTCCGCAAGGAATAAAATATCTTTGAAATCGTTGGTGAGTGCCCCAGAACGTTTGAACCCTGAAGTTGGAAAATTGACTTCCGGCAGATCGTCTTCTGAAGATCAAATCGACTGCCCGTTCGTGACCAAGGGCAGGTTCAGCGGTCATTGAAATCGTCGCAATATTGCTGACCAGCAACCCAGTGCCTCGAATGACTGGAGTGGAGTAACCAGACTGAAAGGCTAGATGACCGGTTTGTGTCTTTCAGAGTCGGTCACCCGTCGCAGCCGACCACTCGTCGCCATCCCGGTGCCAAGTTCGGACCAGTTTCGGAGGGGCGCGCCCGGATAGAAAACCGCTATACGCAACCCATTGAACTGTATAGACCTCTGGCTTGACAAAGCCAAGATCGCTGGGGAAAGCTCGGGGGATGGTTCGGAGCCGAAGGGCAGTGCTTGCGGTCAAGAAAATAGCCCTTACAAATCTTGCGTAGCAGCATTTCGGCCCCATTCTTGCGACTTCCCATGCGGATTGCGAAGCCGCCTTCGCTGGCGACTTGCCTGTGTATGGCCGGGGATTGATTGCGCGGTGCGGGCCAGGGATTGGTGCCTTGGTTTGTCCTGCGGTAAGTTGGGCTGATTGACCCGCTGTGTTCGGCATGGGCCGGAGAAGTTGGGTTGATTTAAAGTATTGATGGAGTTTTCATTGGAGTTAGTCCATTTTGTGTGACAAGCACTTGAGTACCACCTTGCCAGGGAATCAAAGCCAGCCACCGCGCTTGGTCGTGTTTCTTTCGCTTCTGACGGCGTGCCTGATAGTTGGCTGTGGCGGCGGTGGCAGTACGACGACGCCATCGGAGATTCTGGGCACTACCTCAGAAGTTAACACGACAGAAGTGCTCGTACCCGGCTTTCCAGGCCTTATACCCAGATACGTATTCGATGTGCCTTCCAGCACCTTCAACAACCCTCCCGAAGATCTCTACGACTGGTCCTTAACAGTCAGACACATGGGTGCGAACCCGTATGAAACCAATGACTTCGATGCGCGGGATAGCTGGTACAAAAGCCGCATAGACAGTGCAAACTTTGTCGTCGTTCCGATTCGGGGTGCAGGCGAACACAGTGCACTTGGACGTAGGCTCAATGCCGAGGCCATGTTCAAGGATGGTCGGCCGCTGGTAATGTCATTCAATCCAACACTGGGTGAGCAGATACAAACTGGGGGTAACGTGGCCCAGGCGTCCTTGTTTGGTTACATCTGGGACGGCGACAAGAGCAGTTTCGGTTTTGTGTTCACCTTCTTCGACAATCGCTACGCCATGTATGAGTCTTATGTGTCAAATGACACCTACACGGCATTTGTGTCGTCACCGTTTTCCACTGGACCCTACGCCACAGTCATGAAAGGCCGCTACAGCCACAACATGATGATTTCCGAGGAAAACATGCGCAACATCATTGCAGATCTCAATACCCGGTGCAAGGTTGACTGCGTCAGATGGCACTCTGATTTGTCCAGGTACAAGTTCACGTCCGTCGGTATTCTCCATGAAGTATTCGTAGTGAACACAACACATCGAGTGGTCAGTGAGTTGCAGGTCAACGGTTTTGAAGTCACCCGGTGAGCGCAAAGTCCGGCGGCGCAATGACTCACTTTATATCCGCAGGTGTCCGTCATGCGCACAGGTCCACGAAGTCTCGACTTGCCGGTGTATGGCGAACCGCCTTGCGCCTTCTTGCCGCAAGCTGCGCCTGGCGGGCAAGCAACCGTGTCGCCGCTCGCGAAGGCAAGGCCAATGCACATTGCACCCATCACCATGGCCACGCCATATTGTCTTTCCCTCAATGCATGCCATTGCGGCTGGCCAGTTCAACGAAAAGCCCGGCCTGGTCGAGATCCCTCAGGCCGTGTTCGATGCCTTCCTGGTACAACTTCTCGAACTGCCGCGTCAGGGGCGCATCGAAACCGATTTCGTCCGCTGTGGCAAGCGCATTGCGCAAGTCCTTGAGCTGGATCGACATGCGCCCATGGGGTGTGAAGTCGCGATCGATCATGCGCTGCCCATGAACCTGCAGGATGCGGCTGTCAGCAAAGCCCCCGGTGATTGCTTCTTTGACTTTGGCCATGCTGGCACCGCCTTTTTCGCACAGCAGCAGGGCTTCGGCGACGGCGCCAATAGTGATCCCGACAATCATCTGATTGGCCAGCTTGGCCAGCTGACCGGTGCCGTGCGGTCCGACGTGGGTGGCCCGGCCAATCGACTTGAACAGCGCCTGGGCGCGTTCATAGTCGGCGGCTTTGCCCCCGACCATGATGGCCAGCGTGCCCTGCTCTGCGCCCAGCGTGCCTCCCGACAGCGGTGCATCCAGGTGGGCGATGCCGAGTTCACTCAAGCGGGCCGCGTGGTCACGCGCTTGCGCCGGTTGAATCGATGACATGTCGATGACCAGCGCGCCCGGCCTGAGGGCCTCGGCCACGCCGCCTGAAAACAGGACCTCACCCACGACGGCGCCGTTCTCCAGCAGGCACAGCACGACGTCGGCCAACTCAACCGCGGCGGCGGCGTGCAAATGGACCGTGGCGCCAAATTCGGCCAACCGCTCGGCCTTTTCATGGCTGCGGTTCCAGACCTGAACCGAGTGACCCGCATCGCAAAGTCGCCGCGCTATCCGGTAGCCCATCGGGCCAATGCCCAGAACTGCAATTTGCATGCTCAACCCCAAACTCGAAGGAATCGCAAAAGGATACCTCCGCGGAGCCCTGCACGCGTCAAGATTCGACCGGTTTTTCTGTCAACTGGCTGACGACTCGACGGCCAGCGCTACATCAGCAGGTGTTCACCCGCGTTATCGCCGCCGAGCGTGACGTAATTGACCTTGCGCACGTCCATCAGTTTCTTGCCGCCCGAGTAACTGATCGAGCTTTGCACGTCCTGCTCCATCTCGATCAAGGTGTCGGCCAGTGTTCCTTTGATCGGTTCCAGGATGCGCTTGCCCTCAACGTGTTTGTATTCGCCTTTGTTGAAGTCGCTGGCGGAGCCGTAGTATTCCTTGAACAACTTGCCATCCACCTCGACCGTCTGGCCGGGGCTTTCCTCGTGGCCTGCCAGCAGCGAGCCAATCATCACCATGGTGGCGCCAAAACGGATGGATTTGGCAATGTCGCCGTGCTCGCGAATGCCGCCATCGGCAATGATCGGTTTGGTCGCCACGCGGGCACACCACTTGACGGCACTGAGCTGCCAGCCACCGGTGCCAAAGCCGGTCTTGAGTTTGGTGATGCAGACCTTGCCCGGGCCGATGCCGACCTTGGTGGCGTCGGCACCCCAGTTTTCCAGATCGATCACGGCCTCGGGCGTCGCCACGTTGCCGGCGATGATGAAGCTCGACGGCATCTTTTCCTTCAGGTAACCGATCATGTTCCTGACGCTGTCGGCGTGGCCGTGCGCGACGTCGATGGTCACATATTCCGGCGTCAGGCCAAGGGCCAGCAGCTGGTCAACCGCGGCATAGTCGGGTTTCTTCACGCCCAGCGAGATCGACGCATACAGGCCCTGCGCTTTCATGTCCTTGACAAACTTCACGTTGTCCAGGTCGAAGCGGTGCATCACGTAAAAGTAACCGTTTTTCGCCAGCCAGACGCAGATGGCCTCGTTGACCACCGTCTTCATGTTGGCCGGGACCACCGGGATGCGAAAACGCCGACCGCCCAGCTCGACACTGGCGTCACATTCCGAACGGCTCTCGACACGGCATTTGCGCGGCAGCAGCAGAATATTGTCGTAATCAAAAATTTCCATGGTCCGGGCTCCTGGTCAAATCGGTTGATAGAAGAGCGCTTGGACTGGACCCGGGCATTGTTTGCGCGCTTGCAAGCACAGCAGAAACAAAAAACCGGGCCGCAATTGCTTGGGCCCGGTGCTTGATTGTATAGGGTTTATCCGGCACAAACGGATTGCGCGGCGCTCAATATTCGACCGCTGGCGTCCTGCACCCAACCGACCACGCGCAGTCGCTCGGGCCTTGCACCCTGCGGGATGTTCAGCGGGCGCATTTCATAAAACCGCGTTTGCTCTGATTCTGATAGCTGCTCACGCTTGCCCCACCTGAGCAAAAGCACGTTTCTAACCAGGTTTCTCGCAGTCGGCGTGCCTTCGGTACCGGCCGGAATGCTCTCCACCAGCACCAGCCAGGCGCTGAGTTCCTGCTGCGCCGTGGACAACAGCTTGTCTTTGGCGTTCGACTTGAGCTCGATCGAGGCGCCGATATAGCCGCCCAAAGCCAGGCCGTGGGCCACGCGCAGTGTCTCCGTGGAACTGGCTGCGACCTGGCTGGCACTTTGGAATTGCGTGCCGGGCGCAGGCTGCCCCAGCCCATCAAGGCGCATCAGCGCATCGCGACTGGCCGCCGCCGACAAGGGCGCTTCATCGCCCTTCGCGCTCGGCACGATCCAGTCCAGGGCCAGCGCACCATCCGGCGAGCTGGTTTCGAGCGGGGCGCTCCAGCAGGCCTCGCAGTCAGCGCTGATGAAGTGCTCCACCAGAGCCACCGGCGTGGCCTGGCCGTCGCTGGCGCAATACGATTGGGCCTGCACGCCCGGCGCCAGACCGGCACTCAGAATCAGCAGCAAAAAAAACTTCTTCATGGGCGCCTTTCTACAATGGCCCGATGTTCTCAGAAATTTCACATCCGGGCGCCGGGCAGGGCTCTCAAGATTCCCCGCTGCTGCAGCATCTGAACCCGGAACAGCGCGCCGCCGTCATCCTGCCGGCCGAGCACGCGCTGATTCTGGCCGGGGCCGGTTCCGGCAAGACCCGGGTGCTGACCACGCGCATTGCATGGCTACTGCAGACCGGCCAGGTCTCACCTGGCGGCGTCCTGGCCGTGACCTTTACCAACAAGGCCGCCCGCGAGATGATGACCCGCCTGTCAGCCATGCTGGCGCTGAATGTGCGCGGCATGTGGATCGGCACTTTTCACGGCTTGTGCAACCGTTTTTTGCGCGCCCATTACAAACTGGCCAACCTGCCGCAAAGCTTCCAGATCCTCGACACCCAGGACCAGCTCTCGGCCATCAAGCGGCTGTACAAACAGTTCAGCATCGATGACGAGCGCTTTCCGGCCAAGCAGATGCAGTGGTTCATCGGCGGCAGCAAGGAAGACGGCCTGCGCCCGAATATGGTCGAAGTGCGTGATGACGAGACCCGCAAGAAGGTGGAAATCTACCAGCTCTACGAAGAGCAATGCCAGCGCGAGGGCGTGGTCGATTTTGGCGAACTGATGCTGCGCAGCTTCGAGGTCCTGCGTGACAACGATCCGATCCGCGAGCACTACCAGCGCCGTTTTCGCCACATCCTGATCGACGAGTTCCAGGACACCAACAAGCTGCAATATCTGTGGATCAAGATGCTGGCGGGCACCGGCGCGCACAGCTCGGTCGACGCCAGCTTCAACCCGACCGGCTGCGTGCTGGCAGTCGGCGACGATGACCAGAGCATTTACGCCTTTCGTGGTGCGCGCGTCGGCAACATGGCCGACTTTGTGCGGGAATTCAAAGTGCAGCACCAGATCAAGCTGGAGGAAAACTACCGCAGCGGCAGCAACATTCTCGACGCCGCCAACGCGCTGATCAGCCACAACAGCAAGCGCCTGGGGAAAAACCTGCGCACCGCCCAAGGCCCGGGCGAACCGGTGCGCGTGTTCGAGGCCAGCAGCGACTTTGCCGAGGCGCAGTGGATGGTGGACGAGATGCGGCAACTCGTGCGCGACGATGTGCCCAGAAAAGAAATAGCCGTGCTGTACCGCAGCAACGCGCAGAGCCGGGTCATCGAGACCGCCTTGTTCAACGCCGGCATGCCGTACAAGGTGTATGGCGGCCTGCGCTTTTTCGAGCGTGCCGAAATCAAGAACGCGCTGGCCTACCTGCGCCTGCTGGAGAACCCGCGCGACGACACCAGCTTTCTGCGCGCCGTCAACTTCCCGCCGCGCGGCATTGGCATGCGCAGCCTGGAGCAGTTGCAGGATCTGGCGCGCGCCAGCGGTTGCTCGCTCAGCGATGCGGTCAGCGGGCTCAGCGGCAAGGCCGGCACCAACATCGGCGCATTCATGGCCGGCATCGACGTGCTGCGTGAACAGACACAGGGTCTGACGCTGCGCGAAATCACCGAACACATGCTTGAGCACAGTGGCCTGATCGAACACTACAAGGCCGACCGCGAAGGCGCCGACCGGGTCGAGAATCTGGAGGAACTGGTCAACGCCGCAGAGAGCTTTGTGTCGATCGAAGGCTTTGGCCGCGACGCGGTGGCATTTCCAGTGGATGAACAGGGCCAAGCCCTGACCCAGTCGCCCGCTTCCCAGGGCCTGGACATGAATCAGCCGGTGCTGGACGAGCCGGCACCGGATGCCGAGACCGGCGAAACGCTGTCGCCACTGGCGGCCTTTCTGTCGCATGCGGCGCTGGAGGCCGGCGACAACCAGGCCCAGGCCGGGCAGGACGCGATTCAGCTCATGACAGTGCATTCCAGCAAGGGCCTCGAGTTTGATTGCGTGTTCATCACCGGCATCGAGGAAGGCCTTTTTCCGCATGAGAACTCGATGAGCGACCGCGACGGGCTGGAGGAAGAACGCCGCCTGATGTACGTCGCCATCACCCGTGCGCGCAAGCGCCTGTACCTGAGCCACTCGCAAACCCGCATGCTGCACGGCCAGACGCGCTACAACCTGAAGAGCCGTTTTCTTGACGAGCTGCCGGAACAGGCGCTGAAATGGATTACTCCAAAAAGCCAGGGTTTCGGCTCCGGAATTGCTACATATTCAGGAGCTGCTCACGCAGGTTACACGGGCGATAGACGCCAATTTGGCACTGATTATTCGAAATATTCGGCAACGCCGGAGCCGATCCGCAAAGGCGAGCCAGAACACGGCCTGCGGGTCGGCATGAAGGTATTTCACGCCAAGTTTGGTGAGGGCACCGTGCAGACACTCGAAGGCGTGGGCAGCGATGCGCGAGCGCAGATCAACTTCCCGCGCCACGGCGTCAAATGGCTGGCGCTCAGTGTCGCCAAGCTGACGCCGATACCTTGAGCTGATGCCCGGATCGTTTATTCGAAGGATATTGCATGACCCAAGCCATTGCGCCGAACCACCGAGCGTTGCTGCGCCGCCTGTTTGAGGCCGCCGTGGCTTGCGCCCAGCCGGCGCTGTGTCTGCCGCCGAATCTGCCACCGCGTCCCAAAGGCAGAACCATCGTCATCGGTGCCGGCAAGGCCTCTGCGGCCATGGCGCGGGCGCTGGAAGACCACTGGGACGGTCCGCTCGAAGGACTGGTGGTCACCCGCTACGGCTACGACGTCCCCTGCCGGCGCATCGAGATTGTGCAGGCGGCGCACCCGGTGCCGGACGCGGCCGGTCTGCGCGCCGCCGAGCGCATCCGGGCCTGTGTCCGCGGGCTGGGCGCAGACGACCTGGTGATTGCGCTGATTTCCGGCGGCGGCTCGTCGCTGCTGGTGGCACCCGGTGCTGGATTGACCCTGGCCGACAAGCGATCGGTCAATTCGGCGCTGCTCAAAAGCGGCGCCAGCATTTCCGAGATGAACTGTGTTCGCCGCCACCTGTCTGCGCTCAAGGGCGGGCACTTGGCAATCGCCTGCCACCCGGCCCGACTCGTCACGCTGCTGATCTCGGATGTGCCCGGCGACGCCCCTTTCGATATTGCTTCCGGCCCGACCGTGGCCGACCCGACCAGCTGCGCCGACGCGCTGGCGATTGTCGGGCGTTACCGGATCGAACTGCCGGGCGCGGTGCGTTCACTGCTGGAGAGCGGCCAGGGTGAAACCATCAAACCCGGTGACCCGCGACTTCAGGGCAACGAGGTGCGCCTGATCACCACGCCGCAGATGGCGCTGGAGGCCGCAGCCCGGGTCGCGCGCGATGCCGGCCTGACGCCGTACATTCTCGGTGACAGCCTCGAAGGCGAGGCCCGCGACCTCGGCAAGGCGCTGGCGGGCATGGCGCGCCAGGTGGCTTTGCGTGGTCAGCCGTTCACGCCGCCGTGCGTGCTGCTTTCGGGCGGCGAGACCACGGTCACGCTGAGGGGACTGGGCCGGGGTGGTCGCAACGTCGAATTCCTGCTCTCGCTGGCGGTTGCGCTCGACGGGCTGACCGGTGTGCATGCCTTCGCCGGGGACACCGACGGCGTCGACGGCGCCGAGGAAATTGCCGGCGCCTTCCTGACACCGGACACGCTGGCACGGGCCTGGGCACAGGGCATGAACCCGCGCGCCTTTCTGGATAACAACGATGCCCACAGCTTTTTCCAGGCGCTTGGCGACTCCGTGATCACCGGCCCGACCTTGACCAACGTGAACGACTTTCGCGCCATCCTCATCGAAGCAGACCATCGTTGACGGTCGGATAGCGCAAGCGCAGCCGCAATTCATGTTTCAGGCGGCTGTTGTCCATGCGGCGCGACTCGTTCATGAAACTCAGCAGCATCAGGGGCAACTGCTCCTTGGCCGTGCTTCTGGGCACACGCGGCGGGCGCGGCAGTCCGTATAGATCGGCTGCCAGATCAAAGTAGTCACCCATCTTCAGGCAGCTGTCGTCGTTGACGTTATAGACGCGTTGCGGCTTGCCACGCCACAAGGCGGCAACGCAGGCACGCGCCAGATCGTCGGCATGGATATGGTTGGTGTAGACGTCGTCCGAGGCCTGCAGCACCGGCACGCCCTTGAGCAGTCGCGCCCTGGGCGTCCCACCCGGACGGTCCGACGCGTAAATGCCGGGAATGCGCAAAATGCTGCTGCGCACCGGCACCGAACGACCGAAAAAACGAATCCAATTTTCAGCATCAATTCGCCTTGCAGCCCTTGCTGATTCTGCGTGGACAGCTCTTGTTTCGATAGCAATATCGCCCTGGCAATCGCCATAGACGCCGCTGGTGGAAGCATAGACCAGAGATTCCGGCGCGCTGCGCAAACGCAGGGCGCGCAACAAAGCCAGCGTTCGCGGATCGCCCCAACCTTCACCCGGCGGAGGCGCCAGGTGCACTACCCGGGTCGCCAGACCGGCCAGTCGGCGCAGCGATGCCGGTGCGTCCAGGTTGCCGTGCAAGGGCGTGATGCCAAGCGCACGCAACTCGGCAATGCGCTGCTCGGATGAGGTCAGCGCCATCAGGCGCAGGCGCCCCGGCAGCACTTTTGCCACCCGCATTCCGACATCGCCACAGCCCACGATCAGGACCCGCGCACGGCGAAAACGTGACGGCAAGGCGCCTGGACGCGTGGCGTAAAGAATCGGATGGGGGCTTTGGATTGAAGGCAAAATCGGGGACTCTTAGAAATGCAACTCCCCGAGGATACAAAAAAACATGTCGAGCAGCGAAACCGGAACTCACGGGTTCCAGATCAGCGTCCAGCCCAGCGGTCGGTCATTCAGCGCCAACGCCGGCGAAACCATGCTGGCCGCAGGCATACGCCAGGGCATCGGCCTGCCCTACGGCTGCAAGGACGGCGCCTGTGGCACCTGCAAATGCAGGAAGCTCGAAGGCGTCGTGGTGCACGGTGAGCATCAGAGCAAGGCCCTGAGCGACGAAGAAGAGGAGCAGGGCTTTGTGCTGACCTGCTGCGGCGTCGCGCACAGCGACGTGGTGCTGGAGTCGCGCCAGGTGACGCAGGCCGGCGCCTTCCCGATCAGGAAGATGCCGGTGCGTGTGAGCTCGATGGAACGAAAATCGGCTGACGTGATGCTGGTCAAACTGCAGCTGCCGGCCAACGACAGCTTCAACTACCACGCCGGTCAGTATGTGGAGTTCATGCTGCAAGGTGGCGTGCGGCGCAGCTACTCGATGGCCAACGCGCCGCAGCTGCACAGCGCCGACCCCGACGGCAAAGCCGGCACGCTGGAGCTTCATATTCGCCACATGCCGGGCGGAATTTTCACCGACCATGTCTTCGACAGCATGAAGGAAAAGGACATCCTGAGGGTCGAGGGGCCGTACGGCAGTTTCTTCCTGCGTGAAGACAGCAGCAAGCCGATCATTCTGCTGGCATCTGGCACCGGGTTTGCGCCCATCAAGGCGGTGATTGAACACATGCAATTCGAGGGCATCACGCGCCCTGCCACGCTTTACTGGGGCGGTCGTCGTCCCGCGGATTTATACCTGGACGACTGGCTGAAAAGCAAGCTGACAGAGATGCCCCAGCTGCGCTATGTGCCGGTGATCTCGGACGCCCTGCCCGAAGACGCCTGGAGCGGCAGGACCGGCTTTGTCCACCGCGCCGTGCTGCAGGATTTTCCCGATCTGTCCGCCTATCAGGTCTATGCCTGTGGCGCCCCCATCGTCGTCGACTCGGCCCGGGCCGCGTACCTCGAGGCGGGCCTGCCAGAGGAGGAGTTTTACGCCGACGCTTTCATTACCGAGGCCGACAAGGCACGCGATCTGGCAACCGCCTGACATCACACAAGACTATTTTTATGAAATACAAAACGCTGCTCCTCTCCGCTCTTGCCCTCTTCACGGCTGCCACTGCGCCCATGGCTCAGGCTCAGGGCAAGCCGATCCGCCTGATCGTGCCCTACGCCGCAGGCGGCCCGCTTGACATCACCGCCCGCGCGCTGGCGGAGGGCGTCAAGAGCAGCCTGGGACCGGTCATCATCGACAACCGGCCCGGTGCCGGAGGCAACATCGGTGCCGACGCCGTTGCCAAGGCGGCGCCCGACGGCCTGACCATCGGCATTGCGGCCACCGCCACCCATGCGGTCAATCCATGGCTGTATGGGCGAATGCCTTACAACGCGGCGACTGACTTTGCCCCGATCACGCAGATGGTGCGGGTGCCCAATGTGCTGGTCATGAATGCCGAGACCGCGCAGCGCCTGAAGATCAACAAGCTGTCCGACCTGATCGCCTATGCCAAGGCCAATCCGGCCAAGCTCAACTATGCCAGCGGCGGCAACGGCAGCGCCGGCCATCTGGCTGGCGAATTATTCAAGAAAGAAGCCGGCATCTTCGCCGTGCATATTCCGTACAACGGCGGCAGCCCGGCGCAGCTTGCCCTGCTCAGCGGACAGGTGGATTTCAACTTCGACAACCTCGCCACGGCGGCGCCCAACATCCGCTCCGGCAAACTCAAAGCCCTGGCCGTCACCACACTGACGCGCTCCAGCGCCCTGCCGGACGTCCCCCCGGTGGCGGACACGCTGAAGGGATTTTCGATTGACACCTGGTGGGGTCTGGTGGCACCGGCGGCCACCCCGAAAGAAGTGCTGGTCCGGCTCAATCATGCCTTCGTGGCGGCACTCAACGCGCCAGAAACCAGAGCCCGCTTTGCCACTCTGCTGGCCGAACCTGCGCCCAGTACGCCGGAGGAATTCGGCGCCCTGATGCAACGCGAGCGCGCCAAATATGAGGGGCTGGTCAAGTCCTCCGGTGCGCGGGTGGATTGACGGCCCCTTCTGCGGCAAGGCGCTTATTTATCCAGGCCGCCCATGCACAGGTACTTGATCACCAGATAGTCGTCCATCCCGTACTTGGAACCTTCGCGTCCGAGTCCGGATTGCTTGACCCCGCCAAAGGGCGCGACTTCGTTTGAAATGATGCCGGTGTTGATGCCGACCATGCCGCTCTCCAGACCTTCGGCAACGCGCCAGATGCGGCCGATGTCGCGCGAATAGAAATAACTCGCCAGTCCGAATTCGGTGTCGTTGGCCATGGCGATCACATCGGCATCGGTCTTGAAGCGAAACAGCGGAGCCAGCGGACCAAAGGTTTCTTCCCGTGCCACCAGCATGTCCGGCGTGGTGTCGGCGATCACGGTGGGTTGAAAGAAACTGTGTCCCAGCGCATGGCGCTTGCCACCCGTCAGCAAGCGACCACCTTTGGCAAGCGCGTCAGCGACGTGCTGTTCCACTTTCTTGATCGCGGCGCCGTCAATCAGCGGCCCTTGCGTGACACCGGCTTCGACGCCGTTGCCGACCTTGAGTTTTTCGACCGCTACGACCAGCTTCATCGCGAAGGCGTCATAGACACCATCCTGCACGTACAGGCGGTTGGCACAAACGCAGGTCTGCCCCGCATTGCGGTACTTGGACATGATGGCGCCCTCGACCGCCGCGTCCAGATCGGCGTCGTCGAACACGATGAAGGGCGCGTTGCCGCCGAGCTCCAGCGACAGCTTCTTGATGCTCTTGGCGCATTGCTGCATCAGCATGCTGCCGATCTCGGTGGAACCGGTGAAAGAAAGCTTGCGCACCGTGCTGTTGGAGGTCATCTCGCCGCCAATGGCACTGGCCGATCCGGTCACGACACTGAAGATTCCGGGCGGCACACCGGCGCGCTCGGCCAACACCGCCAGAGCCAGTGCCGAATAGGGAGTGGCCAGCGCCGGCTTCAACACCATCGGGCAACCGGCCGCCAGCGCCGGGCCGGCCTTGCGGGTGATCATCGAGGACGGGAAATTCCATGGCGTGATGGCGGCGCAGACGCCGATCGGCTGTTTGATGACAACGATGCGGCGATCGGTCCAGGGTGAGGCCAGAGTGTCGCCGCTGACACGCTTGGCCTCCTCGGCAAACCATTCGATAAACGAGGCCGCGTAGGCGATTTCGCCTTTGGCTTCAGCCAGCGGCTTGCCTTGCTCGATCGTCATGATCATGCCCAGATCGTCGGCATTGGCCAGCATCAGGTCGTTCCATTTGCGCAGCACGGCGCTGCGCTCCTTGCCGGTCTTGGCGCGCCAGCTGGGCCAGGCCTGGTCAGCCGCCGCGATGGCACGCCGGGTTTCCGCCGCGCCCATCTTCGGCACGGTACCGATGGTCTCGCCGGTGGCCGGGTTGGTGACGGCACAGGTTTCGCCGCTGTCGGCATGGCACCATTGGCCATTGATATACGCCTGCTGGCGCAGCAAGGTGGGGTCTTTCAGTTGCATCATGACAATTACTCCTGGTTAAAGTGGAAATGTTCACCGCCGCCTGAGCGCAAGCGTGCCTGGCAGGATCAGTAGGCCGCCTGGTAGATCGCCAGCGCATCCTGGTAGGCGACATCGCGCGGGTTGTTGACGAGAAGGCGCTGCACCTTCATGGCGTCCTCCGCGAGCATCGGCAGATCGCCCTGTTTGACGCCGGCATCGCGCAGCTTCTGGGCATAAGGCATGGCGGCAACTCGCTGACGGATCGCCGCGACAAAAGCCGACGCTGCTTCCCCGTCATCAGTGGCAGCCAGGTCCGGCAGGATGGCGCGACCCAGTTCGGCATACAGGGCCTGGGCCGCCGGAAGGTTGAATTCCAGCACCGGCAGCAGCACCAGTGAATTGGTCAGGCCGTGTGGCAGACCGTAATGGCCGCCCAGTGGATAGGCCAGCGCGTGGACAGCAGCCACCGGGGCATTGGCGAAGGCCATGCCGGCAAAGAGCGAGCCCAGCAGCATGTTCTCGCGCACCGCCGGGTCCCTGCCGTCTTTCACCGCCGGCAGCAGGTTGGCATAGAGCAACTGCAGCGCCTTGAGGGCCAAGGCGTCGGACAGAGGATTCTTCTTCAAACGGGTGGTGAAAGACTCGATCGCATGAACCATGGCGTCAACCCCGGTCATGGCCGTCACGGCCGGCGGCAGTCCCAGGGTCAGACGGCTGTCCAGCAGTGCCAGGTCGGGATAGAGCAGCGGTGAGACGACACCCTTCTTCTCATGGCTGGGCGTGGTCAGAATGGAAATCGGCGTGACTTCGGAGCCGGTACCGGCGGTGGTTGGCACCTGGATCAGCGGCAGCCGCGGGCCACGCGCCAGGCCGATGCCGTAGATATCGGGCAGCGCCTGCGGCGTACGCGCCAGCAGGGCGACCAGCTTGGCGGTATCGAGCGAGCTGCCGCCGCCGAAGCCGACGACGCCGTCGGCACCCGCTGCGCGCGCTGCATCGACCGCCGCCTGCACGCTGAGCTCAGGCGGATCGGCCAGCACATCGGAGAACACCGTGGTCTGAACCTTGGCCGCGGCCACCGAGCCCAGCGCACCGTCAATCAGTTTGGCCTTGATCAAGCCGGCGTCGGTAACCAGAAACAGGCGCGTGATGCCCAGACCCCTGGCGATCTCACCCAGGCGCTCAGCAGCGCCTTGTTCACAGATGATTTTGGGAGCGGTCTCGAAACTGAATTGCGGCATGATGAAGCCTTTCTATGTCATGGGTTTCGGGTGACGATGGATTTCTTTTTGTTGACCACGGTTTTCAGGGACGGGCGCAATCGATCAGTGTAGAACTTTAAGGCAAACGTGCTGCCGTCAGTCAACTCTCGCCCCGGCCTCAAACCACTGTTTGATCAGCAGCCGCTCGGCCTCGGTGATGCCGGTGGCGTTGTTCATGGGCATGATCCTGGTCACCACCGCCTGCTGGTAAACGTATTGCGCATAGGCTTTGACGTTTTGCGGCGAGTCGAGCCGGATATTCTTCATCTGCACCTGGGCGCCATGGCACAGGTAGCAGCGCCGGGCCAATACCAGTTGCAGGTTTTTGTAGGTATATTGACCTGTAGCGCCCGTCGCATCTGCGTAAGCAGCTACTGAATTAGTAGCACCATTGGCGCCAACCGGCAACACCAGTGGCCGCAGCCAGATGATGGTAGCGGCAATCACCGCCAGTCCCAGCAGCGCATAGGGCAGCGGATTGCTGTTGCGTCCGAGCTTGTAGCCATGACGCATGACAAAAAATTGCCGGATGGCGGCACCGGCGAACATCATCAGGATCAGCACCAGCCAGTTTTGCGGATGGGCATAGGTAAAGCTGTAGTGGCCGCTGAGCATGGCAAACAGCACCGGCAAGGTGAAATAGGTGTTGTGCACGCTGCGCTGCTTGCCGCGTTTGCCATGCACAGGGTCCGCTGGCAGTCCGGCGTTGATGGCAGCCACCACTTTTCTCTGCCCCGGGATGATCCAGACCAGTACGTTGGCACTCATGCTGGTCGCCAGCATCGCGCCGACCAATAAAAAGGCCGCCCGGCCCGCAAACCAGTGGCAGGCCAGCATCGATGCCAGGCACACCAGCAGGAACACCATCGCGCCTACCATCGCATCGCCATGCTTTCGCTGCCCCAGCAGGCGGCAAATCAGGTCGTACAAAAGCCAGAACACCAGCAGAAATGACAGCGCCACCAGGATGGCGCTGGCCGGCGCCCAGTCCATCAGCGACTTGTCGATCAGGTAAGTGCTGGCGCTCCAGAGATAGCTCACGGTGAACAGCAAAAAGCCGGTCAGCCAGGTGCTGTAACTCTCCCAATAGAACCAGTGAAGATGCGCCGGCAACTGCGGCGGCGACACATTGAACTTCACCGGGTGATAAAAGCCGCCTCCGTGCACCGCCCACAATTCACCGCTGACGCCCTGCTTTTTAAGCTCGTCGTCCAGCGGCGGCGTCAGGCTGCTGTCGAGAAAGACAAAGTAGAACGAGGAACCGATCCAGGCAATCGCGGTGATGACGTGCAGCCAGCGCAACAGCAGGTTTGCCCAGTCGAGGTAATAGCTTTCCATCGTTCATCCTTGGTTCCAGTGTTTGCCAGCTTATTGCATGTCCGGCAGGTTCTGCAATATCTGTGCCGCGACGGCGACAGCAATCACCTCGGGCTGCTTGCCGCGAATGCCCGGTACGCCAATCGGGCAAGTCACAGCGGCCAGTTCCTGCGCGCTGAAACCCCGCGCCTCCAGGCGGTGCCTGAAAGTCGCCCACTTGGTCTGGCTGCCAATCAAACCGATGAATGGCAAGTCACCGTGCTGGCGCTGGCGCGTCAAACAGGCCGCCAGCACGTCCAGGTCTTCGGCGTGGCTGAAGCTCATGATCAGCACGCGCGAGTCGCTGGCCAGCGCTGTCACAGCCGCCTGCACCGGGTCTGAATGCTCACAGCGGACATTGGCGGGCAAGTCCTCTGGAAATATCTCGTCACGGCTGTCGATCCAGGTCACGTCAAGCGGCAAACTGCCCAGCACCTGAATCAGTGCAGCGCCCACATGGCCGCCACCAAAAAGTGCCACACCGGGTTGCGGCAGCTGCAGACGGGCACGCAGGGATTCGAGATCCGCCGCAGTCACACGTTCAAAACCCAAGACCACCTCGCCACCGCAGCACTGTCCCAGTGCCGGACCCAGCGCATAGCGGAGCACCGTTTCGCCCGCTGCTCCGGACAAACGCAGACGGGCCTGCGCCATCGCCATCAACTCCAGATGCCCGCCGCCGATCGAGCCGATGGCGCCTTGCCCAAACACGGCCATCCAGGCGCCTTGTTCCCGCGGCACGGAGCCACGGCAGGCTTGCACCGTGACCAATACCGCCGCCTCACCGGTCAGACGCGCTAAAAATCTGCTTGCTGTTGTCACAAACCATTACCTTATTAAGCGTTCCTTTTCAGATGCAAAACACGTTTTTCAGTCACAGTATGTCTCTATCGAAAAACCCCGCTCGAGACAAGCCATGAATCTCCGCTCAAAACCGCTGATCGCCCTGCCGGAGCGACCCTTGACCCTGCTGGCCGGTATTGCTGCCTTCCTTGCCGGATGTACTTCCAGCCCCTTGCCGCCTGCCGCTCCGCCGGTAACGAAGCCCGCTGCCCCCGTGCCTGCACCGATCGCGGGTGCACCCCGGCCGGTGCCGGTGCCAAGCGGCAAACTCTCCAACGCCACCAATCCGCGCGCCTATCGTCTCGATGCCGCCAGTCACCTGTACGACAAGAACCTCAACCGCGTTTACCACGGCAAAATGCCTCCGCTGCTATACGCCATCGGCGTTTTACAGGTTGACATTGACGGCAAGGGCCGAGTCATTCACACCAGCTGGATGCGAGCGCCAAAACACGCGCCAGAAGTTATGGCCGAAATCGAAAAAACCGTCCGCCAGGCCGAGCCCTACCCGGCCCCCGTACGCATGGGCCGCGTCACCTACACCGATACCTGGTTATGGCACAAAAGCGGCCTGTTCCAGCTCGACACGCTGACTGAGGGGCAATTATGAAACTTTGCGGGACAGACCGTAGGCCATGAAATGGGCAAGCTCTGTCCTCAATGGCGGATCTTTCCCGAAATGGTGACATGCCAAGCCCCGTTCAGCGTAGCGGGAAGATCAGGCCGGTGGGGCACTCAGCTCCGCGGCTGTCCCCCGCCCTGCGGGCTCCTCCTTGATGCCGCTGCGCTGAGCACCCCACCGGCCTGATCTTTCAAGCAGAGTTGGTGTGCAACCAAGGCAAAACACCGACACTCGTTGCCGCGGGCGGTGCAGTGGGAGGCGCAGCGTGGACTTGGGGTTTTGCCAAATAAAGGAGGAGCCGCAGGCGGGGGACATTCGCGGAGCTACCCACTGCGCCGCCCTCGGCCCACACACGCCTGGGCCTCAGTTCCTGACTTGCGAAAGCAAGCTGCATCAGGCCGGCTTGGCAGGAACGGTGTCGTGAATTTCGGAACTCTCAATAATTGAAAGTTGGTCTCACGAGCCGCGGTAGGTCGAATAGCTCCACGGACTCACCAGCAAAGGCACGTGGTAGTTCTGATCCGGGTAGGCAACGCCAAAGTCCAGGCTCACCCGGCCCAGAAAATTGGGCTCGGGCAACACCACACCACGCGCCTTGAAATAAGCCGCCACATCAAACACCAGGCGGTAAGTACCGCGTCGCAAGCTGCTGTTGTCCAACAACAGGCCATCCGGGTTGCGCCCGTCCTGATTGAGTACAAACTGCTTGATCAGGATTGGCTTATCGCCCACCACGCTGTAGAGCGCGACCGGCATGCCGGCGGCAGGCATGCCGCGCATGGTGTCCAAAACGTGTGTGCTCAAGCCCATGGTTTGTCCCGAAAAAAATCTGTCCAGCCTGAAGTTTAGCCACCTTCAGACGGACTAAACTGCCAGCCGGAATGCATGGCGATAAAAGCCGCACCTGTTTTGATGTACCACTACGACAGCACCCTGCCCTACCCTCGCGACCTCACCGGCTACGGTCCGACGCCGCCCCAGGCCCAATGGCCGGGTCGGGCGCGGGTGGCCGTGCAGTTTGTGTTGAACTACGAAGAAGGTGGTGAAAACTGCGTGCTGCACGGCGACGGCGGATCCGAGCAATTCTTGTCCGAAATGTTCAATCCGGCCAGTTACCCGGATCGCCACATCAGCATGGAGGGCATCTATGAATACGGCTCGCGTGCAGGCGTCTGGCGCATCCTGCGCGAATTCGCCAAACGCCAGCTGCCACTCACCGTCTTCGGCGTCAGCATGGCACTGGAGCGCCACCCGGAACTGGTGCATGCGCTGCTAGACCAGGGCCATGAAATCGCCTGCCATGGCTGGCGCTGGATTCACTACCAAAACCTTGACGAGGCGACCGAACGCGAACACATGCGCATCGGCATGGAGATCCTCACGCGCTTGACCGGCGAGCGGGCGCTGGGCTGGTACACCGGGCGCGACAGCCCCAATACGCGGCGTCTGGTGGCAGACTATGGCGGCTTCGAGTACGACAGCGACTATTACGGCGATGACCTGCCGTTCTGGATGAAGGTCAAGAAAACCGACGGTGAGGTGGTGCCCCAGTTGATCGTGCCCTACACGCTGGACTGCAATGACATGCGTTTTGCGCTGCCGCAGGGTTATTCGCACGCCGACCCGTTCTTTCAATACCTCAAGGACACTTTTGACGTGCTGTACGCCGAGGGTGCCGACACCCCGCGCATGATGAGCGTGGGCATGCATTGCCGCCTGTTGGGGCGGCCTGGGCGCATCACCGCGCTGCAACGTTTTCTGGATTACATCGGCCAGCATGAGCGTGTCTGGGTCTGTCGGCGCATCGACATCGCCCGGCACTGGAAACAGTTTCATCCCTTTGAGCAGCCGACATGAGGCATTCGATGTCAGTCACCCTGGAACAACTCAACACCGCCCCGCTGCCGGCCGCGCTGCAGATGCTCGATGGCCTGTACGAGCACTCGCCGTGGATTGCCGAGGCAGCCCTGGCGCAGCGCCCTTTTACCTCGCTGGCCCAGCTTAAACATGCCCTGACCCAGGTGCTTGACGCTGCCGGACCTGAGGCACAGTTGGCATTGATCCGAGCTCACCCGGAACTGGCCGGCAAGGCCGCCATCGCGCAGGCGCTGACTGCCGAATCGGCCGACGAGCAGCGCAAGGCCGGCTTGACCAGCTGCAGCCCGCAGGAGTTCGCCAAAATTCAGCAACTCAACGCCGACTACAGCGCCCGCTTCGGCTGGCCCTTTGTGCTGGCGGTGCGCGGGCCGCGTGGCAATGGGCTGTCACGCCAGGAAATCATCGACACCTTTGAGCGTCGTCTGCAGGGCCACCCCGATTTCGAATTGCAGGAGTGCTTGCGCAACATCCACCGGATTGCAGAAATCCGTTTGAACGACAAGTTCGGCCGCACCCCCGTGCTGGGTAACGAGGTGTGGGACTGGCAGGAACAGCTCAGCATCCACAGCGACCCCGGCTTTGCCGAGAAGGGCCAGTTGACGGTCACCTACTTGACCGATGCGCATCGTGCCTGTGCCAGGCAAATCAGCCACTGGATGCGCGACTGCGGTTTTGACAGCGTCTCCATCGATGCCGTTGGCAATGTCACCGGACGCTATGATAGTGATAGCTGTTCACGTAATATAGACGGCGGCTACAGCCTTAAAACATCAAAAATTCTGCTTACCGGAAGCCACTATGACACGGTGCGCAACGGCGGCAAGTACGACGGGCGCCTGGGTATTTTCGTGCCCATGGCCTGCGTTCGGGAGCTGTCGCGGCGGCAACGTCGTCTGTCGTTCGGCATCGAAGTTGTGGCCTTTGCTGAAGAAGAAGGCCAGCGTTACAAGGCGACTTTTCTGGGCTCGGGCGCATTGATCGGCGCCTTCAAACCGGAGTGGCTGGACCAACAGGACGCAGACGGCATCAGCATGCGTCAGGCGATGCAACACGCCGGGCTGTGCGTCGACGACATCGCGAAAATCAAACGCGACCCGACGCACTACCTTGGCTTTGTGGAAGTGCATATCGAACAAGGCCCGGTGCTGAATGCGCTGAACCTGCCGCTGAGCGTGGTGAGCTCCATCAATGCCGGCTTGCGTTTTCTGGGCGAAGTCATCGGAGTGGCCAGCCATGCCGGCACGACACCCATGAATCAGCGCCACGACGCTGCCTGCGCCGTCGCCGAGCTGGCCCTTTATGCCGAGGCACGCGCGGCACGGGATGGCGATTCAGTCGCCACGGTTGGCCAGTTGCTGGTGCCCGGCGGATCCATCAACGTGGTGCCTGGCCGCTGCCAGTTTTCGCTCGACTTGCGAGCCCCCACGGACCGCCAGCGCGACGCGCTGGAGCGTGACGTGCTGACACAGTTCGACGCGATCTGTCAACGCCGCGGCGTGCGCCACACGCTGCTTGAGACGCTGCGGGCCAGCGCCGCCCCGAGCGATCCCGCGTGGCAGCGGCGCTGGGAAGCGGCGGTGACAGCGCTGGGAGTGCCCGTGCACCGGATGCCCAGTGGTGCCGGCCACGACGCCATGAAGTTGCACGAGGTGATGCCGCAAGCGATGTTGTTCGTGCGCGGACAAAACGCCGGCATCAGTCACAACCCGCTGGAAAGCAGCACCAGTGACGACATGCAGCTCGCGGTCGAAGCCTTCTCCATGCTGCTGCAACAACTCGATGCCGAACACGCCACAAGAGACTAGCCGATGACGCCTTACGAACAACTTGATGCCTGGATCGACACGCACTTTGACGCGCAGGTGAAGTTCCTGCAAGAGCTGATCAGTGTACCCACTGACACGCCACCGGGCAACAACGCGCCGCATGCCGAGCGCACCGCCGAGCTGCTTGCGGCGATGGGACTGCTGGCTGAGAAACACCCGGTGCCCGAAGCGCTGGTGCACGCGGCCGGCCTGCAAAGCATCACCAACCTGATTGTTCGTCGCCACTATGGGCCCGGCCCGACGATCGCCCTCAACGCCCATGGCGATGTGGTACCACCCGGCGAAGGCTGGACGCATCCGCCTTACGGCGCCGAGATCGAGGCCGGTAAGATTTATGGCCGTGCCAGCGCCGTGAGCAAGAGCGATTTTTCCACCTACACCTTTGCCCTGCGCGCGCTGGAGGCGGTTTGCACGCCGACCCACGGTCAGCTGGAATTGCTGTTCACCTATGACGAGGAATTTGGCGGCCAGGTCGGCCCCGGCTGGCTGCTGGAGCAGGGTCTGACAAGACCTGACTGGCTGATTGCTGCCGGCTTCAGCTACCAGGTCATCACCGCACACAACGGCTGCCTGCAGCTTGAAGTCACGGTGCACGGCCAGATGGCGCACGCTGCCATTCCGGAGTCCGGCGTTGATGCCTTGCAGGCGGCGGTGCACATCCTGAACGCCCTGTACGCACAAAACACGCTGTACAAACAAGTGACGTCCAATATCGCAGGCATCACCCACCCCTACCTGAATGTCGGCCTGATTGAAGGCGGCACCAACACCAACGTCATCCCCGGGCGCATCAGTTTCAAACTTGACCGGCGGATGATCCCTGAAGAAAATCCGACCGAGGTCGAGGCCAGCCTGCGTCAGCTGATTGCCGACAGCGCCGCTGAATCGCCTGGCATCACGGTCGATGTGAAGCGCATCTTGCTGGTCCATTCGATGAGATCCCTGCCCGGCAATGCGCCACTGGTTGCCGCCATTCAAAAACACGGCCAAGCCGTGTTTGGCGAAACCATCCCCGCCATGGGGACGCCGCTCTACACCGATGTGCGCCTCTTTGGCGAGCGCGGCATTCCTGGCGTCGTCTACGGAGCCGGGCCGCGCACCGTTTTGGAGTCGCACGCCAAACGTGCCGATGAGCGACTCGATCTGGAAGACTTGCGCCGTGCCACCAAGGTAATTGCCAGAGTCCTGTTTGACCTGCTGCAATAAACAGGCAGATAACTGCACGCTGGTTGCGTCCACAGGCCCGCTTTAGCGCTAAAGTAACACCACACCACCGTCATCAGGAGACAACATGACTAAAGAACTTTCCGCGGCCGAAACAACCCTGCGCGACGCTGCGCGCGACTATCACCGTTTGCCAACCCGCGGCAAGATCTCGGTCAACGCCACCAAGCCCCTGTCCAACCAACGCGACCTGTCGCTGGCTTACTCGCCCGGCGTGGCCTACCCCTGCCTCGACATTCAGGCCGACCCGTCGCTGGCGCATGAATACACCAGCCGCGGCAACCTGGTCGGCGTCATCACCAACGGCACGGCAGTGCTGGGCTTGGGCAACATCGGCCCGCTGGCGGGCAAACCCGTCATGGAAGGCAAGGGTTGCCTGTTCAAGAAATTCGCCGGCATCGATGTATTCGACATCGAGTTGGCCGAGAATGATCCCGACAAGCTGGTGGAGATCATTGCCGCCATGGAGCCCACACTGGGCGGCATCAACCTGGAAGACATCAAGGCGCCAGAATGTTTCTACATCGAAGAGAAGCTGCGCGAGCGCATGAACATTCCGGTCTTCCACGACGACCAGCATGGCACCGCCATCATCTCCAGCGCCGCCCTGCTCAATGGCCTGGAGCTTGTCGGCAAGCCGATTGGCAGCGTGCGCATCGCCGTCTCGGGCGCCGGCGCCGCAGCGCTGGCCTGCCTGAACGTCATGGTCGGCCTGGGTTTGCAGGCCAAAAACATTTTTGTCTGCGATTCCAAGGGCGTGGTTTACCACGGCCGCCCCGGCGGCTATGACGAATCGAAAGCGCGCTACGCGCAGTCCACTGAGCTACGCACACTGGCCGACGCGGTCAAGGGCGCCGACGTGTTCCTGGGTTGTTCAGCCGCCGGCGTGTTGACTCAGGAGATGGTCAAGACCATGGCGCCACGCCCGATCATCCTGGCACTCGCCAACCCGGAGCCCGAAATCCGTCCGGAACTCGCCAAGGCAGTGCGGCCCGACTGCATCATCGCCACCGGTCGCTCGGATTACCCGAACCAGGTCAACAACGTGCTGTGTTTCCCGTATATCTTCCGTGGCGCGCTGGACTGCGGCGCAACCAAGATCACCGAGGCAATGAAGCTGGCCTGCGTGCGCGAAATTGCCGACCTGGCCAAGGCAGAGATCAGTGAAGAAGTGGCCAACGCCTATGCCGGTCAGGAACTGGCCTTTGGCACCGATTTCATCATTCCCAAGCCGTTTGACTCGCGCCTGATCCTGCGCATCGCGCCGGCCGTGGCGCTGGCTGCCGAGGCCTCGGGTGTCGCAACCCGGCCCATCAAGGACATGGCGGCTTACCGCCAAACCTTGTCGCGCTTTGTCTATTCCACTGGCATGTTGATGGAGCCGGTGTTTAACGCGGCTCGCAACGCCACCCATGCAGCCAAGCGCGTCGCCTACGCCGAGGGCGAAGATGAGCGCGTGCTGCGCGCTGCACAAATATTGCTTGAGGGCGGCCTGGCCCGCCCGATCCTGATCGGCCGCCCGGCCGTCATCGAGGCGCGCATCGCCAAGGCTGGCCTGCGACTGCAATTGGGCAAGGACGTGGACTGTGTCAACCCCGAAAACGATCCGCGCTTTCACCAGTACTGGGAAACCTACCACCGGCTGTTGGGCCGCAGCGGTGTCAGCCCGGAGGCGGCCAAGGCGGCGGTGCGCCGATCCACCACCACCATCGGCGCACTGATGCTCAAGCTCGGCGATGCCGATGCCATGCTGTGCGGCTTGCACGGCCGCTTTGACGTGCACCTGGACCACATTCGTGATGTCGTCGGCCTGAAACCGGGCGCGACAGGTTTTGCTACCCTGAACGCCCTGATGCTGGACCGGCACACGCTCTTCATCGCCGATACCTTCGTCAATGAAGACCCATCTGCCGAACAGTTGGCCAGCATTGCGCTGATGGCCACGCAAGAGGTACGCCGCTTCGGGCTACCGCCCCGAGTGGCTTTTCTGTCGCATTCCAACTACGGCTCGTCCAGCCGCGCGTCGGCCCGCAAGATGCGCCTGGCACGCGATCTCTTCAAGGCCATGGCTCCCGAAGTCGAATGCGATGGCGAGTTGCAAGGCGACGCTGCGCTTTCAGAAGACATCCGCCATGCCGCCTTGCTGGACGGAACACTGACTGGCGAAGCCAATATCCTGATCTGTCCCAACCTGGACGCAGCCAACATTCTGTTCAATGTGCTCAAAGTCACCGGCGGCAATGGCGTGACCGTCGGGCCAATCCTGCTGGGAGCAGCCGCCACGGCGCACGTGCTCACACCTTCGTCGACCGTCAGACGGGTCGTCAACATGACCGCACTGGCGGTGGCCGACGTGAGCGCTCTGCGCTGAATACGGGTCCAGGTGCGCGCGGCCGGCGTTTGCCAGCGGAGTCAAGGACTGCCGCTGGTCTTGAATTCCGCCATAACATGGCTATAATCTCAGGCTTTGCTGGCAAACCCCCGCTGCCTGATCAACTTTTTAGCGGGGAACATCGCACGATATCCGTCAATTGGCCCGATCTTCCTTTGGCTGAAATCTGCATATTTTGGATACCATTCATTAATGACAACCATCCGTGTAAAAGAGAACGAACCTTTTGACGTAGCGCTGCGTCGCTTCAAGCGCACTATTGAAAAACTGGGCCTATTGACTGACTTGCGCGCACGCGAGTTCTACGAAAAGCCGACTGCCGAACGCAAGCGCAAGAAGGCAGCCGCCGTCAAGCGCAACTACAAGCGTATTCGCGCCATGCAGTTGCCCAAGAAGATGTACTGATCCGGTACGCCTCAAGAAAAGCTCGCCGGGGACGCTCAGGCGGGCTTTTTTTATGTCAAATCACATCCACAATCACTTCGCCAGGAGTTCATCCCATGTTGCTCAAAGACCAAATCACCGAGGATATGAAGACCGCCATGCGCGCCAAAGACAGCGCGCGCCTTGGCACCATCCGCCTGCTATTGGCGGCTGCCAAGCAAAAAGAAGTGGATGAGCGCGTGGTGCTGGACGACGTCGCCATGGTGGCGATTGTCGACAAGCTGATCAAACAGCGCAAAGACTCGGTGGCTGCGTTTACCCAAGCCGCGCGGATGGACCTGGCGGACAAGGAAACTGCAGAGATCAAGGTGCTGGAAGCCTATCTGCCGCAGCGACTCAGCGCTGACGAGGTGGCAAGCGCAGTCAAGGCCATCGTCGCGGAACTGGGTGCCACCGGCCCGGGCGACATGGGCAAGGTGATGGGCGCGGTCAAGACGCGCCTGGCGGGCAAAGCCGACATGGGACAGGTGTCAGCCGCCGTCAAGGCAGCGCTCGCGGCTTAACTTCCCGCCACCTTCATCCGGTTGATGAGGATGGAGCCAATCGTCTTGGCCCCGTAGTTATAGGTGTCCGCCCCCACCGCCGTGATCCCCTTGAGCATGGTTTTCATGTTGCCCGCGATGGTGATCTCCTGCACCGGGTAAACAATGCGGCCTTTTTCTACCCAGAATCCACTGGCCCCGCGCGAGTAGTCGCCGGTCACGTAATTCACACCGGAGCCCATCAGCTCGGTCACAAACAAACCGGTGCCGAGCTTTTGCAGCATGGCATCGAGGTCATCGCCCGCGCGCGTCAGGCGTGACGTCAACGTGAGGTTGTGCGAGCCACCGGCGTTACCGGTGCTTTTCATGCCCAGCTTGCGAGCCGAATAGCTGCCCAGAAAATAACCCTGTACCCGCCCGGCCTCCACCACCTGCCGCGCTTTGACCCGCACGCCCTCGTCATCAAAAGGCGAACTGCCTTTGCCACGCTTGATAAATGGGTCTTCCAGAATATCGATGTGCCTGGGCAACACCTGCTTGCCCAAGGAATCGAGCAGGAACGAGCTTTTGCGATACAGCGCACCGCCGCTGATGGCCTGGACCAGGCTACCCAGCAGGCCGGCAGCCAGCGGTGACTCGAACAATATGGAGCATTCGGTGGTGGCAATCTTGCGCGCGTTCAGGCGGCTCAAGGCGCGCTCGGCGGCATAGCGACCCACGGCTTCGGGTGAGGCCAGTTCATCGGCGTTGCGCATCGAGCTGTACCATGCGTCGCGCTGCATATCATTGCCCTTGCCGGCAATCGGAGACACCGACAAAGAGTGCCTGGAGCTGGCATAGCCACCCCTGAAGCCGTGGGTGTGAGCACTAAAAAAATGCGATTGCTGCGCCGACACGGAGGCACCTTCGCTGTTGGTGATGCGCTTGTCGGTCTGCAATGCCGCCGCCTCGCATGTCTTGGCCAACCCGGCGGCCTGCTCGCTGTTGATCGCCCAGGGGTAAAACAAATCCAGATCAGTGCGTTGCTCTGCCGGCTGTGCGATGTCTTCCCAATCCGGCAAAGCGGAAAAAGGGTCTTCGGCGGTGAAGCGCGCGATGTCATACGCCGCCTGCACGGTCTGCTCAATCGCCGCCCTGGAAAAGTCGGAGGTACTGGCATTGCCCCGGCGCTGGCCGACATAAACCGTGACCCCAAGCGATTTGTCACGATTTCGTTCCACGTTTTCGAGCTCGCCCTTGCGCACCGAGACGCTCAGACCGCAGCCCTCAGAGGCCTCGGCACCTGCATCTGTGGCGCCGAGTTTTTTGGCGTGCGCCAGGGCGGTGTCCACCAGTTCTTCAAAAAAGGGGCGGCTGTAACTAAAGCCGGTGCCAGCGCTGGACTGGGCTGTGTTTGTGTTGGGTTTCTTCATACGGACGGCTATGATACTTGGCTATGTCACGTAAACTGAAAAAAGGCTATTTTGTTCGTGGTGAGTTCGTCGCCGAGGGCAGCGAACGCGATATTGAGCTCAAACGCGAGCTCAAGGGCACCGACGAGCAAAGCCGCACCGACCTCAAGCGCGAAAGCACCGAGCTGCAAAAACTCGGTGAAGATCTGCTGACACTGCGCGCCGACTTGATGGCGCGACTGGACTTGAGCGAAAAACTCAAGGATGCCGTCATCGAGGCCAGGCGCATCACCAATTTTGAGGGCAAGCGCCGCCAGATGCAGTTCATCGGCAAGTTGATGCGCCTGCTCGATCCGGCCACGCTGGAGGCGGTTCGAACTGCCTTGCACGAGCAGAACTATGGCTCTGCGCAGGAGAACCTGGCGTTGCACCTGGCCGAAACCTGGCGCGATCGCCTGGTGGCCGATGAAAACGCCTTTGGCGAATGGATTGCCAAATGCCCGAATACCGACGCCCAGCAGATGCGCGCCCTGATTCGTCAGGCGCGCAAAGATGCCAAACCCGAGAAGCCGGGTGAGGCCGTGCGCCATGGCCGCGCCTACCGCGACATTTTCCAGATTGTCCGTGAGCAACTCGGCCATTCCAGGGAAGCTTCAACCCAGACCCCGCCCGCAGCCCAGGCTTCTTCCTGATAGAGAGGGCAGCAAGGCGCAACTTCTTCTATTGGAAAATTGCGATGAATTCCTCCAAACAAAACCCGTTCGATCCGATCAAGATCGGCATTGTGTCGATCAGTGACCGTGCCTCCAGTGGTGTCTATGTCGATATGGGCTTGCCCGCCCTTCAGGACTGGCTGACGCGCGCCCTGAGAAACCCGCTGCAGTTTGCGCCCCGACTGATCCCCGACGAGCAGGCGACCATCAGCGCCACACTGATTGAGCTGGTGAATGCCGGTTGCGCCTTGGTACTCACTACTGGTGGCACCGGCCCGGCCGTGCGCGATGTCACGCCCGAGGCCACGCTGGCGGTGGCGCACAAGCAGATGCCTGGTTTTGGCGAACAGATGCGCCAGATCAGCCTGAAATTCGTACCCACCGCGATTCTCTCGCGACAGGTGGCAGTGATCCGCGATCAAACGCTGATCATCAATCTGCCCGGGCAGCCCAAGGCGATTCAGGAAACGCTGGAAGGCCTGCGCGGCAGCGACGGTGAAATCCTGATGGCGGGCATCTTTGCTGCTGTGCCCTATTGCATCGACCTGATTGGCGGGCCGTATCTTGAAACCAATGAAGCGGTGTGCAAGGCATTCCGGCCCAAATCGGCGATCCGGCCTGCCCCAATGCCAGACTGACCTATTTACCGACCAGCTGATTGAGCTTGTCGGCCTCGAAGTGCTCGCTGCGGGCAGCGTCGCCGGGCACGCAATTGGTGGCCAAGCGATTGACCTGCAGGGTGTCAATCGCCTTCCACAGCATTGCAATCTGGTGTTCCTGCGACGAGGCGTTGTCAATCAGGCCGCGCATCGCCTGGCTCAACGGATCGTCATTTTGCGTAACACCGTAGGCTGAAAATCCCATTTTGGAAGCCGCTTCCTCGCGCTTGACGTCAAGCTCGGCCTGGATGATGCGAGCCGGGTTGCCGACTGCCGTGGCTCCGGCCGGCACCGGCTTGGTGACCACCGCGTTCGAGCCCACTTTGGCGCCCTCACCTACGGTAAAACCGCCCAGCACCTGGGCGCCGGCCCCCACCACCACATTGCGTCCCAGCGTCGGGTGGCGCTTGACCCCCTTGTACAGCGAAGTGCCGCCCAGCGTGACGCCCTGGTAAATGGTGCAGCCGTCACCAATTTCAGCGGTCTCGCCAACGACCACACCCATCGCATGATCGAAGAACACCCGTTCACCAATCGTGGCACCAGGGTGGATTTCTATGCCGGTCAAAAAACGCGTGATGTGAGAGATAAAACGGCCCAGCCACTTGAAACCATGACCCCAGAACCAGTGGGCGCCGCGGTGCAGCACGACCGCATGCAAGCCCGGGTAACAAGTGATCACCTCCCAGGCGCTGCGCGCCGCCGGGTCGCGATCAAGAATGCATTGAATGTCGGAACGAATTCTGGAAAACATGTGTCAAGTCTAGCCTCTGGAAGATATTGTTGCTGTTCGCCAAATGGGTCATGGCCTGGCAGCGGTCTGCAGTATCGCCTTGGCAATACCACGAACAATATGCACCTCTTCCTGCGTGACACCGGCGCGGTTGAACAACTGATTGAGCCGCGGCATCAGTTTTTTCGGCGCTAGCGGGTCCAGAAAGCCGATGGCCTGCAGCGACTGCTCCAGATGCTGCAGCATGCCAGCCACTTGGCTCGCATCCGCCAGCACAGATTCGCCGGTCACAGATTGAACCGCAAACGCACCCAGGGCCAGTCGCCACTCGTAGGCAATCACCTGCAATGCCGCGCCCAGATTGAGCGACCCGAATTTGGGGTCGCTGGGAATGCTCAAGCAGGCATGACAACGATAAACATCCTCATTCGACATGCCAAAGCGCTCGGAACCGAAGAGAAAGGCGACGCCCCGCTGCACCGCAGACGCACCCGCCTGCGCCGGCTCAGCTTCACATTTTCCAGTCAAATCAGGTTCAAACCCCCGTCGATAAGGCGCAGGCTGCTCTGTTTTCAGTAGCAATTCAAAATGCTCACGCGGTGTCACCGTCGGCGGCCCAAAGTCGCGAGGCGTCATGGCGGTGGCGCACAGGTGTGTCATGCCCTCCAATGCCTCATCCAGCGTGGCGACAATCCGGGCGTTCTTGAGCACATCCAGGGCCCCGCTGGCACGTTGAATGGTTTCCTCCCGATTCAGCACATTGGCCCAGCGCGGTGCCACCAGCACCAGATCAGAAAAACCCATGGTCTTCATGGCGCGGGCGACGGCACCCACATTGCCGGCGTGGCTGGTGTTGATCAGGACGAATCGCGTTTGCATGGACTTGAAAACCCGGTAATCACAGGGGCGGATAAAATGGGCCTATTGTCGCTGCCTGCATCGCCCGGCCGATCCAACCCGTTCCAAATCAGTTGGGGACAGAACCAAAAGTCTGTCCCACAAACCTTAAAAAAATTTATGTCCCCTAATCTTCATCCCATGATCAATGTGGCCGTCAAGGCCGCCCGCACTGCCGGTTCCCTCATCAACCGCGCTGCGCTGGATGTCGAAGCGGTTCGCGTGTCACAAAAACAGGTCAATGACTTCGTTACCGATGTTGATCAGGCCGCCGAGTTGGCGATCATCGAGACACTGCTCAGCGCCTACCCGGGGCACGGTATCTGGGCCGAGGAATCCGGCCGCGAACACGGCGCCAAGGACTCCGAATTTGTCTGGATCATTGACCCGCTGGACGGCACCACCAACTTCATTCACGGCTTTCCGGTCTATTGCGTCAGCATCGCGCTGGCGGTCAAGGGCAAGATTGAGCAAGCCGTGATTTACGATCCGAGCCGCAACGACCTGTTTACGGCCACCAAAGGGCGTGGCGCCTACCTGAACGACCGCCGCCTGCGCGTCTCCAAGCGCATCCGCCTGCAGGAGTGTCTGCTTTCCACCGGCTTCCCGTTTCGCGCCGGTGACGACTTCAACACTTACACGCGCATGATGGGCGATTTGATGCCACGTACCGCCGGCCTGCGCCGCCCGGGCTCGGCCGCACTGGATTTGGCTTATGTGGCGGCTGGTTACACCGACGGCTTTTTCGAGTCCGGCTTGCAGCCGTGGGACGCGGCGGCGGGCTCTTTGCTGGTCACGGAGGCCGGTGGCCTGATCGGCAATTTCACCGGCGAAGCGGATTTTCTGGAACAAAAGGAATGCATGGCCGGCAACCCGAAGATCTATGGCCAGCTGGTGACCATCCTCGGCAAGTACAGCAAGTTTGCCAGTGCCGGCGAAAAAGCCGCTGTGCGCCAAGCGGCCAAGTCGTCGGTCACCGCCGCTATGGATGACAGCGCCAGTGGCCCATCCGGCGCACCTTTGTAAGTTCGCGCTGTGCCCCTGCAAGAAGACGGACAGGGCTTGGGCGGCCCCATCAGACGCCACTGCTGCCATATGAAACTCTGAATCTGCGCTTCTTCACGCAAGGCGTCGAAGCGGCCCGATGCGCCGCCATGGCCGGCATTCAGATTGATGTCAAAGAGCAGTGGATTCTGGTCGGTTTTGAGGGTTCGCAGACGTGCCACATACTTGGCCGGCTCCCAATAGGCGACCTGGCTGTCATTGAGTCCGGTGTGGATGTAAATCGACGGATACGCTCCGAGTTTGAGGTTGTCATACGGGCTGTAGGCCCGCAGCCATTGGTACTGCTCGCGAATTTTCGGGTTGCCCCATTCAATGAATTCCCCCGTGGTCAGCGGAATGGTTTCATCCAGCATGGTATTGATCACGTCGACAAACGGCACCTCGGCCACTACAGCCTGGAACAGGTCCGGCCGCATATTCGTGACTGCGGCCATCAACAGCCCGCCCGCGCTACCTCCCCGGATGATGAGTTGCGCTGGCGTCGTGATTCCTTGCGCCACCAGCGTTTCAGCCGCGGCGATGAAGTCGGTAAAGGTATTCATCTTTTTACCGAGCTTGCCGTCGTCATACCAGGCGCGACCCAGGTCGCCACCGCCGCGTACGTGCGCCACGACAAACACTACGCCTCGATCAAGCAACGAGATTCGAGTGGCGGAAAACCAGGGATCCGTCGGAATGCCATAGCTGCCGTAGCCATAGAGCAGCGTTGGCGCCGCCACGCCACGCGGCCGGTCCTTGCGGTAGACCATGGACATCGGCACCCGGGTGCCATCAGCGGCCATCGCAAACATCCGGCGCGACTCGTAGCGCGCCGCATCAAAGCCACCCAGAACCGGCTGCACTTTGCGCAAGCTGCGCGTGCGCTTGCTCAGGTCGTAGTCAAACACCGACGGCGGTGTACTCAGGGACTGGTAGTCGAAGCGCAGGGTGTCGGTGTCGTATTCGCCATTGCCACTTGGGCCGATGGCGTACGCCGCTTCAGCCATTTCAAGCCGGTGGCTGGTCAGGGCCGGCAACTCGAACACGCGCAACTTGACGGCACCCCGGACCCGCTCCTGCAATACCATCTGGCGCTTGAACATCACCAGCTGCTCAAGCGTCGTATCGGCGCGCTGCGCCACAATCTCCTGCGCACTCTTGATGCTCGGTCGCGCCACTGGCGTACTGATTAGCCGAAAAGTCCGGCCGGTATCGTTGACCAGCATGTAAAAGCGCCCGGTATGATGCTCCAGGCTGTACTCTCGCCCGGTCTTGCGTTTGAACACCACGCGCCAGCGCCCCAGCGGCTTCGCAGCATCCAGCACCCGCACTTCAGTCGTGTCCTTGGCGGCGCTGGTCAGCACCAGATAACGATGATCCTGGGTGCTGCCAACGGACAGGTCGAACAGTTCATTCTCTTCCTCATACAGCAGGGTGTCGCGGCCCTTGCCACCGATCTGGTGGCGCCAAAGGCGGCTGGCACGCTTGGACGCGTCCTGCGTCACATAAAACAGGGTCTGGTTGTCGTCGGCCCAGGCAAAGCCCTCGGTGTTTTTTATCTGCACCGGCAAGGCCCGCCCACTGGCAATGTCCTTCGCATAAAGGGTATTTTCATGGCCCCCGGTTTCATCCAGAGCGTATGCCAGGCGCCTGCCGTCCGGGCTGACCACCTGGCTGGCCAACTCCAGGTATTTCTTGCCCGCCACCATCGCATTCATATCCAGCAGCAGTTGCTCTGGCGCCTGCTCGCTGTAGCTGCGTTGCGGTCCGATTACCGGTCGTCGCAGATACACCGGGTACTGCGCACCTTCCAGCGTTCGGCTGAAATAGAAGTATTTGCCATTGCGCACCGGTACGCCTTCGTCCGCCTGTTTCACGCGGCTCAACATCTCCTGATACAAGTTCTCTTTGAACTCAGCCAGTGGCTTGAACCAGTCAGCGGTGTAGTCCGCTTCAGCCTTGAGATAGGCGTCGGTCTCGGGTTTGGTGCGATCACGCAGCCAATAGTAGTCATCGATCCGCACGTCATCGTGAACGCTGACATCCTTGGGCTGGCGCATCGCCATCGGTGGCGTCAGCGGCTTGTCGGCCGTGGCCGGAGCCGTGCAGACACAGCAGACGGCGATCAACAGCAGGCGCGCCAGATTGGTATTGGAAAACGGCATCGCAGACAGGTCCGATTCGGGGATTGCGTCACGCCGCGCGGAATGCGCGGCGTGCCAGTGTAGACCAGCGCAATCGCTGGAACCGTAGGCACCTGTTTGGCAAGCGAACTGAACGTCAATGGTCTGAAACCGTATATGCAAGTCGTCACCGTTGGCGGCACAAGCTGCTGAAAACCGTTCGGCTTCAATCGTGTCACCTCCTGCAGCAACACCTTCAGTTCAGTCAACTTTGAAGCGTTCAACGCACGGGATGAAGGGCGCCATTCCGATGGCATTGCTGCCACCTGCCCGGTTGCCGAAGACTTCAGCATGCCGCTTGGCGACCCGACGGAAACCCTGACCGCCGCAGCAGCAAGCTACCTGCAAAGTGGAACCTGTCCGGTAGTGGCTGCGGTCGCCACAAGATCTGCAAAACCTCACGCCGAGCTGCAAATAGCTCACAAGAGCCTGGTATGCGGCGCGACATGTGGGCCGATCGAAGCGAGCGCCACCAACAAAGCCGGACTCGCCCACCATATCCATGTGGCAGTGCGATGTATTTTGGCGACAAGCGGTACTTTTTTCAGGCAACTGGGTTAGCCCAAATTCAAATTTACAAAAGTTTACATTAAAGTCTGTCCCATGGAAACAGAAACAGGGTTCGAAAGCCTTTTTTGCCCTGTCGCCAGTCCCGGTGCATGTTGCTCTGATTTCCAATTGTTTGAAGGAACATCCATGGGAAATATCAGGCATGGCCGAGGCCTATTCGTGACACACATTTCGACATTCAAACCTGCTTACAAGCCAGTCACGCTGGCGGTTCTGGCGCTGATCTTTTTGCAGACAGCCGCGGCACAAACAACCCCCGTTGACAAGGATGCGCCAGTCACCAAGCCCGCGTCGGAAACCACCCAGAAACCCAGTGACCCACTGAAGCTCGAATCGGTTGTCGTATCCGGTTCGCGCATCAAGCGCGACACCTTCAGCACGCCAGCACCAGTGACCATCATCCGCAATGAAGATGCAGTAGCGGCAGGTTTTACCTCGACCGCACAAGTGTTGCAAAGCACGGCCGTCACCGGCGGTCAGGGCCAAATCAACAACGCCTATGGCGGCTTCGTTACGAATGGCGGCCCTGGTGCCAACACAATCGGCCTGCGTGGCTTCGACCCCACGCGCACCTTGGTGCTGCTGAACGGTCGCCGGATGGCCCCGTCGGGCACGCGCGGTTCGGTCGGCGCATCCGACTTGAACACCCTACCGAGCTCAGTCATTGACCGCATCGAAGTTTTGAAGGACGGCGCATCCTCGATTTACGGATCTGACGCCGTGGCCGGCGTGGTGAACATCATCACCAAGAAGGACCTGACCTCGATCACGGTGGAAGGCTCGACGTCCCGCCCGGCGGCCGGCGGCGGCAATGTGAACAACTTTTCGATTTCCGGCGGCAAGGTCACTGATAACACGCGCTTTCTGGCCTCGTTTCAAATCAACCAGCAGGACAGTTTGACGCTGGGTCAACGCGATTGGACCCGGTGCAATACCGACTACCGCCGCACCAGCGTAGACGGCGTGGTGGGTGAATGGGGTAGCTTTGACTTTGTTGACCCGAGCACCGGAAAGCCGAAGTGCTACCCGATCAGCGGCACCGGCTCCAACGGCGTCACGATCAACACCCTTGGCACTGCCAGCCGCACTGGCGTCGGCGCCCCCGGTTCGGTAGGTACCTCGTTCAACCGCTGGCGCCCCAACGCAAACGTTACCACCGGCCTGGTCGGATATGAAGGTGTAGGCGGCGGTGCGAACAGCTTGGGCGTTCGCGATACGTTTGATCCGCTCACGCTAAACCGTGACATCCTGTCGCCAGTGCGCAACAATAACTTTTATGCCCAAGGCGGCGTGGATTTGCATATGCTAGGCGACGCCGAGCTGTATTTCGAACTGCTGTTGAACCGTCGGGAGTCCAGCCAAACGGGTTATCGCCAACTTGCGCTCGACTACATGAAGGGCAGCCCGCTGATCCCCGCCAACCTCGCTTCATTAGCCAGATTCTCGGGCCCGACACCCACCACCAACGGCGCCAACGTCGGCGTGCGCGCTTTCATCGGTTTTGGCAATGACCACTCCAGCCAGTCGGTTGACTTTAGCCGATTGGCCGTCGGTTTGCGCGGCGCCGTGGCAAATACTGGCTGGGATTACGACGTTTCGGCGACGAGTAGCCACAGCAGTGGTTCTTACACCTTCTACGCGTTCTTGACTGATCGTTTGGCGCAAAGCTCGAATGTGGTCGCCAGTGGCACCGGTTTTGCCTGCGTTAACCCGGCCAACGGCTGCGTTGCAGCGCCCGCCTTGACTCCCGCAGTGATCGGCGGACAACTGCCCGCCAATTGGGTGGGGTATGTTTGGCAACCGGCGACCGGTGTGACCAAGTACACGGAAAACGTTCTGACCGCTTCGGTCACAGGGCCGTTGTTCTCGCTGCCGTACGGCAAAGTGAAGGGGGCCTTTGGTGTTGAAACCCGTAGTAACAGTATCGACGACACACCCGCTGCCGATTCCATAGCGGGTAATCTGTTTAACTTTACCTCCTCGACACCGACGCGCGGCAGCGATCGGGCCAATGATGTGTTTGCTGAAATCGAGGTTCCGTTGCTGAAGAATCTACCGGCCGTTCAAGAGCTCACCCTGAACGCCTCGAGCCGTTGGTCCGATTACCAGTCGTACGGTTCTGCATCCACCTACAAAGCCGGTGTGTTGTGGACGCCGGCGAGTTGGCTCACCGTGCGTGGAACCAGCGGTACTTCCTACCGCGCTCCGGCATTGTATGAACAGTTTTTGGGCGCCACGTCCGGCTTCTTGAGCTCATCAGTCGACCCTTGCAATAACTGGGATTCGCCAACGACCGCCGGTACCGCACGCCGCACCAACTGCCAAAGCGAGGGGCTTCCCGCCGGCTTCACCGCCACGACAGGCATTGCGGTCATCGGCGTTGGCGGACGTGATGCAGGCCTGAAGGCCGAAACGTCGAAGAACAAATCCTTGGGCGTCATTTTCCAGCCGGGACTGCCGTCGGGCTGGGGTGACTTGGCGCTGGCTGTTGACCGTTTTGACATCCAGGTTGACAACGGCGTTTCGAGCGTTGGTGGTTCTGCAATTCTGAGCCGCTGCTATGACGACCCGCAGTTCCGTGCCGGTGGAAGTTTCTGCCGCCTGGTTGCGGCACGCAACCCGGTGACCAATGCGCTCACTGTCACCAACGGCTTCATCAACTTGGCGACCGACGTCGTGCGCGGCTACGACATCACCACTCGCTACACCAACGATGTGGGCGTCGGCCGTCTGCGCCTGAACTTGTCGCTTACACATTACCTCGAGCAGTCCAACAAGTTGTTTGCCGATGACCCACTCGACAATTTCAATGGCACGATTGCGAGCCCCGCTTGGTCGGGCGCCCTGGACGTTAACTACACCGTTAAGTCGTGGAACTACCGCTACGGGCTGGAGTGGGTCGGCAAGACGTCGAGCTACGATTACTATGAGGAAGATCCAGCGACGAGCACTTATAAGCTTGACACCCCCAGCTACTTCCTACATTCGGCTTCGATCCAATACAAGGACACGGTTGGCAAGTGGAGCGCGACGTTTGGCGTTCGTAACCTGGCCGACGTGAAGCCCCCGGTAATTTCTGCTCAGGCTGGCTACAACCGGGTTGGCAATGCCCCGCTGTACAGCGGTTATGATTACGCGGGCCGTCGCTTCTTCGTGAACGTGACGAAGACGTTCTAATCAACATCACCTGAAGCCCTGCCAATTGAATTGGCAGGGCTTTTTCATTTAGGGATTGATCGTGGATAAAGTAGCTCCATCATTGAGTCGCGTCGGAACCTGGGTGGCATTTTCGTGCTTATTTGCAGGTCAGACCTTAGCGCAAACAGCCTCTCCTCCTCAAGCCATTCGGGTTCCGACCCCGGCACAGCTGGCGCAGTTTCCTGCCATGACGGGATTCCAAATTTCTCCCGATGGCAAGCACATGATTGCCATTGAAAGCGCGGGGGACACGCGCAGCATCGTGGTCTGGAAACTGGCCGATCTGTCGGCCAAACCCACCGTGATCGGAGCCAAGAACATGCAGATTCGCAGTGCGTCATTCTTGAAGAATGATATGTTACAAGTGAATCTGATGCAGCCCTACGACCTCCGTGGCGACGATTTCGTGAAGACATTCATCAACAAGCTGTTGTTCACGGATCTGGAGGGCAAGAATTGGATTGAGCCAATGGCATCAGCCGAAATCGCCCGGTCGGCAGGTGCAAAGATCCAGGCAGCGCTCTCCAACCCGTCGGTGCTGAACCGCATGCGCAACGACCCAGACCACATCGTGCTGGAAAGTGACTCCCGAGGCGAAACCCGGGACGTGTACCGCTACAACGTGCGAACAGGCACTGCGACCCGGGTGATGCGGCTGGGCGATTCCGATAGAAATGTCTGGGTCAATGACGCCGGCGTACCCTGGGCAAAGGCACGCTTGGGAACCGATGGGGGCGGTGCGTTTATCGCCATTGATTTTCGCGCGACAGATGGCCGCTGGGATGAGCACTTTCGCAACTATGTCAAAAATCGGGATGTGGTGGATGTCCTAGCGCCCGGTGACAAACCCAATATTGCCATCATCCAAAGTAATGTAGGCCAAGAATTCTCGAGTATTTACGAGTACGACATCACAGCGAAGAAAACGGTATCCAAGCTGTTTGAGCACAAGTTCTTCGATGCCATTGATGTGCGCAGTTTGGACAATGATGATGGTACGCCTGGCCCAGAGGGTTTTGATGGCTTCGTGTACGCGGGACTATTCGGTTCGGATGCCCACTGGGAAAGTCCGGAAATTGACGCGTTGGTTCAAGGTGTGGCGCAAGCGTTAGGTATTAAACAAATCAACCAAAAACTCATGACCGTGTCGGGGCCAAGTCACGCCGAGGTGCGTTCATTGGATGGCGTATCGATCCAACTGATGCGGCGCGTTTCAGGCGAAACACCAACCTACTTGTTCCGAGTTAGCGGCCTAAACTACCCCACAGAGCATTACCTTTTGCATAAGCAAAAGTTGCAACTGCTGGCCAAAGAGTATCCCGCCATTGACCGGGCCGCATTGGGCACAGCGCGCTTCGTCTACTACCCCGCGCGTGATGGGCTCAACATTCCGGCGTATCTGACGGTTCCGAACGAAAAACTCTGCGGTCCTGGCCCTTATTCGGCCGTTGTGCACCCGCACGGCGGCCCGTGGTCCCGCGATACCATGAATTTCGACGGTTCAGGTTGGGTGCCTTTGCTGGTGACGCAATGCCGGGTGGTGCTACAACCGCAGTACCGCGGCTCTGCTGGTTGGGGCCGCACCCTGTGGCTTGCCGGTGACCGCGAATGGGGTCAGAAAATGCAGAACGACAAGGATGATGGCGCCAAATGGCTGGTTAGCGAAAAGCTGGCTGACCCGCGCAGGATGGCTATGTTTGGATTTTCATACGGTGGCTATGCGGCGTTTGCGGCCGCTGTAAGGCCAAACGATTTGTACAAGTGCGCCATTGCCGGTGCCGGGGTATCTGACATCGAAAGAATCGGATCGAAGCTCTTTACCAACCCCTTTTTCAAAGAGAGCCAGGAGCACACGATGCGTGGGCTGAGTCCACTGCAGCAAGCCGACAAGATCAAAATCCCAATCATGGTCTACCACGGTGATCGGGATCAAACGGTTCCACTGATTCAGTCAGAGCTGTTTGTAGACCGCGCCAAATCCTCGGGCAAGCCGGTTGAATACCATGTCTTGAAGGACTATGCGCATGGCCCTGCATGGACGCGTCAAACCATGACCCAGCAGCTGACCATCATCAGTGACTATTTGAAATCCGGCTGTGGTGGTGGGCTCTGAGCCCCGCAAAGTCGTCTGGGTTGTGGTGGGCGCGTCCATCAGCACCTGTGTCTGTGGTGAGGCGATGGCTGTAGCACTCGGCTCAGCTCGGCGGATTTGCGTTTTCTTTGCTCTCTTTTCCTCAACAGGTCTGCATGACCCCCATTCTGCGCAGATTGAGCGCCATGCACACGAGCTTGAACTCGGCCTGTGCCTTTTGTAGCCCTCGCATGCTGAACCCCAGAACGTTTTTGATCCAGCCGTTGGGTGGTTCGGCGATCCACTTGCGTTTGCGGTAGTCAATTCTTCCTTGTTCTGTTTCAAACTTGGCGGCCATCACCACCGTGTGCGGGTAGCGCTGCGCATCCCTGGGTTTGGCCAGAACTTTGCCCTCTCGCCCCAGTGCGATTACCAGTTCCGTATCCGGTTGGGTTACCGCGAATTCGGCCATCACCGCCTCGCTGCGGCAGCCTGCATCAGCCAATACCTGCGCGACCGATGAACCCCTGTTTGCCTTGACGACGCTCAGCGCCATGGGCAGTGTCGATCAGGGATTGCCACTCACTGGTGGCAAAAATGACAAAGCCCGCCGACTTGTGATCGGCGGGCTTTGACAATAGCAAAGCTAATTAAAACTTATAGCTCGCGCTCAAGTAGTAAGTTCTGCCAACGGGGCTTGCATAACGCGGGTCATAACCGAGTTGATGCGAACCGGTATTCCTCAAAGACAGCGGTGGCTTCTTGTCCGCCAAATTGACAATGCCCGCCGTCAGTTCGAGATTCTTCATCGGACGGAACTGAGTCTGCCAATCGAACGTGTAATATTCAGGCACGTTCAGTTGTACATCAACACAATCCACGCCATTGTCGACCGCACAATTGTCGACATCGTGATGCTTGTCTTTGTAGCCGCTACGGTAGTTGGCCGCCAAGGTATGGGTCCAAGAGCCGTAGTCAACCGTGCTGGACGCCTTGATCACGTTGCGGAAAGTAACTGCACTGTTGCTGCCGTACTGCCCCAAACTTGTCTCCCAGCTGTCACTGGTACCAGGGGTGGTATAGCGCGACGTGATCATGTACGTCCCCGCTATGCGATTGGTCATTTTCCCGTTGCCCAGCTTATTCCGAAACACAAAATCGTAATCCAGACCACGATTTTCCTGTTGACCAATATTAATCGGTGCCAGGAGAATCGCTAAAGTCGATAGTCCGGTCGAAGCCTTGTACTTGGTGGTGTACAAACCAATGTACTTATTGGGGTCAGCAAGGATGAGAGCTTCGTCGACCGAGGTTATCGCGTCCTTGATGCTCACGTTCCACAGATCAAGCTTGATACTGATATTGTCGGTCGGTTCGAAAACAGCACCCAAGGACCATTGTCTTGACGTCTCTGGTTTCAGTTCAGGATTACCGCCAGTAAACTCTTCAATTTGACCCTTGGCGGAGTCGCAATATTGCGCAAGTGGGTGATTTTGTAACCCATTCGCCGCGGTGAACGGGCAAACGTAGGTGCCACCGGTGACGCCAAAGTCGGTCTTGGGCTGGGCGATTTCCATCATGCTGCCTGCCTTGAAGCCAGTGCCGAACGCCGCGCGGAACAGCATGCTTTTTTGCGGCTGGTAACGTGCACTCACTTTATAGGTACCAGCGGACTGATCATTTCCGGTCGTAACTCCATTCAGGCCATCAGTGATCTTGCTAATGGAATCGTAACGCGCCGAGGTGGTTATCTCGATTTGCTTGCTGAATGGCATCAGCAACTCGGCATAAGCGCCGGCGTTTGAACGCTTCAAGTCAAACTCAGGTTGGGGATCGTCAAACAGGATTTCTGCATGCGCCACCGCCTGATTGGCCCTCTGCGTATAGCTGGTCTGACGATAGTCAGCGCCAATCCCCAGCTGAGCGCTACCACCACCAAGTTTGAATACTTCGCGGGACGCACGACCATCAATACCGTGCATCTTGATGTCAGTCGTGTTGTAAGTACCGGTGAACTGCGTATCCTTCAACGCAGTAATCATTGTGGCAGGCATTTCGCCCAAAGCGTACGGGAACGGATCAATTGAACCATTGCTCAGCGCAGTGGTGAATCTATCAGCGAGCGGAAAACCGCTCACATAATTTTGGGACTGCTTGTTTTCGGAGATAGTTACCGCGGAATTGACATCCCAACCCATCGCGGAGCCATCGACCCCAGCAACGACATGACTGGTCTGGCTCTGGTAGTCATAGGCGCGCCCCCCCAGGTCCTGTAAACGATATTTCACATTGGCCGAAGTCTCGTTTGCCAACTGAAGTGGCGTCAAGTACGGTGCAATGTACTGAGTGAACAAAGGCGAGGTCTTGGCCAGCGCAAACTCCGCCGGATACGGTGCTATGGTCGAGTAAACATGGGCGTTGTTGAGTGCGAGATCGCCAAATGCCTTGAAACCACTGTTGCCAAGCTTGATGCTGCCGGACGCAAAAATGCTGTCGCGCTTGATTTCAGGCGCAATCTCAACTGACGATGTGTAGTCGAAATAACAGTTGCCATCCCCCAGATCAACGTGTGCTGCGGGGCACTTGCCATTGATTTTCAAATAAGGATTGATATTCACGGATTTCTTCTTCCCGTTAGCATCTAAGTACGAGACGGCAACGTTTGGCGGGATGGAACGGGAAGATCCATTGAAGAAGTGCAAAAGTTCACCGTTCGCCGGATTGGTGAAATCAATGATGCCGGTCTTCGCAAAGTCACGTTGGGATGCCTTCAAACGATCTTCATTCTGATGACTGCCAGATACAAAAAAACTATAGCCATCGGTGTCGAAGTCACCAAAACCCTTGCTCAGGCTTACCATGCGGCTGGCCGCCCCCGGGTGCTGTGGCTTGCCCACTTTTGCCTCAATCGTGAAAGGTGCGGCGCCTTTCTTCAGGATAAAGTTGACCACACCTGCGATTGCATCGGAACCATACAGGGCCGAGGCACCGTCGGTCAGCACTTCGATACGCTCAACCGCAGCAAGGGGAATGGAATTAATGTCAATCGTTGAGCCGGAAGTGGCGGGCGCCATCCGACGCCCATTCAACAACACCAGCGTATATGTTTCGCCGATGTCGTGGATCGAAGCCGTAGTGATGCCCCCACCACCACCACCGACCGAGTCCGCTGCCACAGTAAACCCCTGCATGACCGGCAGTTGTTGAATGAAGTCGGTAACCGACGTAACGCCGCTACGCTTGATATCCGCTTGACTAAAAGTCTGGACCGGCAGCGCGGCTTCCGCAGCGATACGTTTAATGCTCGAACCCGTGATTTCAACCCGTTCAAGTTGAGTGCTTCCAGTGCTGGTGTCTTGAGCTAGTGCCGCTTGCATCGCGAATATCGATGCACTTGCACTACACGTGATAAGTGCCAAGCGGGCAACGCTGTTGAGTCGAAATCTTGGAGTTTGGTGCTTCATGAATCTTCCTTCAATAAATTAGAAATCAGAGCGCCGCAAAGCTCGCGCCAGAATTGGCAACAGGCCTGAAAGTACTCCTGGCCTGTTTCTGTTTCCGTGTCACGACTGTAAGGTAATCATTTGTAAAGTGCGATTGAGCCAATCCAATTGCGCACAATAAAAGATGGTTTGTTGCCAAAATACATCGCACTGTCACTTTGCTGTGGTAAGGCTGCCTGCGGTAGACCATCTTCACTCCAGCTTGAAGTTGAATTCCTGCGTAGCAACGACCTCGTTGCCGTCGGTGACGCATTTGTATTGCAGCATGGCGGCCTTGACGGCAGCGTGGAAGACGCGCGGACCCGAGAGCACGGTGACGTCCTGAATGACCCCGCCCTTGATGCGGATCTGCGCCGTGACCACCCCTTCGGTGCCGTCCTGGATCGCCTTGCGCGGCATCTCCGGGGGTACCTGCGTCGGACAGGCCAGGCCAATCGTGGTGCGCCTGGGGCCAATCGCCACCGGGGCCGGCGGCGGCGGTGGCGCAATCACCGCCGGCGCCGTGGGCAGCACCTGGGTCGATTGAATCACCGGCGCGTTCGAAGTCACCGCCGGCGTCACCTCGGCCGGGGGCACATAGGGCGGTGGCGGGGCCTCGACCTTGGTCATCTCCTTGGGGGTCTCGATCTTCTTGGGCGGGGGCGGCGGCGGTGGCGGCGGAATGATGACTTCCTGGATCACCACCGCTTCGAGTGGCTTCTTGATGAAGTTCAGGCCCTTCCTGGCCATGCCCGAGACCAGCGCGTAGCCCAGGAAGGCGTGCAGCGCAACCACCACGATCAGGCCCTTGATGCGCCTGGAGGGGTCGCGCGACTCAAAGCGGTAGTCGAGTTCGAGTGTATTCATTGCACAAACTGCTCCGCGCCGATGACGGCGATTTTGTTCAGGCCCAGACGCTTGCTGGAGGAGAGCACGTTGGCAAAGACGGCGTACTGCGAGTCCTTGTTGGGCCGGATGTGGACTTCGGGCTGGGGTTCCTGGTGGCTGATGGCCTTCATCTTTTCATCGAGCTCGGGCGCGGCCACGGCCAGGCCCTGCCAGTACACCACGCTTTGCGCGTCGATGTCGATCTGGATTTTCTCGGGCTTGACCAGGTTCGCCGGGGGTGTGCCCACCGGCATTTCCAGGTTCACCGAGTGCAGCTGGATCGGGATCGTGATGATCAGCATGACCAGCAAGACCAGCATCACGTCGATCAGCGGCGTGGTGTTGATCTCCATCATGACTTCGGGTTCACCCGAGCTGCTGGTGTTTCCTACGTGCATTCCCATGAGGAGTTATTCCCTTGTTCGCGCTCAACCGCCCAGCGGCGGGGGCTCGGTGATGAAGGCGACTTTGACGATGCCCGCCCGCTGGCAGGCCAGCAGGACTTTGCCCACGCCTTCGTAGCGGGCATTGGCGTCGCCGCGGACCTGGACTTCGGGCTGGGGCTTCAAGGGCGAGACTTTCTTGAGTTTCTCCACCAGCGCGTCGACGTTCTTGATGCGCGCTTCGTACCAGAAGATGTTGCCGCTCTGGTCGACCGAGATGATGATGTTCTCGGGCTTGGTTTCGCGCACTTCGACGCGTTCCTTGGGCAGCGAGAGCTTGATCGAGGTGGTGACCACCGGAATGGTGATCAGGAAGATGATCAACAGCACCAGCATCACGTCCACCAGGGGCGTGGTGTTGATGGCCGACATGACGGCGTCGTCGCCGTCGTCGCTGGAGCCGACGTTCATGGACATATGCGTTTCCTAATCGGTTGGGGACAGGGCGGCTTCACTTCGTGTCAAGCGCTCTGCCCTGCAAGGTTTCAGGACTTCTTGACCGAGCCCAGGACCACGGCATGCAGGTCGTTGCTGAAGGCGCGTACGTCGTCCATGACGGCTTTGTTGCGCCGCACCAGCCAGTTGTAGGCCAGCACCGCGGGCACGGCCACGGCCAGGCCGATGGCGGTCATCAAGAGGGCTTCGCCGACCGGGCCGGCGACTTTGTCGATCGAGGCCTGGCCCGAGATGCCGATGGCGGTGAGTGCGTGGTAGATGCCCCAGACGGTGCCGAACAGGCCGACGAAGGGGGAGATCGAACCGACGGTGGCGAGAAAGGCCAGGCCGTTCTGGGTGTTGCTCTGGATGCGCTCGACGGCGCGCTGGATGCCCATGGCGGTCCAGTCGTTGAGGTCGACGTGGCCCATCAGGCCGTCGTGTTTCTTCACCGCGTTGCTGGCGGCGTCAGCCATGAAGCGGTAGGGGCTGTTGGCTTCCAGGGCGGCGGCGCCTTGCTGCACGGTGCCGGCGGGCCAGAAGTTCTTGGTGGCGAGTTTGGCCTGGCGGTTCATCTTGGCTTGTTCGAGCACTTTGACGATCATGATGTACCAGCTGCCCACGCTCATGATGAGCAGCAGCAGCAGCACGGTCTTGGCCACGGCGTCGGAGGTCTTCCACAGGGCCTCTAAACCGTAGGGGTTGTCGCTGGGCTCGGCAGCCTTCTTGGCGGCAGCACCGGCATCTGCCGGCTTGACGTCGGTGATGACGGGCGGGGCTGCCGGGGCCTCGGCTGCGGCGGGCGCGCTCTGGGCCGCCGGGGCGCTGGCGCTCTGGGCTTGCACGCCACCGGACAGCAGTCCCAGACTCAGTCCCAGCGCGCACGCGCACCAGGCGATTGTTCTAGCGTTCTTGACTTGCACTTTAATTCCTTTGAAAGATAGGCTGGGGCGTTTCAATGCAATCCATTGCCGACCCGCCAAAAATGAGTTCGCCGAGTATAGCGGCCACACATCCTGATACCGCTTGACACCGGATGGCTACTTTTGTAAGTGTTGCAGATTGAGCTCGCGCAATTGCCTCAACCTTTCTGCAATCCGGATCTCCAACCCGCGTTCAACCGGACGATAGAAGCCCGGCGCGGCCATGCCATCTGGCAGATAACGTTCACCGGCGGCAAAACCGCCCTCCTCGTCGTGCGCGTAACGGTAGCCCCTACCGTAATCCAGGTCTTTCATCAGCTTCGTCGGTGCATTGCGCAGGTGCATGGGCACTGGCTGGGTTCCGTCTTTTTTGACAAAGGCCCTGGCCTCGTTGAAGGCCTTGTAAATCGCATTCGATTTCGCGGCCACCGCCAGATAGACCACGCACTCGGCCAATGCCAGTTCGCCCTCGGGTGTGCCCAGACGTTCGTACACCTCGGCCGCGTCGAGTGCCAGGCGTAGCGCGCGTGGATCGGCGAGGCCGACATCTTCGCTGGCCATGCGGATCAATCTGCGCGCCAGATAGCGCGGATCGACACCACCATCGAGCATGCGTACCAGCCAATACAAGGCAGCATCCGGGTCAGAACCACGCACCGATTTGTGCAGCGCTGAAATGGTGTCGTAAAACTGCTCACCGCCCTTGTCATAACGACGCATGCGTTCACCCAGCACCTTGAGCAACCAGACATCGGTGATGCTATCCAGCTTTTCCCTGGAGGCGGCCACCGCCAAGGTTTCCAGCGTGTTCAGCAAGCGCCGTGCATCACCGTCGGCGTACGCGATGAGCCGCTCGGATGCTATGCTTTCAATAGCTGGAAGCGCCTGAGCAGCAATGCCTCTGGCTATTATTTGCTCCAAATCAGAGGAGGACAGAGGCTGTAGCACATACACCGTGGCGCGCGACAGCAGAGCCGAGTTGACTTCAAACGAAGGGTTTTCCGTGGTGGCGCCGATGAAGGTAAAGAGGCCACTCTCAACATGCGCCAGGAAGGCGTCCTGCTGGCTTTTGTTGAAGCGGTGCACCTCATCCACAAACACAATGGTGCGCCGCTGCTCCAGTCCGTCGCGCGCAGTCTGAGCCTGTTCCACCGCCTCGCGGATGTCCTTCACGCCACCCAGCACCGCACTGATGCTGATGAACTGCGCATCAAACGCGTCGGCCATCAGACGCGCAATAGTCGTTTTACCGGTGCCCGGCGGCCCCCACAAGATGCAGCTGTGCGGCTGACCGGACTCGAACGCAATGCGCAAGGCCATACCTTCACCCAACAGCTGCTGCTGGCCGACGACCTCACCCAGCGTTTTCGGGCGAAGTCGTTCGGCCAGAGGCTGGTGCTGATGGGGGGAGGCTTTCATTGGGCAATATTGTGGCGCATCGTTACCGGTGACGGGTCTCTTCCGATCATTTCGCCCAAGCGCTCGATTCACGCCGCGCCACGGATGACCCATTTGCCTGCTGGAGCGGGTTCAGGCTGAGTTTGTTTGCGGGGCTGTATCCCAGCCATCGACGTGATCGCCGCGCTGCGGCGACGGCTCACTGCCGAATCACATCAGCACCCGCTGGTGGTTTGAAGCGAAAACTCGATGCGTCGATGGGCGCATTGGCCACAAAACCGCTGAAACGCAGGTTCGACTTCTGACCAAAGCTGTCCAGAATTTCCAGCACCACCAGTTGCCCTTCGCGCAGCCCGACGCCGATGCTTTGCAACTGGCTGTCTTTGGCCCTGGGCGTGGCCAGCACCCACTCCAGTCCATCCTTGTCCGGTGCTGCCGCAAGGATAAAGTCGGCCTGCAAGGCGCTCAAATCCGGGGCTGATGCGATCAGCGCTGCTGGCGTGGAGCCAAGCACCGTATCCTGCTTGCGGGCGGTGACCTGATTCAGATCGACGTCGTACAGCCACAGGGTCTCGCCATCAGCCACGATGCTTTGCTCGAATGGTTTTTTGTAGCTGAACTTGAATCGGCTGGGACGTGAAAACTCGAACGTGCCACTGGAAGTCTTGACGCGCGGCGCCTGCCCTTGCCTGGCGGGAGCGGTCACGACCTGGGTGAAATCGGCGCGGCCGGTTTTCACCGTTTTTACGAATTTTTCAAGGCTTTCCAGCCCTCCAGCCCCCGCTGACATTGCGCAGGCAGCTAGCAAAATAATAGCAAAATGTTTCATTCCAACCGATCTACAAATCCGAATTGCGGTCATTGCGAGCGCAGCGCGGCAATCCGCTACCAAACTCGTCATTGCGAGGAGCGAAAAGAACGCGGCAACGCGCTGCGCTCGCAATGACGAATTTCCAAGATTCACCATTACTCACTCCGCCCGCGTGGGCACCAGAATCTCACGCTGGCCGCTGTTGCTCATGCTGCTAACCAGACCGGCTTTTTCCATGTCTTCCACCAGGCGCGCGGCGCGGTTGTAGCCGATCTTCAAGTGGCGCTGCACCAGCGAGATGCTGGCTTTCCGGTTCTTCAAAACCACCTCCACCGCCTGGTCGTACATCGGGTCTTTTTCGCCGGCCGCATCGGCCTCACCGAACTGGCCATCTTCGCCATCGGCCGTGCCGCCTTCGAGCACGCCCTCAATGTAGTTGCTCGGACCCTGGGCCTTGAGGTAGCTCACCACCCGGTGCACCTCCTCGTCGCTGACAAAGGCGCCATGCACCCGAATCGGCAATCCGGTGCCGCTGGGCATGTAGAGCATGTCACCCATGCCCAGCAGCGCTTCAGCGCCCATCTGGTCAAGAATGGTGCGGCTGTCGATCTTGCTCGAAACCTGAAACGCAATGCGGGTGGGAATGTTGGCCTTGATCAGACCGGTAATCACGTCCACACTCGGGCGCTGGGTGGCCAGAATCAGGTGAATGCCAGCCGCGCGGGCCTTCTGCGCCAGGCGTGCAATGAGTTCTTCAATCTTCTTCCCCACCACCATCATCAAATCGGCCAGTTCGTCAATCACCACCACGATGTGGGGCAGGCGCTCCAGCGGCTCGGGCGCTTCAGGTGTCAAACTGAATGGGTTGCCAATGTACTCACCGCGCGCCTTGGCCTCGTCGAGCTTGACGTTGAAACCAGCCAGGTTGCGGACCCCCATCTTGCTCATCAGCTTGTAGCGGCGCTCCATTTCAGCAACGCACCAGGTCAGGCCGTTGGCCGCTTGCCGCATATCTGTCACCACTGGGGCCAGCAAATGCGGAATGCCTTCATACACCGACATTTCCAGCATCTTGGGGTCGATCATCAACAAGCGCACATCGCGTGCCTCGGCTTTGTATAGCAGGCTCAAAATCATGGCATTGATACCGACCGATTTACCTGAACCGGTGGTGCCCGCCACCAGCACGTGCGGCATCTTGGCGAGATCCGCCACTACCGGGTTACCCACAATGTCTTTGCCCAAACCAACTGTCAGCAGCGATTTGGCCTCGTTGTAAATGTTGGAGCCCAATATCTCGGACAGCCTGATCGACTGGCGTTTGGCATTGGGTAGTTCCAGCGCCATGTGGTTCTTGCCTGGAATCGTCTCCACCACGCGGATCGACACCAGACTCAATGAACGCGCCAGGTCTTTGGCCAGACCAACGATCTGCGAGCCCTTGACGCCGGTGGCCGGCTCGATCTCGTAACGCGTGATCACCGGCCCGGGTTGTGCCAGCACGACCCGCACCGCCACGCCGAAATCCTTGAGCTTCTTCTCGATCATGCGGCTGGTCATCTCGAGCGTCTCGGGCGCCACCGTTTCCTGTCGAAGCATTGCGCCGTCGAGTAAATCAACCTGCGGCAATTTGCTGTCGGGCAACTCTGTAAACAAGGGTTTTTGTCGCTCCTTGGCGACGCGCACGCTCTTGGGCACATCAACCAGCACCGGCTCAATCATGATCGGCAAAGGGTGCTGTTCAGCGCTGTCCATGCGTTCCTCCATCACCACCGCCTCGCGCGCCCGTGCCGCGCGTTGACCCAGGGCGATATCCTGCTCAACTTCGCGCTTTTCGCGCCGGGATTCAATCTGAAAATAAAGCCACGCACCCACACGCTCGGCCACGTGTCCCCAGGAAAATCGGAACAACAGTGCAGCGCCTACCAGCCCAACCGCAATGGCAAGCAGAGCAGAGCCAGTAAAGCCCAGCCATGCGACGCTCAATGGCCCGACAAAATAGCCCAGAATACCGCCGCTGTACCCCGGCAACCGGATTTCAAGGCTGTATAGACGCGACCACTCCAGACTGGCACTGGCACACAGCAACAACGCCAGGCCAAGCCAAAAGGCAAAGCGGCTCAAGGCAAATCGGCGAATCAACGATGTCACCGAAGTAGCCGGGTCATCGCGGGAACTGAGCAATTGATGCCCACGCAACCAACGCGACAGGTTGGCGAGCCAGACCCGAACACCGGCCGCCACGCACCACCAAACTGAAAACCCGAGCAGAAAGTAACTGCCATCAGCCACCCAGGCGCCGAGGCGCCCCGCCCGGTTCAACAGCGCCCCGCCCTGACCCGACGTAGACCAGGCGGCATCCTGCGGTGAATAACTCAGCAAGGCAATGCTCCAGAGGATCAACAGCACCAGGCCGACGATCAGTCCCAGCTCGTCAGCAAAGCGCCGCCATCCGGGACGGCTAGCTGTGGCCGACGAACGGGAGGAATTCAGGGTGTTGAGCGAATAAGTCATGGGTAGCGTGTTAGCCGGAGCTTAACCCGGGTGAAAAAGACACCGATTCACTGCGCTTTTTGCCAACGAAGCGATATAGTGACGTTTTGTGCGCAGGAGACCCCTTCCGCCGCAAATTATAGGGAGGGCCCATGAGTGTCTCGCTAGGTGAATTGCTTGTAAGGGAGCGGCTGATTACAGCCGAACAGCTGAACGCTGCGCTGGCCCAACAAAGAGCTGGCGGCGGACGTCTTGGGGACGCGCTGGTTTCTCTGGGCTCCATCAGCGTCGAAGACCTCGACCGCATATTCCACAACGTTCCTCCGGTTCCTCGAAATATCGCCCAGACCGGATTGTCCGAAACTTTCCTGGTCGACCTGATGTTGAAGATTGCCTATTTCGAAGGGCAAATCTTCTCGCTTCCCGACCTGTCTCGCAAGATGCGCCTGCCATTGGGCGTCGTCGATGAACTGGCAGAGCTGGCCAAGGCAGACCGCTTGATTGATGTTCGCACCGGCGGTGGCTACAGCCGGGTCAGCTACGTTTTCGCAATCACGAATCTCGGGCTGGAACGAACAGAAAGGGCACTCCAGCAATCGCAATACACAGGGCCGGCACCGGTGCCGCTGCGGCCTTACTGCCTGATGGTCGCGCATCAGACGGTCAGGCAAGTGGAAGTCGATGCCGAGTGGGTCAGGCAGGCCCTGAGCCAGCTCGTCATCGGCAAGACACTGCTTGAACAGCTCGGAACGGCATTCAACTCGGGACGCTCGATCTTTCTCTACGGACCGGCCGGCACCGGGAAATCGTCCATCTCCGAGGCGCTGGGCCGGGCGCTAGCCGGAAGCATCTATATTCCCCATGCAATCGAAGTTGACGGCCAGATCATTCGGGTCTTCGATCCGGCCGTCCACATGGCCATTGACGAGAAACAGGACGACACCAACGCGCCCCTCGATCTGGAGTCCGATTTCAAGCATGATCCCCGTTGGCGCCTGTGCCACCGCCCGGTGGTCATGGTCGGCGGAGAGCTGACCATCGGAGGCCTGAATCTGGAGTACGACCCGATCAGCAAGTTTTACGAATGCCCTGCCCACATGAAAGCCGCCAATGGCGTCTTCATCCTTGACGATTTCGGCCGACAGCAGGTGCCGCCGCACCAGTTGCTCAATCGCTGGATGGTCCCACTGGAACGCGGAACCGATTTTCTGGAACTCCATAACGGCAAAAAAATCGAAGTTCCTTTCGACCAGATCACGATCTTCTGCACCAACCTGAACCCGCGCGAACTCGTCGATCAGGCGTTTCTGCGGCGCATCCGGCACAAGATCCAGGTACGGCATCAGACCGAGGAGGAGTTTCTGGAAATCCTCCAGCGAGTCTGCAAGCTTCAGGGCATCGACTATGTGCCGCGCGTCGCTGCTTATCTCGTCAATACCTATTACCGCGACAAGAAGCGCGCCTTTGCCGGCAGCCACCCCAGGGATCTGGTGGATCAGGTCATCGACCGCGCCCGCTTCCTGCGTCAGATGCCCACCCTGAGCAACGATGCCATCGATGCCGCGGCTGCCAATTATTTCGTCGATCTCTAAGAGGACACTCGTCGGCAGTTCCACACTCGAAATTGCGGCTGGTTTGCCAGCGCTTGTTCGACACTGACAGCGCATGGGGTCCTTTTTGCTGCAACCATGGAGTTCTTACAATCAAGCGTGAGCCGGATCAGGTTGCGCAAACCTGCCAGGAAAGAAGCTTGATATTTCACGTTCCAGCCTGATCTCTACTCGACGCATGCTATTTTTCTGAAAAGGTCTTCACAATGTCAACAAGCAGACACGCCCAAGTTTTGATTTTGGGCTCCGGGCCAGCAGGCTACACCGCTGCCATTTACGCGGCTCGCGCCAACCTCAAGCCCTTGCTGATCACCGGCATCGCCCAGGGCGGCCAACTGATGACCACGACCGAGGTGGACAACTGGCCAGCCGACGTGGACGGCGTTCAGGGCCCCGATCTGATGCAGCGTTTTCTGGCCCACGCCGAGCGCTTCAAGACCGAAATCGTGTTCGACCATATCAACGCCGTTGATTTCAGCAAACGCCCGTTCACCCTCAAAGGCGACAGTGGCGAATACACCTGCGACGCCCTGGTCCTGGCCACCGGTGCCTCCGCCCAATACCTGGGGTTGGCGTCCGAGACCGCGTTCATGGGACGCGGCGTGTCCGGTTGCGCTACCTGCGACGGCTTTTTCTACCGCGACCAGGCGGTTTGCGTGGTGGGCGGTGGCAATACTGCTGTTGAAGAGGCCCTGTACCTGTCCAATATTGCCAGCAAAGTCTATTTGATCCACCGCCGTGACAAGTTCCGCGCCGAACCGATCATGATCGACAAGCTGATGGAAAAAGTTGAGAGTGGCAAGATTGCGCTCAAGACCTCCAGCACCCTCGATGAAGTGCTGGGCGATGCCAGCGGTGTGACCGGCGTGCGGCTGAAAAATGTCAGCAACGGCAGCACCGAAGAGCTGCGCTTGCAGGGATGCTTTATTGCCATTGGTCACACGCCCAACACGGAGATTTTCAAAGGCCAACTCGACATGGAGGGTGGCTACATCATCACCCAGGGCGGCAACAAGGGTTTTGCCACGCAAACCAGCGTTCCGGGCATTTTTGCCGCTGGCGACGTGCAGGATCACGTCTATCGCCAGGCCATCACCAGCGCTGGCACCGGTTGCATGGCGGCACTGGACGCACAGAGGTTTCTGGAACAAAAATAGGCCTGTTTGTCGTTCCTCCTGACCGCAGTGGACGTAGCCATCCGGAGCCCGTTATAATTAGCGGCTTTGCTGAAGTCGGCCCAACCCGGTTCGAAAGCAGCATTTGGGTTACCGCCACCCTTTTCTTGGCGAGGTGAGGCTTTTGCGAGATCGAATGCTTTGGTTGAAACAGTCGTTTCAGCGGACCATTTTGATCGACAGTGAAGGCCGTTAAGTCAGTATCGGAGTGTCCACATGGCACGCGTATGTGAAGTCACGGGCAAAGCCCCCATGGTGGGAAACAAGGTTTCCCACGCCAACAACAGAACCAAGCGCCGGTTCCTGCCGAACCTGCAATATCGCCGTTTCTGGGTCGAAACTGAAAACCGCTGGGTTCGCCTGCGGATTTCAAACGCAGGTCTGCGTTTGATCGACAAGAACGGTATTGACTCTGTGCTCGCAGACCTGCGCGCACGTGGCCAGGCTTAACAGTTAAAAGGAAGCATCATGGCAACCAAAGGCGGACGCGAAAAAATCAAGCTGGAATCTACTGCTGGCACCGGTCACTTCTACACCACCAGCAAGAACAAGAAAACCATGCCCGAGAAGATGTTGATCAAGAAATTTGATCCCAAAGCTCGCAAGCATGTGGATTACAAGGAAATGAAGCTGAAGTAATTCAGCTTTGTTTGCCGAAAAAAAGCCCGCTTCATGCGGGCTTTTTGTTGTTCAGGCCCGCACCGCCCGCAGCCTCAAGGAAAACTCCTCCAAGACCGCGATGCCACTGGCCTCCGCGCGATGACACCAGCCCTGCAAATCGGCAGCCAGCTGATCACGGGTGTGCGAGCGATTGAGCCAGAACTGGCGCAGTTCTTCACGCATGACCACCATCTTGTCCAGCACCGGCGACGCATCGCGGGCCAGTGCAAGTTGGGAAATAGCGGCCGCTGGCACCTGGTCAACATCGCGATGCAACCAGCGCTGTGCGGCTTTGATCACGGCTGCATCGGCGCTGCGCGATTTCATGGCTTCCAGTTCGTCCTTGAAGGCACGCCGCATGTCTTTTGCGTAGGCAGCCATGATTTCGTAGCGATTGGAAATAAGCGCCTCCAGTGTCTTTTCATCAGCCACCGCACGCGCCGCACCAAAGGCCAGTTGCGGCACCGTCTTTTTCACTGTCGCCAGGCCCAAGGCCTGCAGGACACGGATATAAAACCATCCGATATCGATCTCATAGGGCTTGACCGAGAGTTTGGCCGAGGTCGGATAAGTGTGATGATTGTTGTGCAGCTCTTCTCCCCCAATCAGCAGTCCAAAAGGCGACACGTTGGTGCTGGCATCACTGGTTTCGAAATTGCGATAACCCCACCAATGGCCAATACCGTTGATGACACCTGCGGCCATCACCGGAATCCACAACATTTGCACCGCCCACACCGTCAGGCCAATGACACCGAACAGGGCAATGTCCAGAACCATCAGCAGCGCGACACCTTGCCATGAATAGCGCGTATACAGGTGGCGCTCGAGCCAGTCCTTGGGCGTGTTGTGACCAAAGCGCTGCAAGGTTTCAGCGTTGCGGCATTCAGCCCGGTACAGCTCGTAACCTTGCCAGAATACTTTTTTGATGCCGAACACCACCGGACTGTGCGGATCGCCCAACTGCTCGCATTTGGCGTGGTGCTTGCGATGCACTGCAGTCCATTCCTTGGTCACGGTACCGGTCGTCAACCAGAGCCAGAAGCGGAATAAATGCGCTGCGACAGGGTGCAAATCCAGCGCACGGTGCGCCTGATGCCGGTGCAAAAAAATGGTAACACTGGCAATCGTGAGGTGGGTCACGGCCAGGGTAAACAAGACGATTTGCCACCCAGCCAGATGCCAAAGCCCATTGGCGAAGAAGTCAAGTACAGGGGTCAATGCAGCCCCTTCAGCTAACAACATATCCATCAATTTCCCAACGAAATATTCATACGAAATCAAACTCTTTGCCACACTGCCGCAAAAAAACCATCGGTCTGATGACGATGCGGCCATAAACGAAGATAGCGCTGCCCACTGGTCCCGCCGCTGCACAAAGTTGCGGCGCGTTCAACTTTCAAACCAGAGAGGATTTCACCCGCATCGATCGGGGTGAACTCGGGATTGGCGTCAGAAAATGCCTGCGCAATGGCCTCGTTTTCCTGAACCAGCATGCTGCACGTTGCATACACCAGTCGCCCGCCCGGCTTGAGCAAGCGCGCCGCGCTTTGCAGGATGGCGGCTTGTGTGACGGCCAACTCGGCCACCAACTGCAGGTTTTGCCGCCATTTAAGGTCCGGGTTACGTCGTAACGTACCCAATCCGGAACACGGCGCATCCACCAGGACACGGTCCATTTTGCCAGAAAGTCGCTTGACGCGCTCGTCGCGCTCGTGGGCGATGGCCGCCGGGTGCACATTGGACAGACCGCTGCGCGCAAGGCGCGGTTTGAGCGCGTCAAGGCGATGGGCCGAGGTGTCAAAGGCATACAGGCGACCAGTGCTGCGCATGCAAGCACCAATGGCCAGCGTCTTGCCGCCGGCGCCAGCGCAAAAATCGACCACCATTTCACCGCGTTTGGCATCGAGCAGCATGGTCAGCAGCTGCGAGCCTTCGTCCTGCACCTCAAATGCGCCGCGGATAAACGCGTCGAGCTTGTTCAAAGTCGGCTTGCCCGCAATGCGCAGGCCCCAGGTTGAATAAGGCGTGGGAACCGCCTTGATACCGGCCTGGGCCAGTTCTTTTTGCACGTCCGCGCGCTTGGCGTTGAGGGCATTGACGCGTAAATCCAGCCCGGCGCCCTGATTCAGACTCTCCGCCAACTGCCAGAATTCGTCACCCAGCTGTTCTTTGAGCGGTTGCACCAGCCAATCGGGCAGGTTATGCCGGTGGCGCTCCATCAAATCAGCCACATTGATTTTTTCGCACTGATCGAGCCAGTTTTTTTCCTGGTCGCTCAAGGCGCTGCGAAGGAAATCACCGGGGCCGTAAAACCCCAGAATCGCCAGACGCCGCTCTTTGGGACCGCTGCCCGAAGGCGCATAGTGGTCGAACAGCAGTTTCTTGCGCAGCACGGTGTAAACCGTTCCCGACAGCGTGGCGCGTTCGCGCGGCCCGAGACCCCGGTGGTCACGGAAAAACTTCGCCACGATGGCATCAGTCGGATGGTCGAATTTGAGAGTGAGCCGGACGAGTTCGGAACAGACGTCAAGCAGGGCTTTAGGATGCATAGCTGGGGATTGTCCCATGAGGGGTCATCAGACTGCCTCACGGGTTCTCCGGACCACAAACACAGATGTGCTCGAACTGATACCGTCTGTATAAACGGGGCCACCGCAGTTTCGTCAACCAGCTAGTTGATTCGCAAGCTGGCCGTCGTTTCAATCTTGTTCGGTGTGGTAACAGTCACCACCAATTTGCCGCTGGCGCCAGAGCATCCCACTGCCACCCGATAGGTTGGAATCAGCAGTGGTTCGCCAACTGCCAGCACGACGTTGTTGACCTTGACGCTGGCCGGAAGCACCGTCGCCGCGTCAACCCCGGGGCCAAATACCGTGCTGAAGGCAATGGTCGTACCCGCGGGCATGACATTTCCAATCTCGTCTGTGACTGTCACCAGAAGGTCCACTGCGCTGCCCGCCGGGCACACCAGCGCCGAAGGATTGAAACTGATGTTTGCATAGCTTCCGGAAAATATCTGCACGAGCTGATTCGATACATACAAGGTCTGCGCGCTCGGTACTTGTGGAACGCGCAGCATGCCGTTGTACTGACCATCGCCTGCCGTGCCGCAAGTCCCATTGTTGGGTCCGATGCATGGCTCGCCTGCAGTCCAAGTGCCGTTCGGGTTTGCGCCCGTGACTCCGCTCTCGTCGTCGTTGCGGAAAATATCGGGACTCTTGTCGGTGAAAGTATCGCCAGTGTCAAACACATTGTTGCCGTTGTTATCGACGAAGTCTTCCTCGCCCAAAGCATAGGCAAGAACCGTCACGCGCCCATTCTGTGTGCGCAGGCCGCTTGACCGCAGCAGCACACTGCATGTCCCCGAACCTGGACCGACTTTGGAGTTGCTTGTCTGACCAGTGGGTGTGGCACCGGCAGACGGAAGCGCTCCCGTGACACATGAGGCATCAATGACGCCAGCGCCGGTGGTGAAGTTCACTGCCGTGCCATCAGGTGCCGGATTGCCAAAATGATCGCCCAGCGTCGCAGTCAATATGCTGCAGGTCTGGTCAAAGTCCTTTCCTTCACAATTCCCGGTTTGGGTGGAAAGCGAGAAGTGCTTTTGATCCGGAACGCCGGTTGAAATCACCAGAATGTTCGACAGGGTTGTGGTCAGCGGTGAGCTACCATCAATCGAAGCGACAACACGCACAGAAGTCGGAATGGTCCCGGCTGAAACCAGCGTCGTCACCGTGCCATCGGCAGCGGTTGTGGCGGACCCCGGATTCAGCGTCAGTCCGCCCACCGTCGTCGCGGCATTGCTATTCTTGTCGGCAAACACAAAGTTGACCAACTTGCCGGCAAGCGCGTGCCCGGTATTGTCAAACACCTGGAACGTCAGGGTCGAAAACTCCTGGCGTCCGAAGCCGCCAGTGCCCTTCAGCGCAATGTTGGTGGTGTCAGCGGAAACGAACTTGATCGACCCAGCCGATGCCGGCAGCACGTCGATGGTCCCGGTTTGCGTCACGGTGGCACCGCCGAGCGCCACCGAAGCGGTGATGATGTCGGCCACGCCGCAGCCCTTGTCGGTGTAGCTTGCAGTGGCAATACCGCTCTGCGTCAGCACCGGTGAGCCAATCGTCGCTTTGCCAGCAGTAATGCACGCCGAAGTGAAGGACACCGACAGCGGCGGCGCATAGGGCGATGATCCGTTCGATACCGTGACGCCAACGCTGGCGTTGCCACCGGCGGAAAGCGTTGCCGGAGCGATGCTGAGCGCGCTCAGCGTCAGTGTCGGGAAGGTCACCGCGTAGCCGAGCGTTCCGGTAGCACCGGCGTTGGTGAGCGCCGTCACCGTGAACGCGCCGGCTTGGGCGCCCGCCGTCAAACCGACGCGCGCCACGCCGCTGGCATCGGTCAAGGCAGTGCCAGACGAGGGCACGAATACACCTGTCTTGTCAGTCGTCGAGAAAGTGACCGCGACATTTGGTGCCTTGGTCCCTTTGCTGTCTTTCACCACGGCCTGCACTGTTCCCGCGCGGTCGGGAGAGAGCGACGTCATGGCCGCGCCAGACGCATCGGTTAATGAAAGCGTTAACGAGGCGCCGGTGGCGGAAGCAGTCGACGTGATCGACGTGCTCGAGGCGCAGGCACCTTGGTCCAGCAGTGTGTTTACTTTTGCAATGCCACTTCCGCAGGCGGCCTGGTCGCCGCTACCCCCGCATGCACCAAGGAGGCCTACTGCTACAAAGAGCGCAGAAGTGCTGATAATTCTCATCACATTTGTTTTCACAATTTCCCCTTTATCAATGCCTCGGTAGAAACCGCGCCACCGTACCGCCTACGATCAAAGACTCGATGCAACAGCTTAGTTTTGTCTACATGCAAGCGATTGCGATTTGTCAATTTCCGGTCAATAAATCTCAACTCCAGCGCCATACATCGTGGCCAGCCAGCGCAACGTGAATCTCGCTGCCCGATTCGAGCCAGGCCGCAATTGCGTTACCAATCTGGTCGTGACCCAATACCAGGCGCATCTGGATATTTTTCGCAAGACGGGCGGACGGAACCGTTCTGACGCCCGCCGGCAACTGCGTCGATAGCGCATCGGCTGCGTCCTTTTGTCCGACACCGAACTGGATTTCTGTTTTTGGCTGCCGGAAGCGCGGCTGATTGGTCAATCGTGCTGTCACGACACCCATCGGCACAAGTCGTTCTGCAGTGCGTCTGGCCAAATGCCGGATGCCGACGCCATTCGAAACCTCGATCCGGACACCTTGCAATGAAGCGCCGGGTGCAAGTTCCTTGACCGCTGCCGCTACCGTGGCCGCAGCCTGCGTCGTCGCCGGGCGCAGCGCAGACCCATCGCGCAATTCATAGACATTCTTTGCGACCGCCACGATCTGTGGCCCTGCCGCCGCGCCCTCGGCTGAACGAGCCAGCGACTCAAGGCTCTGCCGCGGTTGAGAATTTGACGGGTTCAAGTCGTGTGCAAGAGCCAGTTCCGGTCCGGCCTCGGCAAGTCGGCCCGCCAGCAACAGGGCGTAGCCCAGATTGTTGTGCACATGGGAAGCTTGCGGATCAAGCTCGATCGCCCGCTTGAAATATTCAATCGCCTTGTCGCTGCGTTGCGTCTGCGCGTAAATCACGGCGATCGAGTTGAGAGCGCCAAGGTGCGATGGCTGTTTACTCAGAACCTGCATATAGCGCTCCTCTGCCTGCGCCAGGTCACCGGCACCGTGGGCCGCGCGGCCCAGGATAAAGAATCCCTCGACCTCGGACACCGTGCCAGGGACGTTCTCGACCGGTTGCACGCGTGGCAGCACGGAGGTACGAGCAGCCACGGTCGCTACCGGCGCACCCAGCGGGGGAGCCAACGACAGCTGCGCACAACCCAGCAGGGCAGCAGTCGACAGAAAAGACACAGTTTTGACGCAATGCTTCATGACGTTCTCCAAAAGCGATCATCGACCAGCCATGGTCGGCAACAGGACCCGGTAAATACTGATCACGGCAGGTCCCATTAACACCACAAACAGTGATGGGAATATGAGAAATATCAACGGGAACAAAAGTTTCAGTGGAATTTTTGCGGCGCGTTCCTCCGCCCGCACCTGCCGCTGTACCCGCATGGTGTCGGAGAGAATCCTCAACGATTCGGCCACATTGGTACCAAAGTGCTCCGACTGAAGCAATATGGTCACGAACGTCGCAACATCGTCCACGCCGGTGCGCAAGGCAAAATTTTGCAGTGCGCGCTCGCGCGTTGAGCCGACCCGCAAGTCCAGCGTCACCAGATTAAGCTCGCTGGCCAGTGCGTGGCTACGCATATCCATTTCCTCGCCAGCACGGTTCATTGCCGCATCCAGGCCAAGCCCTGCTTCCACGCAGACGCGCATCAGGTCAACGGCATCGGGCAAGGCCTCCTGCAATTCACGTTGACGAAAGTGAATCATCATCATCATGACCAGATTGGGCAAGTAATAACCCAGCGCCGCCAGGAACAACAAGGAAAACAGCGTGAACTGTGTTGCGGTCGACACATCGGCCATGCTGCGATACAGCAGCAGCAGCCCTGGCAATGCCAGCGTAAGGAAGGTTTTTGCACCGAAAAAGATTACCGGCCAACCCGGCCCCCGAAGACCGGCGTGCATGAAGCGCACGCGAAAATTCGATGCCTCCCATCCTTCCTTTGGCGTCGACAACCAAGCCATCGGCGCCACGATCCGGGCCACTTTGACACGCCACTCGGCGCCAGCTTCCGCCGTTTTATCAAGACTGCCGCTTGGTCCTTTGAGATCGTCCAGACGCCGCCCCAAGGCCTCATCACGGTTCAACCACAGGCCTATTCCCAAGACCAGACCCACGGCTGACATGAAGACGATGGCGAGAATGATTGTTTGCATCATCATGGCCTCCCTAAACGCGCATGTCGATAATGCGCCACATCACAAAAATCCCCAGCAGCATCATCACCAGAGCCGTAATCACCAGCCGGATCCCCACCGGGTCGGTCAACAGAACATTCAGGTACCCGGGGTTGACGATCTGTATCATCCCGGCCACGCAAAACGGCAGGGCGGTGAGAATATAGGCGGACAGCTTTCCTTCAGCAGCGAGCACTCGGATGCGGCCAAACAGCTTGAATCGCTCGCGCATCAAATTGGCCAACATGCTCAGAAGTTCCGCCAGATTGCCCCCGGTCTCCAACTGGATGACGACGGCCAGCACAAAGTAGCGCAGGTCGGCAATCGGGACACGCGTCGCCAGATTCTTCAACGCGGTCTGGGTCGAGATACCGAAGTTGATTTCGTCAAACGTGGCTTTGAACTCACTTGCAATCGGTTCCTGCGCCTGCTCTCCAACCATGGCCAGCGCTGCCGGGAAGGCATGCCCGGCGCGCAGGGCCCGGCTGATCATGTCCAGCGCATCAGGCAATTGGGCATTGATTTGATTCACCCGATGGGCGCGCTGCCACAGCAGGCGCAGCATCGGCAGCGCGGCCAATACCACGGCCGCCAGCACTGCCCAAGGCCACGCCCAGCGAAACGCCACGCCGAGTACGATGCCGCCCAGGCCCAGCAGCAGGCAGATGGTGAGCAATTGCGCGACGGACGCGGTGGATCCGGTCTGCAATAACAGACGATCGAGTTGCTGGGTTTTCGGCAAGCGCACCAGTAGACTTTGAATTCCCGGCCTGACGCTCAACAAGCGTTGTTTGAGAAGGGAGACGTCGGCCGCCCGATGCTGACCGACAGCCATCACGCGCAGGCGCTTCTGGATGCGTTTCACCTCCGGGCTCGTGGTGTCGTTCCAAAACATGAAGACACCCTCGATCAACAGAACCACGGCAAGAAAACCGAGGACGACAAATAGGGCGTAACTCAAGGTCATGGCATTACTCGTAGGTACGGTTTTGATCGAAGGCCTCGTCCGGCACGCTGATGCCATAGGCCTTGAGTCGGCCCATGAATCTCGGTCGTACACCGGTGGCGCCGAAATGCCCCAGAACCGTGCCGTCGTCAGTAACCCCGGTCTGGACAAACGAGTAGATTTCCTGCATGGTGATGATGTCGCCCTCCATGCCGACCACTTCCTGCAGGCTGACCAGCTTGCGGCGGCCGTCGGTCAGCCGGGCAATCTGGATGATGGCCATGATGGCGGAACTGATCTGCTGGCGCATCGTCTTCGGTGGAATGGTCATGCCGCCCATGCCGGCCATGTTTTCCAGCCGCGTCAGGGAGTCGCGCGGCGAGTTGGCGTGCACCGTGGTCATCGAGCCTTCATGGCCGGTATTCATGGCTTGCAGCATGTCCACCACCTCGACCCCGCGCACCTCGCCCACAATGATGCGGTCGGGGCGCATGCGCAGACTGTTGCGCACCAAGGCGCGTTGATTGACCTCGCCCTTGCCTTCAATATTGGCCGGCCGCGTTTCAAGACGGACCACGTGCGGCTGCTGCAATTGCAGCTCGGCCGCGTCTTCGATCGTCACGATCCGTTCAGTCGCAGGAATGGCACCGGACAGCACGTTGAGCAGCGTAGTCTTGCCGCTACCGGTACCGCCCGAAATCAGGATGTTCATCTTGGCGCGCACCATGCCCATCAGCAACTGCGCCAGCTCCGGCGTCAGGGATTTGTTGCTGATCAGGTCTTCCATTCGCAAGGGCACGACAGCAAAGCGACGAATCGAAAGCAGCGGGCCATCGAGTGCCAGCGGCGCAATGATGGCATTCACGCGCGACCCATCAGGCAGGCGTGCATCCACCATCGGGCTCGATTCGTCAATACGGCGGCCGATGCGCGACACAATCTTGTCGATGATCTTCATCAGGTGATTGGCGTCAGAAAAAACCACGTCCGTCAACTCGATTCGGCCGCGCCGCTCGACGTACACCTTGCCGGGGCCGTTGACCAGGATATCGGACACGGTCGGATCAGCCAGCAGGGGCTCCAGCGGACCCAAACCCATCACTTCGTTCTGGATATCCAGGATCATCCTGCCGCGTTCCGTCGCGTTCAGCGCGACGCCAGACTCAGCCAGCAGTTTCTCAACCAAAGAACCCAGTTCCTCGCGCAGACGTTCTGGCGCCATGCTGCCCAGAACTTCGAGGTCGATACGACCGAGCAGCTGAGTATGCAATTTCGCCTTCAGTGCATAGTATTCTGGCGTCGCGGACAAACGCGACTCGGAGCCGAAATCCATTGACTTCGGCTCGGTCCTGGTATCTTGTTTCCGGTCTCGCAAGCTCATGATGTTTGATCTTTCATTCTTTTGTTAAATGGATGGCGTTCAGGACGAAGAATTCATCAGCGCATGCCACCAGCCCTTGCCAGGCTTGGCCGCGTCTGGCGCAAGCTCTTGCACCCAGGCCGCCAAGGCACGGGTCACCGGGTCACGCGGGGCCATTTCGAGCATTGGCACCCCCTGGTTGACCGATGCGCTGACCGCGAAGTGACTGTTCGGGATGGTCCGGCCAATCTTCAACACGGTTGCCTTTTGCACATCCGCCAGACTGATCGTGTCTCCCTTCTCATAGCGATTGACGACGATGCTCACTTTGTCATGGGAATAGCCCAGTTGCCGAAATACCGCAGCCATATGCCTGGCAGCGCGAATAAAGGGCAGATTCAGTTGCAGGGTCAGGCAGATGGTGTCGGCCAGATCCAGTGCCTTGACCACCACCTGATCAAGTGTGCTGCTCACATCCAGCAACACGAAGTCATAGTGACAGCGGGCGAGATCGACAATTTTCTCGATGGCCTCGGTTGAAACCTTGTCTGCGTCTTCCGGCGACTCGGAGGCCGCCAGCAAATGCAGATGTTCACTCAGCTTGATCATGCTGGAGTCCAGCAGGGCAAAGTCCAGCCGCTGCGCCTGGCGTGCCAGATCCACCAGACTGGACAACACCGGCTTATCACCCAGAAAGATGGCCGCATCACCGAAGTACAGGTTGAGGTCAAGCAGCGCCACCCGCTTCCCCTGTCTGGACAGGGCATAAGCCAGATTGGCGGCGAGAAATGTGGCCCCGGCGCCGCCTTTTGCCGGGATCACGGCGAGCACCTTTCCAGTTCTATCCTGATGACGACTGTTGATCGTCTGCCGACCCTGGGCATCATTTGCCACTTTCCGCACAGTCATGGGTGTCATGGGCGCTGGCAACACCTCGCGCACCCCGGCGCGCATGGCGCGCATCAGCAGCTCCACCGAACGATCCGGGCTGACCAGCACAAGGTGCGTGCCGGGTGCTTTCGTCAACGCCACTTCAATCAGTTCCATTGCCTGCTCGTCGGCGACCGGAAAATCCATCAGAACCACATCGGGTTGATCCCGGCGCAGCACGCTGGCCAGCGTCTGCGCTGAACCGATGTGCGCGGCGAACACCACTCCGGTGCGCGCCGGATCGGGAGCGTTCAGCGCTGCAAGCGTCGCCTCGGAATGGCAGATGGCTGATACTTTGATGCTCATGGTGCGGTTCTATTTGCTTGCCTAAAGGGTTTCATGCCATCAGGGGCAGACCGGATTGCCGGAACTCTTCATGAATTCGCGCGGCAAGGTGGTGGTAAACGGCGGTATCGGCAGCGGCACCCCAAAATACGGGATCAGCGGCGTGAAGGTTGCGCCGTTCAGTCGAACCGTCACACTTTCGCAGCGATTGGCTACGCCGGCGCTCCAGTCCGTGTCGCAGCCATCGATAGGCAGGTACGTGATGCTGATCTGCGGATTGGTCAGCCCGCCCACAAAAAAGCGCATTCTGTCCTTGATCCTGCCGATATCCGCAGCCGAGTTGCTGCACACCACGGCCAGACGCGCACCGGTTCGCGTGGCCTCGGCCGCCGCGTTGAGCGTAAACAGCCAGCGACCGAATTCCATGATCCCCAGCAACAGCGGCAAGAAGATGAGCAGCGCCACCAGGGCAAATTCGACGATCGCCATGCCGCGTTGCCTCCGCGGCAGCATGTGGCCCGAGTAGCGTTGAAATAGGGAAGTGCGCACGATGGACCCGGTCAGTTGTAGCGCGACGTCATTGTCGTCTTGATGGCTGAAAAGCTGATACTGGGCACGACCCACGGCATCATGGACGTGAAGCTGAAAGCGCGGTCACCAGCACCGCCGATCGTCACGCTCACCAGATCCACAGAGCCCTGCCCTGTCAGGACGCCCTTGTGGGTGGGAAGGCAGGCCGTGGTCACATAGTCACACAGGCTGACCTGAGTCGTGGTGAGTCCCGGAGCCAGCGCAGGCGTCGCGGCGGAGCATGCGGGCTCGCCACAAACGGCGAGCGCGATGGTTCTGTTATAGACCGCGCTCCGGTCCGCGGCGGAGAGGTTGGCCAGATCCTGTTGCGCCAGATAACGCACCGCACCGCGCGTGGCCTTGACCAGCGCGTTGTACTGGTAGAGCGCACGACCGAGTTCGGTGACGCCAAAAACCGCGAGCAGCATCGGGCCGATGATGAATGCCATTTCGACCGCCGCCACGCCTCTTTGTCTGCCGGGTTTCATCGGGGTCCTCACTGTGTCAATACCGGCGCAATCGAATATGCCGACCCGCCGGAGCACGGACTGGCGGCGCCACTGGCCAGGCCAAGGAACTCGAGTTTGGCAACCAGCGAAGCCGTGGAGCCATTTTCAATCGGGTTCAGCATCAACACGCAGGCCCAGGCCAATATGGGCGGCATCTGGCTGCCCGGCGCCGTGTTCCATACGTCGCAATTCACCACCGGTGCGGCAACAAGCCGTCGATCTGCCCTGCCCAGCGTGTTCAACTGGGTCGCGTTCAAAGGCGGGTCATATTGATTGGTCTTGATGCCGCGCGGAATATCATCCGCCACCTGGTAGGGTTTGTTCACGGCACGCGCCTGAATGAAATTGAGCTGACCCGGAACTGAGGAACTGCCGGAGTACGCATTGAAGCCGCTCGGCCAGTTGCCGCCACCGGCAGTACCATCTGCGTTGAGGTTGGAGTAGGCGAAGCCGGTCTTGTCGGGCGGCGCCTCTGCGGTGCTGTAGGCTCCACCATGCCGGTACCAGCCGAAGCGGGAATTCCACGCTTCCTGCAGCGTGTCCAGGTTGCCATTCTGGCCTACCGGATCCCCAATCTGGGCGATATTGCACTGCCTGTTACCGGCAAGAATGGCCTTGACCTCGGATGCTCCTCCGGCTGGGGGCGTGAAATCGATCCAGCCAAAGTTTCCGGTGCCGTACGAAACGCCGTTGTAAGCCGTCAGCCATTCGCCGACGCTGTGACCGTAGTTGTTTGCCGGAGTGCCGCCGGCGACGGCGCACGCAGCGACCGGAATGCAGGACGCCGTCGGCGCCTCGCGGGTCGCCACCGCCATGGCGCTGACGGTTTGGGTGCTGAACGGGCCCAAGCCCCAGAGGTTGAGCATCTGCATGAAGTAGATCGGCAAGCCGGACATCGGGTAGTTGCACTTGACGAATTTTGCCGTGACCGGATTGGCGTCGGCCGCACTCTTGTAATTGCTGCCGTCGTTCGGGCCATTGGTAGTTCCGAAGGTGATTTCAAGAAGGTCCGGGTCCAGCGCGGTGCTCTGGAAATTGGCCCGATTCTTGATGGCGTCGATATTGCCAGTGCCACCAGTCGAAAAAACCCGCCCATATGCCAGCGCCCTGGTCACGGCGTTGCTGTCTTGATTCAACTGCGACGCCGCCGACAAGGCACAGGCGTCGACTGCATTCTGGAGCTCTGCCTTGATGACAAAGAAGCGCCCCAGATCAAGAGCCAGCCCGACGAAGCCGATCAGTACCACCAGCGTCAGGCCAAACACGATCATCACCGCACCGCGCAGATGGCGATGACCTAACAAAGAAGCGTGCCTGTTCATGATGTGCGCTGGAGTGGACGGTAAGGTGTCAATTCAGGTGCTCTACTGGCCGCCAGTTGTGCCGATGACTTCAAACGTCTTGGTTGGGTCTTTGAAGGATTTCTGGTAGTTCTCCTGTGCGTTGACGGCCGCCTTGCCATCCAGGCCCTGAACCGGGTCCGGATTGGCCATGGCGTTTGGGTTCAGTGTCTGGCCTTGACGCGCGGCCCGCACGGACTCGCCAAATCTGGCGTCGTAGTTCGGGGCGACGGATGCGCAACCGGCCATCAGACCGAGAAGCAATGTGAGCGTGATCTTGTTCATGATCTTTCCTTTACTGTTTTGCGGCAGGTGCCGGCGCCGAACCTTCCACGTTGCCATAGAGGAAGACATCGGTCCGGTTCGGTTCGATATGGTTGCCGGTTGGCAGAACCGGGACTTCCGGCAACGGCTTCACCAGACGTGGAGTAATCACGAACAACAGTTCGGTTTGGTCCTTCTGAAATTCGCTGCTGCGGAACAGGGCACCCAGCACCGGCACTTCGCCCAGACCCGGGAAGCGTTTGATCGCTGTTGTGGAATTGTTCTTGATCAAGCCCGCAATCACGAAGCTCTGGCCATCATTGAGTTGCACCGTGGTCTCGGCCCGACGTACGGAGAAAGAAGGAAGAATCGACGTGGTGCCGTTGACCGTAGTGAAGGGCGAGCCGACTTGAGACAGATCGGACACCTCTGACAGCAGTTTGAGATTGATGGCCGTGCCGTCCAGCACGGTAGGCGTGAAGCGCACGCTGATACCGAAATCCTTCTCTGTCAACTCAGGGATCCATTGCCCGCTGCCGTTATTGGAGGGTTGGCTTGTCGGGATGAAAATCTTCCCGCCCGACAGGAAGCTGGCGGACTGACCGCTGACCGCCATGATATTGGGCTCGGCCAGTATGCGCACCAGGCCATCATCGTTCTGGCCATCAATATTCAGCGCAGTTTTTCCGACATTCAGGGCCTCCAGCAGCCCGCCGCCATTGCTCAGAAAATTGGACAACATGGAGAAGACATTTTCACCGCCGTTGCCGGTGCGCCTGATGGCGACACTGGCGCCCAATTTGTCGATCAATGTCTTGCTGACTTCCGCGATCTTCACTTCCAGCATGACTTGCTGCGCCTGTGCCACCCGCAACAGATTGATCACTTTGGCGCCAGCAACAGCCGCCCCTGCTGAAATCGCCCCACCCCCGCTGCTCCCTACCGAGATCGTCGTTCCGGCCTTGGCTTTGGTGTCGCCTGCGATGACAGGTATCACCAAATCTTTATTGATGTCACGCACATAGGCGTTGACGATGTCTTCGGCAGATTTTGCATTCATGGCGCTGGAGACTTCACCTTTCAAAATCACTGAGTCGGCCGCCGAAAAGACCCGAATCCCTTTTTCTCCCGGCAGCAACTCGTTGAGCTTCTTTCGCATCCGTTCGCTGTCGATGCTGACGTTGACATCGATCGCGGTGGTGGCCCCCCCCTTGCGCCAGATCACCAGATTGGTCGAACCGTAGCTTTTGCCCAGCAAGTAGAGCTCCGTGGGGCTGATCAGTGATATATCGGCAATGTTGGGATTGCCGACGGAGATCCGTTCGATCGGGGAAGGAATGCGCAGCAGCGTGGACTTGCCGATCGTCAGTTCCATTGCAGGGCCGACCGTCGCGAAATCAGTGCTGGTGGTCGTCGTGGACGCGGTTGACGCCTTGGCTGCCGTGGCAGCGGTTCCTTTGATGACCACCGCCTTTTTCGTCTGCGTCTGCGCCTGAACTGGCCCCGCCATACCCAGACTCGCCGCTGCCGCCAACATCCACGCTGTCACCAGCATGTCAGTGCGTAGGCCAAACAGACGGCCGTGGCGGCAGGAGATCACGCTGTCGTGACTGGTTTGTGATGCTGTATTCATTTTGGCTTCCTTCGAAATCAGAATTCAGAATTGGCTTTTTGCACACCCCGGATCACCTCGACGCTGACGGTGGGGGGGGGCACCGGATGCGGCGCGGTTGCGACTGGCGGGCGGGCCTTGACGACACGGCGCGGCGCAGCGGCAGGCGCGGCAGCCGACGCGGTCGGCGACGCCGCCCTCGCCACGACCGGCTCCACTGTTTCCTTGCCCAGCAGGTCGTCGCGCTGCACGCCGGCGGTCTGCGTCTCCTTGCTGTCGATCGGATTGCGCAGCACCAGAGACAGGGCGCCAATGCTGCGTGCCAGGTCAATTTTTTCCGCCTGCTCGGGCGTCACCTCCAGCGTGACGGCATTGACCACCTTGGGCTTGGTCTCATCACGATTGGCCTCTTGCGCCACCGCCAGTACCAATATCCGGTTCAGAACGATTTTTGACACCGGCTTGTTTTTGCTGTCCGAGACATGGACCATGACGTCGACAAAACTGCCGGGCAAGGCAAAGCCAGCGACCCCGACGACTTCGTTGACTTTGACGCTGATCGCCCGTTTGCCATTTTGAATAAGGGAAGGCAAGCCGCCCCTGGTACCTTCAGGCGCCAGTTTGGGCTCCAGAACCGGTTCACCCTTGAACACCTGGGAGAGGATCACCCGGCCTTCGAGTTTCTTCGGATCAACGAAGACGCCCGCCGGTACGCCACTGGACGGCCAGGGCGCCTGCTGCACCATGCCAGCCGTCAGCGGTACGCCGGGTTCAAGATCGCGTGACGCGACAACGACCGGGGTCGTGTTTTGAGCGGCCTGCTGCCCGACCCATCGGGCCGCCAGGATGACGGCTGCGACACCTGCTAAAAGAGATAGCAGGATCATGACAATTGCACGTGTACTTCTCATTTTTCACGCTCCTCAGTTCCAATGTTCCGAACAACTTGTTGCGACAGGTCGCCGCCACCAAAAGACTTCTTCCACGCCCACTTGATCCATTCCGGGACGAGACGGGGTGTTTGTTGGGTTTGCATGAGAGGTGCTCCGTTCTTGTCAGGGGTAAATATCAGTAGCCGATGAACGGCGCACCACCGCTGAGGCGCCAATAGCCATAGGACAACAGACCGCCGGCAAAGGCCAGCGCGTAAGGCATGCGATCGGCGGACTGGGTGGTCGGGTCAAAACGCTGCGCAGCGCCCCGCCCCAGACCGCACAGCGCCAACCTCACATTGCTCAAGACCAGGCGTGATTTCCGACTCCACAGCATGCGCAGTACGGCGAGCACACCGCCCATGACCAGAATGCTCAAGGCCAGATTGACGGTTTCCATCGGGCCGGCAAAGCTGCCCACAGCGGCCATGAGCTTGACGTCACCCGCCCCCATGGCGCGCAGCCAGTACAGCGGCAAAAAGACCGCCAGCCCCACCAGCGCACCCAGCAGGGCGCCGCGGGCCCCCAGTGCCCCGGGGAAATTACTGAACAAGCCGCCGCGCCCGTTGTCGGGGCCCAGCAGGTTCAGGGCAAGGCCGGCGCCCAGCATCAGCAGCACCAGCACGTTAGGTATGCGCCGCTCCCGCGCGTCGGCCTCGACCGCGATCACCATGGCCAGAAACAGCGCGGCAAAGCACCATGACTGCCAGGTTGCGGGACTTGGATCGAGGTTCATTTCCGGTTTCCTTCTGTTTTCTTGTTATCTGCGATTGGGTCAGACCACGCAGGTTGAAGGACTGAGAATGCAGTTCAATACATGAAGATAGAACTTATGCACCTCTTGCCCGAGAAGCAAAACGGTGACAATCACCGCGACTGCAATCGTCGAGGCCATCAGGGCGTACTCAATCGCTGTCACACCTTCTTCGTCACGCCATAAGCTCAAGGCGACAAGAAAAAACCGATTCACGATGCACCCCCTGTTGGACAACGGCCGACATCCCGGAACCTTCAGTGACCTCGCCCGCCACGGGCAAGGTCGCTGAAGGACTAGTCAAGCGCGACAGCGCTATGAGCCGCAATTCGCGGGGGTGGTCAAACAGGTCTTGATTTTTCCAAATACCGTGTTGAGCTCCTGTCCAACCAGGTAGACCGTGGCAATGACAGCAACTGCAATCAGGGCTGCGATCAAGCCATACTCGATGGCGGTCACACCCTCTTCGTCAGTCAAAAATTTGCGAGTTGCAAGAACAACCTTGTCCATAATGAATCTCCAGTTCAGTTGACAAACCAGTCACTTGCTACAAGCAACTGACCCATTAGCAGAACCCGACTGATACCCCGAATCGCCTGACTCAACTCACGCTCCCTTGACGGGTGCAGTGGCCGAAGGTGACGGCCGGTTTATCAGTACAGAAGAGTCGATGCCACTTGGTGAAGAAACATCAACTCCCTTTCTGCATGTGTCGAATTGTGTTTTTAGCGCGCCACGAGCAGTTGACAATAATCAAATAAACGAAGTGTCACCAAGCAGCCAGCTTGTAGGACAACAAGCAGATTTACAGATCTACACGGGGGGAAGCGCATAAATTCACCTGATTCCTGCACAATGCTCGTCTTCAACGCGCTAATCGCTGCAAGATCTGATGACCTCACAAAACCCCGCCTATCTGCTGTCGTCTCGCCGGAGTCGGCTCAAAGCCCGGAGCTTTGGCATCGCACTCGGCGCCACCCTCACCGTCTTGCTCGCCGGCTGCGCATCCGGGCCAGCCCCGGGCCTGGGTGTGCCCGACATGACTGTGCCGGCAGGCTGGTCCGCGGCGCCGTCGCCCGCAAGTTCCGCGCAGAGCGCAACTTCATTGGCCCAATGGTGGCAGCGATTCAATGACCCGCTTCTCAGCAACCTGGTGACGCAGGCTTTGCAAGCCAACACCAGCATCCGGTCGGCCCAGTCAGCACTACAGCAATCGCGCGCCTTGCGCGACGTCCAGTCTGCTGGTCTGCTACCTGGCCTGGCGGCTTCTATCTCAGCACAGCGCAGCAAAATCGGCGAATCGGAAGCGACCAACAGCTTCAGTGCCGGTCTGGACGCGAGTTGGGAGCCGGACGTTTTTGGCGGCAGGCACGGCACCGTGAACGCCAGCGAGGCCGATACACGTGCCGCCGAGACAACGCTGGCCGACGTGCAGGTGTCGATGGCGGCCGAGGTGGCGCTGGCCTATATGCAGCTGCGCGGTCAACAAGCCCAGTTGACGATCGCCCGCAACAGCCTGGCGAGCCAGAGCGAAACCCTGCAAATCACTGACTGGCGCGCCCAGGCCGGTTTGATCACTTCGCTGGAAGTCGAACAGGCTCGCACCGCGACTGAACAAACGCAGGCCCAAATTCCGACTCTGGAAGCCAACATTGCCAAGACCCGGCACAGCCTGGCGGTATTGACCGGTCAAACCCCTGACGCGCTGCAGGCCCTGATGGATTCCCCGTCGCCCGTGCCTCAAGCGGCTGAAGACCTGGCGCTGAGCATTCCGGCGCAGACCCTGCGCCAACGCCCAGATGTGCGCACTGCGGAGCACCGCATCAGCGCCGCGTTGGCGCGGGTGTCAGCGGCTGAGGCGGCGCGTTATCCGAGTTTTTCCATCCGGGGCTCGCTCGGACTCAATGCCTTGACCCTTGGTGCGCTGACCAATGGGGCCTCAGTTGCCAGTTCTCTGCTCGGCAACATCTCGATACCCCTGTTTGATGGCGGCGCAGCCCGGGCCCAGGTGCAGGCACAGACGGCAGCGCTGGAACAGGCCCGCATCGCTTATCAGTCTGTCGTGCTGACCGCTTTGAAAGATGTCGAGGATGCCCTGGTGGCCCTGCGGGGTGACCGTGAACGCCTGACGCACCTGCAAGACGCTGCTGCTGCGGCCGCCAATGCCGACCTGCTGGCACAGCAGCGCTACAGCAGCGGCTTGATAGACTTTCAAACCGTGTTGCAGACGCAGCGAACCCTGCTCACCACACAAGACAGCGTCGCGAGCACACACGCCGACATCAGCTCTGACCATGTGCGCCTGTACAAGGCGCTGGGCGGCGGCTGGAACTAAAAACAATCAAACTAGCAGAATTCATCATGACAAGCCCAGATGCCACCAGCGAACCCCTTTCAAGCACTGACCTGCAAGCCACGCTGGATGATGCACCGCCGAGCGCGTGGTGGCGCCGCAGCATCGTCTGGGTGATCGCCGGGCTGGTGCTGCTGGCGGCTGCGGGCGTCTATTTCTGGCAAGCCAACGCGAAAAGCAATGCGGCGCCGGCTTTTGTCACTGAAGCTGTGGGCCGCGGCAACCTCACTTTGACCGTGGCCGCCAATGGCACGATACAGCCCACGACCTCGGTCAGCATTGGCAGTGAGCTCTCGGGCACGGTGCTGCGCGTGCTGGTGGATGTGAATGACAAGATCAGGAAGGGCCAGGTGCTGGTGGAACTCGATACCGCCAAGCTCAACGATCAGGTGGCGCGCTCGCGCGCCGCACTCGCCTCTGCGCTGGCCAAGGTGGCACAAACCGAAGCCACGGTCAAGGAGACGCAAAGCAACCTGGCACGGCTGGAAGAAGTGGCGCGCCTGTCAGGCGGAAAGGTGCCGTCCAAGGCCGAACTCGACACCGGCCGGGCCACTGTTGACAGGGCACGGGCGGACGAATTGAGCGCCCGCGCCGGCGTTGCCGACGCCAGGGCGGCAGCGTCGACAGATGAAACCAATCTGTCCAAGGCCTCGATCCGTTCGCCCATCGATGGTGTCATCCTGACCCGCTCGGTGGACCCGGGCAATGCGGTCGCCGCCTCGCTGCAGGCGGTCACCCTGTTTACCGTGGCCGGGGATCTGGCCAAGGTCAGGCTGCAGGTCAATGTGGACGAGGCCGACGTGGGCGCGGTCAAGACGGGGCAAAAATCTGTCTTTACCGTCAGTGCCTACCCGTCCCGCAAGTACCCGGCCACCGTCAGCCGCGTGGCCTATGGTTCCAGCACCACCGACAACGTGGTGACCTATTTGACCTACCTTGACGTTGACAATACCGACCTGACGCTGCGTCCCGGCATGACGGCCTCGGCCATCATTACATCGACCGAACGCCAGGACGTGCTGCTGGTACCCAACACCGCGCTGCGCTTCACGCCAACACAGGCCGGAGGCAGATCAGGAGCAGCAAAGGCAGGCGGCGGCATTGTGTCGAGCCTGATACCCCGCATGCCACGTGGCGGCGCTACCAAGACCGCTTCCGGCAGTGGCGTGGCGGCGCGACAGGTGTGGGTGCTGCAGGGCGGCGCAGCGGTAGCTGTCAGTGTGACCCCCGGCATCAGCGATGGCCGCATGACCGAGATCACCGCTGGTGAATTGCAGGCCGGCATGCAGGTGATCACCGATCAACGCAGCGCCGGGACAGCACCATGAGTGACATCCCGCTGATCCAGCTCAAGCGGGTGACCAAAGTCTATGGCCAGGGGGCCACGGCTTTGCAGGCACTCAAGGGGGTCGACCTGCAAATCGAAGCCGGAGACTTTGTCGCCATCATGGGCCCCAGCGGCTCCGGCAAGTCCACCGTCATGAACGTGCTGGGTTGCCTCGATACGCCTACCACCGGCGAATATCTGTTTCGCGGCATGCATGTCGAGAGCCTGTCACGCGACCAGCGGGCACGCCTGCGCCGGCGTTTTCTGGGCTTTGTTTTTCAGGGCTTCAATCTGCTGGCCCGCACCTCGGCCCAGGAAAACGTGGAGCTGCCGCTGCTCTACCGGGGCGAATCGGCCAAGGCGCGCCACGCGGCCGCCACCCGGGCGCTGGCTTCCGTCGGGCTGACCGGCTGGGAGCATCACACGCCGGCCGAGTTATCGGGCGGTCAACAACAGCGGGTGGCAATTGCCCGCGCCATCGTCACCGAACCGGCCGTGCTGCTGGCGGATGAGCCCACCGGCAACCTGGACACCCAGCGCAGCCGCGAAATCATGGACCTGCTGTGGGCGCTCAACGTTGACCACGGCATTACCGTGCTGATGGTCACGCATGAAGCGGACATGGCGGCCTACGCCAAGCGCATCGTGCATTTTGTCGATGGTGTGGTGGACAACGACAAACCCAATCCACACCCCGCAGGGGTGCACGAGGCTTCGCCTGCCGCAGCGCAGACGGCACAGACTGTAGAGACCGTCTGATGCTGCTCAACACTCTGCTGCTGGCCCTGCGTTCGATCCGGCGCAACCTGCTGCGTTCCTTCCTGACGATTCTGGGCATCGTGATTGGCGTCAGCGCGGTCATCACCATGGTGACGCTGGGCAATGGCGCCACGCTGGCGGTGCAGAACCAGATATCGAGCCTGGGCACCAATTTGCTGCAGGTGCGCCCTGGTCAGCGCATGGGCGGTGGCAGCGGCGGCGCGCCAGCTTTCAAGGAGGTCGACGCCGAAGCCATCGCCAGCCAGATTGGCGGCATCGCGGCCGTGGCGCCCGAGGCGCGCAGTGGCGCCACCCTGGTGGCCTATGGCCGCAACTGGAGCAGCAGCGTTATCGGCAGCAGCAACAATTGGCTGATCACCGGTAACTGGAAGCTGAGCGACGGGCGCGAGTTTTCAGACGACGAGCTGCGCGCCGGTGCCGCCGTCTGCCTGATTGGCGCAACCGTGCGACGCGAGCTCTATGGCACGCGCCCGGTCGTCGGTGAACAACTGCGGGTGAAGCAGATCTCCTGCACCATCGTTGGCGTGCTGGCTTCCAAGGGCCAGGGCAGTTTCGGCAACGACCAGGATGACGTCGTGCTGGTGCCGATCCGCACGCTGCAGCGCCGCATCACGGGCAATACCCGTGTCAATACCCTGCTGGTGTCGATGATGGACGGCAGCGACGCCAACCGTGTCAAGGCGGGCATCACCCAGCTGCTGCGTGAACGGCGCAAGCTGGCCGACAGCGATGAAGACAACTTCAATGTGCTCGACACCAAGCAACTGGCCGACACCCTTTCGGGCACGACCAAGGTGATGACCACTCTGCTGGGCGCGGTCGCGGCGGTGAGCCTGCTGGTGGGCGGCATCGGCATCATGAACATCATGCTGGTCAGCGTGACCGAGCGCACGCGTGAGATCGGGCTGCGCCTGGCGATTGGCGCGCTGGAGCGCGAGGTGCTGCTGCAGTTTCTGATCGAGGCGGTGGTGCTGGCATCGCTTGGTGGTGTTATCGGCATCGTGCTGGCGACGGTCGCGTCGATCGTGCTGTCCGGCGTGATGCAGGTGCCCTATCTCTTCAACCCGACAATCAATGTGCTGTCGTTCCTGTTTTCGGCCGGCATTGGCGTGCTGTTCGGCTTCTTTCCGGCGCGCCGGGCGGCCCGGCTGGACCCGATTGAGGCACTGCGGCACGAGTAGCCACTTATTCGCCTTGCCACTTACTCGTCATTGCGAGCGTAGCGCGGCAATCCACGCGCCACCGTCAGTTACAAGCATTTTAGCCTGCTATCCACCGTGCAGTATGCGTAGCCAGCTATCATTATAGTAGCAATTTAGCAGTCAAATCGGTGACCGATGCCAGATCAAATTTGCATCGGATTTGTCTGCCTTTGCTTTTTCTCAATTCATCGTGCCTCATGTCTGAATCCAATTGCCGACCATGCAACAGGCATTTTCCAGCGAAGATGAGACGATAACGGTGCGGCGGACGACTCTGGTCTGTCTTCTGCTCACCGGAATCTGGTTATTTGCACACCCCTGGATGGGTATCTGGCACGACGCCCGTCTATACGCACTCCAGGCGCTTTCCCACCTGCAGCCGGAGAATTACCGAAACGACCTATTCTTCTTTTCTGGTTCTCAGGACGATTATTCTTTTTTCAGTCCTGTTTATGCCGCGCTAATTTCTCTGCTGAACCTGCACGCCGCGACCATTTCCCTTCTTTTCGCCAGTTACGTTCTCTGGGTAGCGGCGGCGGCATGGCTGCTGCGCAATCTGCTTCAAGGTTTCGCCTTCTGGCTGGGGCTCATCTTGATCTTCGCCATGCCGCGCGGCTATGGTGGATATGGCGATCTGTTGAGATTCGCAGAGCCTTTTCTGACGCCACGGTTGATCGCAGAAGGACTGGCCATGCTGTCACTTTCCATGATGCTCAGCGAAAAAAGGCTGACTTCGCTGGCGGCAATGGCCGCTGCCATTGCGATGCACCCTCTGATGGCGCTTGCCGGTGCTGGTTTCGTCGGACTCTACGTGGCCCAAGAGCGCCCGAAGATTGTTTTGCCCGTTGCTGCATTAGGCCTCGCCTTGCTCTTTGGCCTGGCCTATTTCAACGTTGCACCATTTGACCGCCTGATGACCACCATGGACAGTCAGTGGTTTGACCTTGTTTTTGCGAGGTCCCCTTTTGTTTTCTGGGATGGATGGAAACAGGAGTACTGGGTGAACCAGGTCCTGCTTTGCTTCAGTCTGCTGGCCACCGCAGGCATCGCGGCCCAAGGCATACAACGCCGTGCGTTCCTGGCTGCGCTGGTGCTCGGCGGCACATCCTTGCTGCTCACCTGGTTTGGTACAGCACTGTTTCATAACCTGCTGCTGATCCAGATCCAGCCATGGCGATCGCTGTGGTTGGTCCAGGTTTTTTCCTATATCGCCGCCGCCTGGCTGGTGGCCCAGTATTGGCATCGCGACAAGATCTATCGCTTTCTCCTGATGGGTTTTCTGGCCGCTGGCCTGACCAGCGGGCAAGTCGGGGGAATACTGGCCCTGCTGGTCGCCGGCATATTCATCCGGCAGGTCCGGGTCGGCAAAGAATTTCAGCTTTCCACCAGCCTTGCTGTTCTGCTTTGCATGGTTCCGGTCCTGGTTCCGGCTTTGTGGCTGGCAAGTGCATGGATGAGTGCCTGGGCCGAGTGGTCGAACACGACAAACCAGTCCAATCAGATCGTCAATTTCATGCTCGTCTACATCAGAGAAATGTTGGCAGGCGCCGGAAGCGGGGTCATTGCTGTGGCGCTTCTCCTGGCGGTATGGCGTTATGGGCCTGACGCCCGAAAATTTGTCCATCTCAGCGCGGTGGCCGGTGTCTTCTTCGTGCTGTTTCTGTCCATTGCAATGTGGCAATGGCCGAACCAACTGGGTGCCTACGATGAACAAATGGCTTTACATGACCCAATCCCCACGTTCAGCCGACGTATCCCGGTGGATGCAGTTGCGTACTGGGAAAACGACGCCACGAAGAGCTGGTTCGCGCTGGGCCGCTCTAATTACGCATCGAGGCTGCAAACTGCGGGCATCGTGTTTTCCCGACAGACGGCAATCGAGGGAAAGAGGCGGATGGACCGGCTGGCGGCACTGGGCATGGAAGACAGTGTCTTCGACTCGCCTGGAAATGCGTCCAGGCTGCCCATGCCGAGTTTCAAGGGGCTGGTGCATGTGTGCCACGACCCAGTATTGGATTTCGTCATTCTGACTCAGGATTTTGGGGCAGGCGTGATTGAAAGGCATTTCGAAGAAGCGGCCGGCAAATATTTCTATTTGTATGACTGTGCCTATCTGCGACGCAACTTCACGGATACCTGATCAAAGATTGACCGCTCGAATCAGGATGTTTGGCACGACCTCCACCATCCTTGAGTTTTGTCAATCCGCAGGCTCCGACTCTGCATCTAATGATGCTTTATGGAACTGGCTTTCTTCCGGACACAAAATCACTGCCTGTCTGCGCAGTTTTGCCGTTACTTCGTCGTTGGCGGCGTGGCGTTTGTCGTGGACTTTGCATTCCTGTGCCTGCTCACAGAGTTCGCCAGTCTGTACTACCTTTTGGCGGCCTGCCTTGCCTTCATGGCCGGGATTGCAGTCAACTACGCGCTATCGATAAGCTGGGTGTTTGACCACCGCAATCTTGACAACAAGGTGCATGAGTTCGCGATATTTACCGTGATCGGCATTGTTGGTTTGGCCTTCAATGCGGCGTTGATGTGGTCCTTTACTGAAGTGGCTGGTCTTCACTATCTGGGCTCCAAGGTGATCGCCGCAGCACTGATTTTTCTGTTCAACTTCGGCGCCAGGAAAATCTTGCTTTTTTCGATCGGCGGCGGCGATAGACGGCAAGCACTTCAGCAGTCACATGTCTGAGAAAGTCGCTGTCATCATCGGCGCCGGGCCGGCGGGCCTCACAGCCGCGCTGGAGCTATTAAGAAGCACCGGCATCAAGCCGATCGTCCTCGAAGGCAGCGGGGATCTTGGTGGCATTTCGAAAACCGTCGTCCACAACGGCAACCGCATGGACATTGGCGGCCACCGCTTCTTTTCCAAGTCGGACTGGGTGATGCAGTGGTGGCAGGAAATTCTGCCCGTCGAGCCCGCGGAAGGCGCCGGGGCCGACAAGCGGATGCTGATCCGCTCAAGGTTGTCGCGAATCTTTTTCCTGCGCAAGTTCTTCGACTACCCCATCAAGCTGAACCTTCAAACCATTCGCAACCTGGGTCCGATCCGGCTCCTGAGAATCGCCTTCAGCTACCTCTACATCAGCCTGTTCCCACGCAAGCCAGAGCGCAACCTGGAGGACTTCATCGTCAACCGCTTCGGCCTGGAACTCTACCTCACCTTTTTCAAGGACTACACGGAAAAAGTATGGGGCGTGCCCTGCAACAGGATCAGCCCGGAATGGGGGGCACAGCGCATCAAGGGGCTGTCAATCACAAAGACCTTGCTGCATGCCGCAAAAAAAATCTTTGACACCGATGGCGACGGTGTGCACCAGAAAGATACCCAGACAAGTTTGATTGAGCGCTTTCTTTACCCCAAGTTCGGACCCGGGCAGATGTGGCAGGAAGTCGCCGCAAGAGTGACGACAGGTGGCGGAGCGATTCACCTTTGCCAGCGCGTCACCGGCATCACCCTGGAGAACGGCCGGGTGCTATCGGTCTCCGGGGTGAATCAGGACAGCGGCGAATTTTTTTGCCTGCCCTGCGACTACCTGTTCTCCACCATGCCGGTGCGAGATCTCATTGGCGGCATGACTCCCGCTGCGCCCCATGAAGTAGTGCGCGTGGCCAAGGGCCTGCAGTACCGCGACTTTCTCACAGTCGGTCTGCTGGTGAAGAAGATGAAACCTCACCGGCACGTCCAGATCGATTCAGCCAACAACCTGCCACCCGACAATTGGATTTACATCCAGGAAAAGGACGTCCGTATCGGTCGCTTGCAGGTTTTCAACAACTGGAGCCCTTATCTGGTCAAAGATCCGTCGACGATCTGGCTCGGGCTGGAGTATTTCTGCACTGAGGGCGACGACTTGTGGCTGATGGCGGACGACGACCTGATCCGCCTCGGCGCTGCCGAGCTCGCCAAGATCGGTTTGATCGATGCGCGGGACGCGCTGGACGGCGTGGTGGTGCGGATGCCCAAGGCCTACCCGGCCTATTTCGGCACCTATGACGAATTCGACCTCGTCCGTGACTACGTCGACTCTGTTGAGAATCTATTCCTGATCGGCCGCAACGGCATGCACCGCTACAACAATCAGGATCATTCCATGCTGACGGCCAAGCTGGCGGTCGAGAACGTCGTCAACGGCGTGACATCAAAACAGAACCTCTGGGAAGTGAACATCGATGATGAATATCACGAAGAAAAGTGTTGAGCCAGACTTCTGATCGGCTCGCACACACCGCAGGCACCGGTTATCACTGGCGAATTATACGAAAATGATAGCGCACTGCGCTTATTCCACGGTGCGCGCAGGCCAATTTAATATAAATTTCAGAGACAAACAGAAATCCGGCTGTCGTTTTGCCGTCAAATTCTAGGAAGGCAAAAAGTCCACCGGCCAGGTCACGATCATCTGGTCGACGTCCTTCGCGCCGAAATCGAACTGGCGGATACGCGCCAGCAGTTTGCTTTCGAGCTCCGGCGTGCGCAACTCGCTCGATTCGATCCGGCACTCAAGCACAGCGCCCGACGGCGCGATCGTCAGCTTCAGCACCACCTTGCCCTGCAGGCCCGGGTCTTCGCGCAAGGCGCGGTTGTAGATCGCGTAGATCGCGCCCTTGTTGCGTTCGAACACCAGCTTGATGTCTTCGATCGAGCGCGACGCCTTGCCACTGCCACCGCGCTTCAAGGCGCCACCCGCGCCCTTGCCACCGGCAGCGCCGATACCGCTGCCAGTGCCGTCACCCCGGCCGCGGGCGCCACCGCCACCGGCGCCACCCCCGCCGCCGCCACCGATCACGCCTTCGACCAGCGTGGTGGAGCGACCCGCAAGGCCACCGCCGCCGGTATCGCGGCTGAAGCTCGCGGTACTGATGCCGCCACTGCCACCGGTTGCGTTCGAAGTGATCAGCGCGCGCGTCGGCACGCCGGGCTCAGTGCCGGCGCCGACGCCGACGCCGACACCGGTTCCGACACCCGCACCCGGTTTGATGTCAGGCTTGAGCTGCACCGCCACCGGCGCGCCATGCAACTCGGCCAGGGTTTCTTTCATCGCCAGCAAACCGACACCCGCGGCCTTGCGCCGCGCCGCATCGATTTCACCTGGCGGCTTGTTGGGCTGCGGCACTCGGGCCTCGGGCACCGGCACTTCCATGTTCCGGGCCACCTTGCTCGGTGCCTTGCCGACCGCCTCGCGCTCAATCGGCGGGGACGGGGCTTCGGGTTTTTGCAGAGCCGGCAGCGGCGCGTTTTCCAGCACCAGCTTGGCCAGGCGCGGTGGCAACTCCGGCGCTTGCGAGCGATCGGGTTTCAGCACCGGCAGCCAGGGCAGCGCGATGAACACCAGCGCGCAGCTGATCAGCACGCTCCGGGCGATGCGGCGAAAGCGCAACTCGTCGTCGGGCGCCAGCGTCCACGGCAGAATCGGCGCGCGAAACGACACCGCCAGCGTCGCCGCGCTCACGATTCGAACCTCTGCCGCACGGCGAAGGACACATCGCTGAAGTTCGCGCGCGCACTGGTGGCCATGATCTTGCGCAACAGGCGGTAGGGAATGTCCTTGTCGCCCATGATGGTGAGCCGCTTGCTCTGAGCCTCATTTTCCTTGCGGATCACCTGGCGCCTAGCTTGTAAATCCAGCTCGGCCTTCAGCGGCTCTATCAGGTCGCCCTCGGTGCCGAGCACGTCGGCCACGTTGGCAACCTTGCGGCCGTCGACCAGAATCTCGGTGGCACTGACCACCACCACCAGCGTGTCGCGTGGACTGGTCTGGGCCACCGACTCGGGCAACATCACGGCCTTCGGGCTGGGCAGCGTCTCGACACCACCTGCGTTGGAGAGCAGGAAGAAGATCAGGATCGTGAACACGTCGATCAGCGAGACCAGGTTCATGTCGACCATGGTCTGGTTGCGGCTGCGCCGTTCAGCGCGTTTTTGTAGTGGCGTCAGTTTCATGAACCACCCTGGCGTGTGCGAAGCGGCGCGTCGCCGATCGATATGTTGGGAAACAACTCGGCGCGCACTACCGTCGCACCCTGCACCATGTGCCCGGCACGCACTGCGTCCATCACCTGCACCAGCGTGTCGTACGAGGTGTTGGGCTCAGCCAGCACGGTGGCTTCGGTCTTGTCCGGAAATTTGGTCTTGATTCTCTGCATCAGGGTCTGCAGCGCACGCACGTCCGGCCCGGCAGCGCTGGACGGAATACGCTCGATCAGCCCGCCGATGCGGTCCCCGACCTCCAGCGCCTCGGAGCGCACCACGACTTCGAGTTGCAGATTGTTGGCGCTGAGCTTCTCGATCTTTTCGGAGGATTGCGCCGGCAGCGTCAGGTCAAGCACCGCCAGGCGCGTAAACACCGCGGTCGAAAGCAGGAAAGGCACCAGCACCACGATCAGGTTGATGAAGGCTGTGATTTCGAGGTGGGCCACCTCTTTGCGAAGACGTCGAACTCGCATGACGCGACCCTAGCGTGCCGTGCCGGGGGCACCGGTCAGCTCGGGGCGCAGGCGTTGCACCAGGTTCAGAAAGCTTATTTTTGCGGCTTCCAGGCCGTCAACGATCTCGGCCGTCATGGCCTGCAAAAAGGCGTGGATCAGAAGGAATGGTATTGCCACCATCAGTGCGAAGGCCGTGTTGTTCATCGCGATCGAAATGCTGGCCGAGAGCATTTCCGCCTTTTCGGCCGGATTCACCTGCGACACCGCGGTGAAGCCCTTGATCAGGCCGATGATGGTGCCCAGCAGGCCGACCAGCGTGATCACGTTGGCGAAGGTCGCAATGTAATGCGTGCGCTTTTCCAGGCGCGGCACGATTTCCATCATGCCCTCTTCCATCGCGGCGTCCAGGTCTTCGCGACGGCTGGGACTCTGCATGCGCAGCAGACCGTTGTTGACGATCTTGCCAATCGCCGCGTCCGAGCTGGCGGACATGCCCTGCACGTCCTTGAACTGGCCTTTTTGCAGCATCGGCAGCACCTGCGCCCAAATCTTCCGGTTCTCGGCACGCGCCTTGGTCAGAAAGATGAAGCGCTCGATCGCAATCGTCACCCCGAGGGCCATGATGAGCGCACTGGGGTAGATGAAAAGGCCGCAATCCTGGAAGAACTTGATGGCAGTGCTGAGGGTATTCATGAGGTGGGGCTCCAGTCAGGGATGGTGATATTGAAGAGAAGTTTCATTTGGTCTGCATGGCTGCAACCGCAGCCGGTGCAGTTGACGCCATCGTCCGACCGGGTCGGGTCTGGGCGTCATACTGCACCTGGCGCCGGAACACGTCGCGGTCTACGGGTGCCTGCACCTCGTCGAGCACGCTGACCGGTGGCCGACCCGACAGCTCGGCACGCATCGGCTTCTTCCACGGCATGATGTACAGCACCTTGGGTAGTTCGCGGTTGCCGATGATCTGGGTGCGGTCGATGTCAGCGCGGTCTTGCGCAAACCCGGGCGTGACGACGGCGAGCGCGACTGCCGTCAGGAGCCTTCTGGCGAGATGGTTCATGTCTTGTCCTTTCGATTCTTCAGTTCGACAACCCACTTGCTAACCACGGCATCGCCATCGGACGAAAGCGCCAGGTAGCGCTCGTACAGCGGCAGCGCACCTTTGGCGTCACCCAGATAGAGGTCGTGCAGAATGCCCAGGTTCAGGGTCGCAGCCGCATAGTTCGCATCCAGCGCAATGGCACGTTCATACGCGTCGCGCGCCTTGTCAAACTGGCCGCTCTGCCGGTAGCTTACGCCGAGCTGGTTCAGCAGGACCGGCTGCTTCGGGTTCAGGCGCGCGGCCTGTTCGAGCTCAGTGCTTGATGGCCCGAGCGCACCCACAACGCCTTCGCCGCGTTCGGTCTTGCCATAGCGCACCGGCCGCAGTTCGCGCAAGGCATCAAAGCTGCTCTTGACCCACTGGTCGTAGATGCCACTGGCGGCACGACGGGCATTCAACTCGTGCAATTCGGTCGCTTTTTCCTCGAACGGGAAGGCCTGTTCTTCGAGCAGCACGTTGTACTGTTCGAGTTCCAGCTTCTTCAGCTTCTTCGGCCGCTGCGAGCTCATCAGCGCCTTGCCGAAATCCCGGTACACCGAGGCCAGGCGATAGGTGGCTGCAGTAGTCACTTCGGCCACGCCATAGTCGGCTGCAACGGCGTAAGCCCTCAGGGTCTCTTCCATCCGCAGCTTCTTCAGCTTGAGCTGTTTCTGCAGCGGCTCGGTGAGCGCGACCTTGCGGTAGGCATCGGCCACCGGCTCGGCCAGTGCCAGCGCCGCCATGGCTCCGAGGTAGCGCGTGCGATCGGTGCGTGCGCTGCCGCCGTTCTGATCGGCCTGGAAGATGTCTTTCATCAGCGCCAACTCGCGCGCCGCGTTGCCACCCGCCCGGGCGATCCGGGCAAGGCGGTAGCGCGCTTCCACCGCAGGCGCCAGCGGCTGCGGGTTCTGCGCCAGGTAACGTTCATAGGCCTTGACCGCGCTTGGGCTTGCGCCGGCCTTCTCGTAGTACTCAGCGGCTTGCCAAAGCGCGTCCCGCGCCGCCGCGGGATCGCTATTCGCCGCCGCCAGCCGCTCGAGCTCGCCGGCCGCGCCGGCCCACTGCCCTTGCTCACCATAGGCCAGCGCCAGCTTGGCGGCGACTTCGCTTTGCAACGCGTGGTCCGGGAAGCGCTGGCGGAAATCTTCCAGCGTGCGCACCGCGCCGTCCCAATCCTTCAGGGCGATCAGCGCGGCGGCTGAATCGTATTCAGCGCTCGCGTGAACGGCAGATTGCGGCGCCGCCGCGCCAACGCGCGAAAAATGCGCTACCGCCTGGCGCAACTGGCCGGCAGCACGTGCCTGTTCACCCTGCTTGTAGATCGACGCCGCCTGGCGCTCGACCATGCCCTTGCGCGCCGGATCCGGCCCGGACATGAGCTTCAGCGCCTCGGCATAAGCTTGCTCAGCCTGATCAAATGCGTTGCGCTCGAACGCCGTATGCGCCAGCACCGTCCAGGCAACGCGGCGCTGGTCGTCGCCGGCGCCTGGCTGCAGATCGATCACGCGCTGCGCCACGCTGGCAGCCTGCTCGCTGTCGTGCAATGCGTACAGCGTGTCCGCCGCATCCGCCAGCACCGCCCCGGTACGCGCATCATCGTGGAAAGCTTGCGCAAAGCGCAAGGCGCTCGCCACGCTGGCACGTTGTAGCGCGTCGGTGTCAGCCGCTGGCGCTTTTTGCTGCTGCGCGTAAGCCAGCAAGGCTGCGTAGCCGGCGTCAGCGCTCCTGGCATGAACCGGGTAGTGATACGCGGTCTTTTCATACTCGACGCCGGCTTCAGAAAAACGTCCATCTTCGAACAGCAATTCAGCCAGCAGGAAGTTGCTCTGGGACGCTTGCGGGTCACCCGGGAATGATTCAAGGTAGCTGCGGTACCAGCGCACCGCCTGCTGATAATCGACGCTGTTGTGGCTCTTCTGCGCGCTGGCATGGTAGTGCCGCGCCAGCTCGGCCAAGTGCGTCTTGACCAGGGGCTGTGCCGCCTCCCAGGCCTGCGGACTGGCGCCGCGGAATTCCCCGCTGCTGCCGTAGTGCGCGACGTAGTCCTTTTTCGCCTCCAGCGCCAGATTGGCGAATCCGTTTTGCTCGTAGATGCCGATCACGCGCGCCTGCAGCAGCGGCATCTGGGCGTGCAGCGGGTTGCGCCGCGCAAACAGCCCGAAGGTGTCTGCCGTGTCCTTCACACGTTCCTGCTTCAGGTAGAGCTCGCCGAGCTGCTCGTAGACGCGGAACTCGTAGCCGCGCCGCTCTGGCGAATCGATGTAGGCGGGTATCGACTCTGCACCCTGCAGGCTGGCAAGGCTCAGGCTGGTCACGCGAAAGGTGTCTTCGACCAGTTCGCGATCGGCGCGCGACAAACCTTCCAGGGTCTCCAGCGCACCCTCACCCTTGCCGCCCGCCAGCTTGACATCGAGCACGCCGAAGAACGAGTGCAGCGCGTCTTCCAGGCGCGCCTGCTTGAACTGCGACCAGCCCTGCATATACAGTGCGCGGTCGAAGTAGGGGCTGGCCGCTCCGCTGGCCAGCACGGTCGCGTAGGCCTTCTCGGCCATTGGGTAGTCGCGTGCACTGAACAGCAGTTCGCCACGACGGAACTGCGCCTCGTCGCGCAGTGGCGTGGCCGGGTAGTCGTGCACCAGGCGGTCCAGCGTCTTGAGCTCGATTTCGACCGCGCCCAGCTGATCGTAGGCGCGCGCAAGCTGGTACAGCACGCGGTCGTTGCCGGCGTCGGCCGGATAAGTCTTCAGGAAATCCTGGTAGCGCCTGATCGCGGCCCGGTAGTCCGGATCCCTGGCGGTCACGCCGCTGGTGCGGTCGGCGCCGTCCATCTCCAGGTCGCCGATACGGCGCATCGCCTCGGCGCGCTGCGACGCCCTGGGTGCGACCTCCAGGAACTTGCTGTAGGCCTCGATCGCCTGCGCTTCGCTGGCCGCAACAGCCGGCTCGCGCTCGACGACCAGCTGGCGCCCGGCAAGCGTCTTGAGCGTGGGCTCGTTGTCGGACAGGTCGGGCTTGCTGGCGCAGGCGCACAGCAGGCTCAGTAGCAACAGCGTCAGGCTATGGCTTGGCCGCATGCTCTGCGTCCTTCCCTGTGTCCGGGCGATCATTGGCACGGTCGTATAGTTGCGCCAGCGCAAATCGGGCCTGCGCCGAATACTCGGCGAGACGCTCTTTCTGGCGTGCCAGCTCCGCAACCGCGATGTCCTGCACCGCCGATTGCTGCTCCCGGCTCAGCGCCGCGACACGCGGGATCATGGTTTGCAGCAGCGGATCGAGTGCCGCGATGCGCCGGGCGAAGGCATCGAAACGTGCTGGCTCGTCGCGCTGCGCCTGCGCCAGCGCGGCGTCACGCCGCTGCGCCTGCTCCAACTGGTCGTCGATCGCCTGAAGCCCCTTTTTTGCCTCCCAGATCCGGCCCGGATAGTCCTGGGCCAGCTGCCAGGTCAGCGCGCCGGCGGCGAGGCGCAGGCGCTCGCGTGCCGGCGCCAATTCGGAGTCGGCGCCAGCGACGGCCGAGCGCACGCTCGCCACCCGAGCGATCAGGTCAAGTTGCCGGGCGTCCGCGAAGGCCACGCCGTCGGCAGCCGCTTCACCGCTCGCCACCGCGCTGCCGAGGGCTTCGCGGCGTGCACGCAGCGCGCCCAGATCGATCTCGCTGGCACGCACGCGCACCTGCGGCAAGCGTTGCGCATAGGCCTTGCGCCGCGTATCGAGCATGTCGCCGAACACCGACAGCTTGTCCTTCCACTGGTCCAGGTTGTTTGCCAGGTAGCGCAGGTCCCGGTAGTTCTTGAAGGCTTCCTGAAATTCGTGCTGCGCCAGCAATTGTGAAAGGTGATTCGCATGCGGGAACTCGGGCAGCTCGCGCATCTTCCAGAACCAGCCCATCTCGTCACCCGGATTGCGTTCGATCAGCGCCTCGACCAGCGCACCCGAGCGAACCGCCGTGATCGATTCATCCAGCGCGGCGCTCTCCTGCGCGTACAGCGCGATCGCGCCGTTGTAGCGCTCCAGCGCCTGTGCGTAGGCACCCAGCTCGGCGTAGGCATAGGGTATGGCTATTTGAGCCTCGAGCACGCCCAGGTCGCTGACGTCGCGCTGCGCCAGTTCGGTCCACGGCACCAGCGCAAGCTTGGGTTCTTTCAGCGCTGCCGCGGCCCAGCCCAGACCCAGCAGCGCCTTGTTCGACTGCAGGCTCTTCAGGCGCACGCGCTCGAGGTAAGTGCGCGCGGCTTCGGGCTGCTTGTCGGTCAAAGCAGTGAACCCGAGTGCCAGGTTGGCGCGATCACGCAGGCTGCGGAATTCTTCGTTTCCGGCCGGCGCGCGCCCCAGTTCGTCGAGCACCGTGGTGCCGCGCGCCGGGTCACCGGCCTTGATCAGCGCGATACCGAGGTTATAGCGCGCATAACGCGCGCTGCCCGCCTTGTCACTCACGCCCTCGAGCACGCGCGCGGCGCCAGCGTAATCGGCGCGTGCCATCAGCAGGTTGGACTGGAGCAGCACAAAGTCTTCCTGCAGTTCCGGCGGCAGGTAGCTCTTGATCTGGCCCAGCGCGTCTCCGGCCTGATCAAGATAGCCGCGCTGATAGGCAATTTTCGCCAGGTAGAACCAGGCGCGGTCGCGCGTTGGTGGCGAGGCCCCCTTCTCGATCAGCTGTGCAAAGATTTCACCCGCCTCGCGCTGCAAGCCGTAGGACAACAACATGCCCCCGCGCAGCACCTCGGCTTCATCCGCATGGCGCGAGACCCGGTCGAAATGTTGCGACACCATCAGATTGGTGACCGACGTGAAGTAGTGGTCCTGGAAGAAGTGAAACAAGGTTTCGCCGTAATGCGGGTCCTTGATCTCGTGCGTCGGCTCCCCGGCGGTCGGCGCAGCCCCCAGCGCAGCCAGGCACGACAGGGCCAGCGAAGCGCCAAGCGCAAGGGCGTGCCGGCGCAATGTCAGACGAGCGTGGGATACCAATTGCATCGGCGGCTACTGCCAGAGCTTGACGTCAAACTCCGGCTGCAACTTGGCCGAAGAATCGAGAATGCGCAGCTCAATGTATTTGGCTTCGGTGCTTTTCTCGAACTTGACCGTCGCGCCGCGCTTGTAGTCGCGATCATGCGGACCCCGTCCGGTGAAGAATGCCACCAGTTCATGCTCGCCGCTGCGCAGGTTGCCGAGGTAGAGGCGCTGTACGCCACCGCGGTGCAAGGCCTGTACTTCGAGCGGCGTGTAGAGGTAGTTTGCGACCAGCTTGTCATCGAGCTTGACTTGTACCGAATCGAGTTCGAACATCTTGCCCACGTCCATCGACACGAACAGGGCCACCTGCGTGTTCGCCGGGAACAGCAGTTCTTCCTCCAGCACCAGCAGGTCCCGGTTGAGCTTGATCACATCGCTCTTGGCGTCCTGGATGCGACCGTCCAGCGGAGCAGACTCGCCGGCCACAGGCAGGGGGGTCGCAGTCGCAGCAGTCGGCGCGGCCGGCTCTGGCGCAGCAGCCCCCCACGCGGAGCACAGGGCACCGAAAAAGAACAGACTGGCGATCAGGAGGCGATGGCTATGGAACATGGGTTGGGCTCGTCAATAGGTGGCCGACACGTACAACTGCAGCACGCTGGCGTTGTAGTCGTACAGGCCACCGGTGCGGATGTCGGTGAAATCACTGAATTTGTAGCGCTGGAATTCGTACGCCCCGTTGAGCTTGACTTGGTACTGGCCCGGCACCTTGCGCAAGGTGTAGGCCAGTTTGGCGCCAAGGCTGATGCCGTTGAAGGTGCTCAGTTGCCGGTTGCGTGAAATGTAGACGGTTTCGCTGCTCGCGTTGTCGCTGTAGAACAAGGCATTCCCCTGTTTGTAGTAGCGCACAAAGGTGTCGGCCAGCCACGGCTCACCGAAGTAGCGGCTATAGCCGATCTCGGCGGTGTGCGCCTTGATGTCCCAGCTATCCCAGAAATAGCGATAGTCGAGGTGCACTGCGTCACGCCTGCCGAGGTCTCCGATCAGGCGCAACTTGACGGCGCGGCCTGAGCGCGTGCGCGGGTCGCGCTCCGGCACAGCGGCGCCGAACACGCGTGCAACGCGGTAGGGACTGCCGAGAAAACCATCGTCGGCAAGCGCCTCTGCGTTCGCGCTCATGATCCAGTGCGGCGTCAGAATCTGCGTGACCCCGAGCCGATACTGCCAGTGGATGGCGCTGTCGGAGAACTCCGGCGCGCCGCTTTTGCCGACCTGGTCGGCGCCGCGCGTGAAGCCCAGACTGACGCTGGTCATGCCACCGAAGGTTTCCTGAGTGATGTCCAGACCGACGCGGTTCGCCGTGTAATCGGACTCGCGGCTAGTCGAGGTGGACAGGGATATTTTCGAATCACGATAAACGTAGTCGGCACCGAAGCTGTACTCGGTGCGCTGCTCGCGGTACGGGCTTGCCGCCGTGACCACGTCGATCGACGCATTGCTGACCGAATCGACGTAGTAGCTCGCCGACAGCGAGACCTTGTCAGCCAGGCGCTTGCGCACCAGCAGCGCCGGCCCGTTGGCCGTCACGCCGCCACCGCTGTAGGAATGAAACAAGGCCTCGGCACCATCCTCCGGCAGATCGACGGCGCGAGCGCCGCCGGCCGCCAGCACGCCACCCAGCAGGGCTGCCATGCGTTGCAGGAATTTCCAGCGGCTACGTCCGCCGGCGGCGCTTCGCGCTTTAGTTGCAGCCACAGCCACCTCCTTGTACGCCAGTAGCGCCGCGCGCGCCTTCGCGCACATCGTGCACGTGCTCAATATGCTTTTCCGCCAGCGAATCGCGCGAAAACCTCATGATCGGATCAGCCAGGTGTTCGCGCTCGTAGGGTTTGACCCAGGGCTGAGTCGCGCAAGCGCCCAGCAGCGCCGCACAGAGCAAGGCGCCGGTGACCATCGTGCAACGTGCGATCATTTCAGCAACTCCCGAATCTGTTTGTCGTACAAGTCCTCATAGCCGGCGAGGTAGCCACGGTGCAGATAGCGCACCCGTCCGTCGCGATCAATCAGCACCGTCGAGGGCATGGTGCCAAGGTCGTACAGGCGGCTGACGGCCTTGTCGGTATCCAGCAAGACCGGAAACTTCAGACCCATCCTGGCTGCCACGTCCGCCGCATGGCGCGCGTCATCGTCAATGTTGACGCTGAGCAGTTCGAAGCCCGCGCTTCGGTATTTTTCGTAGAGTTTGTTCAGTTGCGGCATTTCCTGCCGGCACGGACCACACCAGGTCGCCCAGAAGTTCACCAGCACGACCCGGCCACGCTGCTCCTGAAGACGCAGATTGGGCCCGCGCATCGAACGCAAAGTGAAGTCCGGTGCGACCGATGAAGGCACGACGGCTGGCAGGACCGCCCCCGCGCTGAAGGCGAGCAGCGCGGACAATGCCCAAGGCTTCACATTGAATCGGGATGGCAGGCCGGCATTCATCGGATGAGCCGCCATCAGAAGGAGGCCGTGACGCCGGCGCTCAGCTCAAGGTTCTGTGTGTTCTGGCGCTTGCCCAGCAGGTCGAGCGAAAAAACATGATCGCGCGCATCGAGCTGCAGCGCGACACGATCGCTGAAAAATACGCGCAGACCCGCGCCGAAATTGAAGGTCGCCAGGCGCTGCTGATTGAACGAGGTGCTGCCAACACCGCCGATCAGGTAGAACGCCGTGGGCTTGGCGCGTTTGGCGCCGATGAAGACCTCGCCCGGCAGCAGGTTGTAGCCGACAGACAGGTTGTAGTAGCTCAGCTTTTCCGACTCGCTTGGAAACACCCCGCCCGGCAACACCTGGCGAAAGGCCTCGTCGCTGACCTTGGTCTGCGCGAGCACCCCCTCGACAAAGAAGTCTTCCGTCACGTGGTAGCCCAGGCGCAATCCGCCCACAACGCTGGAGCCGAAATTCTGCGTTGCATAGGTGCCGACGAAGGTACCGATCTCAAAGTCGTTGGACGGAAAGCGCGGCAGGCGGATGTCGCGTCGGTCAACTTGTGGCAGCACGACCTGCTCGGTGGGCGTGACCTGATCGGCCGCCGTGGCAGTGAAGCCGGTCGCCACGGTCAGCATGGCCAGCAATGAGTTGCGAAGTGTTGTTGTGTTCATGGGATTGAGCGTCAGAAGAAAAACGACAGGCCGCTGGTGAACGCGCGGTATTCAGTGGTGCGCGTGTCGGCGACAAAGGCGGTGTAGATCGAGTAGTCGGCGCGCAGAACAAAGCGCTCGCTCAGGTAGTAGCGCAGCCCGAGGCTGACATTCGCCAGCTTCGCATCGGTCGGCGTCGCAGCCACCAGGCTCAGGTTCGGGAAGCTGTTGAACTTGCCGAAACCAAGACTGAAGAACGGCGAGAAGCGCTGGTCGGACCAGGGTTCGCTCACCAGGTTGAGGTGCCAGAAGTCGGCGCCCGAGAAGGCGCCCTGCACCTGCCCCAGCGTGCCTTCGACGCTGAGGGTCTCGGACAGTCGATAGCTGCTCCAGATCTTCAGCACCGGCTCGGAATCGAACCGGCCCCAGGCCGCGCCGACCTGCACGCGTCGACTCAGGTAGTCGTCGAGCAACACATCGCGGAACGGCTTCGTATCACCTGCAGCGGCCAGTGTGGTCCGCAGTTGCTGGCGATGAACCCAGCCGACCTGACCGCCGGCAGTGCGAACCCGGTACCAGTCGGTGTGGCGCAACTCGATTTCGATCCACTGGTCGCGTGGCTCAACGAAGAAGATCGGAAAGCCGCGGCCAGGCCCGGTGTGCAGCTCGATGTAGGGGTCGGTAATCTGAAGGCGCCCGCTTGCAGCCTGCACCGCATCTGCGGAGGTGGGCGCATCGGCCGCGCCGGCGGTCGGTGCCGCCAGCAGCGTCAGCGCGGCCGCCGCAATGACAGCTGCCAAAGCCATGCCTGCGTTTCTTGTCCTGGCACTGTGTGTCATGTCATGTTGACCTATTGAGTGTTGCAGCTTCCGACGGCCGGATCCGGCGGAGTGAACATGTTGTCGCTGGCGCTGCTGAACTCGTCCTGCCCGACCGGCACCGGGTGGGCGATCCAGTATTTGATCAACTGCACGTTGGGATCGCTGGCGCTGGCAAAGATCAGGCCGCCGCCATGCAACACGCCCAGCAGCAGGGGCTTGCTCAGCAGGCGGCTCTCCGTAGCGGAGCCGATGATGACTTCGCTCTGGGCCGAATAGAAGTTCTTGTAGATGTCGCTGGCGCGCACCACATCGGGCGTATTGGACGCGACACTCAGGTCCACCGGCTGCGCATTCTGCACGACCCGAAACGCGCCACCGGTGCCTCTGCTGTCGTCGTGACAACCCGAACTGGCGCAGCTGTTGGTCGAGTTAGCCGGGCTACCCGGAATCTGCAGTTGCGCCAGAAAAATCGGGTTGATGCACTTCTGAAAGTACGCAAAGGCCAGTTTTTGCCCGCCTACGGCCTCTGGGTTGCCTACCAGCGGGGGATTGTCGAACGGGTTGGAACCCGAACCACCGCAGGCAGCGAGCGCGGTGACCAGACCCGCCGCCAGCGACCGGAGCAACAAACCGGTGATGTGGTGATGGAGGCGAAGCGGCGTTTGTAAAAGGTTCATTCTGTTCAACATCCGCTGGCGATCCAGCTGGCGATCTTGTTGTAGTCCGCGCTGCCGACCGGCAGCACCGCACTGGTCGCACCCACCGCACCGGCCGGATGCGGCACGGTCGACGGTTTGCTCAGCAGGTAGTTCGTTGCCGGCGCGCAGGTGTTGGTGATCATCGTCAGGGTCACGTTGTAGTCGCCGACCGGGTCCCCGGTCAGCACGAAGCGGTTGTTGCTGAAGGACTGGCCCACCGGCACCGCCGAATTGCTGCTGCCCACAGCCTGATGACAGGCGGCGGCGCAGCTGGCGCGCAGAATCGGCAACACCTGCGCTTCAAAAGTGGCCTGGCTCAAGCCGGACACGGTGCGCATGCCGTTGGCTGCATCGAACGGGTCGTTGTAGTACTTGCCGCCGGTGTCGATCCACTCGGCGACCAGGCGCTTCTCGGCGGCATTCAGAATCTTCGAATGGTCCGGCGCCGAGACCGGTGGATTCGGATGCGCGGCGCGTGCGGCACTGTCGGACATCAAGCTTTGTCCCCACAGGATTTCAACCAGCCGGCTCTTGCGCGCCAGGCCCAGGGCATCGCCTTCGCTGGCGGCCGTGTTAACCAGCGCCGGCCCGCGCTCGATCACGAGGACACCGCCGCTGACGCTGGTCCGGGGCAGGCCGGTGACTGCGTCGATCACCGGATTGCCAAGCATCAGTTTTTGATACGAAGTGATTCGGCCGCTGCCGGACATGGTGTCGCTCAGGTCCAGCCCGGCCGGATCGGCGTGGCAGTTGATGCAGGTATTGACGCCGCGGTCGCGTACCCACAGCGGCTGGATGTGCTCCGGGTAGTTGATTACGCCATTGGCAGGCAGCGCCGTCGCCAGATCGTTGGCGGGGTCGGTATTGCCGGTGTAGCGAATGGCAATCGACGCGCGGGCGGTGACACCGGGCTGAGCAGTGTCGGCCCAGACGTCGGTATAGATCAGATCCGGAACAATCAGCAGTGCCGAGGGGTCGAGGCGCGTGCGTGTTGCCGCCATGGTTTCACCCGACTGGTGCGCACTGGCCATCGAAGCCAGCAGCGCTGCGGGCTGGGTGTTGACGATCGCGCCCGAGTTCAGGGCACCACCCCGGCGTGGGCTGTGGCAGCCGTCGCAGGTACGGCGCTCGCCGGGGCGCACCTGGATCCAGTTGGTATGCGTCTGAAACGCACGGCCCTGCGAGTCAATCAGGGCCAGGGCGATCGGTATGTCGGCCGGCACGGTGAGCTTGAATGAGCCGTCCGGCTCAACCGGTGCGTAGCCAAGGATTTGCTGCATCTCGAAATTGGTCTCGCCGATGGCGCTGCGCATGCCAATCGTTCCGGATGGCGGCGCCACCGCACGGACCACGCGCACGAAACGCAGTGGTGCGCAGCGATAGGCCGGATTGGCGGGGTCCTTGATCCGGATCAAATCAGCCACCAGCGGACGCGTATCAAGCGCATCGACGGGTTGGGTCTTGGCGATGGCCGTGCTGCAGCCGCCCGGCAGATCGGCTGCCGTCAGCACCGCGTCACCCATGCGCCCGAGCCCATCGGTGTCGTAGACACTGCGTACCTCGATCAAACCCAGGCCTTGCGCCGCCAGAACCGGATCGGGAAGCGTCACGTTGTTCGCGTTCGGCTCGGCACGGGCCATCAGCGCCACCGGATGCGTGTACATGAAGCCCGCGGGCGGCGCAGCGACGTTCAACATGGTCTGTTGCACCGGGTCGAACATGTAGATCGCGTAGGTCGGTGCCACATTGTCTTGCAGGATGTCGGCCTGAACGGCGCTGACCAGGCGATTGGTGTCCGTCACCCGTGCGAGTTCGTCGGCGGACAGGGTGGCGCAAGCCACAACCACCGCATCGCGGCTGATCTCGCACGGCGTGTAGCTGAGCAGGATGCGGTTGCTGCCATCCCACAGCGGGTACGGTGTCGTGATCCGCCCGTACTGCGACAGTCCGGTGCCGTAGTTCAGCGCCTGGAATGTAGCTTGTTGCTGGCCACCCACGGCCGGCACGGTCGGATTCACCGGCGTGTTCTGTTCCGAGTAGTTCGCGGCATCGATGAACACCAGCGCGCCACCTTCGTGGGTGCGCGACAGCGGCATCAGGTCCGAGGACAGAAAGCCGCTGTACTTGCCAGCCGGGTCCATATCGCGTGGGTGCAGAAAACTGTTGCCTTCGCTGTGCGCGCCATAGAGCACGAACAGGTTGGTGCCGTCGGGCCGGACGGTGAAGATCTTGAAGTGGTTGCGGCCACCGACGTGATCCCAGCGCGAAAACATGATGTCGCCGTTGGGTCTGACGACCGGGCTGCGGTCGTGGCTCTGGTTGAACGAGATCTGCTGAATCTGGCTGCCGTCAGCGGCCATGGTGTGCAGGTTGAAAACCCGCTCGCGCTCGTATTCGTCGAGCGCAAAATAGCTGTGCCCCAGCGCCTGGTGGACACTGGACTTGGTCTGCCGGTTGGACGTGAACACGAACCCGGCACCGCCCGGAAGGTAGCTCGGATCGACATCATCGGCGCTGGTCGAACTGGTCACCCGGCGGAACGTTCCGCCCGTGAGGCCGCCGGTGCTCATGTCGTATTCCCAGATATTCCAGCGGCCGGTGCAGGCCGGCTGGCCACCAATGGTCGAGGTGTTGGAGGACGGGCAGCGCATCGAGAAGACGATCTTCTTGCCGTCATAGGATACGTCCGGCCCGGACGCATCGCCCTGCCCCTGCGTGAACTGCGCAGTAAGGTTGTGCTCGATCGAACTCGGCGAGGATTTGGCGCGCAGCATCAGATCGCCGCCTGGCGCGGTGGGCGCCCCATTGGTTGGATTCGCCCGAATCGTGTTCACGCGCATCGCATAGGCGATGGGCACATCGCCCTTGACCGCACCGGTGGCCGAATCGCTGGCGTCGCCACTGCCGCATGCGACCAGGATGGTCGACAGCGTGCCGGCGGTCACCCACATGCCGAAGGTGCAAAGCTTGCTCATCGCAATCTCCTGAAAGGTGTCATGTGCGCCAGCTGCGCAGCTTCAGTGCCGTGCATTTGCGTGGGGAGCCAGCAGGCCCGACGAGTAGTGAAGCGCTCCGGCCGCATCGACCACGACCGCGTCGACGCCAGCCTGCGATTCGATCAGGCGCATGCCTTGATCCACGCCCAGAATGAACACCGCCTTGGACAGGGCCTCGGTGGTGAGCCCGTCGTCAGCCAGGATGCTGACACTGTGCACAGTGCTGGGCGAACGGCCGCTCGAAGGGTCGATCAAATGGTGAAAGCGCTGGCCATCGGATTCGAAATAGCGTTCGTAGTCGCCGGAGGTCGAGATCGATGTGTCTTCCAGTGGCAGCACGGCAACCATCTCACCGGGGCGGCGCGGATCGCGGATGCCAATCATCCACGGTCGGCCACGGCGATCTCCGATCACGCGGCTGTCGCCACCGGCGCTGACATTGGCGTGGGCGACACCGCGCTGGCGCAGGATCGCCGCCGCCTGATCGACAGCATGGCCTTTTGCAAAGCCGCCCAGATCGATGCACATCCCCGGGCGCCCGAAGCGCACGGTCCGGGCGCAGGCGTCGACCAGCAGATGACGATAGCCGACTGCGGCGCGTGCCAGCGCCAGCGCCGCCTCGCTCGGGCGAATGCGCTGGCGGTAGTCGAACAGCCGGCCAACTGCGGCGTAAGTGATGTCGAAGGCACCGTCGGTGAGTTCCGAGAACTGCCTGGCACGCAGCAGCAAGCACGTCATCTCGGCACTCAGGGGCACTGGCGCCAATGCTGCGTCGCGGTTGATGCGCGACAGCTCGGACTCGGCCTTGTGCGGACTCATCGCGCGGTCGATCCGGTGCATCTCATCCATCACCGCGTCGATGGCCGAAACGCCCGCCGAATGATCCTCATGCCAGAGTTCGACACTGATCGCGGTGCCCATAATGGCTTCCTCGCGCTTGATCCAGCCACTGCCTGGCGCAGCCGCAAGCGAGCCCGGCGCTATGGCCCGCTCTCGAACGATCTCCTTTGAAATGCCGAACATGGTGGTACCGAGTCTCTCGAACGTTGTGCGCCTCTTGCATCACCACGGCAGAACCGTGCGAAGGCGTCAATAGTTATCGGGTAAATCAAACCGCAGTCGGTTCGCTGCGGACGATTCTTCCATGCGTCTGTCAGAAGCCATGTTCGAAACATGTTTCATGTGTGAGTGATTGAAACCGCGATGCAACTATTGAGAGTTCCGAAATTCACGACACCGTTCCAGCCGACCCTGCCTGATGCAGATTGCTTTCGCAAGTCAAGAACTGAGGTCCTGGCGCGTGTGGGGGTCGAGGGCACCGCAGTGGGTAGCAAACCAACCCCGCTTGAAAGAAATGCGAAGGGACTCCCCACTTTCCGGTAACGGCATCAAGTGCCAAGATTGGTTTGTAGGAAAGTCAATCTATAACCTTTGAAAGGAGAAGTCCCATGGGCGAGATTACACGAGTCGGAGTGGATTTGGCAAAGACGGTGATCCAGGCTCACGCCGTCGATGCTGTTGGAAAACTTGTCACAAACCGGCAACTGAGCCGCGACAAGTTCTTGCCATGGTGCGCGCAGCTACCGCCAGGCTGCGTAGTGGCGATGGAGGCCTGTGGTGGCGCCCACCATTGGGCCCGCAAACTCATTGCTTTGGGGTTGAATGCAAAGATCATCGCGGCACATCTGGTGGCACCCTATCGGCTGCAGGGCAAAGGTGGCAAGAATGACGCCAATGATGCGGCTGCCGTTTGTGAAGCTGCGTCCAGACCGAACATGCACTTTGTACCGGTCAAAACCACCGTTCAGCAAGGTCTGCTGTGTGTACATCGGCTGCGCGAGGGATTGAAGGAAGAGCGTACAGCGTGCATCAATCGCATTCGGGGCATGTTGACTGAGTTCGGCCTGGTGGCGTCCAAGAGTCCGGAGAAATTGCGCGAGAAGTTGACCGACATGCTGGAGGACGCAGGCAATGATCTTTCCGGGTTGGCACGGCTGGTCATCGACGAGGCCTATAGTCATTGGAAAGTGATCGAAGAACGCATCAAATGGTGCGACCAGCGCATCGGTGCGCATCTCAAGGATGATGCACAGGCTAAGGCTGCCACAGAGCTCATAGGTATTGGCCCAGTCACGGCTTCTGCTGTGGTGGCCACAGTCGGCGACTTTAACCAGTTCAAGAACGGTGCGCAGTTTGGTGCTTGGTTGGGGTTAACGCCACGGCAAAACTCAAGTGGCGGAAAGAATAGTCTGGGTGGCATCACCAAGCGCGGCGACATGTATCTACGCATGCTGCTGATTCAGGGGGCCAAGTCAGCGGTGATGACGGCGCACAAGCGAGATGACCCTATCTCAAAGTGGTTGCATCAATTGCGAGAGAGGTCGGGCTGGCAAAATGCGGCCGTCGCAATGGCCAACAAGAATGCTCGAATTCTGTGGGCAATGATGACCAAGGGGTGTAGCTTTGATCCCCGGCATGTGAGCGTAAAACCTGGCGGAGCCGTCGCGGCACCAGGGGTGGCATAGTTGGTTCGACAACAGGTTTATTTCTGCAAGACGTGAAATTGAAGATGCAGTAGACAGGTAAGACCGGCGGTGGGAAAACTCGACAGCCTGAAGGGGTTGCATTAGCAAGGCCCGCGAAAGAAATGGAGCCCCGCCGAGCGGTTCGTATCTGGGGTCGCACCAAGAGTGCAATAAACCCGCCTGTAAATGTGCAGTCTGATCCTCGTTTCCTCGCCGCTTCACCTCACGCCAGCGCCGAATACCGTAACCAAGGAAAAAATAGATTCAATTAGTGCTTGACTGAGTGGTGAGTCCCTGTAATCAGGCTGGTGGGGTGCTCAGCGCAGCGGCATCAAGGAGGAGCCCGCAGGGCGGGGGACAGCCGCGGAGCTGAGTACCCCACCAGCCTGATCCTCCCGATAAGCTGAACCGGGTCTGGCATGTCATCATTTCAGGAAAGATTCATAGTTCCGGACTGCAGAGTCCTCGTGACCGAAGTAGATGGGAGAGCGCCGCATGTCTAGACCCCCGCTAGTTTTTTCGATGCGAGCGCCCTCGCCTTGCGCGGATGCGGGGTGCCGGTTTCCACGTAGTGCTTGAGTTCTTCGAGCGAAGTGCGCATCAGTGCCGTCAACTGCATCTTCATCATGGGCGCCATCAGCATGCCCACCAGACCCGTGGTAGTGATCTCGGCAAACGATTGAACGCATGTGCTGTTGCCTTCTGCCGTCAGCGTCCAGCGATTGACGCCGCGCTCGACAAAGAAAGGGAAGCCTTCCTCGACTTGATATTTCAACGTTAGGCGCTTCGGGTCGAAATCGAGCAGGGTCTCGCGCGTGTGGCCCATACCCTTGATCTCGCAGCTGCGCGATTCACAGACTCCGCCGTGAATCACCTTGCCATGGCCATGGGTGTGGGTGAGCGCGCTGCTCCAGCGGTGTGCCTCGCCAAATTGATCGCCAACAATCGCCCAGACGGCGGCGGCTGGCTTGTTGACGACAATTTCAGTTTCGATTTTCATGTTCAATTCCTTGTATTGATTAGTAGACAAATGGCTCATCCACGACGACAGTATTGCATCTATACTTGCATTGCGCTAGTTGACAATTGATAGATGCTTATTCACTTGTGAGGTGACAATGCCGATGCTGGATGACCTTGATGAACTGAAGACGTTCACTCTGGTGGTGGAACTGGGCAGTTTGTCGGCCGCTGCACGCCTGATGCACTTGACGACCAACGCCGTGAGCCGTCGCGTGATTCGTCTGGAACAAAACCTCGGCGCCAAAGTGCTGCGCCGCTCAACGCGTGCGGTGTCCGTGACCGCCGAAGGACGCGTGCTCTATGCGCATGCGCGGCGGGCATTGGAAGAGCTCAAGGCGGCAGAGGACGCCATCAAGACCGGACTTGACAGCTTGCAGGGCACGATTCGCGTGGCGTTGCCGGGTGGCGCGTGCAGTCCCGGCATTCTGGACGGCATCGCCGGCTTTCTTGAGGCCAACCCGGAACTGCGCCTGGAGATGCTGGTGGTGAATACGCCGGTAGACCCTGTGGGGGGCGGATTCGATGTTGTGATTCATGTGGGGTCACCCAAAGACAGCCGCTTGACCGCGCGCCGCCTGCACTCTGTCTCGTGGGCTTTGGCGGCAGCGCCACGCTACCTTGCATCGCGGCGCAAACCTCGGATCCCGTCGGACCTCTCGGAACACATTTGCCTGCGCATTGTTTCCAACCCGCCGCAAGACGAATGGAGCCTGATTGACGCACAAGGCAATCTTGAGACGGTTCAGGTTGCCGGCAACTTTGAAGCCGATGACAGCCGCGTGCTGGCGGATGCAACCTATGCCGGCCTTGGCATCGGCATTCGCCCGGAAAAAGAACTGGCTGCGGCGGTGGAAGCCGGAACACTGGTGCGCGTCTTGCCGCGCTATCGCTTCGCCAGCCTGGAAATCTATGCCCTCATGTCCAAAGGCACGTCACGCCTGGCGCGGGTATCGACATTTCTGGACTTCTTCAGCGATTTGCTGAAGAAGGAAGTTTGAGCCCAGAGCAGGCGCGAGTCAGACAGAGCAATTCAGCATCCATTGAACGCCAAATTTGTCGGTCAGCTTGCCGAAGTAGTCACCCCAGGGCTGAATGCCGAGCGGTGTAGTGACCTTTGCGCCCTCTGACAACAGCGCGAAAAGTCGGGTGGTGCGCTCTCGATCCTGCATCATCAGGATGTGAGCGGAGCCCCGCATCGGTTCGGCGTCGTCGTTGTCCGATGCATAAAAGAGCACGCCAGGCCCTTCGAACCTGGCGTGCATGATCTTGCCGCGCATCGCCTGGTTCTTCACGGGCATGCCGTCAACGCCGTAGCGCAGGACCTCAACGACACGGCCCAGGCCGCATCGGGTATAAAACTCGAGCGCCGGTTCACAGCTCGTGGTGAAGAAAAGATAGTTTGACAGCTGCATGATTTACGCCTTGGTTTCGATCGATTCGATCGGCTCAGGAAATCGCATTCCCGATCTGCTCGTTGGTCATGGCCTGACCATTCAGATTCCAGGTGCCATCAACCGCGTGAATGACGCTGCCCCAGATTTTGTCCTTGGGTTGTTTACCGCCAGACAACTCGTGGATGATGTCGGTCGCCTCCGCAAAGTAGCCGACCTGTACGTCCCGGTTAGTGAACGCGAATGCCGGAACCCGCCATTCAATGATGGCGACTGGCGTTTCCTGCATTCCTGCGAACGTACTGTCCTTTGGCAGTACTTGAACATGCCCGATGATGTTGTCTGTCATGACCTTGTTGCCAGTCAGACCATGCCATTTCAGCATGGCCTCCGACAGACGCGCGACCGCGACTTTTTCTTGACCTTTCGGCAAAACGCCTTCGGTGAGGGTGAGGGTAAGAGGCATTTGGAACTCCAATGGATAAGTTGATAGGTTTGCATTGACTGCGATAACGATCGTTGGGATAACGATCGTTACGCAATCATACATAACGACCGTTATCCAATCAATTACAATCGACTAATGACCTTCAATAGGTGGGGGACATATGTCTCGAACTGAACAGAAATTGCAGACGCGCCAGCGCATCGTTGAGGCCGCCGGGCGGGGTTTTCGCAAGGGTGGCTTCGGCGGTATCGGCGTGGACGGCCTGGCCCGGGAAGCCGGCGTGACCTCGGGCGCGTTCTACGTGCACTTCGGCTCCAAGACAGCCGCATTCCGGGAGGCCGTGGCCGATGGCATGGCCGGTCTGAAGGCTGGAGTGTTTCACTTCCAGTCCAGCCACGGCCGCCTTTGGTGGCCGGAATTCGTGCGCTTCTACCTCGGGGCCAAACGCTCTTGCGATCTGTCCGAGAGCTGCACTTTGCAGAGCCTGTCTCCGGAAGTGGCTCGTTCCGACGAATCCGCGCGGACCGTGTTCGAGGCCGGCTTGCTCGACGTGGCCAACGCCGTCATTGCCGGCCCGGACTCACCAGCGGCTCCGCGAGACCTGGATTCGGCCTGCGCGGCCCTGGCCTCGCTCGTCGGTGCCGTCACCCTCGCCCGCGCCGTCAACAACCCCCTCGTGGCCGACAAGATTGCCAATGCGGTCGAGCGCGCGCTGCTGCCGCCGCAAAAATCCCGGGGTGCCGCCGGCGATGGGACGCGTCGACGCGCACCTTGACCGACATCAGTCACTTGAGAAGCCGCGCTTGGCCGGCGACCGGCGATCAGTCTTTCGTTTAAGCAGCAATATTTTTCCGAAAGATTGCAGGCCCACCTGCTCTTCAAGCATCAGGCCCGCTCGCCCGAAAAGGCCTTGCCATTGATTCAGCGTTCTTTCCCGGCCACGAGTCCCCATGAACATCTGCATGTCGAAGGAGGCACTGGAAAGATCGGCCTTCACTTGCGCAACCACCAGCTCCATCAGGGCGACTCGGGCCCCGGTCGAGCCGATGGCGTGTGCCAGATTGCGCAGCGCCTGGAAGCAGCTGTCGTCGTCCATGCCATGCAGCACGGCACACAGCAGGTAGATGTCCCGATGACTGGTGGCTGGCGGAATGGATGAGAGCAGGTCTCCAGCCTCGAAGGCAAGCCGATCCACCAACTCCTGGGGCTCTTTGCCGGCCCAGTGGGCCATCGCCGTATTGACGACCTGCTGCCGGTCGAACACCAGGGCCTTGAGATGCGGGTGCCGCTTCAAGATGGCCACTGACTTGCTGCCCTTGGATCCGCCAACATCGATGACGCGATCAAACCGCCCCCAGTCAAAATCGGTCGCGAAGCTGTCACCGGTCAAGGCCTCCACGCTGTCCATCGCGCTGGCGAACAGGGCGTCGAACTCGGCGTGGCCGTCCATGTAGGCATACAACTCGCTGCCGTGGGCGGCCTGGAACGGGACGCTCCCGGTGCGCACCCCCTGCTCCAGGGCTTCAAACCAGGGTGCGCTCATCTCCGGCGAGTTGTGCATCAGGATCATGGCGCGCACGTTCTTCGGCTGGTCTGAACGCAAGCAGCTGGAAAGCGGATTGTTTCTGAAGACCCTGGGCGACACTTCTTCAAATATCCCCATGGCCGTCAGCATGCGCAGCAGCCGGAAAATCGCGTCCGGCTTGGCCGGGACCAGCGCCGCGATGGCGTCTGCCGCCAGGCTCTGGTCGCCGAGAAGCGTGGCGATGTCCAGCCGCGCCGCCACGTAAAGCACGCGCGACTGCCAGAATGCGGAGCCGATCTGAATCAACCTGAACGGCGCCGGTGTGAGCTTGTTGGGAAGGCTTTGCAGCCAGGCTGCAAACTTCATCAATTTGGCAAAGCGCCGCACCGCGCCGGCGTTTTTCTGGAATGTCATTTCGAATCTCCTGCCATCAATGGCTGCCCCGGCGCCAAGCCGGCCGAGAACAGGTGGCCGTTGAACGCAGCCAGTTGTTCGAGGAAGGCCGCATCCATCGACGCGCCCATCTGCTCCTCAAAAATGTCTTTCAGCAGCATCGGCATCATGGCCAGGCTGACGAACGCCATGCGCAGGATGTCCGCGTTCAGCGACGGGGCCGCCTGTCCGGCGGATTTGAGGGTGGCAACTTTTTGCGCTGCGCGAGCGCGCCCGCGTTCGAGCAACTGCTGGATGAAGCGCCGCCCGGGGCCCTGGTTTAGTGCCAGCACTTTCAGGATCAGCTTCGGGAACTCGGGTTTTTGGGACATCGTGTCGTAGTACAAGCGGAAGAAGTCCCTGAAGCCATCAACCGAGCTCAGCATCTGCCCGTCCAGTACATTGAGCAGCGGATTGAGGGTCTCGCGGATCATCTCCTCATACAAGCCCTCCTTGTTGCCAAAGTAGTAGCGGATCATCGACACATTGGCGTCCGCCCGCTCTGCGATCAGCCTGGTGGAGACCTTGTGGTAGTCGTCCGAGAGAAAGCTTTCGCGCGCGGCCTGGAGCAGCCGTTCGCGCACAGAATCACCATTGGCATCGGAAACATCAGGAACACTATTCATCGGCCTGGCCACTTTCAAAGTTGGTGTGCCAACCTTAGCAGCTATCACGCTGCGCAGCCCCAAGTTTCGTCAATCAAGTTGGGCGCTTTGATTGAACCGGCGCTCGAATCGCCGCGGCCGGGCACAAAGCCAAGCCCTCGACAGGAAGCCTTCTTGTGCGCCACAGCGAGGATGCCAATGCTCCATGGCAAACCGAGGCTGGACCAACTGCGGTCACTCACGATGGACAGCGAATCGGCGGCTGAGTATCATGGCAAGCGTTTCCCGACCCCTGATTGTGCTCGTCGCAAGGGCCAAAGGTAACGCCCGAAGGCAGTCCGCATGAACACCCCAAACCTTGAATCAACCTTGACCTGTCCGCAGTGTGGCCATGCCAGGCTGGAAACCATGCCGACCGATGCTTGCCAGTTCTTTTACGAATGCGAGAACTGCAAGACCGTACTGAGTCCGAAGCCCGGGGACTGCTGCGTTTATTGTTCTTATGGCTCGGTCAGGTGCCCGCCGATGCAAGAGCAGCGTGGCTGCTGTGCAGGAGGATAAAGAATGAACCCCAAAAACCATTGGGAACAGGTTTATCGGGAAAAAGCCGCGGACGCGGTCAGCTGGTTTCGCCCTCATCTGGAACGCTCGCTTGCGTTGATTCAGAAGGCGGCCCCAAGCCACGCCATGTCCATCATCGATGTGGGCGGCGGCGAGTCGACCCTGGTCGATGATTTGCTCAGGGAAGGCTACCGCGACATCAGTGTGCTCGATATTTCTCAGGTGGCTGTGGATGCAACCAGACGCCGGCTGGGCCCGGCTGGCGATACTGTGACTTGGTGGGTTGGGGACGTCACCCAGACGGCTCTGCCGGCTTCGAGGTATGACATTTGGCACGACCGGGCGGTATTTCACTTCCTGACTGACGACGAGCAGCGCCGAGCCTACGTGCGCCAGGTGATGCATGCTGTCAAGCCGGGAGGCCATGTCATCGTTGCCACGTTTGGGCCCGAGGGACCGACCAAGTGCAGTGGACTGGACGTGGTCCGATACAACGCTGACGGCTTGCACAGCGAATTCGGCGAAGCATTCAGCCTGGTCGAAAGTGCAACGGAATTGCATCAGACTCCGTTTGGCACGACGCAGCAGTTTCTCTATTGTTACTGCGTCAAGTCGTCCTAGAACGACAAGCCGGAGGGCAAAAAGTTGCCCGATCCGATCTTGCTAGACTTCAGCCGATGACTGACTCCTCCAAGCCGCACACGCCCGCCATGGCCCAGTACCTGGGCCTGAAGGCGGACTACCCCGACACGCTGCTGTTTTATCGCATGGGCGACTTCTATGAGATGTTTTATGCCGATGCCGAAAAGGCCGCGCGCCTGCTCAACATCACGCTGACCCAGCGCGGTCTGTCGGCGGGCGAGCCGGTGGCCATGGCGGGCGTGCCGTTTCACGCGGTCGAGACCTATCTGGCGCGCCTCATCAAGCTGGGCGAGTCGGTGGCGATTTGCGAGCAGGTCGGCGAGGTCACCGGCAAAGGGCCGGTGGAGCGCAAGGTGGTGCGCGTGGTCACGCCCGGCACGCTGACCGACCTGGAGTTGCTCAGCGACAAGACCGAGGCTGTGCTGATGGCGGTGCACCAGGGGCCGCGCAACACCTGTGGCCTGGCCTGGTTGAGCGTCACGCAGGGCGAAGTGCATCTGGCGCAGTGCGCGCCCGACGAACTGGCCGAATGGGTGCAGCGCATCAACCCCGGCGAACTGCTCTTCAGCGCCGGCGCGACGCCGGCCTTTGAAGCGCGCCTGCGCAGCCTGCCCGGCCCCGGCGTGATCTCGATCTCGGCGCGACCCGACTGGCAGTTCGACGCCGGCCTGGGCGAACGCAAACTGCTGGAGCAACTCCAGGCCGCCAGCCTGGCCCCGTGGCAGGCGCAGGAGTTGGTGCAGGCGCACGCCGCCGCCGCTGCGCTGCTGGCTTACGCCGAACACACCCAGGGCCGCGCCCTGAGCCACATCCAGAGCATTCAGGTGCAGCGCGTCGATGAACTGATCGACCTGCCGCAAAGCACGCGGCGCAACCTGGAACTGACGCAGACCCTGCGCGGCGAAGACCAGCCGACGCTGTTTTCGCTGCTCGACAGCTGCATGACCGGCATGGGCAGCCGCCTGCTCAAAAGCTGGTTGCTGGCACCCCGGCGCGAACGCAGCGAGGCGCAGCAACGCCTGAACGCGATCGCCGCCCTGCGCGCTGGTGAGGCGCACACCCCGCATGCCGGCGTCTGGGCCAGGCTGCGCCAGCAACTCAAGGGCAGCACCGATGTGGAACGCATCACGGCCCGCATTGCGCTGCGCCAGGTGCGTCCGCGTGAGCTCATCGGCTTGCAGCAAACGCTACAAAAAACAGAGCTGCTTGCGCCCGTGCTACGGGGGCTGGAGGCCTATTTGACTCATATTTCAGGGCATTTGCTGGCTCCCGAGGGCTGCGCCGGGCTGTTGCTGCAGGCGATCGATCCCGAGCCCGCTGCGCTGGTGCGCGATGGCGGCGTCATCGCCAGCGGCTTCGATGCAGAACTCGACGAGCTGCGCGCGATTCAAACCAATTGCGACAGCTTTTTGCTCGACCTCGAAGGGCGCGAAAGAGCCCGCACCGGCATCGCCAATCTGCGCGTGCAATTCAACAAGGTGCATGGTTTCTTCATCGAGGTCACACAGGGGCAGATCGACAAAGTGCCCGAGGATTACCGCCGCCGCCAGACCCTGAAGAATGCCGAGCGTTTCATCACGCCTGAACTCAAGGCCTTTGAGGACAAGGCGCTGAGTGCGCAGGAGCGGGCCCTGAGTCGGGAAAAGTGGCTCTACGAACAGTTGCTGGACCAGTTGCAGGTGTTCGTGCCGGCCCTGACCCGGCTGGCCCGCGCGCTGGCGACGCTGGACGCGCTGTGCGCCCTGACCGAACGCAGCCTGACGCTCGAATGGTGCGCGCCCGAATTTGTCAAAGAGCCGTGTCTGGACATCACGCAAGGCCGGCATCCGGTGGTGCAGGCACGACTGGCCGAGACCAGCTCGGGCGCCTTCATCGCCAACGACACGCATCTCGGCCCGAAGCAGCGCATGCAGATCATCACCGGCCCCAATATGGGCGGCAAGTCGACCTACATGCGCCAGATCGCCGTCATCGTGCTGCTGGCCAGCATGGGCAGCTACGTGCCGGCGAGCGCCTGCCGGCTCGGGCCGATTGACGCCATCCACACCCGCATCGGCGCCGCCGACGACCTGGCCAACGCGCAGTCCACCTTCATGCTCGAAATGCTGGAAGCGGCGCAAATCCTGCACGCCGCCAGCCCCAACTCGCTGGTGCTGATGGACGAGATTGGCCGCGGCACCAGCACCTTCGACGGGCTGGCGCTGGCCAGCGCCATCGCCACCCAGTTGCACGACAAGACCCAGGCCTACACCCTGTTCGCCACGCACTACTTCGAGCTCACCGAGTTCCCGGCCACGCACCACGCCGCGATCAATGTGCATGTCAGCGCCGCAGAGTCCGGCCGTGACATTGTCTTTTTGCACGAGATCCAGAGCGGGCCGGCGAGCAAAAGCTACGGCATCCAGGTAGCGCGCCTGGCCGGCATGCCGGCGGCAGTCGTGAACCAGGCCCGCCACACGCTGGAGGCGCTGGAAGCCCAAGCCACGCTGCATCAGGCGCAAGTGGATTTGTTCGCCGCGCCGCCCGCTATTGAACATATAGCTGCCAGCGCAATAGAGACGGCGGTTGCCGCCTTGAATCCTGACAATTTGAGTCCACGCGAGGCGCTTGAGGCGCTGTACCAGCTGAAAAAAATCAGCACCACCTGATCAACTTGACCCACCGGGAAAGCACACCATGTTCAGCTACATCTGCCTCGGCGCCAATGACACCGCCCGCGCTGCCCGCTTCTATGACGCCACACTGGGCGTACTGGGTATTGCACGTTGCTATACGCCTGATCCTTCAGACAAGGCAGGCCGATTTGGCTGGGGCAGCTACACCGATGACGCTGCGCCCGAGGAGCTGTCGCTGTGGGTTGGCCCGCCCTTCGATGGTCAGAGCGCCACGGCGGGTAACGGCACCATGGTCGCCTTGCGCTCCACCAGCCGGCAACAGGTTGACAATTTTCACGCAACCGCGCTGACTCACGGCGGCAGTTCTGAAGGCACACCCGGCCTGCGGCCGCAATACGGTGCCAACTTCTACGCCGCCTACGTGCGCGACCCGGATGGCAACAAGCTGGCCGCTGTGTGTCGTGGATTCACTGCGCCGCAACAGCCACCCACCGCATGACGCCGCAGGAATTCATCGCCAAATGGGGGCCCGGCGGCCCGGCGTTTGATCTCAATGAGCGTCAGGGTGCGCAGCCGCATTTCATGGATTTGTGTGAGCTCCTCGGCGTTCCCACGCCAGGCAGTGAGGGCGACTACATTTTTGAACAGGACACGCTGGTGCTGGGCGAGGCACGCGGCTACGCCGACGTTTTCAAGCGCGATCACTTTGCCTGGGAGAACAAGGCCCCCGGCAAAAATCTCGACAGCGCCCTCAAGCAGCTCCTGACCTACAGCCTGGCACTTTCCAACCCGCCATTGCTCGTGGTCTGTGACCGCCTGACCATTCGCATTCATACCCGTTTCAACGGCCATCCGTCCGAGACGCACACGGTGTTGCTGCAAGAGCTGGATCAGCCTGAAAAGCAGGCGCTGCTGCGCCGCATCTGGCTCGATCCAGAGAGCTTTCGACCCAAAAAGACCAGCCGCGACATCACCGAGGCCGCCGCCCGGAGTTTTTCTACGCTGGCCGAGGGCTTGCGCCGGCGCAACCAAGAAATGGGGCCAGACAAAGTCGCGCACTTTCTCACGCAATGCCTGTTCTGTTTCTTCGCCGAAGACGTCGGGCTGCTGCCCGGTCGCATGTTTGAGAGTCTGGTGAACAACAAGAGCCTTACCAGCGAGAAGCTCGCGACGGGCCTGAACAATCTGTTTACCGTCATGCGCGATGGCGGCTTGTACGGCAATGACGACATCCCCTGGTTCAACGGCGGTCTGTTCAAGAAGATCAAGGTGCCGCGGCTGACGATTCTCGATATGACCGAGCTGCGCAATGCCGCCGCCCTGAACTGGAGCGCCATCGACGTGTCCATCTTCGGCACCCTGTTCGAGCGCGGCCTAGACCCGGCCAAGCGCAGCCAACTCGGCGCCCATTACACCGACCCGGCCACCATCATGCGCATCATCGAGCCCGTGGTGCAGCGTCCGCTGCTACAAAAATGGGAGCTGGTTGCGCATACCATACGGGGTTTACAGGACAAAAGCACTAAGAAAAGTGATAAAAATTACCGCGCCGCTAAAGCCTGTTTCGTCGAGTGGCTGGACTACCTGAAAAACTACCGTGTGCTGGACCCTGCTTGTGGCAGCGGCAACTTTTTGTTTCTCGGCCTCAAGGCTTTGAAAGACATCGAGCACCGTAGCCACCTGGAAGCTGCAACCCTGGGGTTGGACCGCGAGGCCGATCTGGTGACCGGGCCGCACAACGTGCTGGGCATTGAACTCAACGAATATGCCGCCGAGTTGGCGCGGGTGACGGTCTGGATTGGCGAGTTGCAATGGCGCATGGCCCACGGCTACGAGTTCAAACGCAACCCGGTGCTGGAACCGCTGGACCACATTGAGTGCCGCGATGCGCTGCTGACCTTTCCCGTCATTGCGAGCGGAGCACAGCAATCCAGCGATTCCGTCATTGCGAGCGAAGCGCGGCAATCCATGTCTCAGGCAGTTGACGCTGACTCCGGGGCGCGGGCGGCGCAGACGCCGGGGGCTCATGCGCTTCGCTCTTTGAAATCGCCCCCAACCTCCGCCCCACCCACACCCCGGAGCGGCCCCAGCTCGCCCACCTTTGCTTCCGGTGTCAAAGAAGCCGCCTGGCCCAAAGCCGATGTGGTGATCGGCAATCCGCCGTTTTTGGGTGACAAAAAAATGCGCGCCGAACTGGGCGATGCATACACCGAAGTTCTGAGAAAAACCTATGGGGGCCGCGTGCCCGGTGGTGCCGATTTGGTTTGCTACTGGTTTGAAAAAGCGCGAACAGCAATTGAAACCAATGGCCTCGGCGCAGCCGGTCTGGTCGCCACCAACTCGATTCGCGGTGGCAAAAACCGCAAGGTGCTTGAAGCGATCTGCGAAACCACGCGCATCTACGAAGCCTGGAGCGACGAAGGATGGGTGAACGAAGGTGCGGCGGTTCGCGTGTCACTGGTGGCGTTCGGAACGTTTGAGCAACCGACTCGCCTCAATGGCCAGGAGGTCGAAAGGATCAGCGCCGTGTTGACTGCGGTCGGTGAAGACCAGGTGTTGGACTTGACACTCGCGCATCGTCTCACTGAATGCGCCGGTTCGTCATTCATGGGTGTCACGAAGTCTGGACCTTTCGATATCTCGGCTGAGCTAGCCCGCGAAATGCTGCTTCAACCCAATCCTCACGGCCTCTCCAATGCAGAAGTATTGCGTCCCTCCGTCAACGGGGCCGATATCGCCAAACGCCCGTCGGGTGAATGGATTCTGGACTTCGGGGCAAGGACACTTTATGACGCAGCCTTGTTTGAAAGACCTTTTGGGTATTCGCGCCAGGCGATCTATCCTGCGCGGCAAAAAAGCAAGACGGGGAAAAACCGCGAGGTTTGGTGGCAGTTTGAACGGCCTCGACCTGAGATGTTCGCTGCCTTCGGAAGCCAACCCCGATATATCGCGACTTGTATGGTCGCGAAGCATCGGCTTTTCGTCTGGTTACAACGTCTCGTTGTGCCAGAGAACGTGGTTATCGTGATTGCCCGAGCCGACGACACCACCTTCGGCATCCTGCACAGCCGCTTCCACGAACTCTGGTCGCTGCGCATGGGCACCTCACTGGAAGACCGGCCACGCTACACCCCCACCACCTGCTTCGAAACCTTCCCTTTCCCCGCCGGCCTGAGCCCCGCCGACACCGCCCACCAGCGTACTGAAACCCTGCCAGACGGTGCGCTGATTCCAGCTGATATTTTTGAACAAAATGGGGCGCCAGCACAGACGCAACATGCGCAAGCAGCTACTAAATATGTAGCGTCATCGAGCGCCAAAAACCAACGCGCCGAGGCGGGAATGGTTCGGATGTCGGGGCCGATTTCAAAAAGCGAAGCGTATGAGGCCCCGGCGTCCGAATCAGCTCCGCCGTCCGCGCACCAGCAAGCGACACGCCAGCAAGCCATCCAGATCGCAACAGCCGCAAAGAAACTCAACGACCTCAGAGAAGCCTGGCTCAACCCACCCGAGTGGACGCACAAGGTGCCCGAAGTCACGCCGCTGGGCATGACCCAATCGCCCTACCCCGACCGCATCGAACCCAAACCCGGCATCAGCGAGACGGACCTCAAGGCGCTGCAAAAACGCACGCTCACCAACCTGTACAACGCCCGGCCTGCATGGCTGGCCATGGCGCACAGTCAACTCGATGCCGCAGTCGCCACCGCGTACGGCTGGACCGACTACACGCCAGACATGTCCGATGAGGAAATCCTCAAACGCCTGCTGGCGCTGAATCTGGAACGATCAGTGCCCATTCAGCCAGAATGAATCGCAAGCATCATGAAGCCATCCGCATCACTGCAGCTACCACGAAATGCAGAGCCGTTATGTGCGCTACCGCCCAGACGCTGCGCTGCAATCACCGCTACATTTCAAATGGGCACCTAGCCCCTACGCTTCTCCTCCCTGAGCGTGGCCCGAAAGGGTTGAGACCCAGCCATTGCGCTGGGTCTTTTTTGGCCGCACCAGTGTCAACCACATAATCACGCACCATGTCCAATAACCCCATTGCCACAACGCCCGAGCCGCACGACCTGCGGCACAAGGTGGGCGACGCCATTTTGGGGCTGGTGTTGCGCATCCCGCCATCGAATGAACACCAAGTTGAATTGCCCGAAGAGCGGGCGCGAGCCCTGGGCCGCTCAGCCGCCCGGCGGGCCAGCCTGATGGCCGGGTCGCTGGCGCTGCCGCCGGGTTTTCTCGGCTGGTTGACGGTGCTGCCGGAGCTGGTGGGCGTGTGGAAACTGCAGGCGCAAATGGTGTCGGACATCGCCGCCGTCTATGGCAAGAAAGCCACGCTGGGCCGCGAGCAAATGATTTACTGCCTGTTCAAACACGTCTCGGCGCAACTGTTTCGCGATGTGGTGGTGCAGGTCGGTGAGCGCTATCTGGTCCAGACTGCGTCGCTGGGGTTCATGCAATCTGCGGCGCGCCTGCTGGGCGTCAAGGTCACGCAGCGCATCATTGGCAAGAGCGCATCGCGCCTGGTGCCGCTGATCGGTGCGGTCGGCGTCAGCGCCTACGCCTACTTTGATACCACCCAGGTGGCCAGGACCGCGATCAACCTCTTTTCCCACGAAATCACGATTGACGCAGAAACGCCGTCAGCCTGATTTTTAGGTGATAAATCCGGCTGTGGCGCCCGTGCGATAAGCACAGGCAGCTATCAAAACAATAGTACCCGAAGACTCAAACCGCCTGCAGCACACCGGCGACGCGCCGCCACAGCGCATACGCCGGCAAGCCCCTGAGCATGCGCTGGCCGAACGACATCCTTAGCAGACGCCGGTCGTAGCAGATTACGGTGGCATGGTCGTCCTCGGTGCGAATCGCGCGACCGGTCCATTGCAGCAGCTTGATGCCGGTGGCGGGCACCACCAACTCGGCAACCGAATGGAGTTCGATCGACACTGCCTCATGTCGGCCATCAATAGACGATCGAGGTGTCTATCCAATCATCAAGCAGAGCGCCCGTCACTTTGTCACGACGTGGCGAACGCGAGTTAGGCATGCCGGCCGCGAGTAGAATGAAAAAGATCGGTTGATGCGACTTATTTCAAATGAAAGGAAGGAGCGGTATGGCCAAACTTGGAGGTATCCTTTGGCGATCGATTGGGATTCCCGTGCTCACGGCAGTCGCTTTGATGATGAGCATATCGCCAGTTTTAGCCGGGACTGCCACGGTGACCTTGTCGCCTTTAGCGACAAGCTCGACCGTTCCGAACATCGCCGCTCCGGGCGTGCAGAACACAACGTTCAATACGAATGCCATTGGTCCATTCAACTATGCGGTGACTACATTTACCGTGGATCAGGCTGGCACTTATACGGCAACGAGTACGACGCCGGTGTTCCAGAACACAACTTTTTTCCTAAAGGGAGTTTTTACCCCGGGAACGCCCACGCCGACACCCCTCTCCAACTTTCTCGTCTCCGTCTATTCTGGAAATTTCTCCCCGCTTCATACGGCCACATTCGATGGTACGGGCTTAAGCCTGGTACCGGGTCAGCAATACAGCGTGCTCATTGCGTTCAATGAAAACACACCGACGCCTACAGACGCAGTCACCTTGACCATCAACGGGCCTGGGTGTATTGCGCTTGGGTCAAATACCTGCACGACGGTGACTTCACTCGCGCCCAGCAGCGGCCCGACCGCGGGCGGTACCTCGGTGACGATCACCGGAACCAACTTCACTGGCGCCACGGCGGTGAGCTTCGGTGGCACCGCGGCGACGGGCTGTACGGTGGACTCCGCCACCCAGATCACCGCCACGGCCCCGGCCGGTTCGGCGGGGACCGTGGATGTCACCGTGACCACTGCCGGCGGTACCAGCGCCATCAGTGCCAGCGATCAATTCACCTACGTTGCTGCGCCGACGGTCAGCGCAGTTTCGCCGAACTGGAGCCCGACCGCGGGCGGTACCTCGGTGACGATCACCGGAACCAACTTCACTGGTGCCACGGCGGTGAGATTCGGTGGCACCGCGGCGACGGGCTATACGGTGGACTCCGCCACCCAGATCACCGCCACTGCACCCGCAGGCACTGGCACGGTGGATGTCCGGGTAACGACAGCGGGTGGCACCAGCGCCACCAGTGCCAGCGACCAATTCACCTACGTTGCTGCGCCGACGGTCAGCGCAGTTTCGCCGAACAGCGGTCCGGCTGCCGGGGGCACCTCGGTTGTCATAACCGGGACCAATCTCACTGCGGCTACAGCAGTAAGGTTCGGTAGCACCAACGCGGCAAGTTACACCGTCAATTCCGCTACACAGATCACCGCCACTTCGCCCAGCGGCTCGGCAGGCATGGTGGACATTGCTGTCACTACAGCCGGGGGCACGAGTACAACGAGTGTCGCTGACCAATTCACCTATGTCGCAGCGCCGACAGTGACTTCACTCGCGCCCAGCAGCGGGTCGAATGCGGGGGGCACCTCGGTAGTGATTACCGGTACCGGCTTTAGCGGCGCTACGGCCGTGAAGTTTGGTAGTGCCAACGCTACAAGTTACACGGTCAATTCGGCCACCCAGATCAGCGCCACTGCACCCGCGGGATCGTCCGGTGTGGTGGACGTTACCGTTGTTGGCCCGGGCGGTACGAGCGCCACCGGAACAAGCGACCAATTCACCTATGTCTATCAGTCCTTTACCGGTCCGACTCCGGGAGGCGGCACGGCGACGGCAATTATCAGCAGCGGCGGCGGTGCGAACTGCCACTACACTTTGGCGCAGTTTGTTGCGGTCTCAACGGTCGGCACGGCGCCTCCGCCCGGCTATGTCTTCAACCAGGGTTTGTTTGACTTCGCGCTGGCTGGCTGCACGAATGGCCAAGCTGTGACGGTCACGATCACCTATTCCAGCGACCCAGGTAGCGTGTATTGGAAATTCGGCCCCACAACATCAGATCCCACACCGCACTGGTACACCATGCCGAACACTGCAGGGGCCAGCGCAAATATCGCCGGCAATGTCGCCACCCTGGTCATTACCGACGGCGGGATAGGCGACGATGATCGGACGGCCAATGGCAACATCGTCGACGCGGGCGGTCCGGCCAGCCCGATGGGCGCCGTGGCCGCTATCCCGACGCTCTCCGACTGGGCCAAACTGATGATGGCTGTGCTGCTCATCGTCAGCCTCTGGCTCTTGCAGGTGCGCGCGGGCCGTCACCGCCCGCTCACTTTCAAGCGAACCAGGCATACGCGGGGCGAGTGACCGGCATCAAACGAACAGCCGGTCGAGTTGCCCGAAGAGCGGGCGCGAGCTCTGGGCCGATCTGCCGCCCGGCAGGCCAGCCTGATTTTTAGGTGACAAATCCGGCTGTGGCGCCCGTGCGATAAGCACAGGCAGCTATCAAAACAATAGTACCTGGAGACTCAGACCGCCTGCAGCACACCTGCGACGCGACGCCAAAGCGCATACGGCGGCAAGCCTTTGAGCATGCGCTGGCCGAACGACATGCGCAGCAGGCGCCGGTCGTAGCAGATGACGGTGGCGTGGTCGTCCTCGGTGCGAATCGCGCGACCGGTCCATTGCAGCAGCTTGATGCCGGTAGCGGGTACCACCAGCTCGGCAAACGGATCGCGACCGACGCTCTTGAGCCACTCGGCACGCGCCTCCTCCACCGGATCGGACGGCGGGCTGAACGGCAACTTGGCGATGAACACGGTTTCGCACAGCCGGCCGGGCAGATCCAGGCCCTCGCCAAATGACTGCAGGCCGAAGATGACCGAAGGCAAGCCGGCCTCGACCCGCGCCTGATGACTGGCCAGCAGACGCCCGCGTGCCATCTGGCCCTGCACCAGAACCACGGCCTGCAAACTGCTGTCGAGCGCATCCAGCGCCGCTTTCATCTGCACACGGGAAGTGAACAAGGCCAGCGCACCGCGCTCGACCTGCCTCAAGTCAAGCAGCAACTCGGACACTATCTCGCGCGTGTAGGCTTCGACCTGTTTCGGGTCGGCGGCGGTTTCGACGACGATCAGCCGGCCTTGCGTGGCGTAGTTGAAAGGACTGGTGACTTCGAGGGTCGAAGCATCCGGGTTGCTGTCCAGGCCGCTCTCCTGCAAAAAATAATCAAAACTGCCGCAGCTCGTCAGCGTCGCCGAGGTGATGACCGCGGCGCGCACCTGGGCCCATAAAGACTGGCACAGCAAATCACCCGGAACGATCGGGCAGGCGTGCGCCGTGACAAAAAGCAGACCCGAGCTGGCGTCGGCGCTGAGCCACTTGGCCAGCGGCAGCGGACTGTGTTCCAGCAGCAGGCGCGCCGTCGACAGCACGCTGCCCAGCCGCGGCGCGAGCTGCCCGAGTCTGGCGTACAGCACTGAGCAGCTCACGCCTTGTGCCGGGTCTTCCCTGGCACGGCGCTTGAGCTCCGCGCCCAGGGCTTCCAGCGCAGCCGACAAACCGCCGGCGTGGCCTTGAATCAGCGTCATCGGCTCGGTCAATGCCTCGGGCAACAGGCCGTTCCTGAAGCGATAGCTGACCTCGGCGTCGGCGCTGGCGACCGGCAGCAAGGCAACGGCGATTCGCGCCACATCCGCCAGTGCGCTCTTGAGCTGCTGCGCCAGCGTGGCCACATCCTGCGTCAACGCCATGCCGATTTTTTCACTCACTTCCAGCAGGACTTTGGGCAATTTGTCGAGCCAGCGCAGAGCCGACAAATCCATGCTGCTGGCAAACTGGTTCAGCGCCACCGCGGGCAGGTGATGCCCTTCGTCAAACACCAGCAGGCAGTTGTCGAGCTCGGGCAACGCCTTCATGCCAAGCGAGGCCAGCACCAGATCGTGATTGGCGACGATGACATTGGCCTGCGCCAGCTGGCTGCGGGCGTTGTAGTAACTGCACTGCTGATAGCGCGGGCAGTGGCGAGCGGTGCAGGTGTGGCGTTCGGCCGCCACGGCGGACCAGTCGCGCGCGTCAGGCTGCTCGGCCAGCTGGTCGCGGTCGCCGTCCCATTTGCCGCTCGCCAGGGCAGCGGCCAGCGCGTCATACAGCCTCATGCGCCGCTCTTCGGGGTTGTCACCCTGCAACTGGCGGCCAAACGCGCCGCGCGCCGGGGGTGTGTCTTCATCCGCGCCAAACAGCTCCTCGCTGATTTCATCGCCGCCGGAGCCGGCCAGGCGCTCGAGCTTGAACTTGCAGACATAGCGGCCACGCCCCTTGGCCAGTGCGTAGACAAACGGCGTGTCAAGCACGGCAGCCAGGGCCGGCAGATCCTTGCTGATGAGCTGGTCCTGAAGCGCCACAGTGGCGGTCGAGATCACCACGCGGGTCTTGCGCGACAGTGCCATGGCGACAGTCGTAGCGAGATAGGCCGCCGACTTGCCGACGCCGGTACCGGCCTGAATGACGGTGATGGCCTTGGCCGGCTCGGGATCATCGCCCAGCGACACGCCCGACAAGGCAGTGGCAATGCGCTGCGCCATGTCGCGCTGGCCAGGGCGCGAGCGAAAACCCGGCGTCCCAGCCACCATCTGGTCAAAGGCGGCCAGCGACAGCTGAGCCAATTTTTGGGCGCTCAGAAGAATAGCCCCCTGCGATGTTGTATCGGTTTGAATTGCATGGCTGTATTACACCGTCTATTGAGAGTTCCGAAATTCACGACACCCTTCCAGCCAAGCCGGCCTGATGCAGATTGCTTTCGCAAGTGAAGAACTGAGGCACAGGCCTGTGGGGGCCGAGGGCGCCGCAGCGGGTAGCTCCGCGAATGTCCCCCGCCCTGCCGGCTCCGCCTTGATTTGGCAAAACCCCAAGTCCACGCTGCGCCACCCACTTCAGCGCCCTCGGCAGCGAGTGTCGGCGGTTCGCGCCAATCGCACACCAACCCCGCTTGAAAGAAATGCGAAGGGACTCCCCACTTTCCGGTAACGGCATCAAGTGCCAAGATTGGTTTGTAGGAAAGTCAATCTATAACCTTTGAAAGGAGAAGTCCCATGGGCGAGATTACACGAGTCGGAGTGGATTTGGCAAAGACGGTGATCCAGGCTCACGCCGTCGATGCTGTTGGAAAACTTGTCACAAACCGGCAACTGAGCCGCGACAAGTTCTTGCCATGGTGCGCGCAGCTACCGCCAGGCTGCGTAGTGGCGATGGAGGCCTGTGGTGGCGCCCACCATTGGGCCCGCAAACTCATTGCTTTGGGGTTGAATGCAAAGATCATCGCGGCACATCTGGTGGCACCCTATCGGCTGCAGGGCAAAGGTGGCAAGAATGACGCCAATGATGCGGCTGCCGTTTGTGAAGCTGCGTCCAGACCGAACATGCACTTTGTACCGGTCAAAACCACCGTTCAGCAAGGTCTGCTGTGTGTACATCGGCTGCGCGAGGGATTGAAGGAAGAGCGTACAGCGTGCATCAATCGCATTCGGGGCATGTTGACTGAGTTCGGCCTGGTGGCGTCCAAGAGTCCGGAGAAATTGCGCGAGAAGTTGACCGACATGCTGGAGGACGCAGGCAATGATCTTTCCGGGTTGGCACGGCTGGTCATCGACGAGGCCTATAGTCATTGGAAAGTGATCGAAGAACGCATCAAATGGTGCGACCAGCGCATCGGTGCGCATCTCAAGGATGATGCACAGGCTAAGGCTGCCACAGAGCTCATAGGTATTGGCCCAGTCACGGCTTCTGCTGTGGTGGCCACAGTCGGCGACTTTAACCAGTTCAAGAACGGTGCGCAGTTTGGTGCTTGGTTGGGGTTAACGCCACGGCAAAACTCAAGTGGCGGAAAGAATAGTCTGGGTGGCATCACCAAGCGCGGCGACATGTATCTACGCATGCTGCTGATTCAGGGGGCCAAGTCAGCGGTGATGACGGCGCACAAGCGAGATGACCCTATCTCAAAGTGGTTGCATCAATTGCGAGAGAGGTCGGGCTGGCAAAATGCGGCCGTCGCAATGGCCAACAAGAATGCTCGAATTCTGTGGGCAATGATGACCAAGGGGTGTAGCTTTGATCCCCGGCATGTGAGCGTAAAACCTGGCGGAGCCGTCGCGGCACCAGGGGTGGCATAGTTGGTTCGACAACAGGTTTATTTCTGCAAGACGTGAAATTGAAGATGCAGTAGACAGGTAAGACCGGCGGTGGGAAAACTCGACAGCCTGAAGGGGTTGCATTAGCAAGGCCCGCGAAAGAAATGGAGCCCCGCCGAGCGGTTCGTATCTGGGGTCGCACCAAGAGTGCAATAAACCCGCCTGTAAATGTGCAGTCTGATCCTCGTTTCCTCGCCGCTTCACCTCACGCCAGCGCCGAATACCGTAACCAAGGAAAAAATAGATTCAATTAGTGCTTGACTGAGTGGTGAGTCCCTGTAATCAGGCTGATGGGGTGCTCAGCGCAGCGGCATCAAGGAGGAGCCCGCAGGGCGGGGGACAGCCGCGGAGCTGAGTACGCCACCAGCCTGATCCTCCCACTATGTCGAACGGAGTTTCGCATGTCATCATTTCGGGAAAGTCCTTAAACGGCAAAGCCTGAATCGAGCCACGCTCGCGACAGGAGTTTTTGTTACAAAGAAGGGACTACAAAGCGCTCTACCAGACAGACAGATCACTACACTCGGGCCGAAGTTGCGATCATCCAGAAAATTCAGGAGAATTTGACTATGCATCCTTGTTTTTTCCTGCGCACGGCTCTCGCCGCCACGGTCGTGGCCTTGACCATTGCCGGCTGCAGCGTGTTGCGGCCGGACGCGCACCTGGCCGCCTTCAGTACCCAGTTGACGGGCATGAACGAGGTGCCCACTGTGGCCACCCCGGCGACGGGTCGGGTCGACGCCGTGCTGGATAAAAACACCGGTCTGTTGCGCTGGAAACTGTCCTTTGCCGGCCTGAGCGGCCCGGCCACCGCGGGTCACTTTCATGGCCCGGCGGCGATTGGTGCCAATGCGCCTGTCGCCCTGCCCTTCAAGACACCGGTCAAAAGTCCCTTGGAAGGTCGGGCCACCCTGACGCCAAGCCAGGCGACTGAGCTGCTGGCTGGCAAGTGGTATGTCAATATTCACACCAGCGCCCACCCCGGTGGCGAGATCCGCGGACAGATGATTTTGCGTGAGTAGGCGCATGCGGTTTTCGGGTCGGGCCCGAATGCTATGCTCTCCCAAACTTGGGAAAACTACTGATGCAAGATGGAACCCGTCTGGCAGCTGTCGACTTAGGCTCGAACAGCTTCCGGCTTGAAATTGGCCGTATCGAACACGGCCAGTATTACCGCACCGAATATTTGAAGGAGACAGTTCGCCAGGGCGGCGGCCTCGATGCCGAGCGCAACTTGAAGCCCGATGCGATGCAGCGCGGTTGGGATTGTGTCGCGCGCTTTGGCGAACGTCTGGCGAGCTTCAAGCGCACCGAGGTGCGCGCCGTGGCCACGCAAACCTTGCGCGAGGCGCGTAACCGGGACGAATTTCTGCTGCCCGCCAACCGGCTTCTGGGTTTCCCGATTGATGTGATTTCCGGACGCGAAGAAGCCCGGCTGATCTACCAGGGCGTGGCGCATGCATTGCCCCGCGGCGACGCGCGCCGTCTGGTGGTGGACATTGGCGGTCGCTCCACCGAACTTATTTTGGGTCACGGCATCGTGCCGACACAGATGGAGTCCTACCGGGTCGGCAGCATTACCTGGTCGACGCGCTATTTTCCGGATCAGCAATTCACCCCGCATGCCTTTGACATGGCGGAGATTGCCGCCAAGGCCTTGCTCGATGAAGCGCTCAATGCTTACCGCCGCGACGATTGGGACGTGGCCTACGGCTCGGCCGGCACGGTGAGCGCGATCTGCGATGTGCTGGCTGCGGCTGGCTGGCCCCCCGGCTCGGTCGACCGCATCGGGCTCGATTGGTTGCGCGACAAATTGCTGGTCGCGCAAAGTGCCGACCGCATCCGGCTGGCCGGCATGCGCGACGACCGGCGCGCCATCATCGGCGGGGGTCTCAGCATCCTGCGCGCCTTGTTTGATTTGCTTGAAATTGATCAAATGCAACAGGCCGCAGGCGGGCTGAGACACGGACTGCTGTGCGAGCTGATGGGCAGCACCGGGAGCGAGGCGGATGTGCGCGCTCGGTCGGTGCAACGACTGGCCGCCAAATTCGGCACCGATCCGCTGCAGGGTCAGCGCGTGGGACGCGTTGCCAACTATCTGTTCGATCAGTTGCAGGCCGAGGCCGTGACGCTGGCCGGCATGCCCGATGAACGCTGGTCCAGAAAACTCGACTGGGCCGGGCAACTGCATGCCATCGGCAGCCACATCTCGCACAGCGACTACCACAAGCACGGCGCCTATATTCTGGACAACACCGATGCCATGGGCTTTTCCGTGCCGGAACTGCACAAGCTCAGCCTGCTGGTCCTGGGGCACCGGGGAAAACTGCGCAAGCTCGACGCTGATTTCGACGACGCCTTATTCGTGCAGCAGTTGCTGTGTTTGCGCCTGGCGGTCATTTTGTGCCACGCCCGGCGCGACCCGGACCTCGACGGTCTGAGCCTGGCACGCGATGCACCAGACAGCAACAGCTTCACCCTCACCTGCCGTAGTGCCTGGGCCCAGGCCTTCCCCCAGTCGACCCACCTGCTACGCGAAGAGGTGCTGGCCTGGCAGAAGACGCCCTGGTCACTGAACCTCAGTTCCTGATATCACGCACCCAGAAAATGTTTGCGGTAACGGGGGGGCAGATCGTTGATGCGCATCATCATCGGTAGATCAGCGGTATTGAAATCCGGATCCCACGCGGGTGCGCCAAGCACCTTCGCGCCGAGCCGAAGGTAACCCTTGATCAAGGCTGGCGGGTCCACTGCCAGGTCGCTGTCGAGTTGCTCGACCGGCAAAGGCAGACGCGGATGCACATGGTATTCGATAGCCGCCAGATGGCTGGCCTTGAGCTGACGCCAAATGCTGGCCGCCGCGTCGCCGCTGACGATGCCGTTGTGCAGCATCGGAATACTGGCGCAGCCGATCATGGTGTCGAGCTTGTTGCGCACCATGAACTCGGCCAGCGCACCCCACAAGGCCATGATCACGCCGCCGTGACGATGGTCGGGGTGCACGCAGCTGCGCCCCAGCTCGACCATGCGCTCGCGCAGACTGCGCAAGCGGGTGAGATCAAACTCCAGGTCGCTGTAGGTGCTGCCCACGCGTTTGGCCTGTGCCGGTGTCAGGAGGCGATAGGTGCCTATGACTTCCTGGGTCAGCTGGTCGCGCACCAGAAGATGCTCGCAATAGTTGTCGAACAAGTCCACATCATGACCGGGCAATGTCGTGTTCAGACGGGCGCCCATCTCTTGTGCAAAAACCGTGAACCTCAAGCGCTGGGCTTGCCGAACTTCATCGTTGTGCCTGGCCCAGGACACCGTCAGGCCACCTTGTTCAACCGACTGGATCGTTGCTTGACTGGTTTTCTGAAAATGTGACAGAGAGCGCTGCAGCAAGCCCCCGGGCAACGCTAGCGGGGACAGGGGAAAAGTCGGGCTCGGCAGTTCTTTCATGGCGTTCTCCTTGAGTTGTTTGTGCGCTCAATATTGGTCGACCTTGATTACCGGCTGATGGCAACTTGATGGAATTTTTGTGACAGCTTTACGCATGGAGTGACGGCGACGGAAGCGCAAGGTTTCATCGAAATGTCATATCGCTGACATACTTTCCTGCGATGCTTTCGGCATGGAAAATGCAATTCGAAATCGGGCTTGCAATGGGCTAATACACTTTGTCATCGCCGTGGCGGCTACGGCATGACCATGCAGCAGGTCCGCTCAATTTTTCTGTCCGACATCCACCTGGGCACCAAGGCCTGCCAAGCCCACCATCTGCTTGACTTCCTGAAAGCCTATTCCTCGGAATATGTATTTCTGCTCGGCGACATCGTTGACTTGTGGTCGATGAGTCGTGGCGCGGTGCACTGGTCGCTGGCACAGAACACCTTCGTTCAAAAAATGCTGCGTCGGGCCAGACATGGCGAAAAAGTCATCTTCGTTCCAGGCAATCATGACGAGGCGATGCGCGAATATGTCGGCACATCGTTCGGCAACATCATGGTGGAGCACGAATACCTCCACACCGCGGCCGACGGCCGCAGATACTTGTTGCTGCACGGCGATGAGTTCGATCAGGTCACGCGCCACCACCGATGGATCGCCATCTTGGGCGACAAGTTTTACGACCTTCTGGTGAATCTGAATATCCACCTGTCCTGGTTGCGCCGGACACTCAACCGTCCCGGTTACTGGTCGCTGGCAGGCTACGCCAAACGCAAGGTAAAGACCGCCGTCAATTTCATTTTCAACTTCGAGGATTCGGTCATCCGCCACGCCCGCGAAAAAGGTGTCGACGGAGCCATCTGCGGCCATATCCATTGGCCGATGATCAAGGAAGTTGATGGCATCTACTACATCAATTGCGGCGACTGGGTCGACAGCTGCACTGCCATTGTTGAACACCTGGACGGCCGCATGGAACTGATTTTATGGAGCGCGGTTGCCAAAACCAGCGGTGCACAAATTGCCAATGCTTGAGAAACAAATCGTGGAAAGTCCGCATAAAGGAAAGACCGGCATCACGCGCCTGCTGAATGCCTTCAGGTATTCGTGTGCCGGTCTGCAGGAGGCCTTTCGCAATGAAGACGCCTTCCGGCAAGAGGTCTTGCTCGCTGCCGTTCTGGTGCCGCTGGCCTTCCTGCTGGAGCATGAGATGTTCGGCCGGGCGCTGATGATCGCCTGCGTGCTGTTGCTGCTGATTGTCGAGTTGCTCAACTCAGCCGTCGAAGCGACGGTAGACCGCATTTCCCTCGACGACCACCGACTTGCCAAGCGTGCCAAGGACATTGGCAGTGCCGCAGTTCTGGTCAGCCTGCTGAATCTGGTCGTCGTCTGGGTACTGGTGTTACTGAACTGAGCATGAAAATCCTGTCCATCTCCGATGTCTATTTCCCGCGCGTCAACGGCGTCTCGACCTCGATCGAAACTTTTAACCGTAACCTGCGCGCACTTGGACACACGGTTCATCTCATCGCGCCAGACTATTTGGCTCCCGGCGCCGACGAAACAGACATCATGCGCGTGCCGGCACGTCGCGTGCCTTTCGACCCGGAAGACCGCTTCATGAGTTACCGGTGGGTGATGAAGCAACTTGAACCATTGCGCGGCGAGCACTACGACATCATCCACATACAGACACCTTTCGTGGCGCATTACCTTGGCACCAGGCTGTCGCGCCTGCTGGGCATTCCCTGCGTAGAGACTTATCACACTTTTTTTGAAGAATATCTGTACCACTACATTCCCATCGTACCCAGGAGAGTGATGCGCCTTATCGCCAAGCGCTTCTCCCTGCATCAGGGAAATAGCCTTGACGGCATGGTGGTGCCGTCGAAGCCCATGCTGCAGGTATTGAAGAGCTACGGCATCACGACGCATTCAGAAGTCATCCCGACCGGTATCGAGCCGGAAAGTTTTGCAGACGGAGACCGCGCGGCGTTTCGGACTAAGTTCAATATTCCACCTGAGCGGCCGGTACTGCTGTTTGTTGGACGGGTTGCGCACGAAAAAAACATTGGCTTCCTGCTCAAGAGCGTTGATCAGGTCAGAAAAGAGATTTCCGACGTGCTGTTCATCATTACCGGAGAAGGCCCGGCGCGAGAAAGCCTGGAACTTGAAGCCGGGAAACTCGGGCTTGGCGCGAACATCAGGTTCATCGGCTACCTGGATCGCCATACGGAATTGAACAACTGCTATCGCGCCGCGGATATCTTTGTATTCTCGTCGCGAACTGAAACCCAGGGGCTGGTCTTGCTCGAAGCCATGGCACAGGGCGTGCCCCTTGTCTCCACCGCAGAACTCGGAACCCGCGATGTATTGCAGGAAGGCATGGGTGTCTGGATTGCGCAGGAAGACGTGACTGACTTTTCCGGCAAAGTCGTCAAGCTGCTGGGCGATGCGCAAGCGCGCAAGGACCTGGGAAATGCCGGTCGCGCCTACGCACTTGAATGGTCGGCCGGCAAACAGGCACAGCGGCTACTGTGCTTCTACCAGTCTGTTCTTGACGCCCGCTGAATCGCGAAAAATTCCACTCCAACCGCTGGTCGCTATACGCAGCTGCCCAGCGCCTGCCTTGGTCAACGTGAATTTGCCGCCCTTGCCCAAGGCGTAGCGCAAAACCCAATTCGCCGCCGGCCCGACGCGTATCTGCTCCGCGGTAAAGCGGATTTCGAAGTCGGAGCCAGTGTTGCAAATGACGCCGGCGCTCTCGGCCCAAAGGCCTTCGCTGGTTTTGATGAATTCCAGAAGCAGGGACCCGTTCTTCTCAAGAATTGTCACCACCAGAGGCTTATGGTCAGTCATCGTGGTTTCCTCCCACTTCAGGGGAAAAGTCTGATCCGCAAGAACAACGCGCAATTCGCTGATGCTTGCGGCACATGTTTGCGACTCAAGCGCTTGACTGCTGAAGGAAAGCGGCAAAGACAGGAAGATCAGCAGGTACTGGCGAAGCATGAGTGGATAAGCTGAACTCTGACCTCTATCTGAAACCACCGGCTTGCCATTCACACACCTGCGCAGCAACCCAGGGTCCGTCGTCCAGCGGCAGATCGTGCCCGGCACTCGGGTGCAAACGCAAAGCGCATCGCCAGGCCCGGGCCAACGCTCTGGAGCATTCAACCGAGACCAGGCGATCCTGTACGCTGGCCAGCACCAGGGTTGCAACGGGCGGCTTGACCGAAGCGGCACGAAAGCGCGCGGCGGCGATCAGTTGGCGCAAGGCGTTGACACGCGACACCGGACACTCCCGATGCAGCGCCTGCCAGCGCGGCAGCACTTCGTCATGCGCGTGGTTGGCAGTGAGTCGCAGAATCGTGCGCTCCCATTGCTCTGGCGTGGCACCCCCTGCAAGCAATTGCAATAGCGCAGCATAGTTTGCCGGCCGCAGGCGCTGATAGAACCGACTGAAGGGCCGCATGCTGGTGTTGATAAGCACATTGGCGCCAATCTCTTGCGGGTATGCATCCGCCCAGGCGACCGCCACCATGGCTCCAAGCGACATGGCCAGCAGTTGGTAAGGCGGCGCCATGTGGCGTAACGCGATCTCGGCGCGACAGTACTCAACCATGTCCTGCACGCGCATGGGGCTTGGTTGCTGATTCAGGCGGCCGTTGCCCGGCAGATCCAGCGCCAGCACCTGACTGCCATGCAAAGTCTGCTTAAATTGCTCGACAAAGTTGCCCCAGTGCCGGCTTTCCCGGGTCAATCCGCGCAAAAATATCCACGTATTCATGCTCAGTCAATACCAGTCCTGCAGCGCCTGCGCATGGTGCTGGGCACGCGTCTCGGTGCCGGGCAGCCAAAGCGGGTGACCGCAGGCCGCGCGTGACAAAAAGTCCAATAGCAACTGATGCTGACGCAGCACACGCTGTTGCCGGTGTTCGATCAGTGGATTGAAAATGCCGTGGCGCGAGAACAGCTGGCGCGGATTCTTCTTCACCCAAAGCCAGGAACCCATCTCGAGCGTGAGCGGCAGAAAGATGTTTTTCGCTGGCACACATGACTGCCGGTACAAATGGTCCCACAAATCCCCGTGCGCGAGGTACTGCAAACTTTGCGGTTCGATGATGTAGCGATGATGACTGTGCGACTGGACAAAAATGCTCTTCAGGGCGTGCATCTCTGCCAGATGGGTGATCGGCACACGTGTGTGCGCGTACGGAAACCAGATGCGGTCGCTGGTTCCAAAGCCAGAATGGCAGTCCACGCTCAGGCTGAAGCTTCGGGACAGCAATTCGCTCTTCACCACATCGCTCACGGCCTGATTCTCAATTTCCATTGCCTTGTCCTTGAGACCGCGGTACCAAGGCAATCCCGCGCTGATACGCTGCCCGCCAACCAGGAAAGGGACCGGCTCTTGCGCCTCTACCGGTGCGTTTCTCATCAAGTCCACACCATTCGGGTTGGCCCGGGTACCGAGCGCCATGCCACCAGGATTGACAATGGGCATGAAGATCAGGCGAACCGATTCCAGTTGCCGGTGCAATGTGCTGTCCCATTGCAGACGCATGACCAGACTTTGCAGATACGAAATCACGACGCCGGCGCCGATGCGCTCCAGCCCATGGACGCCGCCAAAATAGCCGACCGCTGGCACTTCGGGCGCAGGATTACCCAAAGCGATGACATGAACCGGATAGGAGCCGCCGCCAGGCAGACTGACATTGCAGACGACGCGTGTTTCAAGCCGACCGGCACCCAATTCGATGATGCGCTCCAGCGCAAGCAGTTCCGGCAGCTTGGTATGGGTCACAGTTGCTTGCGAAACACAAGGTGAAGGACTGGCGTCATGAGGGGCGAGCTTACCGTCGGATACTTCGGGCACGCAACACTTGTCTGTGTGTGCGTCGTAATTTGGCACTGACACAAAGCTGTCATATGGCAGGTGTAACTTGGACCCCAACAACTTGGGGCCTAGCAGCTTTCACAGCATGTTTTACACAAGAACTTTCTTTCGCATCATGGCCATTCCGGCTTGTATGGCCTGCGGTATCCTGGAATTTTTTGCTTTGCAACGTTCACGCCTGATACGCCGCCAGAGTTGTTCCTGAAGCTCTGCAGCTATTGACAGCTCCGAAATTCACGACACCGTTCTAGTCAAGCCGGCCTGATGCAGAATGCTTTCGCAAGTCGAGAACTGAGGTTCGGGCGCGTGGGGGTCGCGCACCAACCCTGCTTGAAAGATCGGGCTGGTGGGGCGCTCGGCGCAGCGGCATCAAGGAGGAGCCTGCAGGGCGGGCGACAGCCGCGGAGCTGAGCACCTCGCCAGCCTGATCCCCCCGCTATGCTGAACCGGGTTTGGCATGTCATCATTTCAGGAAAGACTCTCAGTTCAGAAAATACCGTCTGACCTCGAAAAAATCAGCGCTGCCTCTGACGTGAACTGATTGTCCTGCAGCATCGAGCGCAATTCCGTTTTGCTGACCAGCCTGAATTGCTGCACTTCCCCATCGCTGTTCAGCGGCAGGACTTCGTGAGGAAGAATGCCTTCAAACCAGTCTATGTGCTCCACGACGTAGCCCAAACCCCGATCATCGGACTCCGGCATGCGCAGCGTGAAATCTCCGGCCCAGTGCAGATTGCTTAACTGCTCAAGGCCAACGCCTGCCTCCTCGCGCGTTTCGCGGGCCAAAGCGGCATCAACGGTATCGGCTGCGGAAACCATACCCCCCATCAAGGTGTCCCACAGACCCGGGTCGTTTTCCTTGTTCCAGGCGCGCTGTTGAATCCAGACCTTCTGGTCGGGCGTATAGCCGATCAAGTGCACGCAGCGGCTTGCGATTCCAAGCGATCGAACAGCGCCGCGTTCAACGACCGCGATTTGTTGCCCCGTCGCATCATGCACCGCCAATGCTTCATCTCGCCACTGCTCAGCCACTCGGGCGTATTTGGCTTCACGCATCGCATGGGCGATCCTTTGCAGGACATTTGTCGCGTTGCCCATGATCTTCCAGATTGGCCCGCCCGTCGTCTGGATCAGCTGGAGTTCATCGGAGGCGAAAAAATCCTGCGCCTCAATGATGGCGTTAAAGGCGTCTGAAACCACTGAGCCAATGACGTTCTCTCCCAGTACCAGGGGATCACGTTGCAACAGGGGTGGCTGATTGACGCTGGCATGCAGCTGTTCAAGCCACTGAGGATCAAGTTTGTTCATCAAATTCGGATCGCTATTGGGTTGATCGGTGTGGAAAACCATGCGGCTTGATTTGCATGTCGTCAAAGTGTCATTTTCTCCAATTAAATTAGCTGCATGTTGGTGCCGGTGCGAGTACATCTCCGGCGGGAAAAGCATCAATGTGAATTGACGTAATGCTACCAACGCCACCCTCCACACTTTCCACACTCTCCCAATCCATCCGAAGGAAAACACAGTGCAGATCAACATGGCTCGAGCCGCCATCGCCAGGGAGCAGTTTGCCCCATGAATGCGCTCAGCATGAATTACCGTTTCGAGCCCAGGGAGCCGTCCCCACGAGTCAAGGGCCTGGTCATCGTGCTTGCGTTGCACGCTTTGCTCGGCTATGCCCTGGCTTCCGGCATGGCGCGCAAGGGATTGAACCTGATCAAGAAGCCACTCGAAGCGGTGGTGATTCAGGAGGTCATTCTGCCGCCACCGCCGCCGCCACCCCGAGAAGTCAAAGCCCCCGAGCCTCTGGTGTCCAGGACCCAGACCACGCCACCACCCTTGCAACAGGACTTGCCGCCGCCACCGGTGATGACTCTGGTGGAACAGTCTCAGCCTGACATCACACCGCCACCCAAGCTCACGGCCGTGGCCATGGCAGTGCCCACGCCAATGCCGGCGAGCGACAACACAAAAGCCCAGGCCGCATCAATGGAGGGCGAATACGCCAGCAAGATCAGGGCCATGCTCAATTCCACCAAACGCTACCCGACTGGTCGCGCCGCCAGCCAGCAACGCCCCCAAGGCAAGGTCAAGGTTTGGTTCACGCTGGCACGCGGCGGCGCTCTGCTGGACGCAGGAATTCTTGAATCATCGAACTCCAATTTACTCGACGACGCTGCGATCGCCACCGTGCGCCGTGGCGTGTATCCGCCTTTTCCCGCCAACACCTGGCTTGACCAGGAGTCGCACAAGTTCAGCGCGGAGATGGAATTCAGTCCACCTAGCGCCTGAGATGGCGTTTTCAAGCAGCTTTCGTTTCCCTCTTCCTTCACCAACCCTTGACAAGAATTAGTCGTATGAAAAAATTCCAACCCACCCAAATCGCATTGCTGGTCGGCGTACTGTGCAGTGCACCCACGCTCTGGGCCCAGCAATCCGGCGCCACCGACGTTGGCCGCATCGCGATTGAAGGCCAGCCAGGTGGCACCAACAGCGGCCTGCTGGTTCAGGAAGACACCCCCAAGGCTCGCAGCTCGGTGAACCGCGCGCACCTGGAAACCCTGGCACCGACCAGCAATCCGTACCAGGCGATCGAACTGCTGCCCGGCGTCAACACCTTCAGCTACGACGCCACCGGCCTGTTTGGCGGCGGCCTGCGCGTGCGCGGTGCCAACAGCGACCAGATGGGGTTCACCGTCAACGGCGCGCCGGTCAACGACTCGGGCAACTTCGCGGTCTATCCGCAGGAGTATTCGGATATCGAGAACATGTGCGAAGTGTTTGTGACCCAGGGTTCCACCGATACCGAAGCGCCGCACGTCGGCGCTTCCGGCGGCAACATTGGCATGGTCACTTGCACGCCGGCCGACAAGTTCGGCGTTCGCTTGTCGCAATCGCTGGGCATGCTGAACTATTCCAAGACCTTCCTGCGGCTCGACACCGGCAAGTTCGCCAACGACATGGGCAAGGCCTACATTTCGTACTCCAAATCGCGCGCCGACAAGTTCAAGGGGCCAGGCAAGGCCGACAAGGACCACATTGATCTGGGCGCCGAGTTCAAACCCACTGACAGCCTGTCGTTTGCCACCAGCCTGCTGTACAACAAGGCCCTCAACAACAATATCTGGTCTCTGTCGTACGCCCAGATCGCGACACGTGGCCGACTGGCCGACATCGGCGCGGTGCCACCCCAGCACATGCCGGCCGTCAACGGCACCGCACAGGACGAATCCAAGAACGCCGCCGCCAATCCGGCGAATGGTTACTATGAATTCAGCGTCAACCCGTTCAAGAACTATCTGTGGACCAGCAAGGCCGAGTACAAGGTCAACAAAGACCTGTCGGTCTCCGCCGAGCCCTATTTCTGGTACGGCTTTGGCACCGGTGGCAACGAGTTGGCTTCGGTTCAAGAGTCCAATTCCGGCTCCAGGATCGGTGGTGGGGTGCGCGATCTGAACGGCGACGGCGATACGCTGGACACGGTGATGGTGTACCGCGGATCGTTGACGCGCACCTACCGGCCCGGCGCCACGCTGAAGGCCAATGTCCGTGTCGACAACAACAACCTCCTAGTCGGCTACTGGTTTGAGCGCGCGCGCCACATCCAGACCCAGCCCGCGGTGGCAATCGACAGCAATGGCAATGCGGCGGATCGCTGGCTGGAAAACAGCAGCCTGTACTTCCTGCGCCAGAACGGCACGCCTTACCAGGGCCGCGATCAACTGACCGTCAGCACCGCGTCATCGCTGTTCGTGCAGGACAGCGTCAGCCTGATGCAGGACAAGCTCAACCTGCAACTCGGCCTGCGCAATGCGCAGATCAAGCGCGATTTCACCAACTATGCCAACGAAGGTTTCGGCCAGGGCGCCGACTACAACCTGAGCAAGACCTACAGCAAGGTGCTGCCCAGCATTGGCGTACGCTACAACCTGGATGCGCAGCGGCAGGTCTTCGCCAACGTGGCCGGCAACATGAAGGCGCCCGGCAACTTCAGCTTCCAGGGTCTGCTCAGCGGCGGCACCTGGAGCAGCGGCGTTCTGACCGGCGCCACGCTGCGCAACCCGGCGGTGCAGATGGAAACCTCGACCAACCTGGACCTGGGCTACCGTTTTGCCGGCGATCGCCTGACCTTCTCCGGATCGGTCTACTACGTCAGCTTCAAGAACCGCATCGCGCGCGCCTACGACCCGGTTTCAACGCTGTCCATCGATTACAACGTGGGCGACGTCAAAACCAGGGGCATCGAACTGGAAACCGGCTACAAGCTGAGCACCGCCTGGTCGCTGTACGGCTCGCTGTCCTACACCGACAGCAAAATGCAAAGCGACCTCAGAACCGGCGCCACGGCCTATGAGCCGACCAGCGGCAAGCAGATGCCCGATACGCCCAAGGTAATGGGGGCTCTGAGTCTGGGCTACAACAACGGCAGTTGGTACGGCAATGCCGATGTCAAGCACACCGGATCGGCCTACTCCACGCTGGTCAACGACGAGTCGATGGCCGCCGCCACGCTGGTCAATCTGACCGCTGGCTACCGGTTTGCCGACTCGACATTCCTGAAAAAGCCATCGATCCAGTTGAACGTCAGCAATCTGTTCAACCATGAATACGTCCGCATCAATTCGCCCAGCGGCAGTCAGTTCACCACACGTGCGCTGGGCGCCGGTGGCAGCGCGCCCTACTACTACATCGGTGCGCCACGCTTTGTCTCAGTTACCCTGCGCACGGACTTTTAAACGCGAGTCGCGAGCTTGATAGACTCGCAAATATCTCACCAAGGAATGGGGCGGAAATGAAGAAGTTTTTTTGGACTCACGCGAGTATCCTGGCTCTATCACTCAGCGTGACCCCATTCGCGTTTGCCGCGCAGCCGGTCAGCAAGGCGCCGATTACCCTGTCGCTGATTGCCTTGAATGACTTTCATGGCAACATCCTGCCACCGGCCGGCAGTGTGCTGATGCCGGACTCGGCCAATCCGTCCGGTACACGGGTTTCAGCTGGCGGCGCTGCCTATCTCTCAACGTTGGTGCGCCACCTCAAACGGCAAAATCCGCAAAACACCCTGGTGGTCGCCGCGGGCGACATGATTGGTGCGTCGCAGCTGACGTCGGGTTTATTTCATGATGAGCCGACCATCGATGTCCTGAGCCAGATCGGGCTCGATATTTCAAGCGTCGGCAATCATGAGTTTGACAAGGGCCGCAGCGAGTTGCTGCGCATGCAGAAAGGCGGCTGCTTTCCCAAATCGGAGGATGGAACGGTCGGGCGCATTGGCCTCGATACCTGCATGAACAAGGGCAAATTCAGTGGCGCCAAATTTCAGTACCTGGCCGCCAATGTGACTGATCAAAAAACCGGTGAAACCCTGTTTCCAGCCTACAGTATCCGCTCGCTTGGCGGCGTGAAGGTCGGCTTCATCGGCTTGACACTGAAAGAGACACCGAGCGTGGTAACCCCTGCGGGTGTGGCAGGTCTGGCCTTTGCCGATGAGGTCGAAACCGTCAATCGCCTGGTTCCTGTGCTCAAGGGAAAAGGCGTTACCGTCATCGTGGTGCTGATTCATCAAGGCGGAGAAACCAGAGCGAAAACCCTGCTGGATAAATCCTGCCCAGGCTTCAGTGGCGAGATCATCAAGCTGTCCGACGGCTTCGATCCTGCCATCGACGTCGTCGTCAGCGGCCACACGCACCAGGAATATGTGTGCTTTCGACCCGACGGCAAGCTCATCACGCAAACCGGCTCCTATGGTCGCCTGGTGACCAAGATCGATCTCACGATCGACCGATCGACCAAACGCGTGATGGCCAAGGACGCCAACAACAAGGTTGTCATCAATGACATCGGCGTCAAAGATCCGTCCGGCAATGCCGTTCCCTTGCCCGGCGGCTATGCGTCCCTGAGCCGCGACCCGGCCATCGACCGGGTGGTGCGCCGCTATGGCGACCTGTCAGCATCGATTGCCGATGTGGTGGTGGGCCGAATCTCCAGTCCGCTTGATCGCAAAGTCAATGCAGCCGGCGAAAGCACGCTCGGCGCCGTAATTGCGGATGCCTTTCTGGCCGGCACTTCCGACACCAGCTATGGCGCCAAGCCAGCACAGATTGCATTCACCAACCGTGGCGGCATCCGCAGCGATCTCAGCGCCAGCCTGACGGTTACCTTTGGCCAGTTGTTCAACGTGATGCCCTTCAACAACAACCTGGTGACCATGGACCTGACCGGTAGACAACTATTGCGCCTGCTGGAACAGCAATGGGAAAGTCCGCAACTACCGGGTGGTCGCATCATGCCGGTCTCGAATGGTTTCAGCTACACCTGGGATGCCAGCATGCCGGAGGGCGCAGCACCGGGAACCGGCCAACGCGTCGTACCCGGCTCGATGAAGCTCCATGGCGTGCCGATCGAAGCAGACCAGACCTATCGCGTCACGGTGAATAATTTCATGGCCGGCGGCGGCGACAACTTCACCGTGTTGCTGCAAGGAACAAACGTGCAGGCGGGTGACATTGACTCGGTGGTCGCCAAACTCTATTTCCGGGTCAAAGGGATTGTCAACGCGCCGGCGCTGGACCGGATTGCGCGCCTGAACTGAATCGGCGAGCAACGCTGAAAACTCAGGGCGACACCAGGCCTTCGGCAATCGGGCGCCTGAACGTCAACCAGGCTGGCAAGATGCCAATCACGGCACCAGCGAGAACGAGGCCTGCCACCAGCATGCCCTCCGCAGACCCCAAACTCACGGGCATCTCAAAGCCTATTTGCATCTGCAACCACTTTGACAGCGCCACTGAACTTCCCCAGCCGAGAAGCGTACCGAGCACAGCACCACCCAGTATCAGCCACACGACCTCGATCCAGACGACACAAAAAACGTAGGCACGACTCGCACCGATGGCCCGCAATACCGCGAACTGGCGCCGTCGCGCCAAAAAGCCAACCAGCAAGGCCATGAGTACCGCTGCCACCACCAGCACCTGGGTCGCAATCGCCAACAGTGACATCAGGTCGCGCACATTGCCAAGTGTCAGGTAGAGATCGTTCAGCACTTCGGCCGGAAACAAGGCGAGACTGCGAGGCGTGCGGAACTCTCCGCGCAGCCGATACGCAGCTGCCACAGATTCCGGCTTGATGGCGATGGCGGGCAGGCCCGGTAGTTGTGTTGAATTCCAGGGCGGGCCGATGTGTTCCGGGTCGCTTGCATCGTGCCCCGACGCCAGGCCGTGAACCCGCCAGACATCTTCTACCGGAACCAGAATCGCAGTATCCCAGACGTTGTGCCGCGCTGGCAGGCGTCCGACAACGGTGTAACGAAGCGCGCCATGACTGGCGTCTGCTCGCGTACCCTCCTCGTTCGGCTCATCGGGGTGATGCATGCCGTGCGCGGGGCTGACCGTGGCACCTAGTGCGAGCTTGACGGCGGCACCTACCACTGCTTCACCACGCTGCTGAAACAGGCGCCCTTCCGAGGGCACCAAGGTGCTGCCCCGATTGGCAAACTCCGCGATGGTTCCGACGATCGGATAACCCTGCCAGTGATCTCCAAACGCAATCGGCGCCGCATATTTGACTCCGGTGCTGTTGCTGGCTTTGGCCAGGATATCGCCGTCCAGCAAAGGAATGGCTTGAGGCCGCAAATATACCGAGGTCAACACCAATTGCGTCGAACTGCCTGGCGCGCCAAGCAGCAAGTCAAAGTCATCGGCTGCGCGTGCGCTGCCCTGGCGCAACGCGCGCTCCTGCGAGATCACGGCAATACCGGTCGCCACCGAAATGCCAACCAGCACGACGGTCGCCCAGACGAGCAGCCGGTTACGGCGCAGGTCCGCACGAACCACCGGAAATGGGTTGAACGGGATCACGACGCGAGTACCTGATTCATGTCATCACGCGACTGCAAATGGCCTGCGTGCAATGTCAGGTAACGATCCATACGCAGCAGCAATTCCTGCTCGTGAGATATGACAACCAGCGTGGCGCCATGCTCGCGTGTAAGTTTCACCAGCAGTTCACCCACCTGAGTACGATGATCCGGGTCGAGGCTGGCCGTCGGTTCGTCGGCCATCACAATCGCCGGGTTTAACAATAGCGCCCTGGCAAAGGCAACCCGCTGCCGCTCTCCCCGGGAAAGCAGCGCCGCCATGCGATCAAGCGCGTTAATCCCAACCGCCGCAAGCAGCTCACGAGCGCGTTCACGCACGGTTGCGACAGGCCGCCAAGCGTCGAAGTGGGCCGGAAGCATGACATTGTCCAGCGCGGAAAGGCCATCTATCAGGTGAAAATCCTGGAAGATCAAACCCAGCTGACGGTGACGCCAACGCCCCACGGCATCCGGTTTCAGCGCGCAAATATCCGTGCCACCCCAGACAACCCGACCCGCTATTGGCTTGGCGATGCCCGCCAGACAGTGAAAAAGCGTGGTCTTGCCTGCGCCCGACGCACCGGAGATGCCCAGGCTCTGGCCGGCAGGGACCTCAAGAGCGGGCACAGTCAACAGAGCCTGTGCCTGTCCCGCAAAATGAAAACTCAGGTCTTGCACCCGCAGTGACCCGGCCTGATTCACAGCTTGTAGGCCTTGGCATCCATCACGCGCACCTGGCTGACAAATCCGGAGTCGGGGTCGGTCCAGGAACCCATCTCCAGTCGTCCTGAGACTTCGATACGGCGCGAAAAGTCAACCGGTGCCAGCGTGTCCCGGAGATAGATCACCACAATGTCCACCGGCCACTGGGCGTCCGATGCACAAAATGGACACACCGCCACCGGCTCGCGTGTGAGCACGAAGAACCTGCTCTCGGGCTTGAGGGGCGGTGCCATATAACCACGCAGGCGCACCTCTCTGCCTTTGAGGGCTTTGGCCTGGTCCGAATACACGATACCCAGAACCCCCACGGATTTGTACAGCGAGTCAAACGTCAGCCGATTGTCCAGACTGATGGCATCCGCGGCCCTTGCCAGGGGCGTTGCACTCACCAGTGACAAAAGCAAAAAAGCCCGGCGACAACGATCGCCGGACTTTTGATGGGTGACAGCCATTACTTCTTCTGGACTTTGGAACTGGCTGGCTTGCCTTGCGGCGCCAGCGCCAGTGCCTCTGCCATGATGCGGAAAAGATCTGTATTTTCCAGCTGGCCGTGAACTTTGTCTGCCCCTGGTCCTGCAGCGGTAAGGATGACATCATCACCCGAATGAACGCCGCTATTGGCCGCGCCCGCACCTTTGTTCGGCAGGTTACCTTGACGCAACACCGCGCCGGGCATATCTTTGTACTTGTCGTTGGCAACCATCAGACCTTCGGCATTGCGAATGGCCGGCACGAACTCTCCCTCCATGTGGGGCGCATAAGTATCGTAATGGTCAGGGTAGGACCCAAACACCAGGCGCAAGCGACGCGACACGTCTACCCTGTCCGGATAGCCCTCAGCATCCGGCGCCGGGTAGTTGGGAAAACCGGCTTCGTTGTAAGTACCCACCTTGTTGCGCATCTCGCTGCCCGGCAGATCGTCGTTGACGGTGCCAATCACGCTGACGGCGTGGCCATGATCAGCGGTGACCAATATCAGCGTGTTATCACCGTGGGCCTTGGCCCAGGCTTTGGCTTGCCTGACCGCACTGTCGAGCATGATGGCGTCGTAGATCGCGCGTTCAGCGTCCAGTGAATGAGAGTATTTGTCTATGCGTGCACTCTCCACCATCAGCACAAACCCATTCTTGTTGCGCGACAGGATCTTCAGCGCCGCGTTCATTTCCTCGGGCACGTCTGGCTGGTCAGGAAATTTGGACACCGAGCCTTTCTTGAGAAACTTCAGGTCCAAGGCACCATCGACATTGCCGGTGTTGTAAAGACCCAGGAGTTTGGTGGTTTTGGCGTCGTCCGCCGCTGCCAGCATCTCTGTTTTGCTGGTAGCCAGCTTGTAATCCGCTTGCGTAAAACGTTCAATGAAGTTCACCTCATCCTTGCGTTTGGAGCCCGGCGTGGATTTGGGCAGGAAGTTGGGCGATCCGCCGCCCATCATCACATCGATCTTGCTGTCATAGAACATCTGGACGATGTCGTTGTAGTCCGAGCGACGGCGAGTGTGCGCCACCATGGCGGCGGGTGTGGCGTCTTCAATTTCCGAATTGGTCACGGTTCCGACGGCCATGCCGCGGCGTTTGGCCAGAGAGGTGATGGTTTCGACCCTGGGGTGCTCCAGGGTGCCGGCGGCACGCGAGCAATACACGCCCAGTGCATTCACACAGGACTTGTGCCCGGTGGTGTAGGCGTGAGCGGCATTGGCCGAATCGGTAATGATGGAGTCCGTGCCCTGGGTTGACAGCAAAGCCATGTGAGGCATGTCATCGATCGCCAGCCTGGATGTGTATTTCCCGCCCTCGATGCTTTTGGAGAGAATCCGCGCTGCCGTGCGGTGCCCAATGGAGAAGCCGTCACCGATAAACAGAATGACGTTCTTGGCTGCCCTTTTGGCGGGCGTGTTGTAAACCGTCCAGGTCACGGATCGGCTGGTCTTGCCGTCACTGGCCTTCACCACATACTCGCCCGGCTTGCGGATGCTGGCATCGCGCAGCATCAGGCTGGAAACCTCCTTGCCGTCTTCCCTGGCAATCAGCTGCGCAGTTTTACCAAGCGTTTTTGCGTAGTCCTGTCCGTTGATAGTGACCTTGACTTGTGCCGGATCAACCACGCTGTCGAACTCGACCTTGAAGTCAAAGTATGAGCCTGCCAGTATGTCGGCCCGGGTCAGGGGAAAAATGGTCTGTGCGACGGACGTCGTCGACAGCGCCGTCGCATACAGCGCGATGGCGAGAAATGAGGGCTTGATGCACATGATCGAATTTTGGGGTCGGTAAAAGGCACTAAGCTTATGAGGCTCGTGTTACGCCTTTGTGACAGATCTGGGTCACGGGCGTCGTTTGCCTTGGGGGCGGGCGCCTGCAAAGCCGTAGATGCGACAAACTCATTGCGGGCCTGCGGATACCAGCGACGGAAGATTGGCACATCCCGACCGCAGGTTTTCCACCTCCGCGCGCAAATCAAGAGCCCAGGCACGGCGGTCACGCCCCTGCGCCGATTGTGGTTCGCCAAAGGTCAGAATGGCGCACAGGGGTGGCGCGGTCAGCGTGCGCCAGATCGAGCCCAGCAAGGTGTCACGATCGATGTAGCACGGTGCCAGGCTGCGCCCCTCACTGGCGACATCCGAAAACTGCAGTGCCACTGGCAGCACCGGCGCTGCCGCAATGATCGCGGATTGAAACAGGTTGCCATGAAACGGCAGCAAACTCACGCCGTCACTGCTGGTGCCCTCTGGGAAAAATGCCAACACGTCACCGGCGCCCAAGCTGTCAGCCATCTGCTGCACCACGCGCCTGGCGTCGCGCCGGGACTCCCGCTCGATGAACAGTGTGCCCACACCGACCGCCAGCGTCCCGATCAGCGGCCAGCGCCGTATCTCGGACTTGGAGACAAAGCGGCAATTGCATGCGGCTTGCAAAATGACAATGTCCAGCCACGAGATGTGATTCGACGCCAACAGCATAGGCCCTTGCATCGGCGGCCTGCCGACTACTATCAATTTGATAGCTATCTTCGCAAGCAGGGCAAGGGCCCAGGCCTTGATTCTTTCCTCTTTTTGGCGTGTGGACAGGCGCGGGAACACAAAGACGACGATCCAGAACCCAAGCACGATATGTGTCATGGCGCACGCGAATTTCCAGCCCGCGCGAAGCCGAAGGTGAGTGCGGATCATCCGGATTTCCAGTGCTTGCAGAGTTGGCCCAGTGTGCGGCTTCAATATGTCAAATTCATGACCAATCCGTGCATTTTTCGCGATGAATAGTCACGCGGATGTCATACAACAAAACTATGCTCGGCTTTTCTTTTCGACAACCAGGAGAATTTGCCATGTTGAATCGCCGTGTTTTAGGTCTTGCCCTGATTGCCGTCACCGTTGCCGGCTGCGCCACAGTTCCCGCCCCGGTTTCGGTTGCGGATGTGATTGCCACAAACCCGTCTCTGAGCACATTCAACGGGCTGATCACACAGGCTGCCCTTAGCACCACACTTCAAGGCGCCGGCCCTTTCACGGTCTTCGCACCCAGCAATGATGCGTTCAAGTCAGTGCCTGCAAAGACCATGGATGACCTGGCAAAACATCCCGAAAAACTCAAGAACTTGCTTACTTTCCACGTCATTGCCGGGAAACTGGCAGCGAATGAAGTCAAGAACAGTTCTGTGAAATCACTGAACGGTGATCACTTAGCCCTGTCCAGGGCCGGCAGTTTTGTCACCATCGATGAAGCCATGGTCCAGCAAGCAGATATCCAGGCCAGCAATGGCGTGGTTCACATCATCGACGGTGTGTTGATTCCTCCGAAAAAGAAGTGATGTATTACCAGTCAGAAGTGTCCCGTCGTCGCGTTTTGCGCGGCACTGTGGGTTGGCTTGCCGGCACAGTAGCACCTGCCTGGTCCCAGCCTGCGAAGTCAGCTGGCAGCTCGCGCACTTTGATGGTTGCCCAGATCGTGGACAACACGCCGGGACAGCTGGATGTATCCAGAGACTTCCTGATTGGGTCTCGCGCTGCCTGGCAGGAAATTAACGCCAAAGGGGGCGTCAATGGACGCCCGGTCCAGCACCTGGCCCTGGAAGTCGACGGCAGCGCTGGCAGCCTGCGGGCTGCTCTTGACACCGTCAAGAAATCTCCCAACTGCGTCGCTCTTTCCGGCACGGCAGGTGATCGTGCCGCCAGTCAACTCGTCGCGCTATTGAAACTGGAGCAGTACGCGATTGCGCACGCAGCGCCGTGGCTGCAAAACTCCGAACTCGATGGTGGCGATCACACCTTCCCCATATTCGCCTCCCGTCAGGACCAGATCGCCAAAGCGCTTAAATCATTGTCCGTCATGGGCGTACCCGAGCTTGGCGCCGTGTACTCTTCAGTGAATGAATATGAGGTCTACAGGGAGGACGTCGAGCGCGCCAGTGCATCCTTGAAGATCAAGCTGACGTCATACAAGCCAACTGGCGATCTGGCATTGATCGGCAAGACCCTGACCCCTGATACGCCGCGAATCATACTGTTCATCGGCGGCACACCGGAACTTGCCCAGTTTACGCAGGGCATTGGCAAACAGGCCAGGCAGCGCTACGTCATTGCCCTGGCCGATGTGAACCTGCAAACCATGATGCTGATGGGCGCGGCACGCAATACACCCGTCATGGCGACACAGGTTGTCCCTATGGTCAATGCAAGCCTGCCGATCGTGAAATCCTATCGCGAGACCTTGTCGCGACTGTTTGACGAACCGCCGACGCCTCAAAGTCTGGCCGGCTACATCGCAGCCCGCTATACCGGCGAAGTGTTGGCAACGGTCGAAGGAACGCCAACGCGGCACAGCACGCTGCTGGCATTCCAGCGGCGCCTGGCAGTTGATATGAACGGGTTTCGCATCAGCTTCGATGCCAAGGGACGAAGCGGCTCCTATGTCACACAAAGCATGATCACCCCTGACGGCCGGCTTGTGGGCTGAAGCGAGCCTTGTCGCTGGTTAAATTCAGGCTGATGTCGCTTCAGTGGATTCTGATCCCCCTGCATTGGGGGTGTGCCTGAGTCACCGCATCCCGGCGGTCCAATAAACAATGTAAACTGTATTGATCAATTTGCAAAGAAGGACCGACCATGACGACTATCACAAAGAAGACGGCGCCGGCCAAATCCAGGAGAACAGCCGTACCATCTCCCGCAGCGCATCAAGCCAAAGCAGGCACGGTTGCGTCCTTACCCGTGACAAAAGTGGCGGCAAAAGTGGCCAGCAAACCGCTTGCGCCAAAGTCTGCTTCAGTCTCCAGGACAGCTGCCGAACCGCGGGACAAACCCGAATCGGAAAAACCTGCCAAAGTCAAACGGCCGAAGCTGGTGCGTGACAGTTTTACCATCCCCAAGACCGAGTACGCGGTGCTGGATGAGCTCAAGCAACGCGCTGGCAAACTGGGCAGACCAAGCAAAAAAAGCGAATTGCTGCGCGCCGGAATCAAGGCACTGGCGGCCATGCCAGGAGGCGCTTTTCTGACTGCATTGCAGTCGGTGCCGACGATCAAGACCGGTCGTCCGGGAAAAGACTGACGCGGCGCCTTTGCCTCCGCATCGGCTGGCTAGAGCACTTCTGGCGACTGGACCGTGACCAGCACGGTGTCAGACAGTGCTTCGCGTTGGCGATTGCGCAACCACCAGACGGCGCCTTTTTTTACTGAACATTCGGTCGCGCTCAGACCGATCAGTTGGGCAATAGTTTGCCCCAGAGTGGGCTGATGGCCCACCACCAGCACCGTCCCTTTGGCCGCTGGCCACTGCACCAATTCCAGTAGCTGGGCAACGCTGGCACCGGGCGCGAGTTCGGGCCTGACCTTGTATTTGCGTCCAAGCGCGAGCACAGTCTGCTCGGCGCGGCGCGCCGGGCTGACCAGAATACGCGCCCCTTCGGGTAATTGCCGGTCCAGCCATTTCGCCACTCGCGCGGCCTGCTTCTCCCCGCGCGATGTCAATGATCGCGCCATGTCGTCGCAGCCTTCGCCCCACTCCTGCGCCTCCGCGTGCCGCCATAAAACCAGGTCCATGTCAGTCTCCCCCCTTGTCGTCACGCCCGCCGTAACGGGTCATCAATGCGACTTGCGCACTGTGCCCGACACGATGAGGAACCGGTCTGACGCGGGCATAGCTGCCGTCAGGCAGCAAATCCCATGCATCCACGCCGTCGTGCAGATAGGCCACCAGTTCTTCGTCAATGATGCGCTGACGCTGCACCAGATCGGTCACTGGCCAGGCCAGTTCCACCCGGCGCATCATGTTGCGATTCATCCAGTCGGCACTCGATAGATAAAGCTCTTCCACTTCTTCGTGGCGAAAGTAAAACACCCGCGAGTGCTCCAAGAAACGTCCGATCACCGAACGGATCCGGATGTTGTCTGTGACACCCGGCACCTGCGCGGGCAACATGCAGGCGCCGCGCACGATCAGGTCAATTTTGACGCCCTGCTGGCCAGCGTGTATCAGTGCATGAATCAGAGCTTCGTCGGTCAAGGCGTTCATCTTCGCGACGATGCGACCGGTCCCGCCTGACGCTGCCACCAACCCCAACTCACCAATTCGTTCGAGCAGCCTGCGCTGCAGATAAAACGGCGCCAATAGCACCCGGTTGAGTTTGGGCAGGCGACTGTGACTGGCCAAGTGGACGAACACATTCTCCACATCTGCGGTCAATGCCGTATCGGCCGTCAGATGGCCCCAATCGGTGTACAGGCGCGCCGTGCCCGGGTTGTAGTTGCCTGTGGACAGGTGGGCATAACGTTTGAGATGTTTGCCTTCGCGGCGCGTAATGAGCATCATCTTGGCGTGGGTCTTGAGCCCGACCACCCCGTACAAGACCTGCGCCCCAATCGACTCCAGCATCTCGGACCAGTTGATGTTGGCTTCCTCGTCAAACCGGGCCTTGAGCTCAAGCACCACGGTCACCTCCTTGCCCTGACGCACCGCTTCGCGCAGCAGATCCATTAGCTCGGAATCACTGCCGGTGCGGTAGATGGTCTGCTTGATTGCCAGCACATGCGGGTCGTTCACCGCCTCACGCAAAAATGCCAACACCGCAGAAAAATTTTCAAACGGCTGATGAATCAATACATCGCCCCGCTTGAGTTGCTCAAAGAAGGAAATTCCGGGCGTCAATTGCGCTGGATAACAGCCCGTGTAAACCGGAAAGCAGAGTTTCGGCAAGGCCACCAAATCCACCAATTGCGTCAATCGAACCAGATTCACCGGGCCTGGAACACGGTACAGCGCCTGCGGCGGCAAATCAAATTGCTCGCACAAAAAATTTGACAGATACTGGGAACAGCCGGCCGACACCTCAAGCCGAACGGCCTGACCAAATTGGCGGTACTCCAGGCCCTTGCGCAAGGCGGTGCGCAGATTTTGAGCATCGTCTTCGTCCACCGCCAGGTCCGAGTGACGGGTCACCCGGAACTGAGAAAACTGGGCCATATCGCGACCAGGAAACAACTCTGCCAGATGGGCGCGAATCACACTCGACAAGGAGACAAAAAAATACCGGCTGCCACACACTTTTTCCGGCATGCGAATCATGCGCGGCAAAACCCGCGGCACCTTGACGATGGCAATGTCGTTTTCACGCCCAAACGCATCGTGACCACCCAAACGTGCGATGAAATTGAGCGATTTGTTGGCGACTTGCGGAAACGGATGGGATGGATCCAGCCCGACCGGAATCAACAAAGGCCGCACCTCACGTTCGAAATACTGTTTGACCCAGTGCCGCTGGGCCGCGTTGCGCTCGCCGTGGGAAATGATTCGGATCCCCTGCGCGGCGAGCGCGGGGGTCAAGTCGTCGTTGTACAAGGCATACTGGCGTGCCACCAGGGTGTGCGCAGCGTCCGCCAGCTGCTCAAACGACTCAACCGTGAATAATCCTTGCTCGTCCTGGCGCTGCATCGCCACCAGATGCGGTTCGGCACGTACCTCGAAAAACTCATCCAGATTCGAGGACACAATGCACAGGTAACGCAGGCGCTCCAGCAAGGGAACATCGTCCCGGTAAGCCCAATCCAGCACGCGCTCGTTGAAAGCGAGAATACTGTGATCCCGATCGAGCAGCGTCACTTTTGGAAATGTCGTTTTCAATTTGGCCTGACCTGACAGAATACCCATGTCATCGCATACTTGGCGACTGCCAATAAACCATTGATTGTTGACGGGTTTGATGACAGTCTTGTGACAGCGCGCTCATTGTGCACCGGTTCGAGCGCGTTCAGATCAAATGCCGGCTACCGATTGGATTACGATTGTGAGCCAGCGACCCGCCCGCAGGAGCCAACCAAGGAGACAATAACATCATGTTTGAATCCGCCGAACTTGGCCACGTGATTGACAAAACCACTTACGACGCAGAAGTACCCAAACTGCGCGAGGCACTGCTGGAGGCTCAGGTGGAACTGGCAAAACAGGCCAAATTTCCGGTCATTATTCTGGTTGGCGGCGTCGACGGCGCCGGGCGCGGGGAAACCGTCAACTTGCTCAATGAATGGATGGATCCGCGCTATATCCAGACCCACGGCATGGGCGAACCATCGGATGAAGAATTGGATCGCCCGATGATGTGGCGATTCTGGCGCGCCCTACCGCCCAAAGGCAGGATCGGCGTGTTTCTGGGCTCCTGGTACACCTGGCCAATTCTTAACCGGGTGATGGGCCACACCAAGATGGCGGATCTTGACCAAAGCCTTGAGCGTGCCAAGCGCATGGAAAGAATGCTGGTCGATGAAGGGGCTCTGGTCCTCAAGTTCTGGATGCATTTATCCAAAGACAAACAGGAACAACGCCTGAAAGCACTTGAGAAAGATCCAAAAACCCGTTGGCGGGTGAATGAGCGTGACTGGCAACACTTTGCGCTGTACGACAAGTTTCGCGTCGTGGACGAAAGCGTTATTCGCCACACCAGCACGGCGGAGGCACCCTGGACGATTGTTGAAGGCTACGATTCGCGTTACCGCAGCCTGACCGTGGGTCGCGTGATCCTTCAGTCGATTCGCAGTCGTCTGGATGAGATGGACACAAAAACAGCAGCGGTCCATGCCCCGCCGCTGATGCCGTCGATCGATCAACTCAATATCCTGAAGACGCTCGACCTTGACCAAAAAATTGACAAGAAGACGTTTCAGGCAGAGCTGGAAAAATACCAGGGCAAGCTCGCTCTATTGACGCGCAGTCCCAAGTTCAAGGACATCACTGTCATCGCCATGTTCGAAGGCCATGACGCGGCCGGCAAGGGCGGCGCCATTCGTCGCATTACCGGCGCACTCGATGCACGCTATTACGAGGTTATCCCGGTCGCAGCCCCGACCGAGGAAGAGCGCGCCCAACCCTATCTTTGGCGCTTTTGGAGAAATATCCCGCGGCGCGCACGCGTCACGATTTTTGACAGGTCCTGGTACGGGCGCGTCCTGGTCGAACGCGTGGAGGGCTTCTGCACGGAGGCCGACTGGATGCGCGCCTATGGGGAGATCAATGATTTCGAAGCCCAAATGGTGCGCCACAACATCGTGCTGGCAAAGTTCTGGCTCACCATCAGCCAGGATGAACAACTCAAGCGGTTCAAAGAGCGCGAAAAGATCGGATTCAAACGCTTCAAGATTACCGAGGAAGACTGGCGCAACCGCGGCAAATGGAACGAATATGAACGCGCCGTGTGCGATATGGTGGATCGAACCAGCACTGAAATCGCACCGTGGACCCTGGTGGAAGCGAACGACAAGAACTTTGCACGCATCAAGATTCTAAAAACCTTGTGCCGCCAAATTGAGACCGCGATGAAGAAAAAACCGGCTTGATCTTCGTGTCAACGCCCCGGTAGGTCGCTGTGCGACACCTCGAAACCATCGGCCACGTAGGCCGGCCCTTTCATGAGCCAGACGATGACACAGCCAATGCTTACTGTCACAACCAGAGTCCAGATCGAAATCACCAGACCGATCATCACAAAATCAAACACTTGAATGCGCCGGGTCAACTCGGCAACACTGTCTGCGCTGAGCAGATATCGGGCAGCGATCGCCGACAATGCGGGCAACAGCGTGCCGACGGCGCACACCTTTGGCATCAGGCGCAGCAGCCGCCACTCGAATCCGTATGGTGTACGTTGAAATCCAGGAAGTTTTTGAAGCCAGTTCATGGATCGCCAGTCAGAATTCGTTTACGCTACTTCAGCCACTTTTGCAGGAACTGGGCCTGCCCCATGGCCGGATCAAGTTGATAGTTGGCAAACCCGACCCGGCGGTAGAGTTTGATGGCACCGGCATTGCCCGCAAGTACTTCCAGCGTGAGCTTGCAGGCACCGCGCAGTCGTGCAATTTCTTCAACCCGCGCCAGCATTTGCTCGGCCACGCGCTGCCCGCGATAGGCGGCCAAGACCACGACATCGTGAACGTTGACCAAAGGCTGACAAGCAAAAGTGGAGAAACCTTCGATACAGTTGACCAATCCAACTGGCACCTCGCCATCGCTGCCGGCAAAGGCCAGCACACTGAAAGCCTGCGCTCGTGCCGACAGTGCCGCCACGAGATTGGCCTTGGCAAACTGACTCAAGGGCTCGGAGCCACCCATCGGGTCCTGTGCATACGCGTCCAGCAGGCCCACCAACGCAATGGCGTGAAGCGGGTTGGCGTAGTCCGCTTGAACAATCTGCAAGGATGAGGTGTTGGTCATGATCAAGCAGCAATGATGTTGGCAATCCGCTCGGCGCAGGCCCTGGCCTGGGCCGCGTCGCGCGCCTCTACCATCACGCGCAGCAAGGGCTCGGTGCCGCTCGCGCGTATCAACAGGCGCCCGTGCGTGCCGAGTTCGTCCTCGACCGCCCGGGTTTCACTGACAAGCCGGGCGCTCGCCTGCCAATCCTGGCCAGGTTTCAGGCGCACGTTGATCAGGGTCTGCGGAAACAGCGTCACGCCGGCGAGCAACTCGGCCATGCTTTTGTCACTTCGAACACAGGCCTGCAACACTTGTAGCGCTGAAATCAGACCGTCCCCCGTGGTGTGCTTGTCCAGCGCCAACAGGTGACCCGAGCCTTCGCCGCCGAGCAGCCACTTGTGCTTTTCAAGTTCCTCCAGCACATAACGGTCGCCCACCTTGGCACGCACGAACTGGACACCCCGGGCCTTGAGCGCCACCTCGACCGCCATATTGGTCATCAAGGTCCCGACCACCCCCGGTACCGGCTCATCGCGCCCCAAGCGCTCGTCTGCCAACAGGTAAAGAAGCTGATCACCGTCGTACAGACGTCCACCGGCGTCAACCAACTGCACCCGGTCAGCATCGCCATCGAGTCCGACACCCAAATTGGCTTTGTGAAGCTTGACGGCTTCAATCAAAGCCTGCGGGTGGGTGGCGCCCACCTCGTGATTGATGTTCAAGCCATCGGGCATGCAGCCAATGGCCACGACTTCCGCGCCCAGTTCATGAAACACCTTGGGCGCCACCTGGTAGGCGGCACCATGCGCGGCATCGACCACAATCTTCATGCCTTTGAGCGTGAGATCGTTGGAAAAAGTGCTTTTGCAGAATTCAATATAACGGCCTGCCGCGTCGTCCAGGCGACGCGTTTTGCCCAAGCTGGCGGAGTCGGCCCACACCGGCGCCTCGTCCAGCGCAGCCTCCACGTCTCGCTCCCACGCATCTGGCAGCTTGCTGCCATGCGCATTGAAGAACTTGATGCCGTTATCGGCAAAAGGATTATGGCTGGCGCTGATCACCACGCCCAGTGAGGCCCGTTGAGCCCGAGTCAGGTAAGCCACACCCGGCGTTGGCAAGGGTCCCAGCAAGACCACATCCACACCCGCGGAATTGAAACCGCTCTCCAGCGCGCTCTCCAGCATGTAGCCCGAGATGCGCGTATCTTTGCCGATCAGCACCGTCGGACGAGTTTCAGTTTTCTTCAGCACGCGGCCCACTGCGTGGGCCAGGCGCAACACAAAATCAGGCGTGATGGGCGCTTCTCCCACGGTGCCGCGAATGCCATCTGTACCAAAATATCTTCTACTCATTTTGTGTCATATCCCCTGTATTCATTACACTTAAAGCTATCTATTTTATAGCGAGCAAGACCTGGATCGCCTGCACCGTTTCGCGCACATCATGGACGCGAACGATGGATGCACCGCGTTCAAGCGCCAGCACGGCAGCGACCACGCTGGGCGTTATTCGCTCTTGCACATCCAGCGCGGCCAAAGAGGCGCCGGTGACCGCTGCCAGCGATGATTTTCGCGACCAGCCTACCAGCAATGGATAAGCAGCGCCAAGCAATTCACTTTGGCGCGCCAGCAGCGCAAAATTCTGTGCCACCGTCTTTCCAAAACCAATACCGGGGTCGATGACAATGCGGCTCTCTTGCACCCCACGCCCTTGCAAATCCTGCGCTATTCGCTGCAGAAACAATAGTACCTGCGGCACGACGTCACCGACCATCGGCGCCGCCTGCATGGTCAAGGGCTCGCGATGCATATGCATCAAGCAGACGCCGCAGGCCGGATGCCCCGACACCACTTGCATGCCGTCCAGTCCATTTGCTCCGGCGTTGGGCTCTGTCCAGCGCAATGCCCAGATGTCATTGATGATGTCGACGCCGAGGTCAAGCACCGCCTGCATGACTTTGGGTTTGTAGGTATCCACCGAGACCGGTACACGCAGCGTCACGGCAGAACGCACCACCGGCAGTACCCGTGCCAACTCTTCTTCCAGCGGCAAAGGCTGGGCCCCCGGGCGGGAGGACTCGCCGCCGATATCCAGAATATCAGCACCGTCCTTGAGCAGCTTTTCGCAATGCCGCAGCGCTGCTGCCGTTGAGACATGCTGACCACCATCCGAAAACGAGTCCGGCGTGACGTTGACAATGCCCATCACTTTCGGTCGGGTCAAATCAATCTGGAATCGGGAGGTGTTCCACTGCATGGAAAACTTGAAGGTCTGGATAAAACAAAAACGGGGCTGACTGCCCCGTGATTTTGATAAATACCGTTTTCAGGCCACCGACGGTGCCGCATCCGGTTTAACGGCCGGTGTACCGCCACCGCTGTTGTCCCCGCTTGAGGACGGTATGCGCGGCGTCCAGTCTTTGGGTGGACGCGGTTCCTTGCCGGCCATGATATCGTCAAGCTGGTCGCTGTCGATGGTTTCCCACTCCAGCAATGCTTTGGCCATGGTATGCATCTTGTCACGGTTGTCTTCAATCAGCTTGCGCGCCAGGCCGTATTGCTGATCAATGATGCGGCGAACTTCAGCGTCCACCTTTTGCATGGTTTGCTCGCTCATGGTCGTGGTCTTTGTCACCGAACGGCCCAAAAACACCTCGCCCTCATTTTCGGCATACACCATCGGGCCCAGGGCATCGGTCATCCCGTAACGGGTGACCATGTCGCGCGCAATGTGAGTGGCGCGTTCAAAATCGTTGCTGGCACCGGTGGTCATCTGGTTCATGAACACTTCTTCAGCGATACGGCCACCGAACAGCATGCTGATCTGGTGCAGCATGTATTCGCTGTCGTAGCTATAACGGTCCTGCGCCGGCAAGCTCATGGTGACCCCCAAGGCCCGACCGCGCGGAATGATGGTGACTTTGTGCACCGGATCGCACTTGGACAACAGTTTGCCAATCAGGGCGTGACCCGATTCGTGATACGCGGTGTTTTGGCGTTCGCTTTCCGGCATCACCATGCTCTTGCGTTCCGGGCCCATCAGTATTTTGTCTTTGGCCTTTTCAAAGTCCACCATCTCAACGGTGCGGGCATTTCGCCGCGCAGCCATCAGGGCCGCTTCATTGCACAAATTGGCAAGATCAGCGCCCGACATACCCGGCGTGCCACGGGCGATGACACCCGAGTTGACATCCTGACCCAGAGGCACTTTACGCATGTGCACATTGAGAATCTGTTCGCGACCGCGGATGTCGGGCAGCGAGACATACACCTGGCGATCAAAACGGCCCGGGCGCAGCAAGGCGGCATCCAGAATGTCGGGACGGTTGGTGGCAGCCACCACGATCACGCCTGCGTTGGTCTCAAAGCCATCCATCTCGACCAGCATCTGGTTCAGGGTTTGCTCGCGCTCATCATTGCCACCTCCCAGACCGGCGCCACGCTGGCGGCCAACCGCGTCAATTTCATCAATGAAGATGATGCACGGGGCGTTTTTCTTGGCGTTGTCGAACATGTCGCGCACACGGGACGCGCCCACGCCGACGAACATTTCAACAAAATCAGAACCTGAAATCGAAAAGAAAGGGACTTTGGCCTCACCGGCGATGCCCTTGGCAAGGAGCGTCTTGCCGGTACCCGGCGGGCCAATCAACAGCAAACCGCGCGGTATGCGTCCGCCGAGTTTCTGGAACCTCTGCGGATCTTTCAGAAAATCAACAACTTCCTTGACTTCCTCCTTGGCCTCGTCACAGCCGGCGACATCGGCAAAGGTTACCTGATTGGTGTTCTCATCGAGCAGACGCGCCTTGCTTTTGCCAAAGCTGAAGGCACCGCCTTTGCCGCCGCCCTGCATCTGCCGCATGAAGTAAACCCAAACGCCGATCAACAACAGCATGGGACCCCAACTGACCAGCAGTGTCATCAGCAGAGAGCCCTCTTCGCGCGGCTTGACGTCGAACTTGACACCATTGGCGATCAGGTCGCCAACCAACCCACGATCGAGGTAGGTGGCAGTAGTCTTGATTTTCCGATCATCATTGGTAACAGCAATGATTTCAGTACCGCCCTGGCCTTCCTGAATGATGGCGCTCTTGATGCGCTTGCCGCGAACCTCTTCCAGAAAATCGGAATAACCCAAGTAACCTGCGTTCGCTGGCCCGCGCGTGTCAAACTGCTTGAACACCGTGAAAAGAACAAGCGCAATGACGAGCCAAACGGCAATTTTCGAGAACCACTGATTATTCAAGCAAAGCTCCAAAAGGGAAGCAAATAGGAAGACTGGGCATACTTGGGCTCCATTTTAGGCGTTTCAAGACGGCCGGGCACGGTTTTCAAGTTTTCAGCCACAAGCAGGGCATTGGATTCAGGACGGTTTCAATCCCAGACCGACCAGGAAGGTTTCCGATGACTTGTCGCGAGAGGCCTTGGGTTTGATTTTTTTGACCGCGATGAACGCATCCTTGAAGCGTTTGACCAAGGGATCATAGCCAGCCCCATGAAAGACTTTGACCACCAAAGCACCTTGTGGCTTCATGTATTTTTGACTAAAGTCAATCGCCAGCTCGACCAATTCTTCAATGCGTGCCGCGTCAGCCGAAGCAATTCCCGACAAATTGGGGGCCATGTCCGACACCACAACATCAGCCTGGCGACCCTGCATCGCATCCGCCAGCCGCTGCAGCACCTCAGCCTCACGGAAATCACCCTGCAAAAAAACTACGCCCTCTACCGGCTCCATGGGCAGGATATCGAGCGCAATGATGGTGCCATTGAGCTCGCCCACGGCCGCACCGCCACCGGTCGCGGTTTTGGGTGACATTTTGCGTCGCACGTACTGACTCCACGCACCAGGCGTCGAGCCCAGGTCCACGACCAACTGGCCCGGCTTGATCAAATGCAGGGTTTCGTCAATCTCCTTGAGTTTGTAGGCCGCGCGAGCACGGTAGTCCTCCAGCTTGGCGAGCTTGACGTAAGTGTCATTGACGTGATCGTTCAACCAGGCCCGATTGACCTTGTTGCTTTTAGTTTTGACTTTCATTTTGACCCATCTAACCGATAATAGCGGCATGCCTCAAATTCAATTGACTCCCGCCCAACGCAAAGAACATCGTGCCGAAGCGCATCATCTTGACCCGGTGGTGATGGTCGGCGGCGACGGACTCAGCGCCGCCGTCAAAAAGGAAGCCGACGCCGCCCTGAACGCCCACGGGCTGATCAAGATTCGCGTATTTTCGGACGACCGCGCAGCCCGTGAAGCCATGTTTCAAACCCTCGCCGACGAGCTCAACGCTGCGCCGATTCAGCACATCGGCAAGCTGCTGGTGCTGTGGCGCCCGATGCCCGAGCGCGAAAAAACAGTCGATGAAGATCGCAAGCCCGGCCCGCGAGACTTCAAGGTACTCAAATACAGCAAGCGTGGTGGCCAGCGCCCCGAGGTCAAAACCCTGCGCGTACTGGGCAACCAGCGCCTCACCTCCGGCGGACAGGTCAAACGCTCAAAACCCAAACAGATCAGCATAAAAAAGCGCAGTCAAACCTGAAAGCTTGCGGGACAGGCCGCAGTTGCGCGGAGCGAACCAGCTCTGTCCTCAACTAAGCTGAGACCTTGCGGGACTGCCCGCAGTTACGCGGAGCGAACCAGCTCTGTCCTCAACCGATTAGGTATGGGGCGTCAACTTCCAGAATGTTACCCCGGCACACAGCCACTGCAGCACGTACATCCCGCTACCGATAGCGTGCCAGAGGCGCAGATTTTCCCGCGCCACAATGTGCGGCGCCACGGCAAACTCGGACAGCAGCGCCAGCAACATCCCGGATACTATGAAAATCATAGCTGTCTGTGCAATCGGGACGGTCGTTTCAGCCCGATTCGATCTCTGATTCATGAGCAGTAACAGCCCACAGACACTGGACACCCAGGTTTGAGCGCTGAACAGCCTGGCCGCCATGTTGCCGGCCAGCGCCGGAGCCGGCAGATAGGCGAACAGCAAAGGCACCACCAGAAATCCAATCGTGCTGAGACTGCCCCACCACAGGGCGGCGACCCAGACCGGCATGCGCGACAACATGCTAGACGTAGCTCACCGCCACGACTTCGTAACTCTTGATGCCACCGGGCGCCTGCACTTCTGCCGTGTCGCCCTGTTCCTTGCCGATCAGGGCACGAGCGATCGGGCTGCCGATGTTGACCAATCCCAGCTTGATGTCGGCCTCGTCTTCACCGACGATCTGGTAAGTGACTGCCGCGCCGGACTCTTCCTCTTCCAGCTTCACGGTGGCGCCAAACACCACGCGCCCGCCGGCATCCAGTTCAGAAGGATCAATGATCTGACTCACCGACAGCTTGCCCTCAATCTCCTGGATACGGCCTTCGATAAAACCCTGGCGGTCCTTGGCAACCTCGTACTCGGCGTTTTCACTCAGGTCACCCTGCGCGCGCGCCTCGGCAATGGCATTGATGACCCAGGGGCGATCAACCGTCTTCAGTTTGTGCAGCTCGGCCTTGAGCTTTTCGGCGCCGCGCTTGGTAATGGGAAGTGTCGCCACGTACTGTTCTCTTGAGATTTGGGGGTGTTACATAAAAAGGATACCGCCGAGCGTTGCCGGTCGGCGGTATTGGTATGGGCAGATTATGCCGTGATTTTCAGATTTGTCAGCGGGTGACCAGGTGGGCGTGCATTTCCTGCACCGAGATCACATCCAGATCGTCCATGTGGCGCATCCCCTGCACAGCAGCTTCGGCGCCAGCAATGGTGGTAAAGGTCGTGACCCGCGCCAGCAAGGCCGAGGTGCGAATATGCCGCGAGTCGGCAATGGCATTGCGCCGCTCTTCCACGGTATTGATGACCAGCGCAATTTCATTGTTCTTGATCATGTCGACGATGTTTGGCCGTCCTTCGGTCACCTTGTTGACACTGGCACACGGGACACCAGCCGCGTTCATGGCGGCCGCGGTGCCCTTGGTGCCAGTCACGATGAAACCCATGTTGACCAGATCGCGGACGACTTCGATGGCACGCGGTTTGTCATTGTTCTTGACCGAGATAAACACCTTGCCGGAAGGCTCACCCGAAGCCGTGCGCGGCCTGGGCAGCTTGGTACCGGCTCCCATTTGGGATTTCACAAATGCTTCGCCAAACGTTTTGCCGACGCCCATGACCTCACCGGTGGATTTCATCTCGGGGCCGAGGATCGTATCCACACCGGGAAATTTGACGAACGGGAAAACCGCTTCCTTGACACTGAAGTAAGGCGGCGTCACCTCGTGCAGGATGCCCTGCGACGCCAGCGACTGCCCGACCATGCAACGTGCCGCCACCTTGGCCAGCTGGACGCCGGTGGCTTTGCTGACGAAGGGCACCGTGCGCGAGGCGCGCGGGTTGACCTCCAGCACATAGATCACGTCCTGGCCGTCAATGTTCTGGATCGCGAACTGCACATTCATCAGACCCACCACATGCAGTGCCTGCGCCATGGCAGCGGTCTGACGCTTGATCTCGGCCACCGTTTGCGCGTCCAGGCTGTAGGGTGGCAGCGAGCAGGCCGAGTCGCCGCTGTGCACACCGGCTTGCTCGATATGCTCCATCACGCCACCGATGAAGGTTTGGCCTTCCACGTCGCGCACACAGTCGACGTCGCATTCGATCGCGTCGTTCAAAAAGCGGTCCAGCAGCACCGGCGAATCATGGCTGACCTTGACCGCCTCGCGCATATAGCGCTCCAGGTCGCGCTGCTCATGCACGATTTCCATGGCACGCCCGCCCAGCACGTAGCTCGGGCGCACCACCAGGGGGTAGCCCAGGGCGGCTGCTTTCTCCAGTGCCTCGGCTTCGGTGCGGGCGGTCGCGTTTTCGGGCTGGCGCAAGCCCAGCAGATGCAGCAGCTTCTGGAAACGCTCGCGGTCTTCGGCCGCGTCGATCATGTCCGGCGAGGTCCCAATGATGGGCACGCCATTGGCCTCCAGAGCCAGTGCCAGTTTCAGCGGTGTCTGGCCGCCGTATTGCACGATCACACCCAGGGGCTTTTCCTTGTCCACGATTTCGAGCACATCTTCGAGCGTCACCGGCTCGAAATACAGCCGATCCGAGGTGTCGTAATCGGTTGAGACGGTCTCGGGGTTGCAATTGACCATGATGGTCTCGAATCCGTCTTCACGCAGGGCCAGCGCAGCGTGCACGCAGCAATAATCAAACTCGATGCCTTGACCGATGCGATTCGGGCCGCCGCCCAGCACCATGATCTTCTTCCGGTCAGTTGGCGCCGCTTCGCATTCGCAGGCCTGTTCGAACGGACTCAGTGCCTCATAGGTCGAGTACAGGTAAGCCGTATTGGTCGAGAACTCGGCGGCGCAGGTATCGACCCGCTTGTAGACCGGGCGCACCCCCAGCGCATGACGCTTCTCGCGAATCGCGGTATCGGTGGTTTTGAACTGCTTCGCCAGGCGCCGGTCGGAAAAACCCTTTTGCTTCAGGGCGCGCAATGTCGCGGCGTCGATGCCATCCAATGCGATGCCGGTCGCGGGCACCGGCAGGCGTTCAATTTCGAGCTCGATCCTGACGATCTGCTCGATCTGCACCAGAAACCAGCGATCGATCCTGGTCAGGGCAAAAACCTCTTCCACGCTCCAGCCGGCGGCAAACGCATCGCCGACATACCAGATGCGCTCGGGACCCGGTTCGCCCAGTTCCTTTTCCAGCAACTCGCGGTCCTGCGTTTTCTCGTTCATGCCGTCCACGCCGACTTCCAGCCCGCGCAGCGCTTTTTGAAACGACTCCTGGAAGGTGCGACCCATGGCCATCACTTCACCGACCGATTTCATTTGCGTCGTGAGACGGCTGTCGGCAGCCGGGAATTTTTCGAATGCAAAACGCGGGATTTTCGTCACCACATAATCGATGCTGGGCTCAAAGCTGGCCGGCGTCGCGCCACCGGTGATGTCGTTGCGCAATTCATCCAGCGTGTAACCCACGGCCAGCTTGGCCGCGACCTTGGCAATCGGAAATCCGGTGGCTTTGGAAGCTAGGGCCGAGGAGCGTGACACCCGCGGATTCATCTCGATCACCACCATGCGCCCGTCTTCGGGGTTGATGGCGAACTGCACGTTGGAGCCGCCAGTATCGACGCCGATTTCACGCAGCACGGCCAGACTGGCGTTGCGCAGAATCTGGTACTCCTTGTCGCTCAGGGTCTGTGCCGGCGCCACCGTAATGGAATCGCCGGTATGCACGCCCATCGGGTCGAGGTTTTCGATCGAGCAGATGATGATGCAGTTATCCGCCTGGTCACGCACCACCTCCATCTCGTACTCTTTCCAGCCCAGCAACGACTCTTCAATCAGCAGCTCACTGGTGGGGGAAGCCTCCAGGCCGCGCTTGCAGATCACCTCGAACTCTTCCGAGTTGTAGGCAATGCCACCACCGGTGCCGCCGAGCGTGAAACTGGGGCGAATCACGGTCGGAAAGCCCAGGGTCTTCTGCACCACCCAGGATTCTTCCATGCTGTGGGCAATGCCGGAACGCGCCGAACCCAGACCGATCCTGGTCATGGCGTCCTTGAATTTCAACCGGTCCTCGGCCTTGTCAATCGCCTCCGGGCTGGCGCCTATCAGTTCGACGTTGTATTTTTCCAGCACACCGTGATGCCACAAGTCGAGTGCGCAGTTCAGCGCCGTCTGGCCTCCCATTGTCGGCAGGATCGCGTCGGGCCGCTCTTTGACGATGATCTTTTCAACCGTCTTCCAGGTAATGGGCTCGATATAGGTCACATCCGCCGTGGCCGGATCGGTCATGATCGTCGCCGGGTTGCTGTTGATCAGGATGACTTTGTAGCCTTCTTCGCGCAGCGCCTTGCAGGCTTGCACGCCGGAATAATCGAACTCGCAGGCCTGACCAATGATGATCGGACCGGCACCGATGATGAGGATGCTCTTGATGTCTGTGCGCTTAGGCATTCTTCTTCTCCTGGGCCTTTTCCATCAGCGCGGTGAAGCGGTCGAACAGGTAGGCAATATCGTGCGGTCCGGGCGACGCTTCCGGGTGACCCTGGAAGCAGAATGCCGGTTTGTCGGTGCGGGCCAGGCCTTGCAGCGTGCCGTCGAACAAACTGATGTGGGTGGGCCGCAAGTTGGCGGGCAGCGATTTTTCATCCACGGCAAAACCGTGGTTCTGGCTGGTAATGCTGACGCGGCCGCTATCCAGGTCTTTGACCGGATGATTGGCGCCGTGGTGGCCGAACTTCATTTTGAAAGTATCTGCGCCGCTGGCCAGCGCCATGATCTGGTGCCCCAGGCAAATGCCGAAGACCGGAATGCCGGATTCAATCAATTCAGCCGTCGCCGCAATGGCATAGTCACACGGCTGCGGGTCACCCGGGCCGTTGCTCAAGAAGATGCCGTCCGGCCGGTAGCCGAGCACTTCGGCCGCACTGGTCTGTGCCGGCACCACCGTGACATCGCAGCCGCGCTCGGCCAACATGCGCAAGATGTTTTTCTTGATGCCAAAGTCGTAGGCCACGACGCGAAATCCAGGTTTGACCAGTTCACCATAGCCGGGCTTGCCACCCAGCGCCGGATGGGCCAATTGCCACTCGGTCTGCGTCCAGCCGTAGGGCGCCTTAACCGAAACCACCCGGGCCAGGTCCAGCCCGGACATGGCCGGCGCCGCCCGAGCGCGGGCGAGTGCCTGATCAACCGCCGATTGCGTGACTGCTTCACCAGCAAGCAGGCCGACAATGCAGCCGTTTTGCGCACCCTGGCTGCGCAACTGACGCGTCAGCTTGCGGGTATCGATATTGGCGATGGCCACCGTTGCCTGACGCACCAGGTACTCGCTGAGCGACATCGATTGGCGAAAGTTCGAAGCCACCAGAGGCAAATCCTTGATGACCAGACCGGCCAGATGCACTTGATCGGCTTCGACATCGTCGTCGTTGACGCCGTAGTTGCCGATGTGCGGGTATGTCAGGGTGACAATTTGCTGACAATAGCTCGGGTCTGTGAGGATTTCCTGATAGCCGGTCATGGCGGTGTTGAACACCACCTCGCCGACGCTGGCGCCGCTCGCGCCTATCGAATTGCCAATATAGACCGTGCCGTCTGCGAGCGCCAGAATGGCGGGCGGGAAATTTCCCTTGAGAGACAAAAGCACTGGGTTCTCCGGATGAGTTACGGGTACGCCCAAACGCCCTCCAGAGATAAGTCCTGGAACTGCTTATTAAAGGGATTTAGCTTGAATTGCGCTAGGCGTACGTGAATGCGAAGTAGCGTCGTATTATAGCCAAAGGGCTATCCGCAAACCCGTCAGGACCAAGACATGGTCGCGCTGGCGTGCAGGCAAATGGCCGCCGCCGCGGCCACGTTAAGCGATTCTTCGCCGCCAGGCTGGGCAATCCGGACATGCAGGCTGGCGAGCGCTTCGAGTTCACTACTGACCCCCTGCCCTTCGTGTCCAAGAGCCCAGGCACAGGGCGTTGGAAGCGCCTGATTTGACAGCGCTTGATGCAGAAACGAACCGCGGTGCGAACTCGTGACGATGATCGGCAGCGCCAGGGCGGCCAGATCCGACAGCGCCATGCCTTCGATCAGGCACAAACCCCAGTGCGCTCCCATGCCGGCGCGCAACACTTTGGGGCTCCACATTGCGGCCGTGCCTTTGAGGGCGATGATCTGTTTAAAGCCAAAAGCCGAGGCGCTGCGCAGGATCGAACCAACATTGCCGGCGTCCTGCACCCGGTCCAGAATGACAGAGGCGACGCCGGACTGCAAGGCCGGCGCTGGCGGCAGATCAAACACAAAGCCCATCTTCGCGGGCGACTCCAGGGCGCTGATATCGGCAAACATGGAATCCGGAATTACTATGTTTTTGATAGCTGCCTGCGCATACTGGACGGGCGCCAGAGACCAAAATGACTCTGAAAATACACCGACCGCTGGGCGCACGCCGCGCGCCAGCGCAGAACTGCCCAGATGATCTCCCTCGGCCCAAAAGCGACCCTGCTTGCGATACTCGGTGTTGTCGTGCACTAAGCGACGCAAGTCTTTGAGAAACCCGTTGTCGCGCGAGCTGATGTGCTGAGTCTGCGGCGCAGTCATGGCAGCACCTCGCACATTAGTTCGGACACTGGGCGGAAAGTTTTGCGGTGCTGCGGGCAGGCACCATGCAGGCGCAACGCGGCCAGATGCTCGGCCGTGCCATAGCCTTTGTGCCGGGCAAAGCCGTATTGCGGGTAGCTCTGATCCAGCTCGCTGCACCAGCGATCCCGATGCACCTTGGCCAGGATGCTGGCTGCCGAAATGGCTGACACCAAGGCATCGCCCTTGACAATGGCTTCGGCCCGCATCGACAAGATTGGCAGCCGGTTGCCGTCCACCAGCACCAGCTGCGGTTTGAGTCGCAGACCTTCAACGGCGCGACGCATGGCGAGCAGGGTCGCCTGCAGGATGTTGAGCTGTTCAATTTCCTCGACACTGGCCTCGGCAATGGAGCAGCACAGGGCTTTGGCGCGGATCTCGTCAAACAGCTTTTCGCGCCGCCGTGCAGTGAGCATTTTGGAATCGGCCAGACCCTTGATCGGCTTCAAGTCGTCCAGAATCACGGCGGCGGCCACCACCGGGCCAGCCAACGGGCCGCGCCCGGCCTCATCCACACCAGCCACCAGGCCGGGAATGTCCCAACTCAGCAGCAATTGTTTGACTGCGTCTTGTCTGGCAACTTGTTCAGCTCTGGAGGACTTGCTGGATCGCATGGGCGGCCAATCGGGGAGTATCGCGCTGCAGCTCGGAGTGCAGCGCGGCAAATTTTTGTTGCAAGACGGCTATTTTCTCAGGCTCGGAGTCCCGGGCATTGAGCCAGCGCAACACCGCCTCAGCCAATGAGGGCACAGTGGCGGCGTCTTGCAGCAATTCGGGCACGACAAATTCCCGGCACAGGATGTTGGGCAGACCGACCCAGGGCTGCAGCCTTTTGCGCCGCATGATCTGCCACGACAGCCAGCCCATGTGGTAAGCAATCACCATCGGACGCTTGAACAGCGCCGCCTCCAGTGTCGCGGTGCCACTGGCAATCAGCGTCACGTCACAGGCCGCCAACACGCTGTGAGACTGGGCTTCGACAATCTGCAAGTGCCTGGACAGGCCGCTGGCATGAGCCGCCTGTTCAATCAGTGGTTTCACGGCGGGCACCACTGGCACTATCAGTTTGATAGCTGGCTGCGCTTGTCTTATAAGGGCTGCAGCCTGAAAGAACCTAAGAGCCAGGTGCTGGATTTCGGATTTCCGGCTGCCCGGCAGAATGGCCAGCACCTGGTCCGCATCTGACAATCCCAAGGCAGCGCGGGCGCCGGCCCGATCCGGCTCCATCGGGATGATATTGGCCAGAGGATGGCCCACATAAGTGGCTGCAATACCGTGCTGCGCCAGCAGGGCGGGCTCAAACGGGAAGATGCACAGCACATGATCGACAGCGTCGCGAATTTTCCTGGCCCGCTCCGGACGCCAGGCCCAGATCGAGGGCGAAACAAAATGCACGGTCTTGATGCCCTGGGCCTTCAAGGCAGCTTCCAGATCAAGATTGAAATCGGGTGCATCGACGCCGATGAACACATCCGGTCGCCGTTTCAGGAGCCGGGCTTTGAACTGCGTCCGAATGCCCACGATCTCGCGATAACGACGCAACACCTCCCAGCCGTAGCCATGCACCGACAACTTGTCATGCGCCCACCAGACCTCAAATCCCCGGCGACTCATTTGCGGACCACCAATACCGAAGGCGTTCATGGCCGGCCAGCGCTCTCGCAGACCATCGAGCAACAATCCGGCCAGTAAGTCGCCGGAAGTTTCCCCCGCGACCAGCGCTGCGTCGATCGAGTTGGCACACGTCGGCGCAGCACCGCCTTCCACGCCACCCGCGGTCATCGGGAGCGCAGGGTGCTGTTGAGAATTCCACATCCCAGGTGGTTTCGAAACTTAGCGCACGATGCCGCGCTGGGGTGACACCTGCTCCAGGAATGAAAGCATCAGCTCGACATCCGGCTTTGACTCAGGTCTATTTTCAGCCAGCTCCGCAATCCGCAGACGGGCTGTGTCCAGCGTCAAATCATCACGGTACAGGGCCTTGTGCATGGCCTTGACGGCTGACACCCTTTCGGCCGAAAAGCCGCGACGGCGCAGTCCTTCAAAGTTCATGGACCGTGCCTGTGCGGGTTGGCCCTGGCACATGACGAAAGGCGGCAAATCAGCCAGCAGCGTGGTACTCAGCGCGGTCATGCTGTGGGCACCGATTTTCACGAACTGGTGGACCACGGTAAAGCCGCCCAGGATCGCCCAGTCGCCGACGTGGACGTGGCCTGCCAGCTGGGAATTATTGGCAAAAATGGTGTTGTTGCCGACCACGCAGTCGTGCGCCAGGTGCACATAGGCCATCAGCCAGTTGTCGTGGCCCACGCGTGTGACGCCGGCGTCTCCGGGTGAGCCGATGTTGAAGGTCGAAAATTCGCGAATGGTATTGCGGTCACCAATGACCAATTCACAAGGCTCGCCTGAGTACTTCTTGTCCTGCGGTATGGCGCCCAGTGAATTGAACTGAAAGATACGGTTGTCGCGGCCGATGGTGGTGTGGCCTTCGAGCACGCAATGTGGCCCGATCCAGGTACCCGCTCCGACCTTGACGTGAGGTCCGATGACACTATAGGGCCCGACCGTCACCGAACTGTCGAGCTCAGCTCCGGAATCAACAAGCGCCGTGGCGTGAATGGCCGTCACACCCGCACCACTACGCAATCTTGCGCACAGCGCAGGTTAGTTCCGCTTCCACGGCGAGTTCCTCGCCGACCAGAGCCGACGCCTTGAACTTGAACACACCGGCTTTCATGCGCAGCAGTTCAACCAGCAGAATCAGCTGATCACCAGGTTCCACCGGGCGCTTGAAACGCACCCCGTCCATGCCGGCAAAATAGTAAACCGAGTTCTCGTCGGGCGTGCTACCCATCGCGTCAAAAGCCAGCAACGCCGCGGCCTGGGCCAGGGCTTCGAGCATAAGCACACCCGGCATCACCGGACGGTGCGGAAAGTGTCCTGCAAAGAATGGTTCGTTGATCGTGACGTTTTTCAGGGCTCGAATGCTTTTCCCTTTTTCAATGGAAAGCACCCGGTCCACCAGTAAAAATGGGTAACGATGCGGCAGTTGTTTGAGAATCTTGTGAATGTCCATCTTCGCCAATCAGTTAGGGACAGCGCATAACGACGCTGCGGACTGTCCCACAATATTTCAGGATTTTAGTTTTTCTTCGAGCACCCGAATGCGATCACGCAAACTGCTCAATTGTTTGAGTGATGCGGCATTCTTTTCCCACGCCGCATTCTCATCAATCGGGAACAAGCCGGTGTAATGCCCCGGTTTCAGAATCGACCGGGTCACAATGCTTGCCGCGGAGATATTTACCTCGTCAGCCAGCCTCAAATGTCCCAGCACGATGGCACCACCGCCCAATGTACAGTGTGCCCCGATGGTGGCGCTGCCCGCCACGCCGACACAGCCCGCCATCGCAGTATGTTTTCCGATGTGGACGTTATGGCCGATTTGAACCAGATTGTCCAGCTTGACACCGTCTTCGATGACTGTGTCCTGCAAGGCGCCACGATCAATACAGGTATTGGCACCAATTTCAACATCATTGCCAATCCGAACAGCGCCCAATTGTTCAATTTTTTCCCAAGCACCCGCATTCGGTGCAAAGCCGAAACCATCGGCCCCGATGACCACGCCCGAATGCACGATGCAGCGCTCGCCCAGAACGCAGTTTTCTCCCACCGTTACCCGCGATTTGAGTTCAGTGTCGGCACCGATACGAGCGCCACGTTCAACCACACACAGGGCACCGATGCGTGCCTGTGGGTGAACAACGGCCTCGGGGTCGATCACCGCGCTGGGGTGGACCCCCGGGGCCGCAGGACGCGGAAGACTTCTTTTCCAGAGTTGCGTGACGCGGGCAAAGTACAGATAAGGCTGCTCGGTCACTATGCAGGCGCCGCGCGCCACCGCGGTAGCGCGCATCTGCGGACTGACAATGACGCAGGCCGCCCTTGACGCCGGCAGCTGATGCTGATACTTGGGGTTGCTTAGAAAACTTAAGTGTCTGGGCGTTGCGGTCTCAAGCGGCGCAAGACCCTCTATCGACAGCTCGGCATCGCCATGCAACTCGCCGCCAAGAGTTTCAACAATCGAACCTAGAAGCAGCGTCACACGTCACTTGCCTTGATCAACCTTATTTGCCGCCAGCCGAATTCAGGACCTTCAGGACCTTGTCGGTGATGTCATGCTTTGGATTGACATAAACCGCGTCCTGCAGGATCAGGTCGTATTTTTCAGACTCCGCAACTTGCTTGACCACCTTGTTGGCGCGTTCAAGCACCTGCTGCAACTCTTCATTTTTCCTGGCATTGAGATCTTCCTGAAATTCACGGCGTTTGCGTTGAAAATCCCGATCCTGCTCGACCAGCTGTTTCTGACGCTGCACTTGCTGCGCTGGAGCCAGGGTTGGCGATTCACGCTCAAACTTGTCAGCCAGCGACTTCAGGGTCGCCCCCTGGTCAACGAGTTCCTTCTCGCGCTTGGAAAATTCCTGTTCAAGCTTGGCCGTCGCCGCCTTGGAAGTACCAGCCTCCTTGAAAATCCGGTCGGTACTGATAAACCCAATGCGGAATTCCTGCGCCTGAATCTGAACAGAGACAAGCAGGCCGCCCAGAAAGATGCCGGCGCAGCATCGACGTAATAGATTGTTCATCAAAATGTAGATCCGATTTGAAATTGCATGGTTTGTATTTTATCGCCATCAAATTTTCTGATGGGTTTGGCCAGGGCCAGACGTAACGGCCCGACCGGCGAGATCCAGCTGATGCCGACGCCGACCGACGAGCGCAGGCTGTTCGCATTTTCGTTAATGGCCAATCCGGTATCCGGCCCCGCCACACTGCCGACGTCCCAAAATGCGAACATCCTCAAGGTCTTGTCATTGCCCGCACCCGGAAACGGGGAAAGGATTTCGGCGTTCAGATTCAGCTTGCGCGTGCCACCCACGGCAGTTCCGCTCGCATCCTGTGGCCCAAGCGTACCCTGCTCGAACCCACGTACCGACCCCAGGCCACCGCCATAAAAGTTCTTGAACGCCGGGTAGGACCGACCGCCTAGCCCTGCACCCATGGCCACCTCGCCATTGAAGGCAGCGGTGAACTGCTTGGTGAGGGGAATGAATTCCTGATATTGGTAGGTTGCCCGCAGGTAGCGCGCATCGCCGGCGATTGACCACTCGGCATTCGCACGCTGCAATCGCCCGGAGCTTGGCGACAACGCGCTGTCGCGGCGATCGCGTGCCCAGCCAATGGTCACAGGCACACTGGTGCTGCTATAGCCGTACTGGTTGGCGTAGTCGATGTAGGCCATCGGCAAAAGTGTGCCCGGAACGATGGTTGTTCTTTCGGCACCTGCGCCAAAAAAAACCGTGTCGGTCTCGGTGAACGGCACGCCAAAGCGCAGGGCGCCGCCATCGGTAATCAGCTGATAGTAGCTTTGATCCTGATACGGACTGCTGGTCCTGTGAAACAGGTCAATGGTTCTGGAAACGCCGTCCGCCGTAAAGTAAGGGTCGGTTGTATTGAAAACGATGACACGATTGATCTTGCTGGTGTTGATCTGCACACCCAGTGAGCTGCCCGATCCAAACGCATTCTCCTCTTTCAGACCAAATGACAGTCCAAGTCCGTCGGCACTTGAAAAACCGGCCCCCAAACTCACGCTGCCAGTCGGCTTTTCAGCAACCGTCATGACCAGGTCAACCTGATCCGGTGAGCCGGGCACCTCCTGCGTCTCGATACCCACCTCCTTGAAGTAGCCCAGACGATCAACCCGGTCACGTGACAGTTTGATCTTGTCGCCGTCGTACCACGACGCCTCCAGTTGCCGAAACTCCCGGCGCACGACGACGTCACGCGTGCGACTGTTGCCGGAAACATTGATCTTTCGCACATACGCCCTGCGGGACGGGTCCGCCTGCAAGACCAGGACCACGCGATTATTGGCGTGATCGATGTCAGGACGGGCCTGCACCCGCGCGAAAGCGTAACCAAAATTCCCGAAATAATCGGTGAAGGCTTTTGCAGTCTTGGCAACCTCATCGGCGTTATAGGCCTGACCCGGCCGAATTGTCACCAGTGATTTGAACTCGTCTTCCTTGCCAAGAAAATTCCCCTCCAGCTTGACGCCGCTGACAACAAAGCGCTCGCCTTCAGAAATGTTGACGGTGATGGAAATATTCGTCTTGTCCGGCAAAATCGCAACCTGCGTTGTGTCCACCTTGAACTCCAGATAGCCGCGGGCCAGATAGTAGGAGCGCAGGGTTTCAATGTCTGCGTTGAGTTTGGCACGCGAATAGCGATCCGACTTGGTATACCAGCTCAACCAGCCACCGGTATCCAGGTCAAACAGGCCACGCAGGGTTGACTCGGCAAACACCTTGTTGCCGACAATCTGTATCTCACTGATTTTTGCAGGCTCCCCCTCGACCACCGTAAACGTCAAGTTGACCCGGTTGCGCTCAATTGGCGTCACGGTCGTCACCACCTCGGCTGCATACAGGCTGCGGTTGATGTATTGGCGCTTGAGTTCCTGCTCGGCGCGATCGAGTTGGGCTTTGTCAAACGGGCGGCCATCGGCCAGACCGACATCGTGCAGCGCTTTCTTCAGGACATCCTTGTCAAACTCTTTGGCCCCGACGAAGTCAACGGCGCCGATCGTCGGCCGTTCCTCGACGATCACCACCAGAACATCACCATTGACTTCAATCCGGACATCCTTGAACAGGCCGAGTCCAAAAAGAGTCCGGATCGCTGCCGACCCTTTCTCATCGTTGTAAACGTCACCGATCCGAACTGGCAGCGACACGAAAATGGTTCCGGGCTCAACCCGTTGCAAGCCTTCGATACGAATATCGCGTACCGTGAACGGATTGACCGCCCAAGCCGTACTGGCCACAAACACCAGGGACGCTACGGCGGACCGAGTGCGCCATTGAGATCGATTGAATTGCATTTTTAAATATTGAGAGGTCAAACTGGTGCTGATCATCAGTACCAAAAAATCAGCCAAACAGGCGGGCAATGTCGTTAAACAGGGCAATCGACATCATGAGCAACAGGATTGCAACGCCGCCCCGTTGCAAACTCTCCATCCAGGCGTCAGACACTGGTTTGCCCGTAACACCCTCCCAAAGATAATACATCAGGTGACCACCATCCAGAACAGGGATGGGAAGCAAATTCAAAACACCCAGACTCACGCTGATCAAGGCCAGAAACAGCAAGTACTGAGTCAACCCCAAACCGGCTGACTTGCCGGCATAGTCCGCAATCGTCAAGGGACCGCTGAGATTCTTCAGAGAAGCCACGCCGACCAGCATCTTCCCCATCATTCGAAGCGTCAATACGGACACCTCCCAGGTACGTGTCGCGCCGCGCCACAAACCATCGAGAGCACCGTAGCGCACCATCACCTGCTCCGGCATCGCACCCACATAGGCCCCAATTTTCCCGACCATCAGATCACCCTCCTGCCGGAGCTCAGGCTTGACTTCAAGCACGATCTCTGCTTCTGCGCGACTGATCTTCCAGACCGAAGGCACGGCCTGACCATTCAGGACGGAAGCCCGAATCAACTGGCGAAGTTGCGCTCCATCGACCACAGACACTGAGCCCACTTGCCGCACCAGGTCGCCCTCGCGCAAACCCGCCTTATCGGCCGCGTCACCCGCAAGCACTTGACCGATCACAGGGCGACTGAAAGGGCCGACAACTCCGATCTTTCGAAATAGATCGGCATTCGCCTCGCTGGCATCCATGCCGGCAAGCTTCAACACCACGTCGCCGGGGGCCGCGTGCGCCGGCCGAAGTACTACCAGGCGCGCGTCCCGCCCCTCAAGAGCACCCCGGGTCAGTAACCAGCGAAGGTCTTCGAACGACTTGACTTCTTGAAGTTCATCACCATCAAAGCCCGCCGCCTGAACCCGCTCGCCGCCAGTCATTCCGGCCTGTTCAGCAATTGACCCCTTTTCAGGGCTGGCCAGAATCGCTGCCGGAAGCTGCACTCCGGTCCAGTTCACGACCGCATACAGCAGCGCCGCCAACAGCAAATTGGCCAGCGGGCCGGCCAGCACAATGGCAACCCGCGAACGCAATCGCTGGGTGTTGAACGCCAGATGCCGCTCCTCGTCAGGCACCGGCGCCTCACGCTCGTCGAGCATCTTCACGTAACCTCCGACCGGGAAAGCACCAATGACAAATTCAGTCGCCGAACCCTTGGGCTGCCAGCGATAGACGGTTTTCCCAAATCCAATCGAGAACCGCAGCACTTTGACGCCGCAGGCCACGGCAATACGGTAGTGCCCGTATTCATGGACTGCGATCAACACGCCAAGAGCGAGCACAAATGAAACCAGAGTCAGCATGAGTCTTTCAAGGAAGCTTCTTAAGCATGAACACGGCGAACCACCTGCTGCGCGGCTTCCCGCGACATTGCATCCAGCGCCAGAAGGTCTTCCAGCGACTGCGGGCGTTCAGGAACGACCGAAGCAAGCGTTTCCAGATTGATCACGTGAATCTGGTCAAAACGGATTTGTCCGGCCAGGAACGCTGCCACAGCCACTTCATTGGCCGCATTCAATACGGCGGTCGATCCCGGAGGCGCTCTCAATACCGACCAGGCCAGCTTCAGGCCCGGGAAACGCTGTTGGTGTCCGTTTGAATCCAGCGACTCAAACGTCATGTCTGCCATCGAGCGGAAATCCAGTGCCGAGGCGCCGGACGTCATGCGATCCGGCCAGGACAGGCCATAAGCAATCGGCACCTTCATGTCTGGCGTGCCAAGTTGCGCAATGACGGAATTGTCCTTGTACTGGACCATCGAGTGAATGACGCTCTGCGGGTGGATCACGACCTCGATCTGCTCGGACTTTACGGCAAAAAGATAGCGCGCCTCAATGACTTCCAGCGCCTTGTTCATCATGGTAGCGGAATCAACCGAAATCTTGCGTCCCATCACCCAATTGGGGTGGGCACAGGCCTGCTCCGGCGTCACGTCTCGCAGCGTATCGGGGGCACGCTGTCGAAACGGACCGCCCGACGCAGTCAGGATAATCTTGTCGATCTGGCTCGGCCACAGCGCTGAATCAGGCGGAAGCGACTGAAAGACTGCGGAGTGTTCGCTGTCGATCGGCAGCAGCTTGGCACCGCCCTGCGCCACAACCCGCAAAAAGTAATCACCGCCCACCACCAGCGCTTCCTTGTTCGCCAACAACAGACGCTTGCCAGAGCGCGCCGCGCCAAGACAGGACGCCAGTCCGGCGGCCCCGACAATCGCCGCCATGACGGTATCGACCTGTTCATGCTCTGCAATCGCGGTGATGGCTTGATCGCCCCACAGAACGCGCGTCGCCAAATTGAGCTCAGCGCATTTCTGCTCCAGCGCGCGACCATGAGGCTCGCTGGCCATCACGGCAAACACCGGCTTGAACTGCACACATTGCTGCAGCATCAAGTCAATCCGGGTGGCGGCGCTGAGGGCAAAGACTTCAAAGCGCTGCGGATGGCGGGCGATCACGTCAAGCGTGCTGACACCGATCGATCCGGTCGACCCCAACACCGCGACCCGTTGCCTTACCCGGTATTCGAATTCATCCATCAACGCGTTGACACCGAGTAAAGCATCATCGCCAAAGGCAGCGTTGGCAATAGCGCATCGACCCGATCGAGGATGCCGCCATGGCCTGGCAGCAGACCGCTGCTGTCCTTGACCCCGGCACTGCGCTTGACCAGCGACTCGAACAAATCTCCAACAACGCTCATCGCCGCCATGAAAATGGCGGCGATCAGTAGCAGCCATCCACTTTGTCGACCAATGTGCGAGTACAAACTGACGGCATTGCCTGCCCACGCAAGGTCAGCCCATCGCCAGACAAATGCCAATACAACCACAGCTGCCATGCCACCCCAGACACCTTCCCAGCTTTTGCCCGGACTGATGCTGGGTGCGAGTTTGCCCCGGCTGAAACGCCCACCAAATGCCCGCCCGGCAAAATAGGCAAAGATATCGGCGACCCACACCAGAACCAGAACGGACAGCAGAAAATTGATGCCAATCACCCTCGCCTGCGCCACCGCCAGCCAGGCAAACCAGAGGGCGGCCAGACCGGAAATCAGGCGTACCGCCGGTGGATGGCCGGACCAGGCCGCCACACCACTGCGCAAGACCCATGCGCCCAGGAGAACCCATGCCGAGCCGACAAAAATCCATAGTACTGGCAATGATTGCTGAAGCAGCCCAAACCACCATGCCGTTGCGCACAGCAACCCACAGATCAGGCCGGAAAGAACCGACGCGACCGGACCAAAACCGTTAAGGCGGGTCCACTCCCAGGCACCAGCGGAAACCAGTACCAGGGCGACGCTGCAAAACGGAACCGCCGAGCGATAGAACAAGGCCGGCAGCAAGACAAGCAGCAGGATCAGAGCGGTAATGACACGCTGCTTTAGCATCTGTTTTGCTGGCGCAAAGCCGGAGAGTCAATCTTGGGAACAGGCTGACTCATATTCCAGGCGATTCACACCGCCATGATGTCTTGCTCTTTGACGCCAACCAGTTGATCAATCGTGATCACGTGTCGGTCGGTCACTTTTTGAATCTCTGTTTCAGCGCGCTTTTGATCATCTTCAGAGGCCAGCTTGTCCTTGACCGCTTTCCTGATCGCTTCATTGGCGTCCCGGCGCAGATTGCGTACCGCAATCTTGGCGGTTTCGCCTTCATGCCTGACGACCTTGGTGAGTTCCTTGCGGCGCTCTTCCGACATGGCGGGCATCGGCACACGGATCAAATCGCCCATCGAAGATGGATTGAGTCCCAAATCACTATCGCGAATCGCTTTCTCAATCTTCGCTCCCATCCCCTTTTCCCAAGGCTGCACACTGATGGTGCGGGCATCCAGCAAGGACACATTGGCCACCTGGCTGATCGGCAGCATGGCGCCGTAATAATCAACCTGCACTGAATCCAGCAACGCCGGGTTGGCCCGGCCGGTTCGAATCTTGGTCAGGTTGTTCTTGAAAACCGCGATGGATTGATCCATCCTGGTTTCAACTGTACTTTTAATCCCGGCAATCGTCATGTTTCTCTCCTCACTCGACGCTTCAAGCGACGCTGTTTGCAAACGGTGATTTTGCCATGCTCAGGCATAGACCAGCGTGCCTTCATCTTCTCCCATGACGACGCGCTTGAGGGCGCCGTTCTTGAAAATGGAGAAAACCTTGATTGGCAGCTTTTGATCGCGGCACAAGGCAAACGCGGTGGCATCCATGATGCCCAGGTTCTGCGCCATCGCGTCATCGAACGAGATTTTGCTGTAGCGCCTGGCAAGCGGGTCCTTGTTCGGATCGGCGCTGTAAACACCATCGACCTTGGTTGCCTTCAGCACCACTTCAGCCCCAATTTCGGCGCCTCGCAAGGCCGCGGCAGTATCAGTCGTAAAGAAAGGATTTCCGGTACCCGCAGCGAAAATGACCACTTTGCCTTCTTCGAGATACTGCAGCGCCTTCGGCCTCACATAGGGCTCAACCACCTGCTCAATGGCAATCGCCGACATCACGCGTGCTGTCAGGCCAGCCTTGTTCATTGTGTCGCCCAAAGCCAAGGCGTTCATGACCGTGGCGAGCATGCCCATGTAATCGGCAGTGGCCCGGTCCATGCCGACCGAACCGCCCGCGACGCCGCGAAAAATATTGCCGCCGCCAATCACCACCGCCACTTCGACGCCAAGGCGTGTCACCTCGGCCACTTCGTTGACCATGCGAACAATGGTGTCACGATTGATGCCGAATGGGTCGGAGCCCATCAAGGCCTCGCCCGACAGCTTGAGCAAAATACGCTTGTAGGCTGGCTTGGCGACGGACATGATGAACTCCTGGATGTAATGACTGTGGTAGCGAAGACAAAGCCAGATTCAGTCTGATGGTCTCAATCTGGTTTGGGGTCTGTGGAAATCCGGCTTCCTGAGCGCAACGAGGATCAGTTCGCCTGCTTGGCAGCAGCCACCTGGGCCGCCACTTCAGCAGCGAAATCATCAACCCGCTTTTCAATGCCCTCACCCACCACATACAGTGTGAAAGCCTTCACTGTCGTGCCAGTTTCCTTCAGCATCTGCTCCACCGTCTGTTTGTCGTTTTTGACGAAAGACTGATTGAACAAAGACACTTCCTTGAGGTATTTCTGCACGCCGCCCTCGATACGCTTGGCAACAATCTCGGCCGACTGGACCGGCTTGCCCGCGGCAGTTGCGGTGGCCGCGTCGTCAGCCGCTTTGGCCGCCGCCACGGAGCGCTCCCTGGCGACCAGTTCGGCTGGCACATCAGCACTCGACAGGGCCACCGGCTTCATGGCAGCAACGTGCATCGCCACATCCTTGGCGGCAGTGTCATCGCCTTCAAATTCCACCAAAACGCCAATGCGCGTCCCATGAAGATAGGACGCCAGCTTGGCACCGGATGCGAAACGCTTGAAGCGGCGGAAACTCATGTTCTCGCCAATCTTGCCAATCAGGCCTTTGCGCACATCTTCGAGCGTCGGACCGAAGCCGTCCTGTGCGTAGGCCAAAGCCCCCAACGCCGCCACATCAGCCGGATTGTTCTTGACGATCAACTGGGCGGCGGCTTTGGCCAGCGCCAAGAAACTGTCATTCTTGGTCACAAAATCGGTTTCGCAATTGACCTCAAGCAACGCGCCGACGCCACCGTCAATAGCGCAGGTCACGACGCCCTCGGCGGTAATGCGCCCGGCCGCCTTGCCAGCCTTGCTGCCGAGTTTGACACGCAGCAGTTCTTCGGCCTTGGCCATATCGCCATCGGCTTCCGTCAGGGCACGTTTACATTCCATCATGGGGGCGTCGGTCTTGCCACGCAGTTCAGCCACCATACTCGCGCTAATTGCAGCCATTTTGTTTCTCCGTACTCAATTCAGTTATAAAAAAAGACTAAAAAAAGGGGGCATGGCAGCCCCCGTCTTTTGGGGTCGCAGGCAACTCAGGCGGAAGCCTCGTCCACCTCAACGAATTCGTCATCGCTCTCGGCCACGATCGCCTTGACCACATCGTCAACCGCATTGGCGCGGCCTTCAATGATGGCATCGGCAATGCCACGGGCATACAAAACAACTGCCTTGGACGAGTCATCGTTGCCGGGAATGATGTAGTCAATGCCTTCGGGCGAGTGATTGGTGTCAACCACTGCAATCAGCGGAATGCCAAGCTTCTTGGCTTCAGCGATGGCGATCTTGTGATAACCCACGTCAATCACAAAAATAGCGTCCGGCAAAACCGACATATCCTGAATGCCGCCAATGTCACGTTCGAGCTTTGCCAGTTCGCGGGCAAACATCAACTGTTCTTTCTTGCTCATGCTCTCCAGGCCGGCTTCCTGCTGGATCTTCATGTCTTTAAGACGCTTGATCGAAGTCTTGACCGTCTTGAAGTTGGTCAACATGCCGCCAAGCCAGCGCTGGTCAACAAAAGGAACACCCGCACGACGGGCTTCTTCAGCCACGGTTTCACGCGCCTGGCGCTTGGTGCCGACCATCAGCACGGTGCCGCGCTTGGCGGAAATCTGGCTCACGAACTTGGCGGCCTCCTGGAACATCGGCAACGATTTTTCCAGGTTGATGATGTGGATCTTGTTGCGATGGCCGAAAATGAACGGGGCCATCTTGGGGTTCCAGAAGCGCGTTTGGTGGCCAAAGTGGACGCCGGCTTCCAGCATTTCGCGCATGGTAATTGCCATAGTATTAACTCCAAAGGTTAGGTCTAAAATCCAGTTCGTTTTTGCAACAATTGCAGGCACTCAAAAAATTTGAAAATTACCTGCAAACATCGCAACACCTTGATGAACTGGTTTGCTGATTTGTCTGCCAGACAGCCACTCGACTACCCAGCAAAACCGAGCGAGTATAACACTGCACCCAACACACCCATGCTCCCCGACCTCCACACCACACGACAAAAGCTGCAATCCGGCCAGACGGAGCCAGGCACAGAAATGGAGCAGGCGATCGAACTGGCGCAGTCTCCGCCCTGCCAGCCTGTTTTTCTTCGAACCATGTTTGACGAAGCCCGCACCGTCGCCAGCGGCGCAGACATCCAGACACGGCCGCTGGCAGGTCTGGCGGTGTCCGTTAAGGACTTATTCGATGTTGCCGGGCAAATCACCCGCGCCGGCTCGGTCGTGCTTGACGACGCTGCACCCGCCAGACACGACAGCCCGGCGGTCGCCCGACTGCGCCGCGCCGGCGCCGCTTTCATTGGCCGCACCAACATGGTCGAATTTGCTTTCTCGGGCGTGGGAATCAACCCGCACTTTGGAACGCCCGTCAACGCCGGCGCTCGCGACCTGCCGCGCATCCCCGGCGGTTCATCATCGGGCGCCGCCGTGTCGGTGGCAACCGGTGCCGCTTTCATTGGCTTGGGGTCGGATACCGGCGGCTCCATTCGCATTCCGGCAGCGCTCAACGGCATCGTGGGCTTCAAGAGTACGGCGCGCCTGGTGCCGACCGATGGCGCGCTCCCGCTTTCCAGCACGCTCGACACGGTCTGTGCGCTGACCCGAAGCGTGCGCGACGCCATGCTGGCACACGAACTGCTCTCCCTGCGACAAGTCACCCGCAGCAGCGCCCCGCTTTCTGCCTACCGCCTGGCGGTCGCCACCACCTCGATGCTTGACGGACTCGACAGCACCGTCTCGCGCGCCTGGCAGCGGGCCGTGAAAACGCTGCGCGATGCCGGAGCCCGCATCGAGGAAATTGCACTGTCCGAGATCTCTGAATTGCAGCGGATTCAAGCCACAGGGGGTTTCTCGGCCGCTGAGAGCTACGCATGGCATCACCATCTGCTTGAGCACAAAGCGCAAGCCTACGACCCGCGTGTGGCTGCCCGCATTCAGCGAGGTGCAAGCATGAGCGCCTGCGACTACATCACGCTGCAAGGCGAGCGGCAGAAGTGGATCACAAGCATGGAATCCGCCATGCAGGGTTTTGATGCCTTTCTGTCGCCGACCGTGCCCATCGTGGCGCCACCGATAGCGCAGGTGGCTCCCGGGCCTGAGCGCGATGAAGCCTTTTTCAAGATCAACGCCCAACTGCTTCGCAATACCAGCGTTATCAATATGCTCGACGGCTGCGCTGTGTCGATACCCTGCCAGGCAGCTGAAGAATTGCCCGTGGGCCTGATGGTCTGGGCCGGCGCACTGCGCGACGACCCGGTCCTCAACATTGCACTCCAGATCGAACAACTACTACAAAAACAATAGCTGGCCGCGCGCGCTGTCCGGGGCTATATCATCAATCGGTTGAGGACAGCACGACACGGCAGACTGTCCAGCAAGGCATTAAGGGATTCATGAAAATTGCAGTTATTGGTGCCGGCATCATCGGCATCACCACGGCCTACGAGTTGGCTTGTGACGGACACGAAGTCACGGTGCTGGAGCGTCGCGGGGCGGCGGCAGAGGAAGCCAGTTTTGCCAACGGCGGCCTTGTGGCACCAGGCCTGCCGATCAGGGTGATGGGAGGCTTATTCAGTCGCCATGGCGCGGTCAAGATCAGGCTACCGATCTCGGCTGGCGAGCTGGCGTGGCTCTGGAGGGCGTATCGCGCCAGCCGTCTTGAGGCCTTTCTGGCGAATCAGGCTCGTCTGCAAGGTCTTGCGTTCTACAGCCGCGCGCGGCTGCACCACATCACGGCCGATCTCAAGCTGGAATGTGAGCGCGGCGACGGTCGACTGGTGTTGCTGCGCTCGGAGAAAAGTTCAAAACTGTTGCAGCCCAGCCTTCAACTGCTGCGCGATGCCGGTGTCGCTTTCAAGGAATTCGACCCGGCGCAAGCCCGCAACATCGAGACTGCGCTCAATCCGGACGCACACTTTTTTGGTGCCATCCATTTGCCAGACGACGAAGTCGGCAACTGCCGCCAGTTTGCGTTGTTGCTGAAGAATGAAGCGCAGCGCATGGGGGTGAATTTTGCGTTCAACACCCGTGTCACGCGCGTGCTGTCCTCCGGCGGGATCGGTGTCGTCGTCGCGGGCGACAGCGCGCCGCGACAGTTCGATGCCATCGTACTGTGCGCCGGGCTGGATTCTGCCCGCTTGCTTGCACCCCTGGGACTGAAGATTGCGCTGGCCGGGGTCCACGGTTACTCCGTCAGCGCGGCCATCCGGGAGCCCCTCAACGCACCGCGCAGCGTGGTGACGGACGAACACTTTCAGATTTCCATCTCCCGTCTGGGCAAGCGCGTGCGGGTATCGGGCTGCGCCGAGCTGGGCGGTTCCCCCGACAAAAAAAACGCCGACGCCCTTGCCGCCCTGTACAAAGTCTTGCACCACTGGTTTCCGGGTGCCGCCAACCAGTCAAGTGGCGTGCAGGAGTGGAAAGGCACGCGCGCCATGCTGCCGGACGCACCGCCGATAGTGGGTGCCAGTGGTATTGCTGGACTCTGGTTGAACCTGGGGCATGGGGCTAGCGGTTGGGCACTAAGTTGTGGCTCCGCCCGCGCTCTGGCTGACCTGATCGGCAGCCGAACGCCCGAGATCGATGTCAGCGGCTTGGGAGCAGAACGGCTGAGTCCCTAAAGTTGGCAGACAATCCATGCCATGCGCCCTAAACTCCGCCAAAAACTGGCCACCCGTGGCAGCGCGAGGCGCTTGGGAGACACGTTTGACCAAGCCTTGGCTTCCCTGGGCGCCATGGCAGCGCAGATGGAGAAAGCCAATATGTTTTCGAAAGTTTGAGGGGCGGGCATGAAGATCAGATTTTGGGGTGTGCGCGGTTCCATCGCATCGCCGGGACCAGGCACCGTGCGTTTTGGCGGCAACACCACCTGCATCGAGATTCGAACCGACAACAACGAGTTGCTCATCCTCGATGCCGGTACTGGCATCTTCCCTCTGTCCCAGACGCTGCTGACCGGGTTGCCGGTCACCGCCAATGTGCTCATCAGCCACTCTCACTGGGACCATATTCAGGGTTTGCCATTCTTCATGCCCAACTTCATTCCCGGCAACACCTTGCGCCTGCATGGCGCATTTGATCCGGTATCGGGCAAAGGCGTGGAACAGGTGATGTCGGTGCAGCTTCAATACAGCTATTTCCCGGTGCGTGAATCTGAGATGAAGGCGCGCATTGAATACGTCACACTGGCGCCGGAACAAAGCATCCAGATCGGTTGCGCCACCGTCACGCCCTATCTGATGAACCATCCGGTGATTGACTTCGGCTACCGGATTGAAGCCAACGGCAAGTCGGTGTTCTTTACGGGAGACCATGAGCCGCCACTGAATATTTATGCGCCCGGTGAAGCAAGCTATGCGGAGTATCAAAGCTTTGTCGCTGAACAGGATGACCGCATCCGGCGTGCCATGCGCGGGGTTGACGTGCTGATCGCCGACTGTTCCTACACCGAGAACGAATACCCGGCGAAGAAGGGTTGGGGCCACGGCACCTTCAACTCCAGCATCCGGTATGCCAGGGCGGCTGGCGCCAAGGTGCTGTTTTGCACTCACCACGAACCGACCCGCAGCGACGACGCGCTGGAAGCGGCATTCCGGCAAGTACTGATCGACAATCCGCCACAAGCGCAGGGCCTGGATGTCCGGCTGGCGCGCGAGGGCGAAACCTATGAGTTTTAGCGCCTTATGCTGAAAGTAGATTTCTGCGTCCGTCAGGCTTTGTTCAGCGTGCAGGCCACGCGCCAAATCGAACAGGCCGCTCAGGCCGCCCTGCCGCGGTACACCCTGATGCAACGCGCCGGGCTGGCCGTGGCGCGACTGTCGCTGGCGATCGCACCGCACGCCCAACGCGTCTGGATCGCCTGCGGCCCCGGCAACAACGGTGGCGACGGCCTGGAAGCGGCCCGGCACCTGCAGCAATGGGGTAAACAAGCGGTGGTCACCTGGCTGGGCAGCCCCGACACGGCGCCGCCAGACGCCGCAGCGTCCTACCAGCGCGCACTCGATGCCGGTGTCACCTTTGCCGAGATGCCACCGCCCGACTTCGATTTGTGCATTGATGCCTTGCTGGGCATTGGTACCCAGGTTCGTGCACCCGAAGGACGCATGGCAGACTGGATTGCGCGGATCAACGCGAGCCGCGTTGCAGTGCTGGCCGTAGATTTACCCACTGGCTTGCACGCCGACACCGGCAATGCGACGCAATCAAGTGTCAAAGCCACGCACACCTTGAGCCTGTTGACGCTCAAACCCGGTTTGTTCACTGCCCATGGGCGTGACGCCGCCGGAAGCGTGTGGCTGGACGACCTGCTTGTCAGTCGCGACCTCCACGACCTTGTCGCTCCCACGGCCTGGCTGGCGGGCGCACCGATGGCTGCAGCCCGGCCCCATGCCTCGCACAAGGGAAGCTTCGGCGATGTAGCGGTGGTCGGCGGCGCAGCGGGCATGACCGGTGCCGCCCTGCTGGCAGCGTCTGCCGCCCTGCATGCGGGGGCCGGCCGGGTGTTTGTCGGCTTGCTGGATGGCGGCAGCCTGACGGTTGATGTCCAGCAGCCGGAGCTGATGTTCAGATCGGTCGATGCGCTGGATTTCAAGACCTTGACGGTGGTCTGCGGCTGCGGCGGCGGGGACGCCGTTCGCGGCCCGCTGGCAAAGATATTGTCGGTCTCTGCCCACGTCGTTATTGATGCAGACGCCATCAATGCCATCGCCAACGACACGCAACTTCAGACCTTGCTGATCGCCCGGGGCAGGCGACTTGCCGCCACCGTACTGACACCCCACCCGCTGGAAGCTGCCCGCCTGCTGGGCAGCACCGCCACCGAGGTACAACACGACCGCCTGGGCGCAGCCCAACAACTGGCGCAGCGTTTTGACTGCTCGGTGGTGCTCAAGGGTTCGGGCACGGTCATCGCCGCACCCGGACAAACGCCGTTCATCAACCCGACCGGCAACGCCAGACTGGCCACGGCGGGCACTGGCGACGTACTGGCCGGCATGGTGGGTGCGCGTCTGGCTGGTGGTTTGGATGCCTTCGAGGCCGCCTGCCACGCGGTCTACCAGCATGGCCTGGCTGCCGACCGCTGGCCCGCAGGCGCCACGCTGGTGGCCAGCACCCTTGCCCGCCAGGCTCAATCAGGCGACTGAGTCACCGCCTTCATGCACCAGGCATGACACCGAAATCGCTATACATTTGATAGCGGCTCACGCCTGCTTCATAAGGGCTGCAGGCCAATTTCTTATAAATATCGGTTAGCCACGGCCGGCGAACGGCATCTTGGTCGCCATCACGGTATGGAACATCACGTTCGCCTCCAGCGGCAGGCTGGCCATGTAGAGCACCGATTGACCGACGATATTCACATCCATCAAAGGCTCGATCGCGATGTCACCGTCGGCCTGAACAATACCGGTAGCCATGCGCTGAACCATTTCGGTCGCCGCATTGCCAATATCGATCTGTCCCACGGCAATGTCGTACTTGCGGCCATCCAGAGAAGCCGCCTTGGTCAGACCCGTGACCGCGTGTTTGGTAGCGGTGTAGGCAATCGAGTTCGGGCGCGGTGTGGTCGCCGAGATCGAGCCGTTGTTGATGATGCGCCCGCCGCGCGGCGTCTGCGCCTTCATCACCCGGAACGCCTGCCGGAGGCACAGGAACATGCCGGTGAGGTTGATGTCGACCACGTTTTTCCACTGCGCCAGCGTCAGGTCTTCCAGGGGGACGCCCGGCGCGCTGACGCCGGCATTGTTGAACAGCACATCAACGCGGCCAAAATTGCTCACCGCAACGTCAAACAATGCCTGCACTGAATCCGGATCAGTCACGTCGGTGGGCACCGCCAGCGCCCGATCCGGCGCTGCGCCAAGTGCCATCACCTCGGCCAGCGGAGCGGGGCGCCGACCGGCCAGCACCACCCGGTAACCACCCTTGAGCAGCGCCAAGGCTGCCGCCTTGCCAATGCCGGTACCGGCACCGGTCACGATGGCCACTTTTGAATCTGATGTCATGCGCGACGACGCGGCTTGCGCCCCTTGTCTTTGTTCTTGACCGCCGCTGGTCTGCCCGCCGTCAAGGACCGTGCTGCCGATGTTGATGATCGGCCAACCGGCGCGACTGATTTCCGCGCCCGGCGCTTGCCAGTCGCAAGGCCTGGCTCGTCACCCGGATCGGAAAGACTGCCGCCCTCACGCGGCACGCCTTTGTCTTTCATGGCGCGCGAAACCAGGCCCTCTTCTTCATGCACCAGCCGGAAATCAATCCGGCGGCCATCCAGATCGACCCGACTCACCTGCACTCGAACCCGGGTACCGATGGCGTAACGCATACCGGTGCGCTCGCCACGCAGTTCCTGGCGAATCTCGTCAAAACGGAAGTACTCACCGCCGAGTTCGGTGATGTGCACCAGTCCTTCAACGTACATGGCGTCGAGCGTCACAAAAATGCCGAAACTTGTCACGGAACTGACCACCCCGGCGTATTCCTCGCCCAGGTGTTCACGCATGTATTTGCACTTGAGCCAGGCCTCCACGTCGCGGCTGGCCTCATCGGCGCGGCGTTCGTTGGCACTGCAATGCAGGCCGGCTGCCTGCCAGGCCTGGGTCTCCAGGCTCAGTTTTTTCGGCTGTTGCCCTGGTTCCTTGACACGCGCGGCCAAACCTTTTTCAAGTCGCCGCGACAGCTTGGCGTGCGCTTCACCCGGCACCGGCAGCACCGGCAGGTGATACCTGGCTTTGGCCAGAATCGCCTTGATCACCCGGTGCACCAGCAGATCCGGGTAACGGCGAATCGGGCTGGTGAAATGCGTGTAGGCGTCAAAGGCCAGGCCAAAGTGGCCCTCGTTCACCGGGGTGTAGATGGCCTGCTGCATGGAGCGCAACAACATCGAGTGAATCTGCAAGGCATCAGGTCGGTCCTTGGTGGCGCTGGCAATGGCCTGAAACTCGGCCGGCGATGGATCGTCACTGATCGACAGCCCGACACCGGTGGCTTTGAGGTAGTTGCGCAGAATCTCTTTTTTTTCTGGCGTGGGGCCTTCATGCACCCGAAACAGGCCAGCGTGCTTGCTTTGGCCGATGAAGTCGGCGCTGCAGACATTGGCCGCCAGCATCGCCTCTTCAATCAGCTTGTGGGCGTCGTTGCGGGTACGTGGCACGATTTTCTCGATGTGGCCGCTCTCGTCGCACACGATCTGTGTCTCGACGGTCTCAAAATCCACGGCGCCGCGGCGTACTCGGGATTTGTGCAGTGCCTGGTAGACGTCGTGCAGATTGATCAAATCACTGACCCGCTCTTTGCGTTTGAGCGCCTCGGGACCACGCGTGTTGGCCAGGATTGCCGCCACTTCGTTGTAGGTGAAGCGCGCGTGGCTCCACATCACGGCCGGGTAAAACTGGTAGGCCGAGACCTCGCCGTCCTCACTCACCAGCATGTCGCACACCATGCACAGGCGTTCGACTTCCGGATTCAGCGAACACAAGCCGTTTGACAATTTTTCCGGCAGCATCGGAATGACACGGCGCGGAAAATACACGCTGGTAGCGCGCTCATAGGCATCCACGTCAATGGCAGAACCGTTTTCGACGTAGTGGCTGACATCGGCAATGGCCACCAGCAAACGCCAGCCTTTGGTGGCGGACTTGCCCTTGCCGATTTTGCTTGGCTCGCAGTACACCGCATCGTCAAAATCACGCGCGTCTTCGCCATCGATCGTGACCAGGGGCACATCCGTCAAATCCACGCGGCGCTTCTTGTCCTGCGCGCGCACCGTGTCAGGCAGGGTGCGCGCCAGGGCGATGCAGGCATCCGAGAACTCGTGCGGCACGCTGTATTTGCGCACCGCAATTTCAATCTCCATGCCGGGATCGTCGATCTCGCCCAATATCTCCTTGACGCGCCCCACCGGCTGGCCGTACAAGGCCGGTGGCTCGGTCAGTTCGACGACCACGATCTGACCCGGCTTGGCCAAGCCGGTCGCGGCTTTGGGAATCAAGACATCCTGCCCGTAGCATTTGTCTTCCGGGACGACGATCCAGATGCCGCTTTCCTGCAACAAACGGCCAATGATCGGGTGGTTGGAACGCTCGACAATTTCAAGCACCCGCCCCTCGGGTCTGCCTTTGCGGTCACTGCGCACAATGCGGACCTTGACACGGTCCTTGTGCAACACTGCGCGCATTTCGTTTGGCGGCAGGTAGATGTCAGGTTCCCCGTCATCGCGGGACACAAATCCGTGGCCGTCACGGTGACCTTGAACAGTGCCTTCAACTTCATCCAGCAAGCCGCTGGTCTGCTTATTATTTTTGATACAATTACTCTCTTTCCTGAAATGCCCGGATGGCGGAATTGGTAGACGCGCACGGTTCAGGTCCGTGTGCCGAAAGGTGTGGAGGTTCGAGTCCTCTTCCGGGCACCAATATAAATGAAATCCAGAAATCTTTGAAAAAAATTTCTGGGTGTTTTTTAGCAAAAGGCCGCTGTACTTCCAGCGGCTTTTTTGTTTTCCTGAAATAGTTCAACCGTTCAGATTAAAACGGCTGGGCCACCAGATCGTGCCCTTGGGCACCCACAATGCGGGCTTTGGTGAACTCACCGACCCTCAAAGTCTTGCTGATCTTCTCGGGCGGCAGCAGTTTCACCACGCCGTCAATCTCGGGCGCATCGGCGTAAGTCCGACCGACACCGCCCTTTTTGCCCAGACCAGGCGCCGAATCCACCAGCACCTGCATGGTGGCACCGATGCGCTGCCGCAGTTTGGTTGCCGATACCGCCTCAGCCACCGCCATGAACCGCGCGCGTCGTTCTTCCCGCAACTCGATGGGCAACATGCCAGGAAGGTCATTTGCGGCGGCGCCCTGCACCGGGCTGTAGGCAAAGCAGCCGGCGCGGTCAATTTCGGCCTCCTGCATGAATTCGAGCAGGTGCGAAAACTCTTCTTCCGTCTCACCCGGAAATCCTGCGATGAAGGTACTGCGCACCACAATGTCGGGACAGGCCGCGCGCCAGCGCTGGATACGCTCCAGATTCTTCTCACCACTGGCCGGGCGCTTCATGCGCTTGAGCACTTCCGGGTGGCTGTGCTGAAAAGGCACATCGAGATAGGGCAGTACCATTCCTGTGGCCATCAACGGAAGAAGCTCATCCACACTCGGATACGGATAGACATAATGCAAACGCAACCAGGCGCCATAAGCTTGCGCCAACTCGCCCAGCGTCTGCGCCAATTCCAGCAAGCGCGTCTTGATCGGCTTGCCATCCCAGAATCCGGTGCGGTACTTGACATCGACGCCATACGCCGAAGTATCCTGGCTGATCACCAGCAACTCCTTGACGCCGCCTTCGAACAGGGCGCGCGCTTCGTTGAGCACATCACCAATGGGGCGCGACACCAGGTCGCCCCGCATCGACGGGATGATGCAGAAGGTGCAGCGGTGGTTGCAGCCTTCACTGATCTTGAAGTAAGCGTAATGCCGGGGCGTTAGCTTGATCCCCGCCACGCCAAATGCGTTGGGCACCAGGTCAAGAAACGGATCGTGCGGCTTGGGCAAATTAGCATGCACGGCATCCATCACCGCCTGCGTCGCCTGCGGTCCCGTCACGGCCAGAACACTGGGGTGCATTTGCCGCACCAGGTTAGCGCCACCCTCACCCGATTTGGCACCGAGACAACCCGTAACGATCACCTTGCCGTTTTCAGCCAGCGCCTCGCCGATGGTGTCCAGGCTCTCCTTGACCGCATCGTCGATGAAACCACAGGTATTGACGATCACCAGATCGGCACCCTGGAAGGTCTTGGAGGTTTGATAGCCTTCAGCGCTGAGTTGCGTCAGAATCAGCTCGGAATCTGTCAGTGCCTTGGCACAACCCAGACTGACGAAACCGACTTTGGGTGCGGTATTGCTTCTTGTATTAACTTCGCTCATGTATTCATTGTTCCCAGCGTTCGCGCCGGTCAGCGTTTGATGCCAAACGCCCCAAGCATCTGGCCGGTCTGCTTTTGCATCTGCTCTTGCATTTGCAGCAATATATTCTTCGACTGCTCAAGATTGCCGCCCATCATTGCCTGCACCACGGGCGACTGCATGGCCAGAAATTGCGTCCACATTTCAGGCGACAAACCCTTGGTCTGGTCGCCAAACCTGGTCTGGACCTCCATCAGTGACTGAATGCTTTTTTCCAGATAGCCGCCCATGAAGCCCTGCATTGCATGCCCGTAAAACCGGATGACGCTGGCCAACACTGGTACCGTAAACATGGGGGAGCCACTAGCCTCTTCTTCAAGAATGATCTGCAGCAGAATGCTGCGAGTCAGGTCTTCACCGGTCTTGACATCGCGCACCACGAAAGGCTCGCTGTCCATCACCAGGCGTTTGACTTCGGCCAGGGTGATGTAGCTTGATGTGTCAGTGTCATAAAGCCGCCGGTTGGGGTATTTTTTGATGACTCGCTGGACGATTTTTGTCTCAAGAGGGTTTTTTTTGTGCATGAGGGTCTCTCCGACTCAGAGCAAAGCAGAACAAACGGTGTTGCAGCTTTGGCCGTCAAAACTGGCTGTCATTTGCAAATGTTTCCCCGAGATTCTGAATCTGGTCGTTTTCAGAGGAGGAAACTTGGTAGGCGCGATTGGACTCGAACCAACGACCCCCACCATGTCAAGGTGGTGCTCTAACCAGCTGAGCTACGCGCCTAAGGATTGTCCGAGAGGGGGGAGTGTAACAGCAATCCTCTCCCACTGGTCTTGGAGCCAAAAGAAAAATCGCGTTACCGGGGATGCGCCATAATTGACGTTTACGTTAACGTCAATAGCTGATTGGAGATCAAATGGACATCGCAGGCAAAGTTTTTATCGTCACTGGCGGCGCATCCGGATTGGGCGAAGGCACCGCCCGAATGCTGTCGGCCCACGGTGGCAAAGTGGTCATCGCCGACATGCAGGTCGAAAAAGGTGAGGCCGTTGCGAAGGATATCGGCGGCGCCTTTGTCAAGTGCGACGTTAGCAACGAATCGGACGGCCAGGCGGTTGTAGCCAAAGCGGTGTCCATGGGCAAACTGATGGGGCTGGTCAACTGCGCGGGCATTGCACCGGCCGAGAAGACGGTGGGCAAGAATGGCGCTCACAACCTGGGGGTTTTCAGCAAGTGCATCACTGTCAATTTGATCGGCAGCTTCAATATGATCCGCCTCGCCGCCGATGCCATGTGCAAGAACGCGCCGGAAGCAACTGGCGAGCGCGGCGTGATGATCTCTACCGCATCTGTGGCAGCCTATGATGGCCAGATTGGCCAGGCAGCCTACAGCGCCTCCAAAGGCGGGATCGTCGGCATGACGCTGCCGATCGCGCGCGATCTGGCACGCAACGGCATTCGCAACATGACCATCGCCCCCGGCATTTTCGGCACGCCCATGATGTTCGGCATGCCCAGGGAAGTGCAGGAATCACTGGCCGCCAGCGTGCCTTTCCCCTCGCGCCTGGGTACACCGCAAGACTACGCCAAGCTGGCACAACACATTTTTGAGAACGACATGCTCAACGGCGAGGTGATCCGGCTGGACGGTGCGATTCGTCTGGCACCGCGTTAAGACACAGATGACGCGGCTGCCGCCGGCGCAAGCGGCAAGCACTGAAAGTTGCTTTTCCGTCAGAGGCGACCGGGGCGGTTGATTTGGGCGCAAGCGGGGCACCCGCGAGCGCCTGATGTTCAGCTTTCTACAATCGGCGCATGTCAATTCCCCAGACCTTCATCCAGGAGCTGTTATCACGCGCCGATGTGGTGGAGATTGTGGGCCGCTACGTGCAGCTCAAAAAAGGCGGCGCCAATTTCATGGGCCTGTGCCCATTTCATGGGGAAAAATCACCTTCGTTCTCGGTCAGCCCCTCCAAGCAGTTCTATCACTGCTTTGGCTGTGGCAAGAATGGCAACGCCATCAGTTTCTTGATGGAGCATGCGGGCATGACGTTTGTGGAAGCAGTGAAAGACCTGGCCCAGCAATATGGACTGCAGGTGCCCGAAGATGACGCCAGCCCACAGGACCGGGCCCGCGCGGCAGAGCAACGTGAAAAGCGCAACACCCTGAGCGAGGTACTGGAAAAGGCGGTTGAAGCCTACAAGAAACACCTGAAGGAGTCGCCCCGAGCCGTAGGCTATTTGAAGGGCCGCGGCCTTTCTGGCGAGATTGCCAGGCAATTCGGTCTGGGCTATGCACCCCAGGGCTGGCGCAGCTTGGCAAGCGTGTTCCCCAACTATGACGATCCCTTGCTGGTGGAAAGCGGCCTGGTCATTCTGAGTGCCGAGCCTGGCGAGGATGAAAAACGCTACGACCGCTTTCGCGACCGCGTGATGTTTCCGATCCGCAACGTCAAAGGCGAGTGCATCGGTTTTGGCGGCCGGGTGCTGGGTGACGACAAACCCAAATATCTGAATTCTCCGGAAACACCCGTCTTCAGCAAGGGGCGGGAACTGTATGGCCTGTTTGAAGCCAGAGCCGCATTGCATGAACAGGGCTATGCGCTGGTGACCGAGGGCTATATGGATGTGGTGGCGCTGGCCCAGCTCGGCTTCCCCAACGCAGTCGCCACGCTCGGTACCGCATGCACGGCAGAACATGTGCAAAAGTTGTTTCGTTTTACCGACACCGTGGTTTTCAGCTTCGACGGCGACACCGCCGGCCGGCGCGCGGCGCGCAAGGCGCTGGATTGCGCCCTGCCCTTTGCCACCGATGTGCGCAGCATCAAGTTCCTCTTCTTGCCCGCCGAACATGACCCGGACAGCTTCATCCGGGAATTCGGCAAAGAAGCCTTTGCGCGCTATGTGAGCGAAGCCGTTCCTCTAAGTCGCTTTCTGATTGATGCGGTGCGTGAAGCCTGTGACCTCAACACCGCAGAAGGCCGTGCACATCTGGCCAGCAACGCCAAGCCAATGTGGGCGCTGCTCCCCGATGGCGCCCTGAAGCGTCAATTACTCACAGAAATCGCCGATCTGGTGCAACTGGCCAGCCGTGAATTGACCGACATCTGGAACCCGAAAGCAGCCGATGCCAAGCACGGAAAACCAAAACGCTATCAATATGGTAGCTACTCACGCAACGAATACGGCGAACAAAGACACAATTCATCCATGAATCCGGGCCTTTCCCCGCGCCTGGGCGGCCGCGCACCGCCCGCCAGCCGGGCCGATCACGCGACCCGGCTGCTGCTGGGAGACATGGCGGCACTCGAAGGCTTGTCGGCCGAAGACCATGCCATGTTGTGCGAGCTGCCCGCGCCGCATGGCCCCCTGTTTGTATGGCTTGAAAACCAGCTGCATGAACATGGTCCCCAACCCTGGGTCGCGCTGCGCGAAGGCCTGCGCGGACACCCGGGAGAAGACCTTGCCGTTCGGCTCATGACCGGTCTTGAGCCGGGTTTGGCGATGGAGTCCGACGAATCGGTAAGCGAGTTGCGCAATCTGCTCAAACGAATGCTGGTTGAACAACTCAAAATTCAGGAAACTGAGGCCATCCAGGCCGCCAAGGCAGATCCGGATGCCCTGCTTCGCTACCGGGAACTCCAGGCCCGTCGGCTCAAACTGGAATCTGCGCCGCCGCAGCCCGGTTGAACCGGCACATTAAGCGTTGAAATTGATTTATTGAAAATGCGGGATATAATCCTTGACTGATTTTCGGCAAGAGCGACAGCAGCACCTCCGGGTCCAGCCAAACGATGACAACGTTCACGACCGGCTACCTTACCGCAAGGACTGCACACCAAATGTTCGCCCTCACATCTTGCTATTAGAGAGTTTTCTCCTGCCATACCGACTGCGCCGGTCGTTGGCTGCACCTGTTCATTCTGTCTGTTTTTTTGAAATTCCGAGGTTCACATGCCCGCTCAAAAGTCCAAGAAGCCTGTCCACGCCGCTGCCAAGCCTGCCACCAAAGTTGCCGCCAAACCGGCTGCCAAGCCCAAACTCCAGAAGGCCGGGCGCCAAGCAGGCTCAGGAGCCGTAAAAACCAAACCCGAATTGAGAGTGAAAACAGTGCCCGCATCCAAGTCTCCCGCCAAAGCGCCCAAAGTTGAATTGAAAAAGACGGTCGCCCCCACTGCGGCTGCCGAAACACTCACCAAGAAGAAACCGGGGCGCCCTCCCAAAACAGCCTCTGCCGAATCCGGAGTCTTGCCAACCGGCGGGGCCAAGCGCGGCCGCAAGGCCAAGAGTGCCCTCGCCTCCGGCGCTGTCTCCGACCTGGACATGTCAGACATTGAAGCCGACCTGGTGGGCGAGCCGGTTGCCTCTGGCGAAAAGGTCAAGCCCCTGCGCATGAAAATCAGCAAGGCCAAGGAGCGCGCGCTGATGAAAGAGTTTGGACTGGACGAAACAGTTCTGTCCGAAGAGGACCTGGCCAAACGCCGCTTGCGCCTGAAAGCCCTTATCAAACTGGGCAAGACCCGCGGTTACCTGACACACGGGGAGATTTCAGACCACCTGCCCGACAAGCTGGTGGATGCCGAGACGCTTGAGGTCGTGATCTCCATGCTCAACGACATGGGCGTGGCCGTTTACGAGCAAACACCCGACGCCGAGACACTTTTACTCAACAACAATGGCCCGACCGCCGCCACCGAAGAGGAAGCGGAAGAAGAGGCCGAGGCTGCCTTGTCCACGGTGGACAGTGAGTTTGGCCGCACCACTGACCCGGTGCGCATGTACATGCGCGAAATGGGCACTGTTGAGCTGCTCACACGCGAGGGCGAAATTGAAATTGCCAAGCGCATCGAAGGCGGATTGATGGCCATGATGGAAGCGATCTCTGCTTCCCCTGCCACCATTGCCGAGATTCTGCGGCTGGGCGAGGAAATCCGTGAGGGCAAGGTCGTCATCACCACGGTGGTGGACGGCTTCTCCAACCCGAACGAAGCCGATGACTACGTGGCAGAGGAGGATTTTGATGAGTTCGACGCCGCCGATGATGACGACGGCAAAGGTGGCTCGAAAGCACTGACAAAGAAGCTGGAAGAACTCAAACGCGATGCGCTTGGCCGTTTCGACAAACTGCGAGAGCTGTTCGAGAAGATCCACAGCATCTATGACAAGGAGGGCTACGGCACTCCCAGCTACTTCAAGACGCAAAAACTATTGAGCGACGAGCTCATGTCGATCCGCTTTACTGCCAAGACGATTGAAAAACTGTGCGATCTGGTGCGCTCCCAAGTCGACGATATTCGAAAAAAGGAACGCGAACTGCGCCGCATCCTGGTGGACAAATGCGGCTACCCGCAAGAACATTTCATCGCCGACTTCAGTGGTCGTGACAAGCACGGCAACAAGGTCGCCAGCCAGTTGTTGAACCTGAAATGGATCGAGAAGCAGGCATCCGCGGGCAAGCCCTGGAGTGCCGTCATGGGGCGAAATATTCCGCCGGTACAGGACCTGCAACAGAGACTCGCTGATCTGCAGGCCCGCGTGGTAGTCCCGCTGGACCAGCTCAAGGGCATCAATAAGAGGATGAACGAGGGTGAATCGTCATCACGCGCGGCCAAGAAGGAAATGATCGAGGCCAACTTGCGCCTGGTGATTTCGATCGCAAAGAAGTACACCAACCGCGGCCTGCAATTCCTGGACTTGATCCAGGAAGGCAACATCGGCCTGATGAAGGCGGTGGACAAATTTGAATATCGCCGCGGCTACAAGTTCTCGACCTACGCCACTTGGTGGATTCGCCAGGCCATCACGCGCTCGATCGCTGACCAGGCCCGCACCATCCGTATCCCGGTGCACATGATCGAAACCATCAACAAGATGAACCGCATCAGCCGCCAGCATCTGCAGGAGTTCGGCTTTGAGCCCGATGCCAGCGTGCTGGCCGAAAGGATGGAGATTCCGGAGGACAAGATCCGCAAGATCATGAAGATCGCCAAAGAGCCGATCTCGATGGAAACCCCGATCGGCGACGATGACGATTCGCACCTCGGGGACTTCATTGAAGACAGCGCCAACACCGCGCCGATGGAGGCCGCGATGCAGGCCGGTCTGCGCGATGTGGTGAAGGACATTCTGGACAGCCTGACGCCACGCGAAGCCAAGGTGCTGCGCATGCGTTTCGGCATCGAGATGACCAGCGACCACACGCTTGAAGAGGTGGGCAAGCAGTTTGACGTCACGCGCGAACGCATCCGTCAGATTGAAGCCAAGGCCTTGCGCAAGCTCAAGCACCCTTCGCGCTCTGACAAGCTGCGCAGCTTCACCGACAACTTGTAACCCTCCAGAAAAAATGCCCCGCAACACAAGCTCTGGCGGGGCATTTAAACGGAGAGAACTACATTTCGGCTGAGCTCACGCACCGCGCCAAATCCGGTCGGCCCCCGCTGCCGCAAGCGTCAGGCGATGAAGCTCGACCAGCCCCTGCTGATCCAGCCGGTCTCCGATGTAGCCACCAGCCAAAGAAAAGGCGACGGGCAGGCCCTGTTGACGGCACCATTCAAACACCAGTCTCTCGCGGGCCCCCAGGATCTCCCGCGTGATACCTGCCAAGGCACCATCCGAGCAACCCTCGAATGGATCCATGCCTGCGTTATACAGGCACAGGTCGAACTGCGGTCCACGCTGCAAGAGTTCCTGTAAGCCACGCTCGATTTCGTCCAGGTAGGCACTGCTGGTTTTCACGAGCCGCAGCCGGACGCGATCGCTGCTGTCGTAGCAGTCATAACTATCGACCGAGACGTCCAGTTGCCAGATACGCGGTTCTCCGGCAATCAGTGACGCCGTGCCGCCGCCGCAGTGGGCGTCAAGGTCCAGAATCAGCACCGACCTGGCACCCGCCGCAATCGCTTCGTGCGCCGCGATGACGAGTCCGTTGAAAGTGCAGTACCCGGCGCCGACCTCGCGTCGCGCATGATGCAGGCCGCTGGACAGCGATCCGGCCAACCCGTGATGCAGCGCGTCGAGAGCGGCTGCAACAACGCCGCCGTTGGAAGCCAGCACCATCGGCCACAGACCTGCGTCCCAGGTAAATTCCTGCGACTCGGCGAGTTCGCGCGGGACACCCGTCTGCACGGCGCGCACGTACGCCGGGTCATGCACCTGGGCGACCTGCTCCCAGGACAGCGGCTGCGGCGCTATCAAGCTGATATTCGCTATCGGGTCGGCGCTCAAGGAGTCGGCAACCCACTTTGACTTGCGCGTCGTCTCGAACACGTAGCTGGAGCCAGCGTAGGCCGGGCTGTAATAAACGTTCATTGCCACCATTCCATGCGTTCGCGCAGCACCAGGGCGAGCACCGTTGTCAGAAGAAGCCTGGATTTCAGGATGCCTCTCCTTGCCTGCCCGGCTCAGTCAGCCGCCGAGTCACCAGGAACGCCAGCGTGATCACGATGATCGACACCAACAGAAAGATCGCCGAGAGTGCATTCACTTCAGGCGTGACGCCGGTGCGAATCATTCCGAAAATATACACTGGCAGTGTCGTGGAACCGGGGCCGGCCACAAAATAGGTAATGACAAAGTCGCCCAGGGAACTGATGAAGGCGAGCAGCGCACCCGCGAAAATTCCCGGACTCAGCAGCGGCAGCTCGATGCGCACAAAGCGCTTCCACGGCGGCGCATAGAGATCGGCTGCCGCCTCAATCAGCGCCGGATCAAGCCCAGCCAGACGCGAACGAATCGGGTAGTAGGCAAACGGGATGGAAAAAACGGTGTGTGCCAGAATCACCGAGAGCAGGCCCAACGGCAGGCCACCGAGCACAAACAGCATGAGTAGCGCCACCGCCGTAACGATCTCCGGCACCAGCAGCGGCAGACTGAGCAAGCCCTCCACGGCACCCCGGTGGATCGAACTCGTGCGTACCACGCCCAGAGCAGTCGCAGTGGCTGCGGCGGTCGCCAGCACGGTTGCAACACTGGCCACTATCAACGAATTTTTCGCGGCCCGCAAGATATCGCCGTTGTCCAGAACCGCAGCGTACCACTTGACGCTCAGGCCGGTCCAGATCGTCGTCAGGTCATTCTCATTGAACGACAGTGCCACCAGTGTGACGATGGGGATATAGAGAAAAACCAGTGCGAGCGTTGCAACGATTGCGTTGCCGCGGCTGCTCAATAAATTCTGTTCAGGCATCATGCCACTCGTTTTACGCGGTGTTGCGCAAGCCGCCACAGCGGCAGGGTCAGCAACAGCACAATCACCAGCACCAGCGCCAGCGCGGCGCCGAAGGGCCAGTTTCGGGATGCACCAAACTGTGCCTGAACCAGATTGCCAATCATCAAGGACTTACCACCGCCCAGCAATTCCGGGCTGACATAGGCGCCCAGACAGGGAACGAAAACCAGAATGGCGCCAGCGAGAATTCCGGGCATGGCCAGCGGCAGGACAATGCGCGTCAACACGCGCAACCGGTCAGCTCCCAGATCAAACGCTGCTTCAATCAGGCGTTTATCGATCCGCTCCAGCGCCACGTAGGTCGGCAGGATCATGAAGGGAAGGAAGGAGTATGTCAAACCGATGCCGGTGGCCAAAGGCGTATAGAGAATGTCCAGCGACTCGCTCGTCAAGCCCAGCCATTGCAGGCTCTGGTCCAGCGTGCCGCCATTGCGCAGAATCAGGATCCACGCGAAATTGCGTACCAGCAGATTGGTCCAGAATGGCACGGTCACCAGAAACAGGATGAAGGCCGCGTGTCGGCGCGACAACGTGCTCATGTATAGCGCCGTGGGCAAGCTCACAGCCAGCGTCAAAACCGTGGTGATGGCGGCAAGGCGGAAAGAACGCGCAAATATGGCAAGGTAGTCGGTGTTGAAGGAAAGATGGCCGGCAAGATCTCGTTCGAACAGCAGTTTTTCGTAGGCAACACCGGTATGGCTACCCCAGACAACACCACCGAAAGGGGCTCGCTCAAGCGTCGAGACATATAGCATCAGCAAGAGCGGGACGATCATGAAGACAGCGAGAAACAGCACCGCGGGCGCGGTCAGCGCAAGATTGCGTGCGCGCACAGAGTTCATGCCGGAAACGCCCTGACGGCGTCGCTGGGTATGTTAAAGCCGGTGCGACCACCCAGTAGCGCAGAGGCGTCAACTGCGCCAGAAAGACGCACACGCAATAGAGTCCCGTCCTCAAGCCTGGCATGCAGCATCAGATCACTGCCGCTATAAATGGTCTCGGGGACCTCACCCTGCAGCAACGCGGATTCCCGCGGCACCAGGGCGATGCGTTCAGGCCGCACGGCCAGAACTGCCTTTGAGCCAGGCCCGATGTCGCTGGCATCGTCCACAGCAAGCTGGACGTCGTTTCCGGGAGAGCAATTCAGGCGAAAGAGCCCGGCACGACCGTTGCGTTCCACACAGGTCGCTGGCAAAAAATTAGCGTCCCCGATAAATTCGGCAACGAAGAGATTGGCCGGACGTTCATAAATGTCCGCGGAAACCCCGACCTGCATGACCTTTCCATCGCGCATCACTGCGATCCGATCGGACATCCGTAACGCCTCTTCCTGATCGTGCGTGACGAAGACAAAAGTGATGCCTGTCGCCGTCTGCAGTCGCTTTAACTCAACCTGCATCTCCTTGCGCAATTTCAGGTCCAGGGCAGAAAGTGGCTCATCCAGCAGCAACACCTTGGGTTCCGGAGCGAGCGCCCGTCCCAGCGCAACCCGTTGCTGCTGGCCGCCGGAGAGTTGAGCCGGGCGCCTCTCGCCCAATCCTTCCAGGCGCAGCAGGCGCATCATCTCAGCCACTCGCATGCGGATGGCGTCACGCGGACGGCCCAGCATTTCCAGTGCAAACGCAATGTTCTGCGCCACGCTCATATGAGGAAACAGCGCATAGCTCTGGAACACGGTGTTGACCGGTCGCTGATTCGGTGGCGTACTGCCCACTGGGACGCCGTCGAGTTCAATCCTGCCAGAGTCCGGATGCTCAAAGCCGGCGATCATGCGCAGCAACGTCGTCTTGCCGCAGCCCGAAGGACCCAGCAGTGTAAAAAACTCGTTCTTTTGAATGTCGAGCGAGACGCCAGCCAATGCGGGATGGCTGGAACCAGGAAAAGTCTTGCACACGCCAGCGATGGCAATGGCAGTATCAGTCATCGGAAACCTTTGAGTGACGCAAACGTAAAGACCAGCGCACCGTCTCCTCGTTTGAAGGTCATGGTGCTGCAGGCGCGCAGGCTGGTGAACCCCAAGCGACTATCGCGGTCCCGCCGGAAAATCGGATCGGCAGGCCGCGTCTCCCGGGTTATCAGCGACGCAGGCGCGTCCAAACGCCATCGCGCAGCTCGCGTGCCTTGACCGAACAGTCCTTCACCGGACGGAAGCGGCTCTTGAGTGCTTCGGGCGGATTGATCGCCGGGCTGTTGCGCAGCGCGGCGTCCATGAACGCGTCAGAGCCCTTGATGGCGTTGTTATAGCCACCGAAATTCGAAGCCTCGGCTGCGTTCTTTGGATCCATCATCCAGTTCATGAAAGTCTTGGCACTATCGGGATTTGGCGCGCCTTTGGGAACGGCGAAATTGTCACCCCACAGATTCATGCCTTCGGTCGGATAGACGAACACCGCGGTCGCCAGTTTGAGGCCCGACTTATACGAAGCGCCGTTCCACTGCTGATGCATCGTCACTTCGGCGGCCGCCATGCGACCGATCGTGCCGGTGGACGAATAAATCTTCACGCTCGGCTTTTGCTTTTCCAGAACGTCAAGAATGCGCTGTGCATCCGCGGGATTCTCGGTGCAGGTGTCTATGCCGAGGTAGAGCGCCGCGGCGGTGAACATTTCGCCCTGATCGTTGAGCGCGGCGATCTTGCCAGCGACCTCGGGACGCGGTTCGAAGAACTCCTTCCAGCTCTCATTGAGTTTTCCACCTGGAACCTTGGCCGAATCGTAGGTAAAGCCAGTGGAGCCCCACAGATAGGGAACCGAGTAGTCGCGATTCGGATCCGTTGCCGGATGATCGTGGGGCGCCATCACGTTCCTGAAATTGCTCATCTTGGACGCGTCGACCTTCAACAACAATCCGGACTTGATCATGGTGCCCAGCACGGAATTGCTCGGAACCACAATGTCGTAGCCGCCACCCCCAGCCTGCAGCTTTGCCAGCATGGAGTCGTTGCTGTCGTAGGCATCAACGCTTACCTTGATGCCGGTCTCGGCCTCAAAGCGCTTGAGCAGGTTCGGCGGAACATAGTTGGCCCAGCTGTAGAGAAACAGCTGTTTGGACTGGGCGAGCGCCATAGCCGGCAGGCAGGCGAGTACCAAGCCTGATACCACTGCCCTGCGAAGGCTGCTTTTGAAATTGCGGAACCCGCCTGCGTTTCTGTTTCTGTCTGTCGTCAAATACATGTCTGTCTCCATGCTGTTGTTTGTTTCATTATTTTCCGACCAGTTGACGCACAATGGAACCAATCGGCAAAATTGAACAGGGCCAATCCTGCAGTCTCCACTACCCCTGCGGCCCACGTCATTTGAAACCTGAATCAACCCCTTCTATGCTCTCCGAATATTTGTCTGCCGAAATTTCACGCTTGACCTTGCTGGACAAATTGCCACTGCATCGACAAATGTACGAGGCCCTGCGCGGCGCCATCCTGGAAGGCAAACTGGCGGCGGGACATCGGCTGCCTTCCAGCCGTGATCTTGCCCAGGACTTGGGTCTATCACGAAACACGGTCATGGCGGCACTCAACCAACTTTCCGTCGAGGGCTTCCTGACGAGTCATGTCGGCCGCGGTACTTTTGTCACTGAGCGGGTTCTCACGAAGCATGCACGCCGACGACCGGCGCAGCTGAGTCAAGCTCAAGACGCAAGATTGTCACTGCGTGGCGCAGCGATCCTGAGCACCTTCTGCGCAACGCAACTGGAGATTTACCCGTTTACCCCGGGCCTCGTCGACTTCGGTGCCTTTCCTTTGAGCCTTTGGCAGCGCCTGCAGCACAAGCATTGGCGCATGGCCTATCCGGACATGCTCGATTACAGCTACTCTGGTGGCTATGCTCCGCTACGCAAGGCCGTCGCCGACTATCTGCGCGTGTTTCGAAGCCTGCCGGTGGATACCGGGCAGGTCATCATTACCAGCGGCACCCAGCAATCCCTTGAACTTTGCTCACAAATCCTGGCCGACCTGAATGACACCGTCTGGCTCGAAGATCCGGCCTACTGGGGTGCGGTCAAAGCTTTCATGGCGACCGGTCTGCAACTCCACCCAGTGGCGGTTGATCGGGAGGGCATGGCACCTCAGGGCCTGGAGGAAGCAAGCCCCCCGCGCCTGATCTACGTCACACCCTCGCACCAGTACCCCACGGGGGTCGTGATGTCGCTGGCTCGCCGACAAAACCTCCTGGCTATCGCCAGACGGCACAAGGCCTGGATTCTGGAGGACGACTACGACAGCGAATTCCGCTTCAGTGGTCCTCCGATTGCGTCTTTGGCCGCTCTGGACACCGACGAGCGTGTGCTCTACATGGGCTCATTTTCCAAGGTGCTGTACCCGGGTCTCAAATTGGGCTATCTGGTCGTGCCCAGGGCGCTTGCGGGGTCCCTCAAGCAGGCCCACTATGACCTTAATCGACCCGGCCAGATACCCTTGCAGGCCGCTTTGGCAGAATTCATCGAAATGGGACATTTCGCCACTGCCTTGCGCGATGCCCGTCAAAGCTACGGCGAACGCCGCCGCTGCCTGCTGGAGGCACTCAAGCCTTGTCTGGGCCCATTGGCCCACATCAGCGGTACCGAACAGGGGCTGCACCTGTGTGTGAACTTGCCCGATACGCTTGACGATAAGGCACTGGCCCAACGCCTTGGAGCCATGGGACTAACGGTGCGCCCTCTTTCCGCCTATTGCATCCAGCGCAAGGACGTAAGAGGCATCGTGATCGGCTACGGTTACGCTCCAATGGCCGAGATTGAGCAGCACGGTCCGATTCTGGCCAAGGCCTTGGCCGCGACGCTCAAGCGCCTCACCGGCTGAGCCGTGCGTCCACTGAAAGCCTACGTCGACGACGGTCGCATCCTGTCGGCGGACTCTTCTTTGTAGTTCCAACGCAAAACGCGTAAGATTCCGCCGGACTGATCAATCAACTCCTGGGAGCAAAGCGATGGCTAATCATGTCTACAAGCTGCTTGAACTGACCGGTTCCTCCGGCGTCAGTATTGAAGACGCCGTGAGCACCGCCATCGCCAAGGCGCATGAGACGGTGCGGAACATCCAGTGGTTCAGCGTCACCGAGACCCGGGGCCATGTGGTCGACGGCAAGGTCGCGCACTGGCAGGTCTCCCTGAAAATCGGATTCACGCTGGAATAGCGCCAAGGCTTGGAGTTGCACCATGTACAAACGAATCTTGCTCGCTTACGACGGATCCGCCGCCGGACAGCAGGCCTTGCTGGACTGCCATGAAATTGCGCAGTGGAGCCAAGCCGAACTGACGCTTATCGCGGTGATGCCGCTACCCCTGACCGCCATCGGACCTGAGGGCGGCGTGTATGACGAGACGCTGCAGGACAGCGAAAAAGAGCGCTACCAAATGGTCCTCGACGCGGGCGTGCGCAAGCTCGCCGATGCCGGGCTGACCGCGCGCGGCGAAGTCGTGATCGGGGACGCAGTGAATGAAATTGCGCGCTGTGCCCGCCGGATCGAGGCTGACCTGATCGTGGTCGGTCACAAGCATCTGGACGGTTGGGCCGCCCGATGGTGGCGGGGCTCAGTCTCCAAGGCCATCATTGAACATGCGCCCTGCAGCGTGCTGGTGGTCATTACGCGTTGACCGGGGTGGCCGCATGTGCCACTTCCCGCGCATCACCGCGGGGGGCCAGGAACGCTAGGACAGAGGCATCATTCCAGAGGTCTTGCAGAAGTACATGGCCTGGTCAGCGACTTCCAGTATGGCTTCCATATTCCCCCCATTTTCGGGATACAGAGCGAAACCAACACTGCCTCCGACGCTGACAATGGCCCCCGTTTCGAGGGTGACTTTCTCAGACAGCACATCAATCAGCTTTTGGCCGAGGGCCACGACTTGTCTTCGCTCTTCAATCGCCTCGATGATCAGGACAAACTCGTCGCCACCCAGACGTGCAACCGTATCGGAGGCACGAACGGTGTTAACCAGACGCCTTGCAACAGTCACCAGCACCAGATCCCCGGCGGCGTGACCGAAGTTGTCATTGATGTCCTTGAAGCGATTCAAGTCCACCATAAAAACCGCAAACTGCTTTTGATTTCGCTTGGAGTGCTCCAGCGCCAATTGAAAACGATCCGCCAGCAAAGAACGATTGGCCAATCCCGTCAATGGATCAAAGTACGCATACTCCTTCAGCAAGCGCTCCGAGTTCTGCAGTTTTGCAACATGCCTTTGCAGTCGACGCTGTTCGACGCGCGCATGCCGCAGCCTGATTGTCAAGACCAAAGCCACTACTCCCAGGACAACCGCAATTGCAGCGAGGATAGACGTTATCAAAGTAAAAACTTCTATTTTCCGGATATTGTGTGGTCATTGACATTGGATTGAAATGGCTTTCAACACTTGCTTACAAAAAACCAGCTTCGTAGTTAGCCGCCCATAATTCGTTGGAATTTCCGCCGATGCCGAGGGGCACTCCAGCGTCTCGAAAAACAAAAAAGCCCCAAGTAAATCAATTACTTGGGGCTCTATTTGGCGGAAACGGAGGGATTCGAACCCTCGATGAGGCTCTACACCCCATACTCCCTTAGCAGGGGAGCACCTTCGGCCACTCGGTCACGTTTCCTGAAAAGAAAAGATTATCTCACGAGTCTGCTCGGGGCATTCAACTCACTGCTTGCTCAAGCTCGAACGCCTTGTGCAAGGCACGCACAGCCAGTTCCATGTATTTCTCGTCAATCACCACCGAGGTCTTGATCTCGGATGTGGAAATCATCTGGATATTGATGCCTTCCTCACTCAGGACCTTGAACATTTTGCTGGCCACGCCAACATGGCTGCGCATTCCGATGCCGACGATCGAGACCTTGCAGATCTTGGTGTCACCGACGACTTCCTGCGCGCCCAGCGTGGGCAGCACTTTTTCTTTCAGCAAATCCACTGTCTTGGCGTAATCGCCACGATTGACGGTAAAGCTGAAGTCGGTCTTGCCGTCTTTGCTAATGTTCTGGATGATCACATCGACTTCGATGTTGGCGGCGGCCACGGCACCCAGAATCTGGTAGGCGATGCCGGGCTTGTCAGGCACTCCGAGCACCGAAATTTTGGCTTCATCGCGGCTAAAAGCAATGCCGGAAACAATGGCTTGTTCCATGTGTTCGTCTTCCTCAAAAGTAATCAGGGTGCCGGAAGCGGCCTCCTCGTTGATGTCAATATCCCAATCGGTAAAGCTGCTCAAGACACGCAGCTTGACCTTGTACTTGCCGGCAAATTCGACCGAGCGGATTTGCAGAACTTTGGAGCCCATGGAGGCCATCTCCAGCATTTCCTCAAAGCTCACGGTGTGCAGGCGGCGCGCTTCGGGCACCACGCGCGGGTCGGTCGTGTAGACGCCATCAACATCGGTATAAATCAGGCATTCGTCGGCCTTCATCGCGGCAGCCACCGCCACTGCGGAAGTATCCGAGCCACCGCGCCCCAAAGTAGTGATGTTGCCGAATTCGTCGAGCCCTTGAAATCCCGTGACGATGACTACCCTGCCCGCATCCAGATCGGCGCGAACCTTGGCATCGTCAATTGACTCGATGCGCGCCTTGGTGTAAGCACTGTCGGTGCGGATCGGCACTTGCCAGCCAGCATAACTCACGGATTCGCGGCCCTCCGCCTGGAGCGCAATGGCCAACAGGGCACTCGATGCCTGCTCGCCAGTGGCGGCCAGCATGTCAAGCTCACGGCTATACGCGTCGGTGACTTTCGCTGGCGCCAGCTCTTTGGCCAGAGCCAGCAGACGATTGGTTTCACCGCTCATGGCGGACGGAACAACCACCATCTGGTGGCCGGCGCGTGCCCATTTGGCGACGCGTTTGGCGACATTGCGGATGCGCTCGGTGGAGCCCATCGACGTGCCGCCGTATTTGTGAACAATCAATGCCATTGGAAGAATTTTTTAGAGCAAAACCGCGCCATTGTACCAATGCAGTACAGCGCCCCGGCGCTCGCAGCAGCCGGTGCCGACCTTGATGCGAATCCGATGCCCGCGCGTGGTGCAGGCAGCAATCTGGTCAAGCAACTCGCCCAGCTGCGCGGTGCTGGGCACCGTGCCGTGGGCGCTGCCAAGCCAGTGCCGCAGCACATTGGCCTGCCGCGGGCGACTCAAGCGCTGGAGAAGGACAATCACCGGTGGAGCGCCAATGAGAGCCAGATCTTGCACGGCAACATCGAGCAACACCGCCTGCGCCTGCGCCGCGTGCGCGGCACTGCGGGCAAACGTTTCACGAAATTGCGGGAACGTGGCTTCGAGTGCCGGCAACAGCCGCGCGCGAATGCGGTTGCGGGTGAACTGCTGATCAACATTGGTCGGATCTTCAATGCAGGCCACGCCGCGGCCGGCCAGCCAGGTCCGGATGTCGGACGCCCGCACCCGCAGCAGCGGACGGTGGTAGATCAGCCCGGCTCGCACCCAGCATGCCGGCATGGCACTCAAGCCCGGCAAACCGCTGCCCCGACTCAGGGCCAGCAAAATTGTCTCTACCTGATCATCCGCGTGCTGCGCAATTGCTATATTTTTTATAGCGATCTGCGCATATTCATCGGTGCCTGCCGCCTCAAAAGCCATATAACGAATACGACGCGCCGCGTCTTCCGGGCTCTGGCCGGGCAGATGACGCGCATCCACCCGTCTGACCGTCAACGGTACATTGAGCTGAGCGCAAAAAGCCTGGCAATGGCGCTCGAAATCATCGGCCGCGGCTTGCAGGCCATGATGAATATGAATCGCATGAACCTGACCTGGCCATTTTTCAGCACAGGCGAGCAGCAAAGCCGTGGAGTCAGCACCACCACTGAATGCCACCGCCAGCGGCAACTGAGGCGAGAAGGCCGCCACGGCCTGGGCTAGCGTCGTGGTCACGCGTTGCTCACCGATGCGTACCCGCCAGCAAGCTACTTGGCGCTTGCCTTGGTGTCAATAAACCGGCCGTAGCTCTGCAGGCGTTCGTAGCGGCGCTCCAGCAACTCCTTTACCTTGAGGTCGCCAACCTGGCGGTAGGCGTCGTTGAGGGCGCGCTTCAGAAAAGCCGCCATTTGCTTGTGATCGCGGTGCGCCCCACCGACCGGTTCATTGACGATCTTGTCAATCACGCCCAGGGCCTTGAGCCGGTGCGCGGTAATCCCAAGCGCGTCGGCGGCTTCCTGCGCCTTGTCCGAAGTCTTCCAGAGAATGGAAGCGCAGCCTTCCGGACTGATCACCGAGTAAATCGAATACTGCAGCATCAGCACCTGATCGCCAATCGAGATCGCCAGGGCCCCGCCCGACCCCCCCTCGCCGATGATGCTGGTGATGATGGGCACTTCAAGCTGGGCCATCTCGAAAATATTGCGCCCAATGGCCTCGGACTGGCCACGCTCCTCGGCCTCGATTCCCGGGAAGGCACCGGGTGTATCAACAAAGGTGAACAAGGGCAACTTGAATTTTTCGGCGGTCTTCATGAGCCGCAGGGCTTTGCGATAGCCTTCGGGCTTGGTCATGCCGAAATTGCGCAAACCACGCTCCTTGGTGTCACGCCCTTTTTGCTGACCCAGCACCATGCAGGGTATGCCATTGAAACGCGCCAATCCACCGACAACGCTCAGGTCATCGGCAAAGTGCCGGTCACCGTGCAATTCCACAAAGTTTGTGAAGATTTCGTTGACGTAATCCAGCGTGTAGGGCCGTTCGGCATGACGCGCAATCTTGGTGATTTGCCAGGGTGTCAGGTCGCTATAGATATCCTTGGTGAGTTGCTGGCTCTTTTTGGCCAATTGATCAATCTCGGCCGAAATATCAACCGCCGATTCAGTCTGCACGTAGCGCAATTCTTCAATTTTGTTTTCGAGTTCAGCAATCGGATGCTCGAAATCGAGGAATGTTTTCTTGGCCATAAATACTCCTAATCGGTTGGGGACAGCGCTTGTTCGCTTGGCGTAACCGCGGTCTGTCCCACAAGGTTTCAGTATTTCACCGGTAGCGGATCGAGCGAGCGCCAAATATACCAAGTAGCGACGCTGCAAAAAGGCTCCCAGGCAGCTGCCACTTCGCGCGCGTCACTGCGGCTCACCACGTCACCGGAAAAATAGCTCTTGCTGATGCCATTGATCAAACCGACGTCATCGAGCGGCAGGACGTTGGGGCGCATCAGATGAAAAATCAGGAACATTTCAGCGGTCCAACGGCCGATGCCGCGAATCGCAGTCAACTCACTGATGATGGCGTCATCGTCCATCGTCTCCCAGGCCTCGATATGCACCGCACCGGCGTCAAAGTGCAGGGCAAGATCCACCAGGTACTCAACCTTGCGGACACTCAGACCGGCGGCACGCATGTCATCGACCTTGAGCTTGAGCACGTTGGCGGCTGTGATCTTCTTTGGCAGCAGCGCAAAGCGGTCCCACACGGTCTGTGCCGCCTTGACCGAAATTTGCTGCCCTACCACGCTGCGCGCCAGCGTCACGAAGGCATCGCCCCGACTTTGCAGACGCGCTTCACCAAACTGGGGAATGAGTCGCTTCATCACCCGGTCTTTTTTCATCAGGTGCCTGCAGGCGTCTTCCCAGTAGTCGGGGGTCTGCTCCACAGGCGCTATCTTTTCAACAGCTGCCATCGATCTGCCTTCTGTCGTTGGCGGCCAAATTGACTGGGAAAAAATTCACGAAGCAGACTCCCAGGTGGTGCCGCTGGCGGAATCCTTGAGAACAACACCCTGGGCCAGGAGCTGCTGGCGAATTCGGTCCGCCTCGGCAAAATTCCTTGCCAGTTTGGCTGCTGCGCGCTGCGCAATCAGCAGCGTAACGGAGGCTTCATCGAGTGTCGCGCCGGCCTGCAAGAACGATTTCGGATCGCCCTGCAACAGGCCAAGACAGCCGCCCAATGCCTTGAGCAATCCGGCCAGTTCAGCGGACCGGGTCCGATTGACTTCGCTGGCAAGATCAAACAGCACCGCCACTGCCTCAGGTGTGCCAAAGTCTTCATCCATGGCTGCCTTGAAGCGCGCCGCAAAGGGCTGATTCCAGTCAATGCTTACTGTCACCGGCGGCACCAAGTCGAGTGCGGTATAGATGCGTTTGAGCGAGTTGCGTGCATCGTCCAGATGGACATCGCTGTAATTCAAACTGGTCCGGTAGTGCGTGCGAACCAGGAAGAAGCGCACCGTCTCGGGATCGTACTTGGTCAATACTTCGCGGATGGTGAAGAAGTTGCCCAGACTCTTGGACATCTTTTCGTTGTCCAGTTGAACCATGCCGTTGTGCATCCAGAGCCTGGCCAATGGTTTGCCCGTGGCTCCTTCGCTCTGTGCAATTTCATTTTCATGATGCGGGAATTGCAGGTCCACGCCGCCACCGTGAATATCAAAACTCTCGCCCAGCGTCTGGCAACTCATGGCGGAACATTCAATGTGCCAGCCAGGGCGTCCCATGCCGTAGTCGTGACCCAGCGCGGCACTGTTCCACTTGGCATCTTCGGGCTCGGATTCCTTGGCAGATTTCCACAACACGAAATCCAGTGGATCATCCTTGCCATCGAGCACTGCAACGCGCTCGCCAGCACGCAAATCGTCCAGCGATTTGCCCGACAACTTGCCATAGCCGGTAAACTTTCGCACCGCAAAGTTCACGTCGCCGGTCGCCGACCTGTAGGCCAGGCCTTTGGCCTCAAGCCGACTGATCAGGCCCAGCATCTGCGGCACATATTCGGTCGCACGCGGCTCCAGGGTCGGTGACTCGATGCCCAGCTTGCCGATATCGCCATGCATCACCTCAATCATCTCGTCGGTCAGCGAACGAATGGTGATGCCGCGCTCCACCGCCCTCTTGATGATCTTGTCGTCAATATCCGTGATGTTGCGCACATAGGTCACCCGGTAACCGCTGCATTTGAGCCAGCGCTGCACCACATCAAAAGTCATCGCCATGCGGGCGTGACCGATGTGGCAAAGGTCGTAAATGGTCATGCCGCAAACGTACATGCGCACATGACCGGTCTCCAGCGGAATCAAGGGTTCAAGGGCACGCGACAGCGTGTTGTAGATGCGCAAACTCATGGGTGCTTTAAACAAGGGCGTCGGAGTATTCGACCAGATGGCAGCCTCGACAATGACGATGGATAGTGGGGTGATTATGAGGGCGCTGAAAAGCACCCCCTAAGCTACAATTCACCGCAGTATATAGCCCGGCCGGCAAGCATCCGGCGGCGGGCGCTCACCCTGTAGGAATCAACCCGCGCCATGAAGCACCCCCGCTCTATCCTGTTCACCACCCTTCGCCTGCTGACGCTGGCAGTTGCCTGCGCCGCCCCTGCGGTTTATGCGGACGAATATGGCGATGTCAGCCAGTTGCTGCGCTCGGGCAAGTTGAGCGAGGCGATGGTCAAGGCGGACACTTTCCTGAACACCAAACCCACTGATCCGCAGATGCGCTTTCTGAAGGGTGTGATTCAACGCAACCTGGGCAAGCAGACCGAGGCGATCGCCACTTTCACCAAGCTCACCGAAGACTACCCGGAACTGCCTGAACCGTACAACAACCTGGCCGTGCTCTATGCCGGCCAGAATCAGTATGACAAGGCCCGGGCCGCGCTCGAAATGGCGATCCGCACCAATCCCAGCTATGCCACGGCGCACGAAAATCTGGGCGACGTGTATGCCAGACTCGCCAGCCAGGCTTACAACAAGGCACTCCAGCTTGATGGCGCCAACGTGGCGGTGCCGCCGAAACTGGCCCTGATACGGGAATTGTTCAGCCCCAACAACAAGGGGCAGCATCCCGCCACGGCAACACCGGCTGCAGCGTCTGCAGTTTCAGTGGCAAAACCGCCGCTTCCTGCGGCGTCAGTGGCAACGCCTGTTGTGACACCACCAACGGCCGCTCGCCCGGCAACCGCGGCAATCAGCGCCGCTGCGGCGCCCGTTAAATCCACCGGTATCGGCAATTCGACCACGGAGGCCAAGGGAGTTGAGGAGGCGGTACAGGCCTGGGCCAAGGCCTGGTCGAGCAAAGACGTGGCGACTTACCTGAACGCTTACAGCAAGGAATTCAGCCCCGCAAGCAAGCAGACACGCAACGCCTGGGAGGAAGATCGTCGCAAACGCATCATCGGAAAATCCAGCATCAGCGTCAAACTGGAAAACCTCAGCGTAACGGTCAACGGCAACAAGGCCACTGCAAGATTTCGGCAAATTTACCGGGCCGACACACTGTCGGTATCAAGCCGCAAGACGCTGGATTTTCTCAAGACTGACGACCGCTGGCTGATCAGCAGGGAATCCACGGGTAATTGATGACCCGCTTGCCGCGCGCAGCGGGCGTTGCTGAAAGTACTGGTTTCATTGCTTGCCTGATGTTTCTATGAAAAGGTATTTTTTTATTTTTTTTGTTGCAGTGACTGTCGCTCTGACAACGACAGCCTACGCCGGCACGCGCAAGAAAACTGGCGCCAGGGGCACAGCGGCCTCACACCCCGGCGCCAAGCACAAGGTCAGGAAAGCAAACCAGGCGGATCCAGGCGAATCAGGCCTGGCCGAAAAGCGACTGATCGAGGTTTACCAACTGGCGGCCAAAGCGCAAATGCCTGAAGCCCTGGCCAAGGCCGAGAGCCTGGTTCACGACTTCCCCCACTTTCAGCTGGCACAACTGGCTTACGGCGATCTGCTGGCGGCGCGCGCCCGGCCAGTTAGAACCATGGGCGACATACCCGAGCCGATGCTCAAGGCGGGCGCCCCGGCACTGGCCGAATTGCTTGGCGAATCACAAATGCGCTTGAAGGCGCTGCGCGAGCGCCCGCCGACAGGCGCTGTCCCTTCTCAATTTCTGGCCTTGTCAGCGAGCAACAGGCACGCCATTGCGATCGACGCTTCCCGCTCGCGCCTCTACCTGTTCGAAAATCGACCGGGCGGACTGACACTGGTCGCCGACTATTACATCTCAATCGGAAAATCCGGGCTGGAAAAAAATGCCGAGGGTGACTTGCGCACGCCGCTGGGGGTGTACTTCATCACCAGCAATCTCGACCCCAAGTCGCTCAAAGACTTCTACGGTTCTGGCGCCCTGCCGATCAATTACCCCAATGTGCTTGACAGCAAACGCGGCAAGACTGGCAAGGGCATCTGGTTGCATGGCACGCCGCCTGGCCAGTTTTCACGCGCGCCCCAGGCCACCGATGGCTGTGTCGTGCTGGCCAATCCGGATCTGAGCCACATCATCCGCACGGTCGAGGTCCGCACCACCCCGGTTGTCATCTCGCAGCGCCTGAATTGGGTCATGCCAAATAGCGTCCGTTCCGAAAGCAAGCCCTTCGAAGCCGCCTTGACGGCGTGGCAGAGCGCAAAATCCAGTGGCAACATCGATCGGCTGCTGAGTTTCTACAGTCCGGATTTCAACAGCAACGGCAAGACACTGAGCGAATGGACACCGGCCCTGCGCAGCGAGCTGGACCAGGTTCGGGGGCGTGCCATCGCGCTTAAAGACCTGTCCTTGCTGCGCTGGACCGATAGCGCCGATACCATGGTCGTCACTTTTGGCGAGGTCGCCGGTGGCAATCGCACCGGCCCCACCAAACGTCAGTACTGGGCTCGCCAGGGCAGTCATTGGAAAATATTTTTTGAAGGAGTTATAGGATGAAATTTATGACAATTCGGGCTCTAGTATCCGCCGTCATTGCGTCAGCAGCTATGTTTTTGATAGCAACGAGCACACTGGCACAGGAAGCACCCCGGGTGAAATTCGCGACCACCGCAGGTGATTTTGTGGTCGAGCTGTATCCTGACAAGGCACCCAAGACGGTTGAAAACTTTTTGCAATACGTCAAAGACAAGCACTACGATGGCACCATCTTTCACCGCGTGATTCCGAACTTCATGGTCCAGGGTGGCGGTTTTGACGTCAACTATGTGCAGAAGATGACCCGTGCACCGGTGATCCATGAAGGGCGTGAGGCGCTGGCCAAGGGCGGTCCCAAGAACGTGCTGGGCACAATCGCCATGGCCCGCACCAACGACCCGCAATCCGCGACCGCTCAGTTCTTTATCAACGTCAAGGACAACGAGTTTCTGAACCCGACGGCGCAGAATTTCGGCTATACCGTTTTCGGCAAAGTGGTCAGCGGCATGGACGTGATTGAAAAGATCAAGATCACACCCACCGGTGCGGCTGGCCCTTTCCCGTCCGATGTTCCCAAGACACCCATTCTTATCAACACTGCAACCCTTGAAAAAAAATCATGAACAAACCCAAAGTTGAACTCCACATCGCCAACTATGGCGTCATCACGCTTGAGCTCGACCCTGAGAAGGCGCCCAAAACCGTCGCCAATTTCTTGAGTTACGTGAACAAAGGCCACTACAACAACACCATTTTTCATCGCGTCATTCCCGGCTTCATGGTGCAAGGCGGCGGCATGGAGCCCGGCATGAAGGAAAAGAAAGGCGACAAGCCGATCGACAACGAGGCCAACAACGGCCTGAAAAATCTCAACTACACGGTGGCCATGGCCCGCACCAGCGACCCCCACTCGGCCACCGCACAGTTCTTCATCAATGTGGCGGACAACGGTTTCCTGAATCACACCGCTATTTCAGCCCAGGGCTGGGGCTACGCCGTGTTCGGCAAAGTGGTGGCTGGCACTGAAGTGGTCGACAAGATCAAGGCGGTGCCAACCGGTCGCAAGGGCTACCACGATGACGTGCCGGTGCAGGACGTGGTGATCGACAAGGCCGTGGCACTTTGACATGACTGCATCCGGTCCCGGGATTTCGGCGCTGTGCGCAGCGTCGCCCTGGCCGGTGTTGCAAGCGCCCGCGCACTGGCAGCGGCTTGATTTCATCTCCGACCTGCACCTGAAAGCAGACGCCACTGCCACCTTCGATGCCTGGCAAACCTTCATGCAGACGACGCGGGCCGATGCCGTGTTTATCCTCGGTGATTTGTTTGACGTCTGGGTCGGTGACGATGTGATGGACGGCGATGTCGACACTGGTCCGTCGCCGGTTTTTGAAGCCCGTTGTGCGCGGATTCTCCACGCGACAGCCCAGCGCCTGAAGCTTTTTTTGATGCGCGGCAACCGCGACTTCCTGCTGGGCCAGGCCTTCGCCAAAGCGTGTGACCTCAGCCTGCTCGCCGACCCCAGCGTACTCGACTTTGCCGGGCAACACTGGCTGCTCTCGCATGGCGATGCCTTGTGTCTGGCCGATACCGACTACATGCAGTTTCGGGCTCAGGTGCGTGGCGCTGCCTGGCAGCGGGAGTTTCTGGATCAGCCCTTATCCCGGCGCCAGGAAATCGCCCGCACGCTTCGCCTGCAAAGCGAAGCGCACAAACGCAGCGCTGCGTCATACGCCGACCTTGACCGGCGGGCGACGCAGAACTGGCTGAACGCGGCCCAGGCGAGCACTCTGATTCACGGCCATACGCACCGGCCGGCAAACCACGATCTGGCACCGGGGCTGCGTCGCATCGTTCTGAGTGACTGGGACGCTGAGGCGGCACCGCCACGCGCTGAAGTCTTGCGCTTGAGCGCAGCCTCACCCGGCCGGCCTGAAAGCGGCATCGCTCAGCGCCTGACCATCGCCCAGGCGGCCGCTTGACCGTACCCACAACCTGAGGCGCCGCTTGCCATGAGCACCACACCTTGGGATACGCTCGCCGGGCAGTACCAACTGCGACCAGGCACGCCACGCAGCGTTTTTGGCCAGCGTCCCGTGCTGGCCGCCGGACGGCTGGGACAACTCCTGCGCGGCCAGCGCGGTGAACAGCTTGAGCTCACGCTGAGCAGCGTGTTCACCCTGTGTGCCCACGCCCATCGCCGCACCGCCCGACTGGCTTATGCCGCTGCACTGGGCGAGACTCAAGCCTTGCCAGAGGCCAACCCACCGGTGTTGCTCTGGCTTGAAACAGCACGTGACCACTTGCGCAGCATCGCACTCGATTGGCCCCGGCGCGTGACCGAACTCGGCGCTGGTGCCCCAAACCTGGACTGGCTGCGTGGCTGCCCCCTGCCCCTGGCCACAACCCAGGCGCCTTCGGACGCCAGCGCGGCGCACGAGGCGCTGGCCCAGTTGCGGGCCTGGCTGGAAGGGCGCATCCTGGGTCAAGCCCTTGCTGACTGGCTGTCAGATCATCGTCACCCCGATGCCCTGGCGCGCTGGTGCACGGCGGAGTATGCCCGACTGGCACCGGCACAGTGTCTGGCCACCTGGTACCCGATCGCACATGCCTTGCGTCCTGAAATGCGCAGTCTGAATCTGCTTGACGAAGACGCGACACTGCAGAATCTCCAGCTACGCCAGCTGGCTCGAGCCCTGGTGGAGCAAGCCGACTTCGCACAGCAGCCGACGTGGCTGGGTCAGTGCGCTGAAAACGGACCCTGGGCACGCCTGCGGCATCGGACCGATCAAGCCGAAACGCCGCACAGCGCCTGGACGCGCTTGAGCGCACGCTGGATCGAATTGCTGGAGATTGCTGCCGCACCGCCGGCGGACCAAAGTCCAGACCCCGTGCCGCTGCTGGCCAGTGGTGCCCTGCCCTTGGGCGATGGCCAGGCACTGGCCTGGTGCGAAATGGCGCGGGGTCTGTTGCTGCACTGGGTCCAACTGGATTCACAAGAGGGAGTGCGCGACTACCGGGTACTGGCGCCAACCGAGTGGAATTTTCATCCGGAGGGCGCCCTGGCGCGTGCGCTGGCGGCCTTGGCACCCGACAACACGGTGGCGGCCCAGTTGCTGGCGGCCGCGTTCGATCCTTGCGTCAACTGCACCGTGCAAACGCAGCAGGCCAATGAGAGCGCTTACCGATGAATTCAACCTGTCGAATGAATTAGCTGCCGGCGGCGGTCGCGAGGTCACTGGCCGTCACAAGCTACTCTTTCAGAATTGCAATCACCTCGTCATCTTCCACCTGCGGAAAATGCGCATAGAACTGTCCGACCGCCTGAAAGAAATTCGGCGCCTCCAGGCACACCACCTGATCGGCCATATCGGCGATTTTTTCCAGCGTGTCAGGGGGTGACACCGGCACCGCGCAAATCAGCTTGGCCGGCTTTCTGGCGCGCAGGCTGTGCAGCGCCGAAATCATCGTGGCGCCGGTCGCCAATCCGTCATCGATCACGATCACGATGCGGCCCGAGGGGTCGATCGGCGCACGGATCGGCGTGTACAAGGCGCGGCGTTGACGCATGGTCTCCATCTGCACCTGCTTCTCGGATTCGATGTAGTCTCTGCTGGCACCATACGATCCGGCGTAGTCGGCAATATAGGTCCAACCGCTTTCATCGACCGAGCCAATCGCCAGCTCGGGCTGGTGCGGCGCACGCAGCTTGCGCACCAGGACCACATCGAGCTCACCGCCGAGCTTCTGCGCAATGGAGCTGGCCATCGGCACCGCGCCGCGCGGAATCGCCAGAATCAGTGGGTTTTGTCCCTTGTAGGCCGCAAGCCGCTCGGCCAGGCGATTTGCGGCTTCGCTGCGATCACGAAACATGGCTGAACACGCGATCGTCGTTTTCAGTGGCTGCGGATCATGCCATCAGCGCAGCAACACGCTTTCAGTGCACCGTCAGCCGCTTCGAAGCGCCGGTCTCCTTCTTGGGCAACTCCAGCGTCAGCACGCCATCTTCGTACTTTGCCGTGGCTTTGGCTTCGTCCACGTCCTGCGCCAGTGAGAAGGCACGCGAGACGGCACCGTAATAGCGCTCGCTGCGCAGCACTTTGCCACCACTGTCCTTGGTGTCCTTCTCGTGCTTGACCTCGGCATCGATCTGCACCATATTGCCGTCGATGCGCACATTGATTTCATCCTTCTTCACGCCCGGCAGATCGGCGCGAACCGTGTAGGTGCCGTCCTTTTCGCTCACGTCGATTCGCATGTCGAGAGAGCCGGTATCGGCTTCCATGCGCATCGGCGCCATGAAACGCTTGAACATGGATTCAAAAGAGTCGCTCAGGGCCGGTTCGAATAATCGTAAATTGCTCATGATGGATACCTCAACTGTTTGATATTTACCAGGTTCTCGGGCTTGCCACGCCATTCCTGTTCGCACAGTGACGGGCAACAGCCGACGCAAGATTAGCGACAAGGTCAGCGCCTAGTCTTGCGTTTTCTCAAAGCAGCCTCAAGGTGTGGAACTAGAGTTCCCCAAGGCAAAAATGCCAAGGAGGTCGGCTATGGCGGCGAAACAAATCATCTATCGTGAAGACGCGCGGGACAAGATTCGCCGGGGTGTGGATGCCTTGGCCGACGCCGTGAAGGTGACCTTGGGGCCACGTGGACGCACGGTCATCATTGAGCGGGAATTCGGCGCGCCGCAGATCGTCAATTCGGGCGTGGTTGTGGCCAAGGCAGTGGAGCTGGAGGACCGCTTCGAAAACATGGGCGCGCAGATGCTGCGGGAAGTCGCGGCGCGCACCAGTGAAATGGCGGGCGACGGCACGACCACCGCTACGGTGCTGGCGCACAGCATGATCCAGGAGGGCTTGAAGTACCTTGCAGCCGGCATGAACCCGATGAGCCTGAAGCGCGGCATCGACACCGCGATCGAGCGCGTGGTGCAGGAGCTCAAGCAGATGGCCCAACCTTGCGTGACGCCGCAGGAGATCGCCCACGTGGCCGCGATTTCTGCCAACAACGACCATTCCATCGGTGAGTTGATCTCTCGCGCCATGGACAAGGTCGGGCGCGAAGGCGCAATCTCCATCGAAGACGGCTCCGGCATGGTGAACGAACTGGAGATCGTCGAAGGCCTGCAGTTCGACCGGGGCTATCTGTCGCCATATTTCGTGAACAACGCCGAGCGCGGCGCCGCCGTGCTGGAGGACGTGCACATCCTGATCTGCGATCGCCGCCTGTCGGCCCTCAAGGATTTGGTGCCGCTGCTGGAGAGTGTCGCCAAGTCGGGCACCCCTCTGCTGGTGATCGCCGAGGATATCGACAGCGACGCGCTGGCCACGCTGGTGATCAACAGCGTGCGCGGCGTGATAAAGACCTGCGCCGTCAAGGCGCCGGGGTTTGGCGATCGACGCAAGGCCATGCTGCAGGACATCGCCGCGGTAACCGGTGGCAGCGTCATCTCGGAGGAGCTCGGTTTGACCCTGGCGAAAGTGAAGCTGGAAGACCTGGGTCGCGCCAAGCGGGTCGAGGTGGACAAGGACAACACCACCATCATCGGCGGCGCCGGTGCCGCCAGTGCCATTCAGGAGCGTGTCAGCATGATCCGCAAGGAGCGTGAGGCCGCGGCCAGCGAGTACGACCGCAAGCAGCTGGATGAACGTCTGGCCAAACTCTCTGGCGGTGTGGCGCTGGTCAAAGTCGGTGCCGCCACAGAAACCGAACTCAAGGAGCGCAAGCTGCGTGTCGAGGATGCCCTGCACGCCACTCGTGCGGCAGTCGAGGAGGGTCTGGTGCCTGGCGGTGGTGTGGCTTTGCTGCGCGCCCGCAAGGCCTTGAAAGACATTCACCTGCGTACTCTGGACGAAGACTCCGGTGTGAAGATCGTCATCCGGGCGCTGGAAGAGCCGCTGCGCCGCATTGTGCTTAACGCGGCAGAGGAGCCCTCGATCGTGGTGCACCGGGTGGAAGAGTCTTCTGAGCGCGCCTTTGGCTACAACGCCGCCAGCGGCGAGTACGGCGACCTGTTGCTGATGGGTGTCATCGATCCGGCCAAGGTGACGCGCCTGGCGCTGCAAAACGCCGGCTCCATCGCCAGCCTGATACTGACGACAGACTGCATGATTGCGGCGGCGCCCAAAGCTCGCGCCACTTCGGATACAACGTCCCTGGAGGGCAATTTCCCCTGAAACGGGCTCAGCGCCCGATTCAGGGCCATGCGGTGACGCGCATTTCCCGACACTTTATTGATCGAGGTCAAATCATCCGGAAATGAGTGCAGCCGGCACACACCGGGGCTAGGCGCTGCCGCGCCACTGTGTTAAATTGCACTGGCGTGGTCGGTGCAAATGCTGTGTAGCATGCTCAGCTCAGCACCAGGTTTTTCGCGCAAACCAGGGACTTTCATGACTGAGCAACACATTGCCGTTGTCGATGATGCGCCCGATATTACGCGGCTCCTGGCCAACTACCTTGGCGGGAATGGCTTTCGCGTGACCGAATGTTCGGGCGGGACGGCGCTGATGGCGCTGATGCGCAAAGATCCACCAGACTTGGTGCTGCTGGATATCGGCCTGCCTGGCGACGATGGGCTGGTCATCGCACGGCGCCTGCGCGAGCATTGGCAGACCAGCATCATCTTGGTGACCGGTCGCAGCGACCCTGTGGACAGGGTTGTGGGGCTGGAAATCGGCGCCGATGACTATGTGACCAAACCTTTTGACCTGCGCGAGTTGCTGGCGCGCGTCAGGGCGGTGTTGCGTCGCTCTGCACAAAATTTTCAGGCATCGAGCGAGCTTGGCAACGATGCCACACGGTCCGCCGACCGACTGCATTTTGCAGACTGGGTGCTGGACTGTGGCGGCCGGCGCCTGCTCGCAGGCGATGGCGCCGAGGTAAGTTTGACCACCGGAGAATTTGAACTTCTTCGTGTCTTCGCGACGCACCCGGGACGTGTCTTGTCGCGTGATTTCCTGCTGGAAAGCACACGCGGACGCGATGCCGCGCCATTTGACCGTGCGGTGGATGTGCTGGTAGGCCGGCTGCGCAAAAAAATCGAGTGCACGCCCGGTCAGCCGGAAATTCTGAAGTCAGTGCGTAGCGCCGGGTATATTTTTGTGCCAGCCGTCACGGCTGGCGGGTAAGCGCAGCCAATTTACGGGCAGCGCGAGGTGCCGGGCCGCCGACATCCGGCCTCGCTGCCGACCTCAACCGTCAGTGAAGAAAAGTGGTATCCGGCTCGGCGCTGTTCTGGATGAAATCGCGCAAGCCTTCCAGCTTCGGGATGCTGATATCGCGCCTGCCCTTCTCATGAAACTCGATCACGCCGCAGCGGGCCAGACGCGAAAGCGCGCGGCTCACAGACTCCAGCGTGAGGCCAAGATAGTGGCCCATATCTGCCCGCGTCATATGCACATTGATCTGATCGGTTCTCATGCCACGTTCGGCCAGCGCTTGCGCCCACTGCAGCAGGAAGTCCGCCACGCGGGCATCTGCTGCCAGCGTACCCATGGACAGCATGGCGTTGCGACTGAATGCCAACTGCTCACTCATGGCCCCAAGCAACACACGTAGCACCGTCGGTTCGCTGGCGCTGGCCCGCTGCACAGTGTCGTAGTCCATAGTCCACACTTCACCATAGTCGAGCGAAATGGCAGAGCAGCCGTAATGGCCGGCGAGAACGCCGTCAAATCCCAGCCAGTCGCCTTTGAAATAGAAGCCGGCCGGCTGTTCGCGCCCGTCCGCAGTCAGGTTCATGATCATGAACAGGCCCGAGCTGACCAGATACAGCTTGTCAAAGGGTTGCCCGCACAAATAGACACGCTCACCCGCCCGCACCCGGCGTCGTCCAAAGGCAACGCATTGCTCGACCACGCTCAGGGATTGCTGCCAGAGGGGCCGGGGGCCGTCGACTTTGCGGCCCAGTTCACAGATGACCGAACTGGAATAGGCGGTCGATGCGGCAAGGTTAGGAGTGCGAGTAGCGTGAAGTTGCGTCCGTAGCGCCTCGCGATCAATAACCGCTTGGTAGCCGCGCGCCTGCTGCGGGTTTGAAGTCAGTGTCATCTGGTTCTCCTTGTTGAGTCTGTCGTTGGTCCATACGCCCGTCGTCATCAAGGTGTCAAGCTCCCCTGCAGTAACCGCACCTACATCTACCAGGCATGGATTCAAGCGTAGGCACTCTGGGTAAACAGACTTACACGCGCAACCGGCCTCAGGGGTGGGCTCTGTAACAGTATGTAAACGCCATGTTGCTGGCTGCAAACCCGTGTGCTCGGGCTTGCTTCAGCTGGCACTGCTCAGTTGATTTTTCTCAACATGGCCCTTTGCGTCGCGCCTATTCTGAAAGCGGTGGTGTGTTCTGGCATTTGTAAGGAGCAGCTATGAAATCCGATGCGGATCTGAAAAGGGATGTGTTCACGGAACTGTCGTGGGATCCGCTCATCCCTGCGACACGGGTCGGTGTCACGGTCAGCGAAGGCGTTGTGACCTTGACCGGACACCTCGATACCTATGCCGAAAAGGTTGCGGCCAAACGTGCAGTAGAACGAGTCGGCGGTGTGAAGGCAATTGCCATGGAGCTCGATGTCATCCCTCTGGGTATTCACCAACGCAGCGACACCGAAATCGCTGCCGCTGTGGAGCACGCCCTGAGCTGGAACACCTCGGTGCCGGCCGACCAGATCAAGGTGACGGTGGAAAAAGGCTGGGTGACACTGGACGGCGAACTCGACTGGAACTATCAGCGCCGGGCGGTGGAACGCATGATCCGACCGCTCAAGGGTGTGGTGGGTATCAGCGACAACATTCGGCTCAAGGCGCTGCCGGTTCCTGCCAACCTTGCGAACCGGATTCAGGACGCGTTGACTCGCCAGGCCGTGCGCGAAGCCAAGCGGATCGAAATCTCGGTGGACGGCAGCGTTGTGACATTGCGTGGGCACGTCCACTCCTGGGCGGAGCGAAGTGCGATCGAAGGCGCGTCATGGTCAGCCCCGGGTGTGAGTCGCGTCAACAATCAAGTCGAGATTGAGGCATAGCGCGCAATCTCCTTGCCATGTTCACCAGATCAGGCTGACACCGAGGGGCAGATGATGGCAACACAGCTCAAGGATTTTGCGACCTCGGTAGTGGCAGTGGTCGAACCCGAAACCAATGCCCTGACTGTCGCCCGGCTCATGCGGCAACATCACGTTGGCGCGGTGGTGGTCGTCGAGGCGCAGGAGAGGAGTCGGCCAGTCGGCATCGTGACCGATCGGGATCTGGTGCTTGAGTTGATCGCCGAAGGCCTGGACCCGGCCGTATTTACCGCGGGTGACATCATGTCGATCAATCCGGTCATCGCCAGCCCCGAGATGGACGCGATGGACGCCGTGCAGCTGATGAGCGCACACCGGTTGCGCCGCCTGATCATCGCGGACGCAGCGAACCGTCTGGTAGGCATTGTCACGATGGAGGACGTGCTCGAGTTGCTGACCCGTGAACTGGCGAATCTCGCGTCCGGGGTTGTGGGCGCCAGAGATCGGGAAGTCAGTCAAAGGCGCTGACCCGGATCGAGGCGCGTGTGGCGGCGCCACAGGCTGCTCTTTTTGAGGACTAGATGAAACGATCGACTGTCATTCACAAAATCGCCGCTGATCTTCGGCTGCCGCCGCATTGGGCCGACTACGACGCCGAGCGTCGCACATTTTCGTGGGACCTGGCGCGGCGCGCCTTGCAGCTTGAGCCGCAGGGTAGCTTGAACATCGGCTTTGAGGCAGTGGATCGCCACGCCGCAAGTGCGTTGCAGGACCGGACGGCATTGCGCTTTGTCTCGCGGAGCTCGCCCCCGATCGACCTGAGCTACGGCCAGCTGGCGCAACAAACAAATCGCTTTGCCAACATATTGCAGGGGTTGGGAGTGGGCCGAGGCGATCGGCTATTCATGTTGGCCGGACGCATCCCCGAGCTCTATGTCGCGGTGCTGGGGGCGCTGAAGAATGGCACGGTAGTGACGCCCTTGTTCTCAGCCTTCGGTCCCGAGCCGATCGCCACCCGCATCAAGCTCGGCGCTGGCCAGGTACTGGTGACCACCGACGTGCTCTACAAACGCAAGGTAAAGCAAATACGCGAGCAGTTGCCTACGCTGCGTCATGTGCTGCTGGTAGCCGAGGACGGTGGCATCACGAGTGAACCCGACACGCTGGACCTGGCGCAGTTGATGGCGTCTGCGTCGGACGCGTTCACCACAGCAGACACGCGACCCGATGATCCGGCCCTGCTGCATTTCACCAGCGGCACCACCGGCACACCCAAGGGCGCGCTTCACGTGCATGGCGCGGTGGTCACCCACTTTGCCACCGGATACTATGCTCTCGATCTGCACCCACACGACCGCTACTGGTGCACCGCCGACCCTGGCTGGGTGACTGGCACCTCCTACGGCATCATCGCGCCACTGCTGCATGGCGTGACTTCGCTGATTGACCGTGAAGAGTTCGATGCCGAACGCTGGTACCGGCTGCTGGAGGAAGAACGTATCAGCGTCTGGTACACCGCGCCCACCGCGATACGCATGCTGATGAAGGCTGGACTGGAGCTGGTGCATCGTCACAGCTACCCGGCGCTGCGTTTTGTCGCCAGCGTCGGTGAGCCGCTGAACCCTGAAGCGGTCTGGTGGGGCAAGGAGGCTTTAGGTCTGCCAATCCACGATAACTGGTGGCAAACCGAGACCGGCGGCATCATGATTGCCAACACCCCGGCCTTTGACATCAAGCCAGGCTCCATGGGGCGGCCACTGCCTGGCATCGAGGCCTGCATCGTCGAACATCTGGAGGCCGAGGGTGAGCCGCCGCGGGTGCACATCATTGAACAAGCTGACATCGAAGGCGAGCTCGCGCTCAAAGCCGGCTGGCCGTCGATGTTTCGAGGCTACCTGAACAACGAGGCGCGCTACCGCAAGTGCTTTGCCGGTGAGTGGTATCTGACGGGCGATCTGGCGCGGGTTGACGCCGACGGCTACTACTGGTTCGTCGGCCGCGCCGACGACGTCATCAAGTCGGCTGGCCATTTGATTGGCCCGTTCGAGGTCGAGAGCGTGCTGATGGAGCACCCGGCGGTAGCCGAGGCTGGCGTGATCGGCAAGCCAGACCCGGTAGTGGGCGAAGTGGTGAAGGCATTTGTCTCGCTCAAGGACGGACGTGAGCCCAATGAGGCGCTGCGCCTGGACATCATGGCGCATGCACGCAAGCGCCTCGGCGCGGCCGTCGCACCGAAAGAAATTGCCTTTCTGCCAACCTTGCCACGCACCCGCAGTGGCAAGATCATGCGCCGCCTGCTCAAGGCGCGCGAGCTGGGCCTGGCCGAAGGCGACACTTCGACCCTGGAGGGCGGAGCATGAGTGATCTGAGCATACCGGCGCCGCCGAATGGTCCGGTGCCGTGGGACAAGACATTTGCATCGGCCGTGTTATCCGACATGCTGCGCATCCGCCGCATGGAAGAGAAAGCGGCCGAACTGTACGGCCAGCAAAAGATTCGCGGCTTTCTGCATCTGTACATTGGCGAGGAAGCAGTGGCCGCCGGCGCCTTGCGTGCATTGCAACCTGAGGACAACATCGTCGCCACCTACCGCGAGCACGGCCATGCGCTGCTGCGCGGCCTCAAGATGGGGTCGATCATGGCCGAGATGTATGGCAAGCAGGAGGGTTGTTCGCGCGGACGCGGCGGCTCGATGCACCTGTTCGACCGGGCCCGGCACTTCTTTGGGGGCCAGGCCATCGTCGGCGCTGGTCTGCCGCTGGCCACCGGTCTCGCACTGGCCGACAAAATGTCGAAACGCCGCACGCTGACGGCCTGCTTCTTTGGTGAGGGCGCAATGGCCGAGGGCGCGTTTCACGAAGCCATCAACCTGGCCGAACTTTGGCAATTGCCCGTGCTATTTTGCTGCGAGAACAATCTCTACGCCATGGGTACGGCATTGCCACGCTCTGAATCGCAGACCGATCTGTGTGTCAAGGCGGCTTCCTATGGCATGGATACGGTGCAAGTCGATGGCATGGATGTGGTGGCAGTCCATGAAGCCGTGCTGCGCGCCGCGCGACAGGTACGCGAGACGCTTGGACCGGTGTTTGTAGAACTGCGGACCTACCGTTTTCGCGCTCACTCGATGTTCGACCCCGAGCTTTACCGGGATAAAAAAGAAGTCGAGGCCTGGAAGACGCGCGGACCGATTCACACCTACAGCGCGCGCTTGAAGGCACAGGGCAGCCTGACGGAGGACGAGTTCCTGGCCCTTGACGCCGCAGCGCAGTCCGAGGTCGAGAACGCCGTGGCCTTTGCCGAAGCCGGTACCTGGGAGCCGGCGGAAGATTTGCTGCGCGACGTGCACACAGCCCGAGGGACGGCGACAGACACCAACACCGACCGGGGGGCTGCCTGATGGGCCGGCGTATCAGCTACCGTGACGCTTTACGCGAGGCATTGCACGAAGCTCTGCAAGCCGACGCGCGCGTTTTTCTGATGGGCGAGGACGTCGGTCGGTATGGCGGCACCTATGCGGTGTCCAAGGGCTTGCTCGACGAGTTTGGCCCCGAGCGCATCCGCGACACGCCGCTGTCCGAGCTCGGCTTTGTCGGCGCCGGCATCGGCGCGGCGCTGGGTGGCATGCGACCGATTGTCGAAGTCATGACGGTCAACTTCAGCCTGCTCGCGCTCGACCCCATCGTCAACACGGCTGCCATGTTGCACCACATGTCGGGCGGACAGTTTTCGGTGCCGCTGGTGATCCGCATGGCCACCGGCGCCGGGCGCCAGGTGGCGGCCCAGCATTCGAACAGCTTCGAGGGCTGGTACGCCCATGTACCTGGCCTGCGCGTGCTGGCCCCGGCAACGGTGGAAGATGCGCGCGGCATGCTCAAGCCGGCACTGGCCGACCCGGACCCAGTGCTGATCTTCGAGCACGCGCAGCTCTACAACCTGGAGGGTGAATTGCCGGACGATGGCCCACTGACGGTCGACATCCACAGCGCCCGGGTGCGGCGTGCAGGCACCGATGTCAGTCTGATCACACACGGCGGTTGCCTGTCAAAGGCCTTGCGCGCGGCCGAGGAACTGGCAGCACAGGGCATATCTGCCGAGGTAATCGACCTGCGGGTGCTGCGCCCGCTCGACGACAGCACCGTGATGACCTCGGTGCGCAAGTGCCGCCGTGCGGTGGTGATTGACGAAGCCTGGCGCTCTGGCAGCCTGGCAGCCGAGGTCATGGCGCGCATCAGCGAGCAGGCATTTTTTGACCTGGATGCTCCGCTGGCGCGGGTCTGCAGCGAGGAAGTGCCGATTCCGTATGCCCGTCACATGGAAGAGGCGGCGCTGCCGCAAGTCCCGAAAATCATCGCCGCCGTGCGCGCCTTGCTGGGGAACACAGCATGATCGAGTTCAAGTTGCCCTCGCTCGGCGCCGACATGGATGAAGGCACGCTGCTCAGTTGGGCAGTGAAGCCGGGCGAGAGCGTCAAGCGCGGCCAGGTGGTAGCCGTGGTGGACACGTCCAAGGCGGCGGTGGATGTAGAAATCTGGCACGACGGCGTGGTGCATCAGTTGCTGGTTCAACCCGGCGAAAAAGTGCCGGTGGACACGCTGCTTGCCACGCTGCTGGAACCAGGAGAAGTGGCGGCACCCCCGGCAGAGGCGTTGGCACCCGAGAATGCTTCGGCTACTGCGCGACATCCGGTGTCGCCCTCCGCGCGCCGGCGGGCCAGGGAACTGGGTATCGACCCCGACACCCTCAGCGGCACCGGCGCGCAGGGGTCGGTCACGCTGGCCGACATCGAGGCTGCCGCCGCTGTAACAACAACACCGGCATTGGGCACGGCACCCACCCCAAGCGCCGCGTCGGATCGTCAGACCGAAATGCGCAAGGCCATCGCCGCCGCCATGAGCCGCTCCAAGCGCGAGATTCCGCACTATTACCTGTCCGAGACAATTCCGATGGCCAAGGCACTGGAATGGCTGCGGCAACGCAACCAAGGCTTGCCTATCACCGAACGCATCCTGCCAGCGGTGCTGCTGCTCAAGGCGGTGGCGGTGGCGCTCAAACGCGCGCCTGAGCTCAATGGCTTTTACCGTGACGGGGCGTTCCAGTCCGCAGCGGCCGTGCACGCCGGGGTGGCAATTTCGCTGCGCGGCGGCGGACTGGTGGCACCGGCGCTGCACGACGTCGGGGCCAAGCCACTGGAGCAACTGATGCGCGAGCTGGCCGATCTGGTCAAGCGCGCCCGGGCGGGCTCGCTGCGCAGCTCCGAAATGAGCGATCCGACCCTCACCGTCACCAATCTGGGCGACCAGGGCGTGGAGTCGGTGTTCGGCGTGATCTACCCGCCGCAAGTGGCGCTGGTGGGCTTTGGCGGCGTTACCGTGCGTCCCTGGGTTCAGGATGGAGAAATACTCGCTCAACCCTTGCTGTGTGCCACGCTGGCCGCCGATCACCGGGCCTCGGACGGACATCGCGGCGCCTTGTTTCTGGTCGAGCTGCGTGAGCTGTTGCAGCAGCCCCAAACCCTGGCAGACGCTTGCACGGCGCCGGGCATCAACCAAGGAACCCAGACATGACGACCGACCGACAGACGCTGGTAGAAAGCGTTTTGACACTTTTATGTTCGATCGCGCCCGAACTGGAGCCTGATGCGCTGGAGTTTGAGCGTCCATTGCGAAGCCAGGTCGATCTGGATTCAATGGACTGGCTCAACTTTCTGGTGAGCCTGCATGATCGTTTCGGGGTGAACATCCCGGAAGCGGACTATGCGCGGCTGGTGTCCTTCAACAACGTAGTGGATTATCTGCAAGCCAGGCTGGTCTGACGCCCCGACGGCCGGATTGAGGCATGATGCGCCATTGGAGTCATCATGAACGAAAAAATCCGCCAGTTGCTCGATCAAATGAGCGCCCTTGAAGGCGATTTACTCAAGGCAGTGCAGGAGCAGGAGGCCAGCGCCCTGTTCCAGATCAAGGGCAAGCGAGTCGAGTTCGAGGCCTCCATCCGCCAGGCCCATCAGAAGCTCAAGAGCGGTTTTTTCCACTGGCTGGTGACCTACCGGCCGCAGAACTTGGTTACCGGACCGATCATCTACAGCATGATTGCTCCTCTGATCTTTCTGGACCTGTTCGTGAGCTTCTATCAGGCCACATGTTTCCCGATTTATGGGATCACCAGGGTGCGTCGTGGAGACTACATCGTGTTTGACCGGCAACAATTGGAATACCTCAACTTCATCGAAAAATTTCATTGCAGCTACTGTGCCTATGGCAGCGGCCTGATGGCCTATGTGAGCGAGATCGTGGGGCGAACGGAAGAATACTTTTGCCCGATCAAGCACGCGCGCAAGGTGCTTGGAAAACATTCGCGCTATGCGCGCTTTCTGGCTTACGGCGAGGCTGCGGACTATGAGGCCAAGCTGGAGAAATTTCGCGTTGGATTGGGAGAGAAGGCGCCCTCCGACAAAACCTGAATCGGACAGGGCACGCCGGCATCCACTGTCAGACCAACGCTTCCGTCTTGGGCCGACCGACGGTCTGCGATAACAAGACCTGCTGCTCGTTATTCAAGCCCAGAGCCTGCGCCAGTGCGCTGCGGTCGATCCAGGCGCGGATCACGGTGGCCAAACCGGCAGAGGCGCAGTACAGATACACGTTTTGCGCCATCGCGCCGGCTGCCACTGAAGCATACGACTCCCGCTGAGCCGCCGGCACCAGCTTCATGCGCGCATAGTCGGCAACAAACACAAGGTCCAGTGGTGCGGTGTCGACAAAATCCTGATAGCCGGTGACGCGGCGCGCGTCGATGCCACTCACCAGCTGCAGCGTGTGGGTCGTTGCCGCATAGCGGTACAAACCGCTGGGCAGAGCTGCGTAAACCTCGACCTCCTGCGCATTCATCGCACTGGGCGTGGTGCGTCCACCCAGGAGGGGACGATTGATGCCAGCGGCCGCCCATAGCAGATCAGAAAGTGTCTGCTCCGACAGCGGCGCGGGATCGAACTCGCGCAAGGACTGGCGCTGCGCCAGAGCCTGCATCAGCGGCAAGCCGCCCGCAGTATTGGCCGGCGGCAAGTGTGTCGTGCTGGCTGCGTCGCCGGTGGCTGGCTGGGGATTCAGTTGCCCGATCAGGCCCAGTGCCATCTTGGTCAGTGTGTTCATGCCCGTACTCCTGAAAATGGGTTGCCGTCATGTCGCCAGGAAGTTCCGGGCAAAGCGGCGGCAGTCCCGGCACCGGCTCGACCCACGCCAGTCTGGACTAGGCCACACCTTAAGCGTTGATTTTTATCAAACCAAACACGAGCAGGGGAACATGTCTTCCGCACGGCAACATGACGGCAGGTGACGATCATCGCAGGGTCTGCGCGGTTAGCGATGCTTGCGGCCGTCAGCCTGCGTCGCGTCCCAAAAAAATTGATGACATATGTTCGCTAGCGCACCGATTCTCTGGCGGCAAAAGGAAATAGTCGACCCCAGGATGCAGTGGTCTCGGGCGATCGCATAAAACGACAACGCCAGCACTGGCAAGCGATTGATTGATTTCACCAATGGTTTCTGCGACATATCAAGAGGAAAGCAAATGAAAAAATATGAAGGCTGTTCAAGAAGCTCGGCTTGGTTCATGGCATTGCTTCTAGCTGTTTTGGAGAGCGGATGTGGCGGCGGCGGCTCAGCTCCCGTACCAACTCCCGTCCCGAGCGGCCCGCCGCCCACAGTGACCGCCGTAACCCCTAGACCAAATTTCTCTGGCGTGCCAGGCAATACCAGGATCATCACCGCCATCTTCAGCCAGCCGATGGATCCCGCAACGCTTACGCCGGACACTTTCACGCTGGGCTGCCCAATCGGAACGACGCAAACCGGCACCGTTGGTTACGTGGCGAATGGCAACGTGGCAACCTTGACGCTGACGAATAATCTGCCCGCCAAAACAATCTGTGCCGCTTCCATTACGACCAGCGCCAAGGACACTACAGGCGTTGCCATGGCGACTGCGTTCAGCTGGAACTTTAGCTCCGATGGCGCAGCCGTGGACACCACGGTACCGACGGTGACCGCGACGATCCATGCCAACGGCCAGACCAACGTCGCCATCAACACGAAAGTTGGCGTGACCTTTAGCGAGGCGATGGACCCGCTGACGATTACCAATGCAAATTTCACGATGACCGAGAGCATCAGCAGTGCTGTTGTTGCGGGCACAGTCAGCTACTCCGGTGTGAATGCAATATTCGTACCGGCGAGCAATTTGAAAAGCTTCACAAAATACACAGTCACCGTCAAGGGCTCGCCCAGCGGCGTCAAGGATGTCCGTGGCAACATGATGGCCAGTGACTTCATCATTAGCTGGACCACCGGAGCAGCGCCGGACACGACCGCACCCTGGGTGATCGGGACGTTCAACGCCAACGGCGCAACCAACGTAGCCATCAACACCACCGTTGGCGCCACGTTCAACGAGGCGATGAACCCCTTGACGATCACCAACCTGAACTTTACGGTGAGAGAGACTGTTTCCGGCGCCGCGGTTTCAGGCATCGTGAGCTACGCAGGCCTGAATGCGATATTTACGCCCTTGAACAATCTCGCCAGCAATATGAAATACACCGTCAAAGTCAAGGGCGGGGCTGGCGGGGTCGCTGACCTGGCCGGCAATCCGATGACCGGCGACTATATATGGAGCTGGACCACGGCCGCTGCCGCAGACACCACGGCACCGATCGTGGTGCTGCTCGCCCCCCCGGACCTTGCCCAAAATATGGCGGTCAATGGATCCATCAACGCGACATTCAGCAAAGCGATGGACCCTTTAACGATCAACACGGCCAACTTTAAGATGGCAGGCGTCACTGGCACCGTCACCTATGATGCACCGAGCAGGATTGCGACCTTTACGCCGTCAGGCGATCTCGCAGCCGGTACTACTTACACCCTGACGATTACCACGGGCGCCAGGGACACGACCGGCAATTCACTTGCGGTTAACAAGGTGTGGAGCATCACCACTGCGGCAATTTCCGTGGTGCCGTCGAAGGTGAACTTGGGGTCAGCGTCGACGTTCGGGATTTTCAGTGGCGCCTCGGGCATGACCAACACCGGGACATTAACGGCCATCAATGGTGATGTCGGAAGCCTCGCGACGATCACTTCAACAGTGACTGGATTTCACGATTCCGTGGGCTACATTTACACAGAAACGTCAGCGAATAGCGGTGTTGTCAATGGGAGCATCTATACCTGTATCCAATTACCCCCAAGACCCGTCATCGGTGGTGACCTCTTATTGTGTCCGACCGCACTCCAGGCCGGTCTGGACGTGCAAGCCGCTTACCTTGCGTTGGCCGCCATGCCACCAGGTGCAGATCCCGGTTCCAATCTGGCCAACCTGACGCTCGCCCCCGGCGTCTATACATCTGCCTCCTTGGGCTCGTTCCGGATCGAGGGCGGAGATCTCACCCTGGATGCCCAAGGCGACCCGAACGCCACCTGGGTGTTCCAGACGGCGCAATCGCTGACAGTGGGCGGCCCGGGTGCGGCGGTCCCGCAAAGCGTCATCCTCACCGGTGGCGCTCAGGCCAAAAACGTCTACTGGCAAGTCGGTGGTTTGGCCACGATCAATGCAGCCGGCGGCGGCACCATGGTTGGAACCATCATTGCGCAAGCGGGCGTTGCATTCTCCAGCGCCGGCAAGCTTGCGATCGTGACGCTACAGGGCAGAGCTTTTTCGCCGGGAGCTTCGGTCACACTGGTTAATACCGTCGTCAACGTGCCTGCTCCCTGAGTTTGAGACGGTACCGCAAGGGTCGGCCGATTCAAGTCTGCCGACCCTTGGCCGATCAAGACAGCCGGCGCCCTTTTTGGTGCGCCGGTAGGCGCTTGGTGGTAATTCTTCGCGGCGCCGTTCCGCTATATCTTTGATAGCCCCTCACGCCTGTTGCATAAAGCTTTGCAGCACATTTTGCATGAAACAGCCTTAAAGCATCCAGTCGCATCCTTCCGTTGGCCTGCACGGTATAGACTGTAGGGTCAGGGAAACTGGCGATGCACGAAACTGGGAACAACATGAGGCTTAATGTGTTGTGGCTGCAAGCGGGCGGCTGTGGGGGCTGTAGCATGTCGCTGCTATGCGCTGACACGCCCGACTTGTCTGGTCTGCTGCGCAGCAATGGCATCGAAATGCTATGGCACCCCGCGCTGTCGCTCGAAGGAGGTCATGACCTGATTGCCATTCTGGAAGACTGCTTGACCGGTCGCGTGCGGCTGGACGCACTTTGCATTGAAGGCTCAATGTTGCGCGGCCCCCAGGGCAGCGGGCGTTTTCATATCCTGGCCGGCACCGGCAAGCCGATGATCGACTGGGTGCGCCAACTCTCAAACGTCGCCACCCATGTCATTGCCGTGGGCAGTTGCGCCGCATGGGGCGGCATCACTGCATCGGGCAACAACCCGACCGATGCCTGTGGCTTGCAGTTTGACGAGGAGCACAAAGGCGGGCTGCTAGGCGCCACTTTCTGCCCCAAGGGCGGCTTGCCGGTGATCAACATCGCCGGTTGCCCGACACACCCGGGATGGGTCACTGATACCCTGATGGCGCTGGCTGCCGGCCTGCTCACGCCGGCCGATCTCGACCCGCTGGGGCGCCCGCGTTTTTATGCCGACCGGCTGGTGCATCACGGCTGCACGCGCAACGAGTATTACGAATACAAGGCCAGTGCCCAGAAACCATCCGATCTGGGCTGCACCATGGAGAACATGGGCTGCAAGGGCACCCAGGCGCACGCGGACTGCAATACGCGGCTGTGGAACGGTGACGGGTCCTGTACGCGCGCTGGTTATGCCTGCATCAGCTGCACCGAGCCGGGGTTTCAAAACCCGGGTCATCCGTTTCACAGCACGCCGAAGCTGGCGGGCTTCCCGATTGGCTTGCCGATCGACATGCCCAAGGCCTGGTTCGTGGCGCTGGCCTCGCTCTCCAAAAGCGCCACGCCCAGGCGCGTCAAGCAAAACTCGATCAACGATCACGTGGTGCTGCCGCCTGTGTCACGCAAAACCGGCCTGCGCTAGGCGCAGCAAGGACCATGACCCGTCTAATTCTCGGACCTTTCAACCGCGTCGAGGGCGACCTCGAAGTCGAGCTGGAGGTGGCTGATGGCCGGGTCGTCGAGGCACGCGTCAATGCGCCAATGTACCGCGGCTTTGAGGTCATGCTGATCGGCCGCGACCCCATGGACGCGCTGACCATCGCACCGCGTATTTGCGGCATCTGCTCGGTCTCGCAATCGGTGGCAGCGGCACGTGCGCTGGCGGATGCTTCTGGCGTGTTGGTGCCGCCCAACGGGCTTCATGCCATCAACCTGATGCTTGCCTGTGAAAACCTGGCCGACCATCTGACGCATTTTTATGTCTTCTTCATGCCGGACTTCACCCGCCCGGTCTATGCCGCTCGACCCTGGTTTCGCGAAGCGCAGCGGCGCTTTGCTGCGGTGGTCGGCGGAACTTCCAGCAGCGGTCTGCATAACCGCGCGGCACTGGCGGCACGTGCGCGGTGGCTGGAGCTGATGGGCACACTCGGTGGCAAATGGCCGCACACCGGTGCGGTGCTGCCGGGTGGTACATCGCGCGCCATTGATTCGAGTGAGCTCCTGCGCCTGCTCTCGCGAGTGCGGGAGATGCGCGTCTTTCTTGAGCAAACGCTGTTTGGCACAGCGCTTGAAGAGGCGGCCACGCTTGACAGTCTGGCCGCCTTGCGGGGCTGGCGCGCACGCGCTGCGGGCAGCGATTTGGCGCTGTTTCTGGACATTTCGGACGATGCAGGTCTAGTCAGCCTGGGGTCGGGGCCAGGCCGCTACCTCAGCTACGGCGCCTACGCCCAACCAGGCGGCGGTCACGGATTGCAGCGCGGCGTGTGGGACGCAAGTTTGAGGCAGCGTCTGGTTCTCGACCCGGCACAGATCAGTGAGGACCTGCGCCACGCCTGGTTCGCCGAGGGTGAAGGCGGCCAGGCGCTGCATCCGATGCGGGGACTGACCCAACCCCAAGCTGACAAACCCGGTGCCTACACCTGGAACAAAGCCCCCCGGCTGGCCGGTCAGGTGCTTGAGACCGGGGCGATTGCACGCCAGCTGGTGGATGGCCAGGCCCTGATCCGTGCGGCCACCGCTGCGCACGGCGGCACGGTGTACACCCGTGTATTGGCACGGCTGATCGAGATGGCCCGGATCGTACCCATGATGGAGCAATGGCTAACAGCCTTGCAGCCGCGCGAACCCTTTCACCAGGTCCAGGCGCTGCCCGAACAGGCACAAGGCATCGGGCTGACCGAGGCGGCGCGCGGCGCCCTCGGTCATTGGCTGCGCATCGAGAACGGTCGCATCAATCTTTATCAAATTGTGGCGCCCACCAGCTGGAACTTCTCCCCGCGCGACGCGGCTGGCACCCCCGGTGCGCTGGAGAGCGCGCTGGTCGGTGCGGCGATCGACAGCACAATCGAGGGCCGGGGTCAAAGCGTTGCCGTGCAGCACATCGTGCGATCATTTGATCCCTGCATGGTCTGCACGGTACATTGAAGATATCGAGAAATGCCATCACCGCAACCCTCACCGCTGCAACATTTGTCCAAAGGTGACCTCGAAGGCGTGGACGAGGCCACTTGGCTGGATGTCATCCACAAGATGGACGAGGTCTATTCCAAGCTCGTATCCGACGAAATCGAGCTGGAGGAAAAAAACGCGCAGCTCGAACAATCTCAGCAATTCATCTTCAGCTTGCTGTCTGCCATGAGCGACGTGCTCATCGCCTGCAATCAGGATGGCTTGATCGAGGAAACCAACGCAGCGCTGTGCGAGCTGGTGGGAAAGAGCGAACAAACCCTGCGCGGCACGCCGGTGATTGATCTGTTGGCCGATGAGCAAAGCGTGCAACGCTGGCAGTTGGCGCTGTACCACTCGGCGGCACGCGAGGCTGCAGTGGTTGAAATCAACCTGCGCGGCCCGAACGACGAGGGTTTGGCGGTGGATTTCAATTGCACTGCCAGGCGCAACAGCGCCGGTCACCAAGTTGGCCGTGTGCTGGTGGGCCGCCCGCTGGGCGAGCTCAAACGCGCCTACCAGCAGTTGCGGGATGCGCACGAAGCGCTCAAGCAGGCCCAGGCACAGTTGCTGCATTCCGAAAAGATGGCATCCCTGGGGCGCCTGGTGGCTGGAGTGGCACACGAGCTCAATAACCCGATCAGCTTTGTGCTGGGCAATGTTCACGTGCTGCAACGCTACGGCACGCGCCTGAACCGCTATCTGGAGGCAGTGCACCAGCTCGAGCTGCCCGAGCCAGTGAAAGCACTGCGCGATGAACTGCGCATCGACCGGATGGTTGACGATCTGCCTTCACTGCTGGAAGGCACTCTCGAAGGCGCCCAACGCACGACAGACATCGTCAGCGGCCTGAAACGGTTTGCCACCGCGGCTCACGAGGAAGTCGCCCAGGTGGAAATCAATGCCGTGGTCGATCGCGCCATCCTCTGGGTGAAAAAAGGCACTGCGCCGCGGTTCGAGATTGACTGGAGGCGTGGCTCCGATTGTTACGTCACTGGCAACGCCGGCCAACTGCTGCAGGTGATGATGAACCTGATCCAGAACGCATCCGACGCCGCCAGCACCGAGGGCGCCAGTGCACCGCGACTCCTGATCACCCTGCAACAGGATGGCACCAACGTGCATTTGCGCTTTGCCGACAACGGCCCGGGCATTGCGCCAGAACACCTGTCGCGCATCTTCGACCCGTTCTTCACCACCAAGAGGGTTGGCAAAGGCACAGGCTTGGGCCTGTCCATCAGCTACGGCATCATCGAACAGCATGCCGGCCAGCTCAGCGTTGCCAATCTGCCCCAGGGCGGTGCCCAGTTCACGCTGACATTGCCTTTGGCCGCATGAAATGAGTGAATGGTCCAGTGCGCGAAATCGCCCTGCCCTCACCCCAGGTTCAAGCGCATCAGTTTCATCCGCAACCCGACACGCGTCAAACCCAGTTCATCGGCAACGTGTGTCTTGTTGCCCTTGTGGCGTGCCATTGCGGCGCGAATAAGTTGCGCTTCGACGCGTTCCAGTTGATGCCTGAGCAGCCCCGACTCGTCATCAACCGGCGCAGGGACCTCAGCCACAAATTTCGCCGGCTCACGCAGCCGCGCTGATAGCAAGTCGGCGCCAAGAACGGACCCGTCACCCAGAGCCAGCGCCCGGCGCACTTCATTTTGCAGTTCCCGCACATTGCCTGGCCAGGAATGGCTTATCAGGCAATTCATGGCTTCATCTGACATCCTGCGCCCCGTCAGCGCCGATGTCTTCAACATCTGGGAGACGATTGGAGAAATATCCTGTGGCCGCTCGCGCAGTGCCGGCAAATACAAGGTGATTCCGGCAACGCGGTAGTACAGATCTTCGCGAAATCGCCCGCTGGCAACATCGGATTCCAGATCACGATTGGTGGCGGCAATGAGTCGAACATCCACCGACACCGGCCGTGGGCTACCCACAGGGCGGACCTCGCCCTCCTGCAGGACGCGCAGTAACTTGACTTGAAAGGCGGCCGATGTCTCGCCGATCTCATCGAGAAACAGCGTACCGCCGTCGGCCTGCTGAAACAAGCCGATATGTGAGTCGGTGGCGCCGGTGAACGCACCGCGCTTATGTCCAAAGAGTTCACTCTCAAGCAGGGTGTCGGGCATGGCACCACAGTTTTCGACCACGAAAGGTCGTTCCGCGCGGGCACTGGCATAGTGGATGGCCCGCGCCAGCAACTCCTTGCCGGTTCCGGATTCGCCGGTGATCAGCACCGAAAGGTCGTGGCCGGCAATCTTTTGCGCCAGAGCGCAGACTTCATTCAGGGGACTGTCGGGCGAGCGCGTCAAGCGGTCAAAACCGGCCTGGGCCTTGGCCTTCAGGCGCAGGCTCGCCACCCGAAGCGAAAGGTTCTCCGGGCTGGCCCGCAATTCAAGCGTCAGACGCTGATTCTCCTGCTGCAAGCGCCATAACTCGGCTGCACTCTGCAGCGTCAAAAGCAACTGATCCGGATGCCAGGGCTTGAGGAGATATTGCCAGATGCCTGCTTCATTAATGCCGGCGATGATGTCTTCAGCGTCGGTATGGCCTGACAGGATCAGGCGCACCGTGTCGGGCCACTGAGCCCGCACACCACGCAAGAACTCGACCCCGGAAGTGCCCGGCATGCGCTGGTCCGACACCACAATATGAATCGACTCGCGCTCCATCACCGCAGTGCCTTCCTCGGCGGAGGCGGCAGTGAAGATCGTGAAATAGTCTTCCAGCGTGCGCCGCAGCGTCTCCAGTGAACGCAATTCGTCGTCGACCACCAACAAGGACAGGGGTGAGCGGGCAGTCACGGGATCCTCCACCCCAGCTCACGGTGGCGCGCCAGATGGCGCGGCGTCCACGAAGCCGGCGACTTGTACACAAAGTGATGTCGCGCAATGTGATAACTGGGATCAAAGCCGTAGAAATTGCGCCGCATGTGCGTCATTTCTTCCTCCCGGTAAACTGCCAGCGGTTTGACTGCTTCGTCGCGAGCTCTTGCCTCTTGTTTGGCAACAATCTGCAAGGCCAGATCGGGGCCGGCGGCCAGTTCCTCCGCACGCTGGGCCACCTGCGCGCGGAATGATGGCACGTCACCCGCCAGACAGGCATCGGTCAGTCCGATCTCGAGGGCGCGCTGCGCCGTCAATGGTTGTCGGTCGTGCATGACGGCGCGGGCGGCATCCGGTCCGATCCGGCGCGGCAGCAGGTAGGTCCAGTATTCCGAGCCGTAAAGATTGCCCATGTTCTTGTAGTGCGGATTGAGCAGCACGGCTTCGCGCGCCCACACCTGATCGGCCGCACGCGCCAGAAAACAGCCGCCAGCACCCGTGTTGCCGCCCAGTGCCGCCACCGTGATCTGCCGTTCGGTGGTGATCAGCTCCAGCGCCAGATCGTTCATCGCGTTGATATTGCGCCACGATTCGTCGGCCGCTAAACCGGCCCCCAGACTAGCGGCTTCAATCACATTCAGGTGGATGCCGTTCGACCAGAAATCGCTGCCGCCCATGAGCACCAGAATGCGCACCGGTCGTTGTTTTGCCCGTGCCAATGCGGCACGCAGACGTTCGCATTGATCGGTGGACATGGCACCGTTATAGAACTCGAAATGCAGGAATCCGACCGCACCGGTCTCTTCATAGGCAATGTCCTGCCAGGTGGGGGAATCGACGCGCCACCAACTCTCCAGCGGTGTTTCCGGTAGGCCCGCCGCTTCATTTGCAAACGCCAGCAAAGCTGGCAACTTGATGCTGTCGACACGTTTGACATGGCCAATCCAGACCGCGCCATCGCGTGTCGCGCGCAGCAAGGCGGTCTCGCGCCGTGCAATCAACTCGCCTGGTGTGCCGCGCAGGGTCGCCTCAAACCAGGCATCGAACAAATGACAGGGCTGGCCAAACAGGCGATCAGCCACGCCGGGGAAGCCGTCCGCCGCGTTCATCTTGCGCAGCACCGTCGCGGTGTCGTCAAGCTGCCAGTTGATTGCCCGATCGGCTTGCTTCATCAGGGGTCGCCAGCGGCTGCTGACCGGGCGTTGCGGCACAAAGCTGCCGGTCGCAAAGCGCTCCACCGCCTGCAGCGCGGCGAGGGTTGTGGCATGCGTGGCCTCGTTTCGGTAAACGCTCGATTTTTTGGCCACCCGCAGCGCAAAATTTGCGTTCGCCCAGACCGGTCCAGCGTCCATTTCAGCCTCGGCCTGCAAAACCGTGACTCCCCATTCGGCCTCACCTTCCTGGATCGCCCAATCCAGAGCCGACGGCCCGCGGTCACCCACAATGCCGGGATGAACGATCAGACAGACCAGACGCGACCAGATGGATTCAGGAATCGCCCGGCGCAGATAGGGTGCCACGATGAGATCGGGTCGAAAAAGTGACACCGCCTCCTCGGTGACGGAATCGGTGATATCAAACTCGATCGAAACCTCATGCCCGCGCTGGCGCAGTTCAGCATCGAGTCGCTGGGTCAGACTGTTGAAGGCGTGGGTAAGCAGCAGGATACGCATCGGCTTGCCTTCAACAGATGCGCGGCAGTTGATCACCGGCCAACCAATCGACGATGCGCCTGCCGCCAAAGGCGGTAGTCAGTTGCACGAAATGATGCTCATCGGCGATCACCTCGCCAATCACCGCTGCACCCACCCCGAGCGGGTGTGCCCGCATGGCGGCCAGCAGACGGTCTGCATCGGCCTGGGCACAAATGGCAATCAACTTGCCTTCATTCGCAACGTTCAGCGGGTCCAAGCCCAGCAGTTCGCAGGCAGCGGCGACCACAGGCTTCACAGGAATGTTCTTCTCATGCAGCATCATGCCGACGCCGGACTGACCGGCAATTTCATTCAGTGTGGCCGCCAGTCCGCCGCGGGTGGGGTCGCGCAGACAGCGGATATCTGCGCCGGTCGCGAGCATCACCTCAACCAGGCCGTTGAGCGCGGCGCTGTCGGAAACAATCGGCGCGTCGAATGAAAGATTCTCGCGCTGACTCATGATCGCCACACCGTGGTCGCCGATCGATCCGGATACCATCACCACGTCACCGGGACGCGCCCGGCTACCGCCGAGTTCCAGTCCATCGGCCAGGACACCGACACCGGTGGTGGTGATAAAGATGCCGTCGCCTTTGCCCCGCTGCACCACTTTGGTGTCGCCTGTGACCACCGGCACCCCCGCCGCGCGCGCAGCGCCAGCCATGGACTCGACGATGCGCGCCAGATCGGCCAGCGCAAAACCCTCTTCGAGAATAAACCCAGCTGCCAGGTAGAGCGGCTTGGCACCCATGACCGCCACATCATTTACAGTGCCATGTACCGAGAGTGAGCCAATGTCGCCGCCTGGAAAGAACAGCGGTGAGACCACATGGCAATCTGTGGACATGACCAGACGGGCAGGTTTGCCGTTGAGCACCGGGGCTGGCAGCACGGCCCCATCATTGCCCTGGCCGAGATAGTCATTGCCCAGATGCCGGGCGAACAATTCGGAGATCAGTTGCACCATGGCGCGACCGCCAGCACCATGCGTCAAATCAACCCGGCCGTGTTTCAAATCCAGCGGACGCACATAGCCTCTTCTAATTTCAGCCATCAGTTCATATCCTTGTAGCGTCCGTAACTGTAATGCGCCGCACACGCACCCTCGCTGCTGACCATACAGGAGCCTATCGGGTTTTCCGGCGTGCAGACGGTGCCGAAGATCTTGCAGTCCTGCGGCCGTTTGACACCGCGCAAGATAGCCCCACATTCGCAAGCCTTGTTGTCCGGCACAGAACGGTAATCGAGTTTGAAGCGGCGTTCGGCGTCGAATGCGCCGTACTTTTCGCGAACTTTCAGTGCCGAATACGGCACCACCGAGAGCCCGCGCCACTCGAATTCGCGGCGCAACTCAAACACCTCGGCGACACGGTCCTGCGCCTTGACATTGCCGTCGCGGCTTACCGCCCGCGAGAACTCGTTTTCGACCTCAGCCCGGCCTTCATTGACCTGACGCACCAGCATCAATATCGCCTGCATCACGTCCAGCGGTTCAAAACCCGCAATCACCACCGGCTTGCGATATTCCTCGGCAAAGAATTCATAGGGCCGACTACCAATCACGGTCGAGACATGGGCCGGGCCAATAAAGCCGTCAATCGGCACCGTACCCCACTGCCGCACCTCGGGCGATTCCAGAATCTGGCTGATGGCAGCCGGGGTCAGCACGTGACAGCACAGTACGCTGAAATTGATCAGTGCCTCTTGCTGCGCCTGCAAAATGGCCAGCGCCGTCGGCGGCGTGGTGGTCTCGAAACCAATGGCAAAAAACACCACTTCCCGCTGCGGGTTGTCGCGCGCAATCTGCAAGGCATCCAGGGTGGAATAAACCATGCGAATGTCGCCGCCGCGCGCCTTGGCCTTCATCAGAGAGAGCCCCTCGGAAGCGGGCACGCGCAAGGTATCGCCGTAGGTGCAGAGAATCACGCCGTGCTGCAGCGCCAGGTCAATCGCCATATCCACGCGGCCAATCGGCAACACGCAAACCGGGCATCCCGGGCCATGCACCATGCGCACGTTGGAAGGCAGCAAATCAGTCAGCCCATAACGCGAAATAGCGTGGGTATGGCCGCCACAAAATTCCATAAAGCTATAGCGGCGCTCGGGCTGCACCAACGCCGCGATCTTGCTCGCCAGCGTTTTTGCGATCTCACCATCACGAAACTCGTCAATGAATTTCATGACGCGGCCGTGATCGGTTCACTCATTTCAGAAAACAGCGCCAACGTCCGCCCGGCCTCCTCGGGGTCGAGCCTGGACAAGGCGTAGCCGACATGCAGGATGACGTAGTCGCCAACGCTGACATTGTCAAGCAGCGCCAGAGAGATCTCCTTTTTGACGCCACCAAGATCAACAATCGCCCATTCACCCGCCGGGCCACCGCCAACTTCAATCACTTTGACCGGAAGTGCAAGGCACATGGTTCATTGCTCCAAATAATTGATCGCCACCCAGGCTTGTCCGAGCGCGATGCTGGCGTCCCCAGGCGACGTGCGCACCGGCGCCAGCACCGTCATGCCGTGTTGTTCCAGACTTTGCCGCAATGCGAACGATAACAGGGCATTGAGAAAACAACCACCGCCCCACGCCAAGGTTGTCAGACCACTCGCCGCTGATGCCTGCATGACCCAGTCGGCCAGGCCGGCCACCAGCGTGGCGTGAAAGCGCGCGGCCGCCTGATCGACATCAGTTGCAGCATCCAGCGAGGCAAGAACGGAAAGGAAATTGAGCCGTCCGGTTTCGCCAACGGTCCAGCCCTTGGTCACGGGTTGTGGCCAGCCATGCACCTCGATATAGCGCGTGGCGGCCTGCTCCACCAGGATCGCAGCCTGGGCTTCGTACTGCATGTGATCGCAAAGGCCCAGCAAGCCAGCGGCGGCATCGAAGATGCGTCCCAAACTGGAGGTGCGCGGACTGTTGAACTGGCGCTGGAGCATGGTGGCAACGATATCCGACCCGGGCTGCTGAAAGCGCGCCGCAATTTCTGCGTTGCGCCCGAGTTCATGCAGCACCGCAGCCGCCATGCGCCAGGGTTCGCTGGCAGCCCGATCGCCGCCAGGCATCGGCAAGGGCTGCAGATAACCGAGACGCTCAAAATGCGACGCCTTCACTTTGAGCAATTCGCCGCCCCACGCCGCTGCGTCCGACCCAAGACCAACGCCATCAAGCGCCAGGCCCAGCACCGGGCCACCCTGACCGTGCTCGGCGCAGACTGCCGCGATATGGGCGTGATGATGCTGCACCGCGACGGCGGGCAGGCCATGGCGGGCCGCAAACGCAATGGCAGCGCGCACGCTGTAGTCATCTGGATGCAAATCGTGCGCGACGATATCGGGCATGACTTCGAGCAAGCTCAGCATGCGCTCAACCGTTTCATCCAGAAAATCACAGGTGGCCGCATTGTCCAGGTCGCCAACATGCGGTGACAAAAACGCCTCATCGCCACGGGTCACACAAACACAGTTCTTCAGATGGGAACCGAAGGCCAGCACCGAAGGCCCGGCATGCGGCAGGCGAATGGCCTTGGGCACAAAGCCGCGGCTGCGCCGAATAAACTGCGGCACAGTGCCAAGCAGTTGCATGACACTGTCATCGCAGCGCGCCACAATATCGCGGTCATGATCCAGGAAGGCATCGGCAATGCCCGCCAGGCGATTGCGCGCCTCAAACCGGCCACGCACGATCGGCTCGCCACCAGGATTGGCGCTGGTCATCACCAGTACCAGGTCCAGAGGCCGACCCAGCCAGGCACTTCCCACCGGACAACCGGCAGCTTCGTGAAACAGCAAGAAGTGGATCGGCGTCGTGGGCAACATGGCACCCAGGCGGCGCAGGCCAGGCGCAACTCCGGGAAACGCAAGCTCGCAACCGGGCCGCGCCCGCAGCAGAACCACGGGGCGCTCACGGCTCTCAAGCAAGGTTTGCTCCGCATCGGAAACTGATGCAAAAGGTGCCAGACTGGCAACATTGGCCGTCATCACCGCAAATGGCTTTTCTTCACGGTTCTTGGTCAATCGAAGCCGCGCAACGGTCTCAGCGTTACGCGCATCGCAAGCCAGATGAAAACCACCGAGCCCCTCGATGGCAACAATGGCCCCGGCCCGGATCAAATGCAAAGCACGCGCGACAGGGTCGCCTGGGATGACACTGCCTTGCGCATCAAGCAGTGCCAGACGCGGGCCGCATTCCGGGCAACAAGTGGTCTCGGCATGAAAACGCCGATCAGCGGGCGCGTTGTATTCGGCAGCGCAGGCCGGACACAAGGGGAAGGCCGCCATGCTGGTTTGCGGCCGATCGTAAGGCAGTGCCCGCGTCACCGTAAAGCGGGGTCCGCAATGCGTGCAGGTGATAAAGGCATGGCGCCAGCGCCGGCCAACAGGATCAAATAGCTCGTCGAGGCAATCTGCGCACACGGCGACATCGGGGCCAATGGCCGTGAGCGCCCGCCCCTGGATACTTTCAATGATCCTGAACCCGGTCAATTCGTCGGCGGGAATTTCATCGGTCTGTACGGCGTCAACCCGCGCCAGTGGCGGTGCATCGGTGCGCAGGCGTTGCAGCAGCGCGGCCACTCGGGATTCAGCGCCTTCGACGGCAATCTCAACACCTTGCGCATCGTTACGCACCCAACCGTTGATCTGGAGCTCTTGCGCCAGTCGCCAGACAAAGGGCCTGAAGCCGACCCCTTGAACGACGCCGGTTACCCGGATTCGACGTGCAACAATGGTCAAGGCAGCGCCTGCTGCAATTGCGCTTCCAATTGGGTGATTCGCGCCTTCAAGTGGTTGACAGTTTCCAGCTTTACAGAACTTGCCCGGGCCACGCCATTGCGCAAAAACGCCAGCCATTCATCCATGCCCTCACCGCTGGTTGCAGACAGCTGGATCACACGAATTTTCGGATTGACCCGGCGTGCGAAACCGATAGCCGCATCGACGTCATACTGCAGATGCGGCAGCAGGTCAATTTTGTTGAGCAGCATCAGGCTGGCGGCGCGAAACATGTCCGGATACTTGATCGGCTTGTCTTCACCCTCGGTGACCGACAAAATCACCACCTTGTGCGCTTCGCCCAGATCAAAGGCAGCCGGGCAGACCAGGTTACCCACGTTTTCAATCATCAACAGTGACTCGTCCGTCAAATCCAGTTTTTCCATCGCATGCCCCACCATATGGGCATCCAGATGACATCCTTTGCCGGTGTTGATCTGGATCGCCGCTGCACCGCTGGCACGAATACGGTCAGCATCCTGGCTGGTTTGCTGGTCCCCTTCAATCACGGCCACCGGCAATTTTCCCAGCAGGGCAATGGTCTTGCACAACAGCGTGGTTTTGCCGGAACCGGGACTGGAAACCAGATTCAGCGCAAAGATGCCGCGCTCGGCCAGAGCTTGCCGGTTTGCCTGCGCATAGGCGTTGTTCTTGGCAAGAATATCCTGTTCGATCTGCACCATGCGCTTGCTGGCAATACCCGGAGCATGCGAATGCGCGGCGGCGTCACCAGGCTGATGCTCGTGGGTATGCACGTGTTGCCCAGGAAAATCCTGCGCGTGCTCATGTTGATGCGCATGAGCATGCCGTGTGCCATCAGCATGCACGTGATCGTGTTCATGTTGAGCGTCTTCGCCCTCGATCCTTGTTTCACCAGCGCCGCAGCCGCAAGTCACACACATTGCATTTCTCCTTCTGCTTCTACTCGACTTCAAGTTCCTTGACCCGCATTTCAGTGCCACCGGTCACCTGCATTTGGAAACCGCCGCACTGCGGGCACTCGCCAAAAACCTCTGCCATTGGAACCGATTTTGAGCACACCATGCACCAACCGGTTCCCGGCAATGTAATGATCTCCAGGCGGGCTCCCCGCGCAACGCTGTCTCTGGTCACTGCGTCAAAGCAGAACCTCATAGCCTCCGGCTCAACCCCCGAAAGCTGGCCAATTTCCAGCCAGACCGAGGTGACTTTTTCAAACTTTTGTTGGCGCGCCGCATCCTCTATCAGTTGCAGAACGCCTTCAGCGAGCGACATTTCATGCATGGGATACCGATCACTGCTCTTCATTTAATGTTCGCACATTTCGAACAACATCATCGCGCTGCGGGCTTTCGAAAAGCCAGAAACCCGCGCCGAGACAGCGAAGGCTTGTCAACGTCTTTGCGCTTTTTTGTTGCTGGTTGCTCTGGCTGTGCAGAAGTGAGCAAACCGATCAAAGAGGCGCGCGCCGTCATTGTCGCCTCTAGCTGGGTCGAGAACTTGCCCATCGGTGAAAACAGGGAACAACTCTGGAACTCACCAAGTTCTTCTTCATCGCTCCCGAGAAAGGCAAAGTCGCCGGCTGGAAACTTCACGAATCGACGCCTGTTTTCGCCGGTGGTGACCCAGTTTTCGGTGCTGCCAGGTACCAGCAACATGCTCATGCACCAGGGCGTCACAACAATGCCCAGCCAATGCCCCTGCCATCGCTGAAAGTCGATCGCCTCCACCGTGAGCGCCGGGTTCAGAATCGGAACATCCGCCATGCGTTCCCGCTGGATGCGAAGGAACGCCTGCTCAACCGCAACTGCGGGATCCAGTTGATGGAAGCGCAATGTCATGCGCTTTCGCCCCAGCGACGTGCATCATTGTCTTGCGTCATCAGCTGCTGCATCAGCGCCAAGGACTCTTTGGCGCGCGTCGGGTCGACCCGTTCGAAAGCAAAGCCGCCCGCCTGGATCAGAAGAAAATCGCCAACCTTCACTTCTTCGTCCAGCAGCAAAAGGCTGACCTCGCGCATCTGCCCAAAACACTCTGTGATCGCCATGCCATCACGAACTTCGATCACACGGGAGGGGGCGGCCAGACACATCGCATCAACTCAATTGACCGGTACCGGCAGCATTTCAAGCCGATAGCCGCGAGCGACCAATTCGGCGACTGCCATTTCGACCAGTTGCGGGATTTTTCCGGCGACGGTGGGTGTCATCTCCATGCCCAGTTCCAGGGAAATCGGCTCAACCCCCAGCACCACAATCTCTTTGGGCATGGTGTCCAGCAGTTCCAGACTGGCAAGCACATCAGGTAACGCTATTTGGTGCGGGGACAACTTATTGCGAAAAAAGACCGGGATCTCGTCCCCGGCGATCTTCACGACCGTGCCGGGAGCGGCCCCGGTCTTGACAACATCGATGACCATCAGGAAATCCAGATCGGAAAGGTCTTCGATCATCTCCATGCCTGAAGTGCCACCATCAATGACCTGTACGTCAGAGGGCACGGCGTAGGTCTGCTCAAGCGCCTCGATGGCGCGCACACCCGCCGCTTCATCGGTCAAAATGGTGTTGCCGATACCCAGTACAACTGCACGCATAGAGCGAAGCCCAATCAAAGAAAAGGTCAGCGTTCTTGCCGACCCTTTAATGGTAACCCCAGCTAGACCGCCTTGATCGAGATTGCCGTGTCGCTGTCCTTGTCGGTCAGGTGAATGGCGCAGGCAATGCAGGGATCAAAAGAGTGGATGGTGCGCAGCACTTCCAACGGTTTTTCCGGGTCGGCAATCGGCGTGTTGAGCAAGGAGGCTTCGTACGGCCCCGGCTCATCCTTCTCGTTCCTTGGGCAGGCATTCCAGGTGGAAGGCACCACGCACTGGTAATTCTTGATCTTGCCGTTGTCGATGACGACCCAGTGCGACAGCGCGCCGCGTGGTGCTTCATGAAAGCCAACTCCCATGACCTCGCCCTTGGGGAACACAGGCTTATTGAAGGTGGCAAGGTCCCCCTTGCCCATGTTGGTGAGCAAGGCAGTCCACTGGTCGGTCAGCAGATCGACATTCACGCAGCAAGTAATGGCGCGCGCGGCGTGACGGCCGATGGTTGAATGCATGGCATCGAGTCCGATCTTGGTCTTGGCCAAAGCGGAAACCGTATCGAGCGCGGCGGTCGCGTACTTGGTGGTTGCCTCATGACCGGCGGCGAGGCCGTTCAACACTCGGGCCAGCGGGCCGACTTGCGCCACTTTGCCGTAGAAAGTGGGCGACTTCATCCAGGAGTACTTGGCATCATCCTTGAAGTCGGTGTAGTTGGGCGTGGTCTCGCCCTTATAAGGATGCAGGGCGCCGGCCTTGTCGTAGTTGTACCAGGAGTGCTTGACGGACTCTTCGACGCCCTTGATCCAGTACTCATCGTTGAAAGAGCTGATGGGCTTGCGTTTGGCCAAATCACCACCTTCAATGAAACCACCTGGGAAGGCGAACTGTGTGCCTTTGGTATCGAGCGGAATATCCGGCACCGACAGATAGTTGCTAACACCTTTGCCTATCGTGGTCCATTCCGGGTAAAAAGCCCCGACGGCAGCCACATCAATCAGATAGACGTTCTTGACGAAATCAGACAGTTCATCAATCCAGCCCTTGATCGCCATCAGGCGTTCCACCGTAAGTACTGCCTGCGAGTCGGTGGCGAGCGGATTGGCCACGCCTCCCACCGCCACATTCTGGATGTGCGGCGTCTTGGAGCCCAGAATGGAAACTATCTTGTTCGCCTTGCGCTGCACTTCCAGGGCCTGCAGGTAGTGGGCCACCGCAAGCAGATTGACCTCGGGTGACAGCTTCATGGCCGGATGGCCCCAGTAGCCATTGGTAAAGATGCCAAGCTGCCCGCCGTTGACAAAGTGTTTGAGTCGCTCATGCACGCGCCGCATCTCGTGCTTGCTGTTGAGATGCCAGGATGACAGGCTTTCCCCCAGCGCAGCGGTCTTGTCCGGATCGGCCTTGAGCGCGGAAGTCACGTCGACCCAGTCGAGCGCCGACAAATGATAGAAATGAACAATGAAGTCATGGACCGAGTGCGCCAGAATGATCAGATTGCGAATGTACTGCGCGTTGAGCGGAATCTCCATCTTGAGCGCATTTTCAACTGCGCGCACCGAGGTAATGGCATGCACCGTGGTACACACGCCGCAGATGCGCTGGGTAATGGCCCAGGCGTCACGCGGATCGCGCCCCAGCAGAATGAGTTCCACGCCCCGCCACATCTGGCCGGAAGACCAGGCCTTTTGAACCTTGCCGCCATCAATATCCACATCGATACGCAGGTGGCCCTCGATGCGGGTGATCGGATCAATCGTGATACGTTTTGACATTTCTAGTCTCCATCTTTATTTAGTGAGCCGCCTGAGCCTGTTCCCGGGGCAACACCGGGAATCGACGCGTGATGATGATGTAGCCGAGTACCTCGATGGCAAACATCCCGACCGTCACCATGACTTCAGCCAATGAGGGGAAATAGGTCCAGCCCGAACCCGTGTAATGCCCGTAGCCAATCAGAAATCCGTTGAGTCGCAGCAAAATCCCGCCCAGCATGATGGCTATGCCAGCCAGAAACAAGTGCGCCGGATTGCGACGTGCAGCGACATTGCCGATCAGAAAGAAGGGTGCGATGAAGCACAGGTTTTCGACCCAAAAAGCCAGCGCCACGAAGCTCGGTTTGAAGGCTTCGCCCAGGACACCTCGAATCACCAGATCGCCAAAGCGCACCACCAGATACACGCCCAGCACACCCAGCATGATTTTCGAAAGCGGGTTCAGAAGCTGCATTTCTATCGTCCGGCGGTAGCTGGAGGCAGCGACGCAGGATTCAAACAACACCACACCATAACCAATGACGATGGCCGTGAGCAGATAAATCAGCGGCACCGCAGGTGTCTGCCACAAGGGGTTGACCTGCCCGCCCATCACCACCAGCATCGTGCCCAGCGATGCCTGGTGCATCATCGGCAGCAAAATACCCAGGGCGATGAAGAAGAAAAGCACCTTGTTGAGTTTCTTCTTGACGTCACGCATGCCGAGTTTTTCCAGAAAAACCGGCGAGAACTCAACCCACATCACCAGGACGTAAAGCGTGACGCAAACGGCCACTTCGAACATCACCGAATTGGGATTGGCATAGCTCGGCCAGAAGATGTGCCAGAAATTCCACCAGCGCCCGAGGTCAACAAAGATGCCGCCGCCGGCCAGCGTGTAGCCAAAAAGACTGGCCAGCAAGGCCGGACGCACCAGTGGGTGGTACTCGCCTTTGTTGAAAATATAAACCAGCAAGGCGACCGAGAAGCCGCCGCAGGCCAGCGCCGAGCCGATCATGACATCGACCACGACCCAGATACCCCACGAAAAGCCGTCATTGATGTTGGCAACCGCGCCCAGCCCAGTGATGAAGCGGACCAGGAGTATGGCCGCCATGATGGCAATGAGCACGCCACAAACCAGGGTGGTGGCATTGACCAGACTGCCGCCCAGTGGGGCAGGCGCTGCAGATTGATGATGGGTCATGATCTTTTCTCCCCTTGTCCATTGCCACCGGAATCATCCTCGTCATGGACGTTCTTCCGGGCGACGAAGGTTAAAGCCCCGAGCACCGCTATCGGCATCAGCAATCCGCCATAAAGCGAGTGCTGGATCGTCTCGGACGTAGCCGCTGACGATTTGGGCGGCAGATCGGGCATCCCCACCTTGTCAAAGGTCACCGCGGAGAGTTTGAGCACCTGCGTGCCACCGTACTCTTTCTCGCCGTAGACATGCTGAAGATATTTGCCGACTGGTGCCTCATAACTCTGATCCGGACCACCAATCTTGCCCCTCGGGTAGCGCGTCACGCTGCCTGGCTTGAGGGCAATGCGCCGCTTGGCTTCAGCCAGCAGATCGGCGCTGCGGCCATACAGCGTGGCACCGGTCGGGCAGACCTCGGCACAGGCCGAATAGTGGCCATCCTTGTAGCGATGGCGGCACAACTCGCACTTGCCGATCTTTCCAGTCGGCGAGTCGTATTGGTATTTCGGAATGCCAAACGGGCAGGCGACCACGCAATAGCGGCAGCCAACACAGGCATCGGGGTCATAGGACACGATGCCTGTGACCGGGTCTTTGGTCATGGCCGACACCGGGCAGGCCGACACACAGGATGGGTCGGCGCAATGCATGCACGATGTCTTCATGAAGGCAAAGCCGTTGACCTCGGCATCCTTCGTCTCCATCGTGCCGTTGCGGTACATCTTGATCAAATTGAAGGTGTAGCCCGAGGTATCGAGCGGCGTATCCCAGAGATGGTCCTCAGTGGAAAACTCGGGTGGATTGTTGTTGGCCTCTTTGCAGGCTGCCACGCAAGCCTTGCAGCCAATGCAAAGTGTCGCGTCGTAAAGCAGACCCAGCGCCTCGGTCGGACGACCGTGGGTTTCGCGCGCGCAGACAGGTGGCGCGACCGCCGCGGTGGTGATCGCAGCGCTGCCCGCGAGAACCCCTTTGAGGAATTTGCGACGGGTGTCCATGATTACACCTGCGCCTTGTCTTGCTCGGCATCACCGGCTTTGGCATTCGCCGCCTCCTGCGCCGCGTGAGACAAACCGAGGTTGCGCGTCAGCATGACTGCTGCCCCCGCGGCAGCACCGGCCAGCGCTGCGAGAGCGGCGGCCGAAGCGAAGGAGGCACCCTTGCCCTGCTCTTCCACAATTCGCGCATATTGCAGTGGCGGTGCCACGTTGAGCATCTTGGCGACTTGATGGATCGGCTTGGTAAAGCCCACACCCTTCTCGGAACAACCGATGCACGGGTGGCCACAACCGACCGGCCAGTTGTTTTCGCCAGCGTCACCGAATCCCAGCGTCGAACAGTTGGCATAAGTCTCGGGCCCCTTGCAACCGAGTTTGTACAGGCAGAATCCCTGACGATGTCCGGCATCACCGAACTCCATGGCAAAACGACCCGCATCGAAATGCGCGCGGCGCTCGCAATTTTCATGAATCAGGCGCGAGTAGGCGAATTTGGGGCGGCCCAGCTTGTCCACGTCAGGCAGCTTGCCGAAGGTCAGGAAGTGCACCACGGTCGCGAGGAAGTTGTACGGATTGGGCGGGCAGCCGGGGATCGTCACGACGGGTTTGCCCAGGACCTCTGCCACGCTGGAGGCACCGGTGGGATTCGGGCCGGTGGACGGCATGCCACCCCACGATGCGCAGGATCCAATGGCAATCACCGCAGCCGCATCGGCAGCACATTCCTTGACTAGATCGACGGCCTTTTGACCACCGATCTTGCAGTAAATGCCGTTGTCCTTGACCGGGATGGCGCCTTCGACCACCAGGACATATTTGCCTTTGTTGGCTTTCATCGCATCTTTGCGGGCGGCCTCGGCCTGATGGCCTGCGGCGGCCATCAAGGTCTCGTGATAGTCCAGCGAAATAACGTCAAGGATCAGCTTTTCAAGCGTCGGATGTTCGGCCCGCAGCAGCGACTCCGAGCATCCCGTGCATTCCTGAAAGTGAAGCCAGATCACTGAGGGACGCTTGGCAGTTTCTATCGCTTTCGCGACAGCGGCGTCTGCGCCTTTAGGCAAGCCCATCGTGACCGCCAGGGTCGCGCAAAACTGAAGGTAGTCTCGCCGTGACATGCCCAGCCGCTGCTCAATACCGTGCAAAGTATCGCGTCCCAGATCAAAAATCTCGTCTATATTGCCCATGTCTTGTCTCCTCATAAAGTCAGGCCAAGTCCAGGCCGGATCGAGAGTACCAAGGCAATTTGCGCGCCAGCTTGCGGACGCCTGTTATCGGGTCAGAATTTAGGGGTTTACCCGCATTTCAAAGACCTGTTTAAGGCAGGAGGCGGTTAGCAAATAAGCAGTTAAATAACCAGTTTTTTGAGTCGCGTTATTCCACAAGACGTTTGGCCAGTACTACATTCACAGGCAATCAATCAGGTTCAGATATAGGCATGAATCTTGTATGGAAAGTTTCCACAACCATATCCAGGAGATCCCAAATGAACTTTTTTCAGCACAAGTCGATTCGCCATATTGGCGTTGCAGCGCTGGCCCTGACCGCCGGCTTGGCGCAGGCCCATACCGGTCATGGCACCTCCGGCATTGTTGAAGGTCTGGCTCACCCGATTGGGCTTGACCATCTGCTGGCCATGGTGGCAGTGGGTATTTGGTCCGTGTCCGCGCTGCCTGCCAACAAGGCGTGGTGGGGTCCTGCCACATTCATGTTGTCCCTGATTGTCAGTGCCGCACTTGGCGCCTGGGGTCTCACCGTTCCCTTTCTCGAACACATGATTTCGCTTAGCGTCGTGGTATTTGGCGCCATGCTGGTATTGACGCGTCAAAAAATGCCTGTCGCTATCGGGCTTGGTGCAGTGGCCCTGGCGGCTTGCCTGCACGGTCTGGCACACGGCACCGAATCACCGGAGATCGGTTTTGCCACCTACGCTGTGGGGTTCATGTTGACCACTGCGACACTGCACTTTGGCGGCGTCATCGTCGGCCTGAGCATTCGTCGTCATCTTGCCGGTGCCGCGACCTGGCTTATCGGCGGCGTGGGCGCGTTGTTCGGTGGTGCCGGCCTCTATCTGTTTAGCCAGTTGTGATCGCTCCGCGGGCGGGCGCGGACAAATTCAAAACGCCATGCCTGCCTGACTCAATCCGTTAAGACGCGCATAAGATTGGGGGCTCACAATTGAGCCTCCTGATAAACCAGATAGGGCGCTCCACAACGATGAGTTCAATCATTTCACGTCTTACCAGCAGCTTGATGGGGCTGCTGGATGATTCGGCGTCTGATTCTGTCATAGAGAAGAAGATCCAGGATATCCGCCAGACAATGCTTGACAGCATGTCCGGAAGCTTCGATCAGCAGGTCACACCGCCACCGCTGTGGGACAAGATTCGTTACGCGTCGAGCATTCAATCACTTTGGTACTTGCGCGTTGATCTGATGACTCAATTGGCTGGGCATCACGGTGAAACTGCCGCGCGCAATACGCTTGCAACCGTTACCGAGGCGTTTCGCAGCTTGGTTCCTGCCAACCAATTACCCAATCAAAGTAGCGCTGGTTGATGGCCGGGGGCTGCCAATTCAATATCATTGGCATGTGCTCCTCTGTCCCACCCCCAGGGCTGCGACCACACTTGCCATCAACACCGCCGCTGCACCAAAGAGCGTCGCGCCATACCAGCCCCGATCCATAAAAGCGCCAAACAATATCGGTGAAATGGCAAAACCCACGTCCAGACCGGAATACACCAAGCCATAGACCCGGCCGGTGGCCCCCTTGGGGGCGGCTTTTTTGATCATCATGTCACGCGACGGCCCACCGATGCCGATCGCGAAGCCAGTGGCCGCCAGCAGCACCATGGTGAGCGTGGCGCTCAAAGCGCCCGTGCCGCATAGCGCCAGCAACACCGCTGCCGCACCCATCGACAGAGCCACCACGCGATCACTCTTGGCGCTGCGCACGGCAATAAACCCACCGACAAAGATCCCCACCGCACCGCACAACATATAGGCGGTCAGTGTCAGGGTAGCGGCCTCAAAACTCACCCCGTGCATGGCCTTGAGAATGGAAACGGAAAAGCTTTGTACCACCGCCAGCGTCATGGTAGACAACAAGAAGAACGCGAAGCACCACCACACCACCGGTAGTTTCATGAACGCCAGGCTGTGTTCGGCAGGGACGTCTGCGTGATGCGTCGCCACATGGGTGCTGAGTTTGTCACGCTGCAGAATCAGCAACGCCAAAATGCCAACATACATGAGCGCCGCTGCCAGATAAGCCGTGCGCCAGTGATACAGGCTGCTGATGGTGGCAAGAAACACGGGTGCCGCGGCCCAGCCCAGATTGCCCGTCAGGCCGTGGGCACTGAAGGCATAGCCCAGTCGCGGCGCGGAGACTCGTTGGTTCAGAATGGTGAAATCAACCGGATGAAAAGTGGCATTGCCCAGCCCCGCCAGCGCCGCCACGCCCAACAGCCCCGCGTAACCCGTCACCATGGACGCCACGCCGCATGCCACGATAAAGATGCCGATCGCAAGGAACATCAGCGGCCGCGCACCCAGGCGATCCACCACAAAACCCGCAGAGGCCTGCCCCAATCCGGAGACAACGAAAAACGTGGTCATCAGCAGGCCCAAGCTGGAGTAACTCAAACCGAACTCTGTCATGAACACCGGAAACATCAGCGGCAGCAACAGGTGGGCAAAGTGCGAACTGGCGTGGGCCAGGCCCACCAGGCCAATGATGCTGGCATCCTGCTTGAGCGGTACGACGAGGGGTGAGTGAAGGGAGGTACTGGTCATGGCGCTATGGTAAGTGAGCTTGTCAAACCATGCAGGCCGCGCACCCGGCTATCACATGCGCAGCACAATTCTGCCAGACTTTTGTGAAGAATCGGCCTGTAACAGCCGTAGAATATGCGCAAACAGCTATCATTAATATAGCATTTGGCAGTAGCTAACTTAACCCGGTCAAAGCCTATGAAGGTGAAAACACTTAATGCTTCCGGCGCCGTGCTTGCGGCATTGGCGGCGGCTGCCCTGTTTGGGGCCAGCACGCCGTTGGCCAAGCAGTTTGTAGGCGACATGTCGGCACTGATGCTGGCGGGCCTGCTTTATCTGGGCAGTGGCGTCGGCTTGATGAGTCTGCGACTCCTGCGCGATCGGGGTTGGCACAACCCTGGGTTGGCGCGCAATGCTTGGCCATGGCTGTTGAGTGCCATCGGCTGCGGCGGCGTGCTGGGGCCAACCTTGCTAATGCTGGGCCTGGCGAGCACGAGTGCGGCGTCGGCATCCCTGCTGCTCAACCTGGAAGGCGTGTTGACAGCGCTGCTGGCCTGGTTCATCTTCAAGGAAAACACGGATCGACGCGTGGTGCTGGGGATGGCGCTGATTGTGGTCGGCGGGCTGGTATTGTCCTGGCCCGGTGCGCCGACCGGCGCGGGGAACAACTGGCTGGGGGCTGCACTGATTGTGGGCGCCTGCCTGTGCTGGGCGCTGGACAATAACCTGACGCGCCAGGTTTCCAACTCGGACGCATTGTTCATTGCCGGCCTGAAAGGGCTCATCGCCGCGCTGGTCAACATCGGATTGGCCCTGGCGATGGGTCAAGCTCTGCCTTCGTGGAGTGTGGCCGGCCCGGTCCAGCTGATTGGTTTCCTGGGCTATGGCGTGAGTTTGGCGTTGTTCGTGGTGGCCTTGCGCGGCTTGGGCGCGGCGCGCACCGGGGCTTACTTCGGTGCCGCGCCATTCATCGGTGCCGCCATCGCCATCGGCCTGTTCCATGAAGACACGTCGTCCTTGTTCTGGGTCGCGGGGCTGTTCATGGCCGCGGGACTCTGGCTGCACCTGACGGAGCGGCACGAGCATGCTCACTGGCACGGCAACATGCAACACAGTCACCCGCATTTCCCGGATATCCATCACCGGCATGACCATCCCTAGGTGGGCCGAGGCAGCTACTTCAATCCCAGCGGATCAGTCGCCTTGCCATCGCCAATCAGTTGCCCGATCTTGAAAATGCCGCTGACGCGCAGGGCCGTCTGGCCATCCGCCGTGACCAAGCCCTGGCCGAACAGCATATTGCGCGTGGTGCGAAGCACATCGGCCTCTCCCTGCACCCAGGCGCCCAAAGCCGCCACGCCCAGGTAATCAACCTGCAGGCTGATGGTGGGCAAAAAGCGCCGTTCCATGTCGACCTGGTACATCGAGGCACAGGGAATCAGCATGTCCGCAAACGTCGCCAGCATGCCGCCGTGACAAATCTGCAGCGGGTTGGTATGCCGTTCCTCGACGCGAAACCCCAGCAGCAGGCGCCGGCCGTCCCATTTACCGTACAGCGGGCCGTTATGGACCAGGAAAGGGCCACCGACCTGGACCGACCGGAAGCCCTCGGGGATATTGCCGATGCTGGAATTGAGAGAACTGTGGGTCATAAACGAATGCGCAATTGGTTTTTCAGTGAACAAGTAGTGCTTCAGCCCGCCGGAAAATTTTTGATCTTTGCGCCGAATCCACTCCAGCACCATGGCCGCGTGCTCTTTCTCCTCGTCCCGGTTGTGCACCAGGGCGGCCCTGAGTTCCAGTTGAGACACTGCCCTTGCAGAATCCCCTTATGAGCGAGGTTTTTCGACCGGATCATCAGGCTTTCCACGCTGGCTCTTCCATTTTTCATAACACTCCAGCCCGCAGAAGTGCACAAAGTAGTCCGTTGCTTCAGGAACGGTGGCTTCGCTGATGGGCACTTCCTTCAGGCAGATTTCGCAAGCGACTCGCTCCTCTTTGATCGGTTTGTCATTTGTCGTCATAGTTCCCTCCAGATTATGGAACCATCCCACTCTTTCCTGTCCCCAGCGGGGATTGCGATTCGCTCTAGAGTCGCCGCCGGGCCGCCCCAAGACGACGACGGCCCGCTCGGGGGGCAGCGACAGCACGCAGTGCTGGGCGTGGGACGAACCCTGCGTGCCACCCATTGATTGGTTCAGGTGCCTTAGCGCATTCGCCAAGAACACTATAGCTTACGCGTCGCGCAAAGCAACATGCGGTGGTTCAAGGTGTTCGTGGAAGGTGCCGCGAGAATGTCGAGAGCCTGATCTGCTATATTTTTTATAGCTGCTTACGCAATATCTACGGAGCCTGAAGTCCTATTTGATACACAAAAACGGAGAAACCATCTTGCCGAACGGCTCAGCCGACTTTGGTCACCACCTGGCTTGGGGTCGGCGCACTCGCGGTGCGGGTCACCAAAAAGACTCCGGGCAGGATCAGGGCCGCTCCGGCGAGGTGATGCCAGCCCAGAGGCTCGTTGAGCACGCCCCAAGCCGCCAGTGCGACGTACAACGGCCCCAGGTAAAGCATCACGGCAACGCGACTGGCACCGAGTATTTTTTGCGACCAGCCATATAGCCAGTAAGCACCCAGACCGGGCAGCAGCGCCGCCACCACGGTCAACAGCGTGGCCTGTCGGCTCCACGCGGGCGTGCTCGCCAATCCCGATTCCCACACCGCAAACGGCAGCAGCACCAGCACACCCCCCAGGCAAGTCGCGGCCAGACGGGCCGTCGCACTGAGCGAACTAGGCCACTTTTTTTGCAGCAGTGCGTACAAAGCCCAGGATGCCATCGCCAGCACGATCCAGGCATCGCCCGCCACCCACTGCACGTTCGCCAAAGCCATCCACTGGCCCTTCACAATGACGTGCAGCACACCGGCCAGTGCCAGCAGCCCACCCAGCACCTGCCTTGGCGCAAACCGTTCGCCCAGCCACGCCACTGCACCCAGGGCGATCAGCACCGGCGAGGCCGAATAAATCAGCGCGATGTTCATCGCCCCGGTAGTCTTGGCACCCAGGTAAACCCAGGCGCCGCAGACCAGCATGCCCAGCGCTCCCAACACGATGTACTCATACCAGACGACCGCGATGGCGCGGCGCTCGCGCCACAGTTCCGTCCGTGCCATGAATACCAGCAGGGCGCCGGCCAGCGCCCAGCGGCCCAAGGCCAGCATATGCGGCGCCACGACGCCAGGTGCACTTCGCGCCACGATGTAATTGACGGTCCAAAGCACTGGCGTGAACCAGACCGACGCCAAAGCCAGGCGCTGACGCGATTCAGGCCGAAACATGCTGGCCTCCATGGGCCAGGGCCATGACCTCGCGCGCTGGCAGCTGTTTGAGTTTGTGGTCGCTCCAAACCTGGCGCCAGTGGCGCGCACCCGGCAGACCGTGGCGCAAGCCCAGCATATGGCGGGCAATGTTGGGCCAGGGTGTGCCGTGCTCGGCGGCCTCAATGGCCATGTAGTCGCACATCTGCTCTTCGACCCGCTCCCGCGTCAGCCCTTCGACGGGGTCTGGACAAACGGAGCTGCGCTCAGCTTGCTTGGCGTCGAAGAACGCCTGATCCCAGGAGGCGAGCCACCAGGGGTTGTGATAGGCGGCGCGACCCAGCATCGCACCGTCCAGATGTCTCAAGTGTTCAGCCACTTGCTCGTTGGTGCTGATGCCGCCGTTGATGACCACCGTGAGCTGCGGGAAGTCGCTTTTGAGCCGGTAGGCCAACTCGTAGCGCAAAGGCGGCACTTCACGGTTTTCCTTTGGAGAAAGGCCCTTGAGCCAGGCGTTGCGGGCGTGCACGATGAAGGTATGGCAGCCGGCCTCGCTGACCGTGCCAACAAAATCACGCACAAAGCCGTAACTCTCGGTCTTCTCGATGCCAACTCGGTGTTTGACGCTGACGGGCACCGCCACACTATCCACCATCGCCTTGACGCAGTCGGCCACCAACTGAGGCTCGGCCATCAGGCAGGCGCCAAACGCGCCGCGCTGCACCCGCTCGCTGGGGCAGCCGCAGTTCAGGTTGATCTCGTCGTAACCCCACTGCTCGCCCAGCTTGGCGCAATGTGCCAGATCGGCCGGCTCGCTGCCGCCCAGTTGCAGCGCGACCGGATGCTCTTGAAAGTTGTAACGCAGGTGGCGCGGCACGTCGCCGTGCATCAGCGCGCCGGTGGTCACCATTTCCGTGTACAGCAAGGCGTGGCGTGTGAGCAGACGGTGAAAATAACGGCAATGGCGATCCGTCCAGTCCAGCATCGGCGCCACGGATAGCTTCCAGCGGTCGGGAGAAACGGGTTTTGGGCTGGTCATGAACGGATTATCCCAGCCAGGGCACAAGCCGCCATATGTTGATGAAGCTCAAATGCGGCTTTCCCAAAACATGACACAGTGCCATCTGGAATCGCCCACCGCGAAGGTCTCGACTGTGCTTGCCACCCCACTCCCCAACCTCCCCCCCGATGAACTTCCAGTTGATCAGGCGGGTCGCCCGGCTATTTTCACCGCCAGGGGACTGAGCAAGACCTATCAGATGGGAGAAGTCAAAGTCCATGCCCTGGTGGATGTGGATCTGACGATTTATCGCGGTGAATTCATCGTCTTGCTGGGTCCGTCGGGCAGCGGCAAGTCAACCTTGCTGAACATCCTGGGGGGACTGGACCGCCCGACCAGCGGCATCGCCCATTTTGCCGAACATGACCTCACCACGGCAACCGAGGCGCAACTGACGCAATACCGGCGTGAGCATGTTGGATTTGTGTTTCAGTTCTACAACCTGATTCCCAGCCTGACGGTGCGCGAAAACGTGGAACTGGTGACCGATATCGCCGATAACCCCATGCCCGCTGAGGAAGCGCTGGGGCTGGTCGGTCTGGCCGAGCGGCTGGATCACTTTCCGTCCCAGCTCTCCGGCGGCGAGCAACAGCGCGTCGCCATTGGGCGGGCGATTGTCAAACGCCCGGAAGTCCTGTTGTGCGACGAACCCACCGGCGCGCTCGACTACGTAACCGGCAAGCTGGTGCTGGAAGTTATAGCCCGCGTCAACCGGGAGCTGGGCACGACCGCCATCGTCATCACGCATAACGCCGCGATTGCCGGCATGGCCGATCGCGTGCTGTATCTGGGCGGCGGGCGCATCCAGCGCGTCGAGCAAAACGCCCACAAGCTCCAACCGTCGGAGTTGTCATGGTAACGGTGGACTGGTGAAAGCGCTGGACCGCAAGCTGCTCAGGGATCTGCGCTTGATGTGGAGCCAGGCGCTGACCATCGCCCTGGTGGTCGCCAGCAGTGTGGCTGGCTTTATCACGACCTTCAGCGCCTACGATGCTTTGTCGTGGTCACGCGATCTGTATTACGCCGATGCGCGCTTCGCCGATGTGTTTGCCACGCTGAAACGGGCGCCCCTCTCGCTGGAGCGCCAGTTGGAGACCATTCCCGGCGCGGCCCACGTAGAAACCTCGCTGACCGAGCTGGTTCCGATCGCCATTCCGAACGTGGCCGACCCCATCATCGGCCGCCTGATCGGGCTTGACGCGCGCTCACCCCAGCGGCTGAACTTGGTGCATCTGCGCAGCGGGCGCATGATCGCGGCGCATCACAGTGGTGCCATTGAGGCGCTGGTGTCAGAAGGCTTTGCGGTCGGACGCCAGCTCAAACCCGGCGACCGGATTGGCGCGTTGATCAACGGCAAGCGCGAGGTCGTTCTGATTGTGGGGATCGCGCTGTCGCCCGAGTACATCTTCGCGGGCATGGCGGGCTCACCCGATCAGCGTGGCTTCGGCGTCTTCTGGGTGGACCGGCAGGCGCTGGCCGCAGCCTACAACATGGAAGGCGCATTCAACCAGGTCGCGGTGCGCCTTGGCCCCGGGGCTATCGAGGGGGCTGTCATTGACCAGTTGGACCGTTTGCTCACACCCTATGGCGGCAGCAGCGCCCATGGACGTGACGAGCAGATGTCACACATGATGCTCAATTCGGAAATCCAGGAGCAGCGGGTGCTTGGCACGGTGCTGCCGAGCATCTTTCTGGCCGTGGCCGGGTTTCTGCTGAATGTTGTGCTGAGCCGCCAGATCGCCACCCAGCGCGAGCAGATTGCCGCACTGAAAGCGCTGGGTTACGAGAACCGGGCCATTGGTCTGCACTACTTGAAACTGGTGCTGGTCATCGTGGTGCTTGGCCTGGGCCTGGGTCTGGCCTTGGGGGCAACGCTTGGGCATTGGTTTGTGGGCATTTATGCCGACTTCTTCAGATTCCCGGAGTTGCGTTACCGCGTCAGGCCCGAACTGATCCTGGCCGCGATCGGCGTGACCACGACGGCGGCGATACTGGCCACGCTCAATGCCATCCGTGCCACGGTGCGGCTGGCACCGGCCGAAGCCATGCGCCCGCCCTCTCCCGGTCTGTACAAGCCGATGCTGATTGAGCGCCTGGGCCTGCAGCACTGGTTCTCCCCGGCGGTTCGCATGATTTTGCGCACCATGGAGCGCCGCCCCCTGCGCACCGCGCTGACCATCTTTGGTATCGCCGTGGCGATGGCGATCGTGATCACCGGCGCGTTCTGGCGTGACTCGATCGCGGTCTTGATGGAAACCCAGTTCAATCAGGTTCTGCGTGGGGATGTCTCGATTGGTCTGATCGAGGCCACGCCGGCCCGCATCCAGCATGAAATGGCCAAGCTGCCACATGTCACTGCGGTGGAGGGAGCACGCACGGTCACCGCGCGGCTGGTCAACGCCAATCGCACCTGGCGCGGCGCGATCCAGGGAAAATCTGAACAGCCAGAACTGCACCGCATCGTCGGACTGGATCATCAGGTTCTGAAGGCGCCACTCGACGGTCTGATGCTGACCGACCGTCTGGCCGATCGACTCAAAGTCAGGCCGGGCGACACGTTACGGCTTGAGTTTCTGGAAGGACGGCGTGAAGTGCTGGATATCAAGGTGGCGGGTCTGGTGACCGAGATGCTGGGAATGAACGCCTACATCGAACGGCGCGCATTGAACACCCTTCTTCGGGAGGGCGATATGGTCAATCAGCTCACTGTGGCCGTGGAGCGTGGGAATGACGCAACGCTATTGAACGAGCTCAAAGATCTGCCACGGGTAGCGATGGCTATCAGCAAGTCGGTCATGAAACGAAACATCGAGGATGTCACGGCGCGCAATCTGATGGTGTTCAGCGGCATTCTGACTGCATTTGCCACCGTCATCGCCATCGGCGTGGTCTACAACAACGCCCGTATCGCGCTGGCTGAGAGGGCCTGGGAGCTGGCCAGCCTGCGTGTGCTGGGATTCACCCGTGGGGAAGTCTCGGCTTTTCTGCTCGGTGAACTGGCGCTTGAAATCGCTCTGGCCACACCAGTGGGAATGGCCATGGGCTACTTTCTTGCGTCAATCATTGTCGGCTTGATCAAGACCGATGAGTTTTCCTTTCCGTTTGTGATCCAGCCCGCCACTTATGCCTACGCTGCCTTATGCGTGTTCGCGGCGGGTATTGTCAGCGCTCTGATTGTGCGTCGCCGGGTGGATACGCTGGATCTGGTCGCTGTGCTGAAAACGCGCGAATAGGGAAACTGGAGAAGCCATGAAAAGAGCAGTAATTTTCTCAACGACCGGTCTGCTACTGGTGGCACTGTTGGTGTGGGCTTTCATGCCGACGCCAACAGAAGTCGAAATCGCGACGGTCACCCAGGGGCGGTTTGAACGTTCTGTGCGGGAAGATGGTAAAACGCGCGTACGCGACCGCTATGTCGTCGCGACACCGTTGACGGGCCGCGTTGCGCGGATCAACTTGAAACAGGGCGATACGGTGGCACGTGATGCCACTGTGGCCACGCTCTGGCCAATCGCACCGGCGCTGCTGGACGAGCGCGCCCGCGCCGAACAGACTGCCCGCATCGGTGCAATGCAGGCCTCGGTGGCGCGAACACGGGCCAACGTGGAGCGTGCTGGCGCAGCGCTTGACCAGGCGCGCGCAGAACTCAAGCGCAGCGAGACACTTGCGCTGCAGGGTTTTGTTTCACCCAATCAGAATGAAACCGGGCGACTGAGCGTCCGACTGCGCGAGAAAGAGCTGGAGAGTGCGCGCCAGGAAGAGGATGCGGCGCGCCATGAACTGGATCAGTCGCGCATTGCCTTGAAGCAGTTTTCGCAATCCACGCAAGACGGGCAACAGCGGGTCTACGCGATCAAGGCGCCGGTAAGCGGCAAAGTCCTGAAGGTGCTGCAGCAGAGCGAAGGCGTCGTGATGGCGGGCACACCGCTCCTGGAACTGGGCGACCCGACCCAGCTTGAAGTGGTCGTGGACATCCTGACCGAAGATGCAGCCCAGATCAAGCCGGGAACGAGGGTACAGCTCGCCAACTGGGGCGGACCCGACACGCTGGAAGGCACGGTGCGATTGATTGAGCCCGCGGCCTTCACCAAAGTCTCCGCCTTGGGCGTCGAAGAGCAGCGCGTCAATGCAATTGTTGACATCACCTCCCCACCAGAGAAATGGCAAACGATGAGTGATGGTTTCAAGGTCGATGTGCGGGTACTGGTCCAGGTGGTGGAGAACGCCGTGAAGGTTCCGGTCAGCGCGCTGTTTCCGGTTGGGGCCCGCTCAGGCCTGTTTGTGCTCGACGCGGGCCACGCACGCCTGCGGGAAATCGAGGTGGCAGCGCGCAACGGCGTTGACGCATGGGTCAAGGTGGCGTTAGCCCAGGGCACCCAGGTGATTGTCTATCCGGACACCAAACTGAAAGACGGCGACCGGGTTAAAGGACGCTGAAGCCAGGCCTGCCGTTCGTCAGGGGGTGACGCACCAAGGTGCGGCGTTGTGGGCAAGACCCATCCACAAGGCCCAGGCGGAACTGGCAGCCAGCACCAGACCCGCCAGACGCAGCCCCCATTCTCCCGTGCCTTTTCCACGCAATCGCAGCCAAACCCATGGTCCGGCCATCATTGACACGCTGGTACCCAGAGCAAACCAGGCCATGACCATCGCGCCTTCGAGTGCCCTGCCCGTCAAAGCCGCGACCAGCAAAGCGGAGTAGAGCAGTCCGCAGGGCAGGAAAGTCCAAAGCACCCCAATCACCATTGGCGCTCCCCGACCCCAGCCCGAGGCCAGCGCGCGCGCGCCGGACCAGATTTTTCTGCCGGCGTGTTCCAGCCAGACCGGTTGTTCTGCATTCCAAAGCAGCACCATGCCAAGCGCAAAAGTCGCCACATGAAACATCGTCCATACCGGGCGCAATGCTGCCGACTGAACCGTCAACCATCCCAAGCCCTGCATCGAGGCCGCAGCCAACGCACCCAGGGCCGAGTAGCCCAACACCCGCCCGGCCTGGAAACTCCACATGGCCGCATTCTTGCGTTGCCCTGCAGCATGCCCAATTCCGGCACAGGCAGCACCGCACATCGCGATGCAGTGTGGCCCGCCAGCCAAACCCATCAACAATGCCGTGATAGCCAGAGAGGTCTGCACGCGCAGAAGAACTAGATGATCTTGGAAAACTTGGCGCGCGTTCGATCCGTCTGCAAATAGCGATCAAACACCATGGCCACGGCACGTACAAAGAACCAGCCCATGTCGGTCACCTGGATGCCGGCATCGTCCAGCGTGACCAAACCCTGTTCAGCCAGTTTTTTCAGCGCCTCCATTTCGGAGGCAAAGTATTTGCGGAATTCCACCAGATAGGCCAGTTCGATGGACTCAAACAGGACTTCGCCCTGGCACATCAGGGCCATGATGACGGCGCGGCGCAACAAGTCGTCGCGCGACAGCGCCAAGCCACGCACCACCGGAAAGCGCCCCTGATCCAGAAAATCGTAATACTCTTCCAGCGTCTTGGCGTTCTGACTGTAAGTGGCACCAATTCGGCCAATGGACGACACCCCGAGACCGATCAGATCACAATCGGGCTGCGTGCTGTAACCCTGAAAATTGCGATGCAAGCGCCCCTGCCGCTTGGCGATTGCCAACGAATCGGTGGGAAGCGAAAAATGATCCATTCCGACGTACACATAACCAGCAGCGATGAAAGCGGCCATGGAACGCGCCAGCATCGCAACTTTCGCCCCACCACTGGGTATCTCTACGGTAGGAATCCGGCGCTGGGGCTTAAAGCGTTCCGGCAAATGGGCGTAGGCGTACAGAGCAATACGTTCCGGGCGCAACTCGATGATTTGAGCCACTGTGCGAGCAAAAGACTCCGGGCTTTGCTTGGGCAGACCATAGATCAGATCGGCGTTGATAGAGTCAAAACCGCGCTCGCGCGCCGCCGCTGCCAGAGCAAACACCTGCTCGGCGGGCTGTATACGGTGCACCGATTTTTGAACGTCTGGGTCAAAATCCTGAACGCCAAAGCTCAAGCGGTTAAAACCCAGTTCGGCCAAGGTATCGAGCCGTGAGGCATCGATGGTGCGCGGATCGACCTCAATCGAGTACTCGCCACCCGGCTCCAAAGTAAAGTTGCGACGCAACATGCCCATCAGTTCACGCAGTTCGTCATCCGACAGAAAGGTGGGAGATCCACCTCCCAGATGCAATTGTGTGACGGTCTGGCCAACGCCTAACTGCGCGACATGCAAATCAACTTCGCGACTCAGATAACGCAGATAGGGCGCAGCGCGATCATGATGTTTTGTGATGATTTTGTTGCAGGCGCAGTAGTAACATAGCGATTCGCAAAACGGAATGTGAACGTAGAGCGACAACGGCAGCGTCATCGCGGCGGCACCGGTACGCCGCTGCTTCAACGCCTGCGTGTAATCCTCCGCTGAAAAGGCCTCCACAAACCGGTCTGCCGTCGGATAGGAGGTATAACGCGGACCCGATACATCAAACCGGTGTATTAGCTCTTCGGAGATGGGCTCAGCAACAACTGCATTCATGAATATTCCTTGTCAGGCCTGACAAATATGCCTCAAAAAACAAAACTACTTCTTGATCTAGCGTGGATGATAGGTCAGTCTATAACCTAAAAAATTGACCCACATCAGGACTGGTTACTGATTAGTGTCAAAATGTAGGCAATGAATCCGCAAACCATCAAAGTCGCATGCTCCAACTGTAACTTACGGGAACTCTGCATGCCCGTGGGTCTAAGTCAGGAGGAGCTTGATCGCATTGATGAGGTCATCGGGACTCGGCGCAAGATCAAGCGCGGCGCGACTCTTTTTCGCAATGGAGAGAAATTTACCAGTCTGTATGCCATTCGCACCGGGTTCTTCAAGACCCGCGTCGCTTCGGAAGACGGTCGGGATCAGGTGACGGGATTTCAGATGGCCGGCGAAGTCATCGGCCTCGATGGCATTGTGAACGACCATCACACCTGCGACGCAGTCGCTCTGGAAGACGCAGAGGTCTGTGTGATGCCATTTGATCGCATTGAAGAACTCTCGCGTGAAGTGAACTCCCTCCAGCGCCACGTGCACAAAATCATGAGCCGCGAAATCGTGCGGGAGCACGGCGTGATGCTGCTACTGGGCAGCATGCGGGCCGAGGAACGGCTCGCCACCTTCCTGCTGAACCTGGTTCAGCGTCTTCACGCCCGAGGGTTCTCGCAGTCAGAGCTGGTGCTGCGCATGACCCGTGAAGAAATAGGCAGCTTTTTGGGGTTGAAGCTCGAAACCATCAGCCGGACATTCTCAAGATTTGTTGAGGAGGGTATTGTCGAGGTCAAGCAGCGCCATGTTCACATTCTCCGCACCGAAGCCTTGAGAGACATCGTCAATCCCAAAACCCCCAGCTGAATAAGAAGACGGCAATTCGGCGCTAGTGACACCCGCGCTTGGGACAGCCCTCAGGTCGCTCATCGGTCGGCAAGGGGCAGCGATTGACTTCGAACGGCGACATGGAGAGCAAGGTGGTCAGGCCGCTGGAGAGCATGGTGATGCCCCAGAACACAAAGAAGGCCATGGTGTAGACGCCCTGGCGCGAGAACTCCAGGGGCTGGCCAAACCACTGAATGTCCTGCGGATCAACCATCGCAAAGACCAGCACTTCAAGCACACCGGCCACCAGAAAGGCAGGCCAGGCAATCCACATGATGCGGTGTGACAGCATAGTCGGGTGTCCTCCAGGTCAAGGCGCGTTGGGCTTCAGGGTTTGGTGAGCGGCTTGGGCGGCGGCACACCGGTGGCCGCATGATTGCGCGCCTGCAGGGCCGGCGCCAGGCTCGCGTCCTGCAGCGCATTGCCGTGCTGGTTGATTTCAATGCCCTGGCGGTAATAGTCTTCGGTGATCACCGGGTCCTGCCGGGTGACGGCGATGTAGGCGGTGACCAGGCTGGCCACGACCACCAGCGCCGGGCCGGCCAGAACCAGCCAGACGTGGCCGAACTTCCACCAGGGTGCGGGTGCTTCAAGAGTCGTGTGTGGCATGGGCATTCCTTATTGTGGGACCAAAAACGTTGATTTCTCTGACAAATGACCGGGCGCGTCCAGCGAATCAATCTCGAAGCGGATCGCGTGCGAGCCCGGCGCCACCGCTTCAAACGGTACCTGCAAACGCACCGTGACCCAGCGCGATTGGGTGGAGTCGACCAGCACCGTGTTTTCAGAGGTGAGCGCCAGTCCGGGCAGGCCGCTGGCGGCTATTTTGTAGCGCTGGGCGGACTCGGTGGCATTCATCACCTGGAGCCGGTAAATGTTCTCGATGTTGCCGCCCGCGACAATGCGCGCCATCACGCCCCGGTCCCGCACCACATCGACCTTGAAGGGCGTGCGCAGCGACAGGCTGGTCAGCATGGCAATGACGATCGTCGCCAGAATCGAGCCGTAGATCAGAATCCGCGGACGCAGCACGTGGCGCAGGGTCTGGGACTGGCTCCAGTGGCGCAGCATGGCGTTCTCGGTGGTGTACTTGACCAGGCCGCGGGCGTAGCCCATCTTGTCCATCACCTCGTCGCACACATCGGCGCAGGCACCACAGCCGATGCACTCGTACTGCAGGCCTTTGCGGATATCAATGCCGGTCGGGCAGACCTGGATGCACAGGCTGCAGTCGACACAGGCGCCGAGCTTGAGCGCCTGCGCATCGGCCTTGCGTGACCTGGCGCCACGCGGCTCGCCGCGCTCGCTGTCATAGGTCACGATCAGCGTGTCCTTGTCAAACATGGCACTTTGAAAGCGCGCATACGGGCACATGTGCTTGCAGACCTGCTCGCGCATGAAGCCGGCGTTGCCATAGGTGGCAAAGCCGTAGAAGAAGGTCCAGAAGACTTCCCACGAGCCCATGCTCATCTGCAGGAAATCAGTGCCGTGCTCCTTGATCGGCGTGAAATAGCCGACAAAGGTAAAGCCGGTCCACAGGGCCAGGGCCAGCCACAAACCGTGTTTGGCTGCCTTGCGCAACAGCTTGTCGAGCGAAAAGGGCTGGGCATCGCGGCGCATGCGCGCCGAGCGATCGCCTTCGACCTTCTTTTCGATCCAAAGGAAGATTTCCGTATACACCGTCTGCGGGCAGGCATAGCCACACCACAGGCGCCCGGCCACGGCGGTAAAAAGAAACAGCGACAGGGCCGAGATGACCAGAAGACCGGTGAGGTAGATGAAGTCCTGCGGGTACAGCACCAGGCCGAAGATGTAGAAGCGCCGCGACGCCAGGTCAAACAGCACCGCCTGGCGCTGGCCCCACTGCAGCCACGGCAGACCGTAAAAGATGATCTGGGTCAGCCAGACCATGCCCCAGCGCCAGTTCGAGAACAAGCCCGAAACACTGCGCGGATAGATCGTCTGCTGCGACGCGTACAGGGAAAGCATCTCCTCATCTGCCTGCCCCGACAGATGAGGTGGCTCATAGTCCCCGCGAGGAACAATTGGAATGAACTTACGGACGCCGGATGCCTCGCCGCTCAACTGTGCGCTTTCCAAAAATCAATCGGGCCGATGGCTCTCATCTTACTGTGCAGATACACCACCCTTGTTTGAAAGCCCCCAGACGTAAGAGGCCAGAACATGGATCTGGGCATCAGTCAGCTTGTCCGCCTGGGCCGGCATCACGTTGGTCTTGCCTCCATTAATCATGGCAATGATGGCCGCCTCACCATAACCGTGCAACCAGATATTGTCCGTCAGGTTCGCTGAACCCAGCGCCTGCATACCCTTGCCGTCCGGCCCGTGACAAGCAGCACAAACCACAAACTTGGGCTTGCCCAGTTCGGCGCGAACGGAATCATGCGGGCTGCCTGACAGACTCAAGACATACTGCGCGAGATTCTTGATATCGTCGGCCGTTCCGACCGCTGCAGCCATCGGCGGCATCAGACCGATACGTCCCTTGGTGATGTCTGCCTTGATAATTTCAGGTGTGCCGCCGCCCAGCCAATCGTTGTCGGTCAAATTGGGAAACCCTTTGCTGCCGCGGGCATCAGAACCATGGCATTGGGCACAGTTATTCATGAACAAGCGCTCACCAATCGCCATGGCTTGCGCGTCTTTGGCGACATCCTCCGGCTTCATGGCGGAAAACTTGGCGTACAGGGGTGCGACCTCTGCATTGCCTTTGTCCACCTCAGTCTGGTGTTGGCCAGCAGAGGTCCAACCGAATTTGCCGCCATAGGCGCCCAGTCCGGGATACAAGGCCAGGTATGCGAGCGCAAAAACGATGGTGATGACAAACAGCCAAGCCCACCAGCGCGGTAAGGGGTTGTTCATCTCGCGCAAATCGCCGTCCCACACGTGCCCAGTGGTGTTGTCGCTGGAGGTCATGGCCCTGACCTGGCCAGTCACCCATAGCAACACCAGACAAGCCAAGATACTGACTAGAGTGATCCCGGCGACGTACATCGACCAGAAGTTACTTGTAAAGTCGCTCATTTCTATTCCTTTTATTGCAGTTCGTCAGTCTTGCTCGAAAGGCAGATTGGCAGCCTTCTCGAAATCAGCCGCATTGCGGCGGGAATAAGCCCACACAATGATGCCAATGAACGTAATAAAGCTCACCACAGTGGCCAACGAACGGAGGGTATTGATATCAAAGTCCATGTGCGTACCTCCGATTACTTGACCAAGGTTCCCAAAACCTGCAAATAGGCAATCACCGCTTCGATTTCCTTCTTGCCCTTGAGTTCTTCAGAAGACTTGGCAATCTGCTCATCGGTGTAGGGCACGCCGACAGTCCGCAAAGCCTTCATGTGGGCCGGCATGGATGCCGCATCCACCGTGGCCTTCAGCAGCCAAGGGTAGGCCGGCATATTGGATTCAGGCACCAGATCGCGCGGATTGTTCAGGTGCGTTGTATGCCACTGATCGGTGTATTTGCCACCCACGCGCTGCAGATCCGGACCGGTACGCTTGCTGCCCCACTGGAACGGATGGTCGTAGACAAATTCGCCAGCCACGGAATAGTGGCCATAGCGCAATGTCTCGGCCCGAAACGGGCGGATCATCTGCGAGTGACAGTTGTAGCAACCCTCGCGGGTATAGATGTCGCGTCCGGCCAGTTGAAGTGCCGTGTAGGGCTGAAGGCCCTTGACCGGCTCTGTAGTCGACTTCTGGAAGAACAGCGGAACAATTTCCACCAAGCCACCCACCAGCAATACCAGCAAGATCAAGATGATCATCAGGAAGTTGTTGGTTTCAATGTTTGCGTGCGAAAGACCGCCGCTTGCGTTGTTGTTTGCCATGATATTTTCCTTCTCAAGCGTGGGCAACAGCGGCCGGAATGGTCACGGTAACGGAGCGTCCGTTGGTCGCCGTCTTCAATGTGTTCCACAGCATGATCAACATGCCGCCGAGGTACAACAGACCGCCCGCCAATCGCAGCACATAAAACGGGTAAGTGGCTTTGACTGACTCCACGAAGGTGTAGGTCAAGGTGCCGTCGGCATTGATGGAGCGCCACATCAAGCCCTGCATGACACCGGCAATCCACATGGCAGCGATGTAAATCACGATACCGATCGTCGCCGTCCAAAAATGCACTTCGATCGCCTTGACGCTGTACATCTGCTTTTGGCCAAACAAGCGCGGGATCAGGTAATACATGCTTCCCATGGTCACCAGACCGACCCAACCCAGGGCTCCCGAGTGCACATGGCCGACAGTCCAGTCGGTGTAATGCGACAGCGCATTGACGGTCTTGATCGACATCATCGGGCCTTCGAAGGTAGACATGCCGTAGAACGACAGCGACACGATCAGAAAGCGCAGGATCGGGTCGTCACGCAGCTTGTGCCAGGCACCCGACAGGGTCATGATGCCGTTGATCATGCCGCCCCAGCTTGGTGCCAGCAAAATCAGTGAAAACACCATGCCTACCGACTGGGTCCAGTCCGGCAGTGCGGTGTAGTGCAGATGATGCGGACCGGCCCACATATAAGTGAAGATCAGGGCCCAGAAGTGAACGATCGACAGACGGTAGGAATATACCGGCCGCTCGGCCTGCTTGGGGATGAAGTAGTACATCATGCCCAGGAAGCCCGCCGTCAGGAAGAAGCCCACGGCATTGTGGCCATACCACCACTGCACCATGGCGTCCTGGACGCCGGCATAAGCCGAATATGATTTCATAAAGCCCGCCGGGATGGCCGCGCTATTGACCAGATGCAGCAAGGCCACCGCAATGATGAAGGCACCGAAAAACCAGTTCGCCACGTAGATATGGCGGACTTTCCGGGTGCCTACCGTGCCAAAAAACACAATCGCGTAAGAAACCCAGACCACGGTAATCAGGATGTCAATCGGCCACTCCAACTCCGCATACTCTTTGCCCTGGGTGTAGCCCAGCGGCAGCGATATGACAGCGGCCAGAATGACCAGCTGCCATGCCCAAAAAGTAAACGAGGCCAATCCACCCGCGAACAAACGGACCTGGCAGGTTCTCTGCACCACATAGTAAGAAGTGGCAAACAAACCGCAGCCGCCAAACGCAAAAATCACCGCGTTGGTGTGCAGTGGGCGCAGACGCCCGTAAGTCAGCCACGGGATACCGAGGTTCAGTTCCGGCCACGCAAGCTGAGCGGCGATGATCACGCCCACCAGCATGCCGACCACGCCCCAGACCACGGTCATGATGGCGAACTGCCTGACAACCTTGTCGTCGTAGGTCGCCGCTTGTGTGTTTGAAAATACCATGTGTTCACCTCTTCTGAGTTTGTTCGAATTGAGTGTCTCACGGTTTTTCAGAGCACCCTGTCGACCGTTTGATCCATATCAACCATTCTTACGAATTCCAATTAATCCTTAAGAATCCGCTCGCCTTCCGCCTCAATGTCGTCAAATTGACCTCGGTGGATGGCCCACCACAGGCCACCAAGAATGAAGAATACGAGGATCACGGACAGAGGAATCAGCAAATAAAGTATATCCACAGTAACCCTTCACAAACTAGGTGTTTTCGATAGGCGTAGGGAATTGAGCACCACCAGCAGGGAACTGAACGCCATGCCCAAACCCGCCAGCCAGGCCGGCAGCCAGCCCGCTACAGCCAGCGGCACGCACACCGCGTTATAGATGGCCGCCCACCAGAGATTCTGACGCACGACCCGCAAGGTCTGGCGCGACAGGCGCGTCGCCTTCACGATGGCGTCGAGTCGATCACCCAGAACCACGAAATCCGACTGCGCCTGCGCCAGAGGCACGGCGCGCCCAAAGGCGAACGAGACGTGGGCGCCAGCCAGCACCGGACCGTCATTCAAACCGTCTCCCACAACGACCACCTTGTGGCCGCGTCCCTGGGCATTGCGCAGGAAATCAAGTTTGTCCTGCGGCGTGCATGCCCCCTGAAATTGAGTTATTCCTACTTGTGCAGCGACCCGCGCCGCCGCCTTGATACTATCCCCGGAGAGAAGATGCACCGCTATACCTTCACGTTGCAGGGCGGCCACCGTGCCGAGGGCATCCGGTCGGATCGCCTCATGCAACTCAAAAGTAGCCAGCCAACCATGCGCGTCACTCAGGCAGGTCCGCAATGACTCGGAAGCAGGAAGCTCAACGCCACAAAAATCAGCGGAACCCAAACGCAGGTCCGACGTCACAAGCGCTGCGTCAACACGCCACACCCGGCCCGACACACCCTGCCCCGCGATCTCATGGACTGCATCTGCCTGCCACGAAGACGCGACCGGGCACTCGCCCGCAGCAGCCGCCAATGCCCTGGACACCGGGTGCAGTGAAAATTCGGCCAGCGCCGCTGCCATTGCCAGAGCCTGCTCGGCCGGGACGCCGTCACGCACCTGAGTTACCCCCAGCACCATGGCATCCCTGGTCAAGGTGCCGGTCTTGTCGAACATGACGGTATCGATGGCCGCCAAGGCTTCAAATGCGTCCAGCCGACGCACCAGGACGCCGCCTCGCGCCAGGGCACCCGCAGACGCCAGCATGGCGGCCGGGGTTGCCAGGGACAAGGCGCAGGGACACGTGACCACCAGCACCGCGACTGCCACCATCAGCGCATGCCCTGGGTCGCGTCCCCACCAAAAGGCGCAGGCCAGACCCGCCGCCAGCAAGACGGCGATCAGAAAAGGTTTGGCGATGCGATCGGCCAGATGAGCGATGGGCGGCTTGGTGGTTGAGGCGCTCTCCATCAGGGCGACGATCTGCGCGAAACGGGTTTGCTCGCCGACTCGCTCGACGCGGACTTGAACCACACTGGAGAGGTTATGGCTGCCGGCAATGACCTCCCCGCCGACAACGCGCGCTACCGGCCGCGACTCGCCCGTCAACAAGGCCTCGTCGACCATGGTGCCGCCCTGCAGCAACACACCGTCAGCCGGGATGGTCTCGCCCGGCAAGATGCGGATGACGTCGCCGGCCTGCAGGCGACGCACCGCCACGCGCTCGTAACTGCCGTCCTGCTTCAATCGCGCCACACTGTCGGGCAAGCGGTTCATCAGCGCTTCCAGAGAGCCGGCGGTTCGATCGCGCAGGCGCAATTCCAGCCAGCGTCCCGACAACAGGAAAAAGACAAACATCGTGAGCGAGTCGAAATAAACCTCCCGACCAAAGATGCCCCGCGGGTCAAAAGTACCTGCCGTACTGACGGCAAAGGTGATCAGCATGCCCAAAGCTACCGGCAAATCCATGCTGACACGCCGATGCGTCACATCCCGCCAGGCACTGCCAAAAAATGGGCCACATGAAAACAGGATCACCGGCAGCGTCAACACCCAGGAGGCCCAGCGCAACAGCTGTTCCATCTCGCGCGTCAAATCGCCAGGCGCTGCGACGTAGGCCGGATAGGCGTACATCATCACCTGCATCATGCACAGGCCCGCGACCGACAGACGCCACAATGCCTTGCGCGCTTCAATCTTTCGGCGTTCACGGGCAAACGCATCATTCGCCGGCAGGGCGTGGTATCCCGCGTCTTTCACTGCCAGCATCCAGGCCGAAGGCCGGACTGCATCGGAAGACCAGAGGACGCGCGCGCGATGGCTGCCCGCGCTCACGTCGGCTTTGATCACGCCCCGCACACCCTGCAACGCGTCCTCGAGCGTCAGCGCACAGGCGGCACAATGCATGCCTTCGATCAGGATATTGGACTCCCAGAGATTGCTGTTCCGTGGATCAGCACGACTGAAAGCGGACCACTCCGCCGGGTCGTCCAGCAACCGCAGATCTTCCTCGGCCCCCGGGTTGTCCGCTGCCTGCGCCTGAGCCCTGGAACGGGTTTCTACAGGACTTTGGGAAGCCGACACAGGGACGGCAGACGTTGCAGTTGACATGAGCTCCAAGAGGTTCCCGACGAGGCCCGCAGTTTACTTGACGACCATCAATACACCAGCAGACGCTCAGAGTAAGCTCGATACCTTCACTCAACAGGAGCAACTCATGTACGAAAGAATTCTTGTCGCCACCGACGGTTCCACGCTCTCGAAGAAAGCGGTCGCCAGCGCCATTTCCCTGGCGGCACTGTCTCAGGCCGAGTTGGTGGCCCTGAAAGTTATTCCTCGTTACCCACAGAGCTATTTTGAAGGCGGCCTGGCGTTGCAGGCGGCTGAAGTCAGCCGGGTCGAAAAGCAATGGGCTGAAGACGCACAAAGCATCGTCGACGCGGTCCAGAAAGCCGCCCTGACCAAGGGCGTCAAGGCCAGGGCCATTACCGTCAAGTCAGACCTGGTCTCGGATGCCATCATCAGCGCCGCCAAAAAACACAAATGCGACTTGATCGTGATGGCCTCACACGGTCGCCGTGGCATCAAGCGCCTGTTGCTTGGCAGCGAGACCCAGCTGGTGCTGACGCACTCGCATGTGCCGGTGCTGGTTCTGCGATAGAGGAATCGGGTGACCCCGACTGGCGGCACTGGCCCAGGGCAATCAGTGCGCCTTGTCCCAGTTCGGACCGACTCCAACCTCGGCCAGCAGCGGCACTTTGAGTTGCGCGACGCCGGCCATCAGGCGCGGGATTTCATGCCTGACCCAGGCCACTTCCGCCTCGGGTACTTCAAACACCAGTTCATCGTGCACCTGCATGATCATTTTGGTGGCGCGCTTCTCGTCATCGAGCACCTGCTGCACCTTGACCATGCTGAGCTTGATCAGGTCCGCCGCCGTGCCCTGCATCGGGGCATTGATGGCGGCGCGCTCGGCACCGGAGCGGCGCGGACCGTTCGGGGAATTGATTTCCGGCAGGTACAGGCGTCGGCCAAACACGGTTTCCACGTAGCCTTGCTGCCGGGCCAGCTGGCGTGTGTGATCCATGTAGTTCTTGACACCCGGGTAGCGATCAAAGTAGCGTTCGATGTAGTTTTTGGCCGCTGTGTTGTCAATGCTCAGGGCCTTTGCCAGGCCATAGGCGCTCATGCCATAGATCAGGCCGAAGTTGATCACCTTGGCATAGCGGCGCTGCTCGCTGGTGACTTCGGAGGTGCTGATGCCGAACACCTCCGCCGCCGTCGCCCGGTGCACGTCCATGCCGTCATGAAAGGCCAGCAATAGCGCCGCGTCACCGCTGATGTGCGCCATGATGCGCAGCTCGATCTGGCTGTAGTCGGCGCTGGCAATCACACAACCCGTCGGCGCCACAAAGGCTTCGCGCACACGGCGACCTTCGGGTGTGCGAACCGGAATGTTCTGCAGATTCGGGTCATTGCTGGAGAGTCGCCCGGTCACGGCCACCGCCTGTGCGTAATGGGTGTGGACTCGCCCGGTGCGCGGGAGCGCCATCTGCGCCAGCTTGTCGGTATAAGTGCCCTTGAGCTTGGTCAGGCCCCGGTGCTCCAGGATCTTGGCCGGCAAGGGGTAATCTTCGGCCAGCTTTTGCAGCACTTCATCGTCGGTGCTGGGCGTGCCGGTGGGGGTCTTCTTGACCACCGGCAGGCCGAGCTTGGTGAAGAAGATCTCGCCAATCTGCTTCGGACTGCTCAAATTGAAGATCTGGCCGGCCAGTTCGTGCGCCTCCTTCTCCAGTTGCAGGATGCGCTGGCCCAGCTCATGGCTTTGTGCTGCCAGCGTCGGGGCATCGATCAGCACACCATTGCGTTCAACGCGGTACAGCGCCTCACTGCTGGCGATTTCCAGCTCGTAGATGAAACGCAACTTGTCGTCCGCCTGCAACCGCGGCCACAGGGCCAGGTGAACGTCGAGCGTCATGTCCGAATCTTCACACGAGTACTCCGCCGCCTTGGCAATATCGACCTGGTCAAAACAGATTTGATGCGCGCCCTTGCCGCACAAATCCTCGAAACTGATGCCACTGCGACCCAGGTGGCGCTCGGCCAGGCTGGCCAGTCCGTGCGGCCGGTGCACTTCGAGCACATAGCTTTGCAGCATGGTGTCGTGCGCGTAGCCCTGCACCTCGACGCCGTGGTTGGCGAATACGTGGCGATCGTATTTGATGTGCTGGCCCAGCTTCTTCTTGCTGGCGTCTTCCAGCCAGGGTTTGAGCCGTGCCAACACCTCCTCACGCGGCAATTGCGTCGGCGCATCAGGGTAGTTGTGCGCCAGCGGGATATAAGCCGCCTCACCCGGCGTCACGCTGAAGCTGATGCCAACGATCTGGGCCCGCATCTCGTCAAGCGAAGTCGTCTCCGTGTCCACGGCCACCAGCCCGGCGGCCTCTATCTTGACCAGCCACCGGTCCAGCGCCTCCCAGGTCAGAATGGTGTCGTAGGCCAGCGTTGTCACACGCGATGCCGCGGGAGCGCCGGAACCGGGCAGCTTGGCCGCTTCCTCAGCTTCGTCGAACAGGCCGGGCTCGCGTTTCGGCGCGACCGGCTTGACAGGTCCGGGGCGGGCCTCACCTGCCGCCCCCGCCGTCAGCGACCGAGCCAGACTCTTGAATCCATATTTTTCATAAAAAATGGCCAACTCTGCCGTCTGTTGTGCACCGGTAGCTATTGATTCCATAGCAGGAAGCTCTGGCACCCAGCCGTTCAAATCGCAGTCGGTCTTGATCGTCAGCAACGCGCGACCGGTCGGTAGCCAGTCCAGTGACTTTTTCAGGTTCTCACCCACAGCACCCTTGATGGCGTCCACATTGGCCACCACCCCGTCAAGCGAACCAAATTGCTGCAGCCACTTGGCCGCAGTTTTGGGGCCGACCTTGGGCACACCGGGCACGTTGTCGATCACATCGCCCACCAGGGTCTGAAAGTCCACCATCAGGTGCGGCGGCACGCCGAATTCGGCCTCCACACCCGCCACGTCGCGCCGTTTCCCATTCATGGTATCGATGATGGTGACGTGCGCGTCGACCAGTTGGGCCAGATCCTTGTCGCCGCTGCTGACGATCACCTCGATGCCTTGGCGGGCCGCCGTCACAGCGAGCGTGCCAATCACGTCATCGGCCTCGACACCCGGGACCGCCAGCACTTTCCAGCCCATCAGTCGAACCACCTCGTGAATCGGCTCGATCTGGGTGCGCAAATCGTCCGGCATGGGTGATCGCTGGGCTTTGTATTGGGGGTAGATGTCATTGCGAAAAGTCGGCCCCTTGGCATCAAACACGCAGGCCGCGAAATCGGCCGGCACCTCTTTGCGCAGGCTTTGCAGCATGTTGATCATGCCGCGAATCGCGCCGGTGGGCGGGCTGCTGGGGTCGCCGGGCACGGCCCGCAAATCGGGCATGGCGTGGAAAGCCCGGTACAGGTAGCTCGATCCGTCCACCAGCAGCAGGGTCTTTTTCAGTGTTTGTGTGTCGTTCATGCATCCATTTTGCCTGTGCTTGCCGGCGCCTGACTGGACCTACAATTGCGGCATGCGCTTTGCCCTGTTCCTCACACTTTCCCTGTCTCTGCTTGCTGTCTGCCAGGCGCAGGTTGGCGCTGCTGATGCCACGCCCGCGCCAGCCAGGGTTGCACCCCCTGGCAATGCCGATGCCGACCGCACCGATGCCGTCGAAAGACGTACCAAGCGCATTCATATCGAGGACGCAAGCGCCAGCATCGACGAGCTTCGGGTCAGTGGCGAAACCCGGCGCATTGATGTACGGCCCAAGGGCGGAATGCCGGCGTACCAGATTGCGCCGGCCAGCGGCGAGCGCAGTTGGAAAATTCTCGGTTTCTGATCCATGGCGGTTTACACAGAAGTCTCTGCTGACGAGGCCCGCGGCTTGCTGCGACAACTCAATCTCGGTGAGCTCAAGACCCTGGAGGGCTGCGCCGGTGGCATCGAAAACACCAATTACTTCGTCAGCACCGAACTCGATGGCCAGACCAGCGACTACGTGCTGACCCTGTTCGAGCGGCTGACTACCAGCCAACTGCCGTTTTACCTGCGTTTGATGAAACACCTGGCACAGCGTGGCATCCCTGTGCCCGAGCCACACGCCGACGCCCAGGGAGAGCTGGTGTTCCAAGTCAAAGGCAAACCGGCCGCCGTGGTCAACAAGCTGCGCGGAAAAAGCCATCTCCACCCAAGCCCGGCCCACTGTGCGGCGGTGGGCACGACACTGGCCCGGATGCATCTGGCGGGGCGCGACTTCCCGATGACACAAGCCAATCTGCGCGGTCTGAGCTGGTGGAATGCGACGGTTCCGGTGGTTCTGCCCCATTTGAACCCGGCGCAGACCCGGCTGATTCAGAGTGAATTGGCCTACCAGAATCACGTTGCGGCATCCTCGGCCTATGCGGCACTGCCGCGCGGCCCGATTCACGCCGACCTGTTTCGGGACAACGTCATGTTTGACGGCGCTGCCGACGAACCCCTCCTCAGCGGCTTCTTTGATTTTTATTTTGCCGGCGTCGACAGCTGGCTTTTTGATCTGGCGGTGGCGTTGAATGACTGGTGCATTGATCTCGATACCGGCGTCCACGATGCCGAACGGGCGCACAGCCTGATACAGGCTTACAACGCGACCCGGGCGCTACAGGCGCCCGAGCGCGCCCTGCTGCCTGCCATGCTGCGTGCTGGCGCCTTGCGCTTCTGGATTTCGCGTTTGTGGGACTACCACCTGCCGCGCGAGGCTAGCATGCTGCAGGCGCACGACCCGACCCATTTCGAGCGCGTGCTGCGTGAACGGGCGACGCACCCGGATGCGATCGAGTTGCTGGCGGGTTGCGCATGAAGCTCAATATCGTCCCGGCCCGCAGCGGCGCGCTTTGGGTCAAGCTCGGGATCAGGACCTTTTTCCGACAACCGCTGGCTCTGGCCGGACTGTTTTTCATGTTCATGGCCCTGATGACCATCGCCAGCCAGGTGCCTTTCATTGGCTTCGCGCTGGCGATGACGCTGCTACCCGCTGCCACGCTGGGGCTGATGTCGGCCACCCAGGAAGCGAGTCAGGGACGATTCCCGATGCCGGTGGTCTTGCTGGCAGCCTTTCGTGCCGACAAGAAAAAGTCGCGCGCCATGCTGCTACTGGGCGCGCTGTACGCCAGCGGTTTCCTGCTGGCGATGGGAGCCTCCTGGCTGGTGGACGGTGGTGACTTCGCACGCGTCTACCTTGGCGGCAACACGCCCACGCCCGAGATGATGCGGGCATCAGACTTTCAGGGTGCCATGTGGCTATTCATCGGCCTGCATTTGCCGCTCTCGTTGATGTTCTGGCACGCACCGGCACTGGTTCATTGGCATGACCTGCCTCCGCTCAAGAGCCTGTTCTTCAGCCTCGTGGCCTGTTTACGCAATTTCTGGGCCTTTGCGGTGTTTGCGCTGATGTGGTTTGCGGTGCTGGTCATGGTCGTTCTGGGCGTCACCACTTTGGCGTCGCTGTTGGGTAACCCGGCGTGGGCCGGGGACTTGCTGTTTCCGGTCCTGATGTTGATGGCCTCGATGTTCTTCACGTCGCTCTACTTCACCTTCAGGGACTGCTTCAGCAGCGAAGACACGCCCTAGCGTGCCAGGCCTGATGTGGGCGGCGGGCGGCCCCAGCCAACATTCTGTGCGGTGCAGCAGCTCAGTCAGTCGCGTAGATCAAACACCGCCAGGCTTTCCACGTGGGCCGTGTGGGGAAACATGTTCACCACCCCCGCCGCCGAGCATCGATAACCGGCCTGGTGCACCAGCAAACCGGCATCGCGCGCCAAAGTTGACGGATTGCAGCTGACGTAAACAATCTTTTTCGGCGGCCTCCACCCCTGCGCCACCGGCAATGGCGGATGAGCCCCGGGATCGAGCTTCTGCTGATGCAGTTCGACCAGCGCCTTGACCAGGGCAAAAGCGCCCTCACGCGGCGGGTCGACCAGCCATTTGTCCGCCACGCCATCTTGAATCAGCACCTCGGGTGTCATCTCAAAAAGATTTCTTGCTACAAATGTAGTAGCTGCCAGCGCTTGTTTGACGGTAGCCAGAGCCCTGTTTGCGATCAAATTCTCGGATGCGCGGGCGACCAGCGCGGCGCTGCCCTCAACGCCCAATACCGTCCCCGCCTGCCTGGCAATCGGCAGCGTGAAGTTGCCCAGTCCGCAGAACCAGTCGATGATCCGCTCACCCTTTTGAGCGTCGAGCAAACGCAGTGCGCGTGCCACCAACACCCGATTGACGTGCGGGTTGACCTGCGTGAAGTCGGTCGGCTTGAACGGCATGATGATGTCGAATTCCGGCAAGGCGTAGCTCAGTGGCTCACCGCCTGCATCGAGCAATCGCACCGTCTCCGGACCCTTGGGCTGCAACCACCACTGCACGCCGGCATGTGCCGCGGCAAATGCGCGCAGGCGCGCCAGGTCGGCATCACTCAAGGGCTCCAGGTGGCGCAGCACCAGTGCCGTGACCGTGTCGCCGCAGGCCAGTTCGATCTGGGGGCAGGTTTCAAGCGCATCCATCGATGCAATCAGCGCGCGCAGCGGCAGCAGCATGGCGCTGACATGCGGCGGCAACACGCAACAGGTTCTCATGTCGGCCACATAGCTGCTTTTACGCTCATGAAAACCGACCAGCACCTCGCCTTTCTTGCGCACGTAACGCACCGACAGACGGGCCCGGTAGCGATAACCCCAGGCCGGACCTTCGATCGGCCGCAGGATCAGGTCGGGCTTGATCTTGCCCAGATGCCACAGGTTGTCTTCGAGCACGCGCTGCTTGACCGCCAGCTGCGCGCCAACATGCAGATGTTGCATCTTGCAGCCGCCACAGGCGCCAGCATGCAAGCCAAAATGCGGGCAGCCAGGCAGCACACGCTGCGAAGACTCGCGGTGGATCGCCGTCACCACGCCCTGCTCCCAATTGTTCTTCCTGCGCTGCACGGTGGCGCTCACCCGTTCGAACGGCAACGCGCCCTCGATGAACACCACCTTGCCATCGGCCCGATGCGCCACACCTTGGGCTTCCAGGTCGAGCGACTCGACCAGCAGCCAGTCGGATGGAAATTCTTCCGCTTTTTTGATTTCGTCAGTCATGGCGCTATTGTCTCAGGCCGACTCAGCGCGCAATACTTACAGCAGTGCTTCCCGGGTGATACCGTGGCGCGTCAGATAGCGCTTGAGCTTGGCCAATGCCTCATTCTGAACCTGCCGCACGCGCTCCCGGGTCAGACCCAGGCGCAGGCTCAGCACCTCCAGCGTCTCGGGTTCACGCTGATGCAAACCAAAGCGCCCCTCCAGCACCTCATATTCGCGCTCGGACAAGGTACCAATCCAGTCTTCGAGCAAACGCGCCACCTCATGCGCCTGCGTCACGCCCGACGGATCGAGCGTGATCTCATCCACCAGCGAGTCAGCCAGCGTCTGGTCGCCACCTGAGCGTTCCATGACGGTGTCCAGCGAACGGGGCACCTCAGCCAGCGCCAGCAAGTCGGCAACCGCTGACGCGTCGCGACCTAACAGGGCGGCAATATCATCAACGCGAATGCCCTCGGGACGACTGGCCACCAGACTCGAATCGTTTTCCAGCGCCCGCTGAGCGCGCAGCACCTGCTGCAATTCCCGCACCACATTCACCGGCAGGCGAACCGAGCGCCCCTGGCAAATCAGGGCACGTTCGACCGATTGCCGGATCCACCACGTGGCATAGGTCGAAAAGCGGAAACCACGCTCGGGTTCAAACTTGTCAATCGCATGCATCAAGCCCAGGTTGCCTTCCTCGATCAGGTCAGACAAGGGCACGCCGCGCCCCAGATAGGCCTTGGCGACACTCACCACCAGGCGGAGATTGTGTTCAATCATGCTCTGGCGGGCGGAAAAATCGCCGGCCCGGGCCTTGCTGGCAAACTCGAACTCCTCTTTGGCCGTGAACAGCACCGTGTGGCGCATGTGGCGCAGGTAAAGGCTCAAGGTGTCGCCCAGCTCGCCCGCCTCGTCCAGCGCATCCACCGCTGGCGGCACTTCACGGGACGCCTTGTTTGCTACAAACTTGGTAGCTGCTTGCGCATACTGGACGGGCGCCAGAGGCGAATTTGTTACAAAATCCTGAGCATCAGATGCAGGCGTTGCAGGGGTCAAACCCCGACCCTTTACCGCCGGCTTTTTCACCGCATATCTCCATCACCGGGCTGGCAGGTACTTGGCCGGATCAACCGGCTTGCCCTGGCGGCGCACTTCAAAATGCAATTTGACGCGATCCGCGTCGCTGTTGCCCATCTCGGCAATCTTCTGCCCCTTGCGCACCGACTGATCCTCTTTGATCAGCAAGGTTTGATTGTGCGCATAGGCAGTCAGGTACATATTGTTGTGCTTCAAAATGATCAGGTTGCCGTAGCCGCGCAGACCGGCCCCGACGTAAACCACCCGGCCATCGGCTGCCGCCAGCACCGGATCACCGGCCGTGCCGCCAATATCGATTCCCTTGTTCTTGACCTCGTCAAACCCGGCCAACACAACACCGTTGGTCGGCCAGATCCAGCCGATTTCGTCATCAACCGGTGCACCAGCTGCGGCGGCAGGCACTGCTGCGGAACTGGCCGACGCCGGCGCCGAGGCGGCATGTTTTTCGGCGCCCGGTGGCGCCGGCGTCACCGGTGCGACGCTGGCCAGAGTCACTGGCCGGGTAACCACCCCGGTACTCGCGCTGCTTGAACTGAGCTCGGGCGGCAGCACACGCAGCACCTGACCGACTTCAATCCGGTTCGGGTTGTCGACTCCACTCCAGCGCGCGATATCCCGGGCTGATTGCCCATGATCAAGTCCAATGCGGATCAGGGTGTCCCCCGGTTTGACGGTGTAATAGCCCGGCTTGCCACTGTTCTCAAAGCCCGGCAGCTGCACGACCGCCGGGCTGCCCGATTCCGTCGCGGTTGGTGTCGATGTACTGACACTGGTGCTTCGATCTTCCACCGGCGCGCGGTTGAGCACCCTGGTGCCGCATCCGCCGAGCAAGCCACAGACAGCCGCCAGCGCCAAAACCAGGCCCATCCGAGCATTCAAACCAGTCATACGATTCCCCTTCATGCAACACCTGATTTTAAAGGGACAAAGTGAACCGCTTCCAATATCGTTTGCCGCAAACCCTGATCGGTTTTGTCAATCACCAGCAAGGCCTGCTGGCGCGCCGCGCTGGCGCCGGAGGCGACCGGTGCCACCAGTCGCCCACCGACCGCGAGCTGATCGACCCAGGCCTGCGGCACGGCTTCGCCGCCCGCGGCGGCGATGATGGCCGCATAGGGAGCGCCTTTGGCGTAACCTGCCATGCCGTCGCCAAACAGAAGATGCAGGTTGGCGACGCGCAAATGTCGCAAATTTTCCCGCGCCCTGTCGTGCAGGCCGCGCAGGCGCTCGATGCTGTAGACCTCGTGCGCCAGCAGACTCAGCACAGCGGCCTGATAACCGCAGCCGGTCCCGATCTCCAGCACGCGGCCCAATTTGCCGGCGACACCATGGCGCAGCAGTTCTGCCATCCGGGCCACCACCCCGGGTTTGGAGATGGTCTGGCCCAGGCCGATCGGCAGACTCGTATCTTCATAAGCCTGATTCACCAACGCACTGTCAACAAAACGGTGACGCTCAATGCATTGCATGGCCGACAGCACCAGTGGATCACTGACACCTTGCCGGGCCAACATGCGCACCATATTCAAACGTAGCGCACTGGAGTCCATGCCCATACCCTGTGCCTGCTCCCCGATCTGTGGCCTGACGCCCCGGCTCCCGGCCGCCTGACCCGGTGCTGGCGCAGAACGCTTGGTCCCAGGTTTGTCCACCGGCAGGTTCAGCCGGGCGGGGAACGTCGGACGTTCTTTCATACCGGCGCTATTCAGGGTCAATATGATGCGCGCCGGGCGCCGTGGAGCGAGGCGCGGTGTCAGCCAGCCTCGCGGCAGTCTGGGCCCAATAGCCCAGATGATCATGGTCAGTCAGGTCAACCTTCAGCGGCGTCATCGAAATGTGGCCCTGGGTGGTGGCGTGAAAGTCGGTCCCGTCGGCCTCGTCCTTGGCCGGCCCGGCCGCGCCGATCCAGTACATCGTCTCGCCACGCGGACTCATCTGGGTAATCACGGCCTCAGCCGCATGACGTCGCCCGAGCCGGCACAATTTCACGTGCCCAATCTCGTCATAAGGCAAGTTGGGAATATTGACGTTGAGCAACCACGGACTGCTACCAATCAGGTTCTGCTGCGACAGCTGCAGCACCAGATCCCGGGCTTTGCGAGCCGCTGCATCCAGGTGCTTCCAGTTCTTCTCGACCTGGGAGAATGCAATCGCCGGAATGCCAAACAGGTAGCCTTCCATGGCCGCGCCCACGGTGCCAGAGTAAATCGTGTCATCGCCCATGTTGGCGCCGTTATTGATGCCCGAGACCACCAGATCGGGCCGATAGCCGAGCAAGCCGGTCAGAGCAATATGCACACAGTCCGCGGGCGTGCCGTTGAGGTAACGAAAACCATTGCCGGTCTGCGTCAGATACATCGGAGTATGCAGCGTCAGCGCATTCGATTTGGCGCTGTTGTTTTGTTCCGGCGCCACCACTTCCACATCAGCCACTTCCTTGAGGGCCTCAAACAGCGCCACAATGCCTGGCGCCTGGTAGCCGTCGTCATTCGAAATAAGAATCTTCATGGTGAAACAGAGTTGCCTTTCATTGTAGGGGGTGGGCCCTCTTGCCAACAACGTCACGCCGGAGACTTTTTAAGTGCCCGTTAACCTCTATCATGCGGGCAACTTCTGAGGAGATTCCCCCATGCATGCCTGGCTTTGTGAAAACCCCGTTGGCGTTGACGCCCTGGTCTGGAAAGAAATGCCGACCCCACTGCCGAAAGCGGGCGAAGTGCTGATCGAGATCAAGGCGGCCAGCCTGAATTTTCCGGATCTGCTGATCGTGCAAAACAAGTATCAAATGAAGCCGGCCCTGCCCTTTGTGCCGGGGTCCGAATATGCGGGCATTGTTCAGGCGCTGGGTGAGGGTGTCACGCACCTGAAGCTGGGGCAGCACGTGGCTTGTCTGTCAGGCACGGGCGGCTTTGGTACCCACACCGTGGCGCCAGCGGCCCTTTGCATGTCGCTGCCCTCAAATTTCCCCTTTGTCGATGCCGCGGCATTCATCATGATCTATGCCACCTCGTACCACGCACTGGTGGATCGCGCGCAACTCAAGGCCGGTGAAACCGTGCTGGTGCTGGGGGCGGCCGGCGGCGTCGGGACTTCGGCGATCCAGATTGCCAAAGCCTGTGGCGCAAGGGTCATCGCGGCCACATCGACCAAGGAAAAATGCGCGCTGTGCGCTTCGATCGGTGCCGATGCGACGATCAACTACAGCACTGAGAATCTGCGCGAAGCCGTCAAGACGCTGACCGGCGGCAAAGGACCGGACGTCATCTATGACCCGGTGGGCGGCGATTTCACTGAACCGGCTTTTCGTTCCATCGGCTGGCGCGGGCGCTATCTGGTGGTAGGTTTTGCCGCCGGACCGATCCCGGCATTGCCGCTGAACCTGGCACTGCTCAAAGGCGCGTCAATCGTAGGGGTATTCTGGGGCGAATTTGCCAAACGCGAGCCCAAAGCCAACGCGTCCATGATGCTGGAATTGGCCCAGTGGTATGGCCAGGGCAGGATCAAACCGGTCATTGACCAGACCATGCCGATGGCAGAACTGAGGTCTGCGTTTGCGCACATGGGTTCGCGCGGAGTGATGGGAAAACTGGTCATGGTGAACTGACTTGGTCTATGATTCCGCGAGTTATCCAGGAATCAATTTATGTCGCAATCCACCCCCGAACGAACAAAACCAGTCCGCGCACTCGCAGCCCAACAAATCAGTCACGAAATACTGCTGGAAAAGTACAGCAAAGGCACCGAGCAAAGCATTCTGGACGTCAACCAGCGTGTCGCCCATGCGCTGGCCGAAATTGAATCACCGGCGCAGCAAAAACAGTGGGAAGCCAAGTTTCTACAGGCGCTGCAAAATGGATTTCTGCCCGCCGGACGGATTCAATCCGCAGCCGGAACCAATTTGTCGGCCACGCTGATCAACTGTTTTGTGCAGCCCGTGGGCGACGCCATCGCCCACACCGAAGATGGGCACCCCGGCATTTACACCGCGCTCACCGAGGCCGCCGAGACCATGCGTCGCGGCGGTGGCGTGGGTTACGATTTCTCGCGCATACGGCCGCATGGCGCATGGGTCGGGAGCACTCAGAGCAGCGCTTCCGGACCGGTGAGCTACATGCGCGTGTTTGACCGGTCCTGCGAGACCGTCGAGTCAGCCGGCGCCAGGCGCGGGGCACAAATGGGCGTGCTGCGTTGCGACCATCCGGACATTGAGGAATTCGTTCACGCCAAGGATACCGGCGACCTGAAAAACTTCAATATTTCTGTCGGCGTCAGTGATGCCTTCATGCAGGCGGTGCAGCAGGACAAGGAGTTTGAACTGGTTCATCGCGCCGAACCCGGGGCGGCCCAGAAGGCGGCTGGTGCCTACCAGACGTCCGAAGGCGGCTTGTGGGTTTACCGCAAATTGCAGGCGCGCGCACTGTGGGACCAGATCATGCGCTCCACCTACGATCACGCCGAACCTGGGGTCCTGTTCCTGGACCACATCAATCGCGACAACAACCTGTCCTATTGTGAGACCATCGCCAGCACCAACCCCTGCGCCGAACAACCCCTGCCACCCTACGGTTGTTGCTGCCTCGGCTCGATCGATCTGACCCGGTTCATCGAACATCCGTTTGAAGAAAATGCGCGCTTTGACGAAACCGCTTTTGCCGACATCACGCGCATCGCCACGCGCATGCTGGATAACGTACTCGACGTGACGGTGTGGCCACTGCCACAGCAGCAGGAAGAAGCGCGCAGCAAGCGCCGCGTCGGCCTCGGCTTCACCGGGCTGGGCGATGCGCTGGTGATGCTGAACTTGCGTTACGACACGCAGGAGGCACGCAACATGGCGCGGCAGATCGCCGAGTTGATGCGCGACACCGCCTATGACGCCTCGGTGGACCTAGCGCTTGAGCGCGGTGCCTTCCCGCTGTTCAATGCCGACCTTTACCTCAGTGGCCAGACCTTTGCGTCACGCTTGCCGGCCGCCCTGAAGGAGCGCGTTCGTGCTCATGGGCTGCGCAATTCGCACCTGCTCTCGATTGCACCCACCGGCACCATCAGCCTGGCCTTTGCGGACAACGCCAGCAACGGCATCGAACCTGCGTTCAGCTGGTGTTACACGCGCAAGAAACGCATGGTCGACGGCAGCTTCAAAGAATATGCGGTGGAGGATCACGCCTGGCGTCTTTACCGGCATCTGTTCGGCGAGGATGCGGCGCTGACTCCAGCCTTCGTGACGGCACTTGAAATGAGTGCCCAGGCGCATGAGGCCATGGTGGCGGCGGTGGCCCCGTTCATCGACACTGCGATCTCAAAGACCGTCAACGTGCCAGCGGATTACCCCTATGCCGACTTCCAGAACCTGTACATGGAGGCCTGGCAGTCGGGTCTGAAAGGTCTCGCCACCTACCGGCCCAACTCGGTGCTGGGTTCGGTCTTGAGCGTTGCCGCTACGGCCTCCGCAAAAACCACGCCCCTGCAGATCGACGGCGCCAATCACCGCCTGGCACTCGATCGTCTGCCGGCCCCGGTGCTTTCATCCCTGCGCTGGCCAAGCCGTCCGGAACTGCCGGGGGGCAATCCGGCATGGACTTTCATGGTGCATCACCCGTTTGGCGACTTCGCGCTGTTCGTGGGTGAAGTGGTGCCTGAAGGAGGCGGTGCGCCGCAGCCCTTTGAAGTCTGGGTCAATGGCGCAGAGCAGCCGCGCGGGCTGGGCGCGCTCGCCAAGACGCTGTCAATGGATTTGCGCGCCAATGACCCGGCTTGGCTGCAGCTCAAACTCGACGCATTGGCCACAGTCGCGGAAGAGCATTCGTTTGAAATGCCTTTCCCACCGCACGGTGAGCGGCGTTTGTTCCCCGGCGTCGTGGCCGCCACGGCGGCGGTCATCCGCTGGCGCTGCGACCAGCTCAAAGCCTTGGCTGGCAAGGGCGGGGATCTGTCGACACCCGTGATGGACGCCATGTTCAGCCGCGGTGAGCCACAGACCGGGCCATCGGGCACACTGGCATGGTCGGTCGATGTGGACAACCCAGCCACCGGCGAAGCCTTCACAGTGACGCTCAAAGAGGTTAACTTGCCCGGACATGACGGAGCCACCGTCACCCGGCCTTGCGCCGTCGGCTTTTCAGGCAACTACCCGAGGGCACTGGATGGATTGGCCAGGCTGCTGTCGCTGGATATGCGGGTCATTGATCCCGCCTGGATCGGCATGAAGCTGCGCAAGCTGCTCAACTATGCCGAGCCGCTGGGCCACTTCATGGCATTCGTGCCGGGTTTGCCTCACGGAGAGCGGCGCCAGCAGACCTGGCCGTCCACCGTAGCGTATATCGCTCGCCTGATCATCCACCGCTACGCCATGTTGGGCGTGCTCGACGAAGAAGGCTTTCCGCTGCGCGACATGGGCGTGCTCGATGCGCCGAAAAACCAGGGCGCTCCCAGCACCATGGCCGGAAAAATCTGCCCGGAATGCGGCAATCCCACCGTCATCCACAAAGACGGCTGCGATTTCTGCACCGCCTGCGGCTATGTCGGGCAGTGCGGCTGAGAGAAAACGCCAGGTCAGTCGCGCACCACCAGGACCGGCAGTTTGGTGTGCGACAGCACCGCTTGTGTGACGCTGCCAAGCACCAGTTTTTCAAGACCGCTGCGACCGTGCGAGCCCATGACGATCAGATCGGCCTGCAGTGACTCGGCCGACTCCACGACGCCGCGCCAGGCAGCGTGCGACTCGATCACGGAAGTGTCCACGCTGACGCCTGCCGCTTCAAACGCCTTCCTTGTCGCATGGATTGCGGCATTGGCCTCAGCCGTGGCCGCGCTCAGATACTCTGCCTGACCATAGGCAAAATCCGTCCCGACCCCGGTAAATGGGTAGGGATCAATGACAAAGATTGCCGTCACCTGACTGCCAAACGCCTTGGCCAGCTCAATCGCCTTTTCAACCGCCAGTTGCGCAGTTGGGGAGCCGTCCACCGGTACGAGGATGTGCTTGATCATGATGAACTCCTGTTATCTAGATATCTTCCGGCACCATCTTGATGGCACCGCAAGGGCATTCTGACACACAGATACCGCAGCCCTTGCAGTAGTCATAGTTGAAGCTGAAGCCCTTACCCGGGCCATGCTTGATCACCGCGTTGTCCGGGCAGACGCCGTAGCAATTGTCACACTCAAAGCAGTTGCCGCAAGACAGGCAGCGCCGCGCCTCGAACAGGGCATTGCCTTCGTCCAGACCGCCCTGCACTTCCTCGAATGTAGATTGACGCCGGATAAGATCGAGCATCGGCCGCACGGTCTTGGGCGCATCGCTGTAGTACCAGGGATTGAGCTTGTCAAGGCTGGCCAACTCACTCTTCGGCGGCGGCACATACACCTCACCCCTCAACCAGGCATCAATGTTGCGGGCAGCTTTCTTGCCGTGGCCAATCGCCACGGTCACATTGCGCTCTGCCGGGACCATGTCGCCACCGGCAAAAATACCGGCGTGCCCGGTCATCATCTGGGCGTTGACTTCCACGACACCGTCTTTGACCGTCAGCCCGGGCACGCCTTCTATCAGCGAGAGGTCCACGTCCTGACCCAGCGCCAGCACCAGCGAGTCGGCCTCCAGCGTCTCGAACTCACCCGTGGGCTGCGGAAAGCCCTTTTCGTCCAAGGCCATTTTTTCCACGGTGATGGATGATTCACCGGCTTGTTTGATGGTGGACAGCCATTTGATCATCACGCCTTCCTGAAGCGCCTCTTCCAGCTCAAGGTCGCTGGCCGGCATTTTTTCGCGATTGCGTCGATAGACAATGATCGCCTCGGTGGCGCCCAGGCGCTTGGCGGTGCGTGCGACATCAATCGCTGTATTGCCGCCACCATAGACAATGACGCGGCGACCCAGCATGGGTTTGTCTTCACCTTCCATGGAACGCAGCACCGACACCGCATCAAGCACCCTGGCCGAGTCCCCCGCCGGGATATAGGCGCGCTTGGCGATATGCGCACCGACCGCCAGGAAGACGGCATCGAAACCCCCTTGCCGCTTGGACTCGAGCACGTTGGACACCTTGACGTTGTACTCGATATTGACACCCAGATCGACAATGCGCTGTACTTCCGCATCGAGCACCCGCCGCGGCAGGCGGTATTGAGGTATGCCAAAGCGCATCATGCCGCCCGGCATGGGGCCAGCCTCCTGCACCGTGACCTGATGCCCCAAGCGCGCCAACTGGTAGGCTGCGGACAAACCCGACGGGCCGGCACCGACGACCAGAACCTTCTTTCCGGATGCCAGCGCCGGAGGCGCAAATTTCCAGCCCAGCGCAATCGCCTCGTCGCCCAGAAAACGCTCCACGGAGTTGATGCCAACCGGCAAGTCAACCTGACCCCGGTTGCAGGCCTTCTCACAGCTGTGGTAGCAAACTCGACCCATGATGGCAGGAAACGGGTTCTGCTCGACCAGCTCACGCCACGCTTTTTCGTAGTCGCCGGACTCGGCGTGAAACAGCCAGGCTTGAATGTTCTCACCCGCCGGGCACTGGTGGTTGCAGGGCGGGATCCGGCTGACATAGACTGGCCGGGAGGTGCGCCAGGAGCCGGTGTGGTTGGCCAGAGAGCTACCGACATCCAGTGTAATTGCGAATGGTTTTTCCATGGTTGATTCCTTGCGGGACAGGCCGAAGCGGTGCGATGAACGAGCGAGTTCTGTCCTGAACTGATTACGATTCGAGCAGGCCAAAGCGGCGGATATTGCGGTCGGCCCTGGCCTGCAGCCGGGCGATGGTGTCAAGGTCGGGGTGCTTGCCAAACAGGTGTGCGTAGCGCTTTTGAGGCTTGAGGTAGTCCTCGATCGGCACGCGACGGCGGATTTTTGCGACCCGCGTTACCTCACCGCGCTCGGCCTCGTATACCGGAAAAGCCCCGCTCTCAACGGCCAGTCGGGCCAAACGAATGGTGTCATGCGAGGCCGCACCCCAGCCCAGCGGACAGGGCACAAAGATATGGATGTAGCGCGCGCCCTGAATCGACATGGCCTTCTTGACCTTGCGTTCCAGATCACGCAAATCTGCCACCGTGGCCGTAGCGACATACGGAATCTCGTGTGCCATCGCGATTTGCGGCACATTCTTGCCCTGGCCAAACACATTGCCCGGGTGATGCCCCACCGGCATGGTGGTCGCCGTGCGCGCAGCCGGCGGTGTCGCCGACGAACGCTGCACACCGGTGTTCATGTACGCCTCATTGTCGTAACAGATGTAGAGCACATCATCGTTGCGTTCGAACATGCCTGACAGGCAGCCAAAGCCGATGTCCGTGGTGCCGCCGTCGCCACCCTGCGCCACGACCCGCACCTCGCTGCGGCCCTTGACCCGCATGGCCGCGGCAATGCCTGTGGCCACGGCAGCTGTGTTGCCGAACAGCGAATGGATCCAGGGCATTTGCCAGGAGGTTTCCGGATAGGGCGTGGAGAACACTTCCAGGCAGCCGGTGGCGTTGGCGGCGATCAACTGGCCCTTGGTGGCCTGCATCGCCGCGTCGATGGCATAGCGCGCACCGAGCGCTTCGCCACAGCCCTGGCAGGCGCGATGGCCGGAGTTGAGCGAGTTGCTGCGCTGGGTGTTGGCCTGCACGCTGCGCTGCTCGGGCGCAAGCAGGCGATTGCCCACCGTAAAGGTGCCGGTTTGATAAAACTTGACTACGGTTTGTTCCATGATGCTGATCTCGGTTGAGGACAGTGCTTGTTAGCTTCGCGTCACTGTGGTCTGTCCCGCAAGTTCCAGAATTGAGTCCCGCCCGCAACGGCTCAGCCGATTCGCGAAGACACCGTGCCGATGTCACGCAAAATGCCCTCGGCCACCGGCCCTGAGCGGCGTTGCGTTTTCTCGCGATCGAGCACGCGGTTCACTACTGCCCAATCCATATCCAGAAAAGTCAGCAATTCGAGCTTGTCGGCGATCGCGTCCTGCAACAGCTTGTGCACCGAGGCTTTGGTAATCGCGCGGCCACCCAGACCAGCGACCACCGTCAGCACCGGCTGCGGCCGATTTTGCACAGCACTGCGCACATCGCGCGAGACGATGCCGCCAATACCCACGGCAAAGCACTTCTCGATGACCACAATGCGTTTGGCGTTCGCCGTCGCATCACGAATGGCGTTGATCGGAAACGGGCGGTACGAGGTGATGCCGAGCACGCCGACCTTGATACCCTCATTGCGCATGTCGTCCACCGTATCCTTGATGGTGCCCAGCACAGAGCCCAGCGCAATGACAATGGTTTCGGCGTCTTCCAGTCGATAGGTCTTGATCAGCCCACCCGAGTCGCGGCCAAAAACCTGTTTGAATTCCTCGGCCACCTGCGGGATCAGCTCCAGCGCCTGCATCTGTTTGGCGTGCGCAAGATAGCGCACTTCAGTGAACGCTTCAGGCCCGACCATGGCGCCAATGGTGACGGGTTCGTTGGGATCAAGCACCTGGCGCGGTTCATAGGCGGGCAGGTAGCGATCCACCTGGGCCTGATCCGGAATGTCAACGCGTTCATAGGCATGCGTCAGGATGAAACCGTCCATGCACACCATCACCGGCAAAGACAACTCCTCGGCAATGCGAAAGGCCTGAATGTGCAGGTCCAGTGCTTCCTGGTTGGTTTCGGCAAAGATCTGCAGCCAGCCGGCGTCGCGCATCGACATGCTGTCCGTGTGATCATTCCAGATGTTGATCGGCGCGCCGATCGCGCGATTCGCGACCGTCATGACGATCGGCAGACCCAGGCCCGACGCGTTGTACACCGCCTCGGCCATGAACAACAGACCCTGGCTGGCGGTCGCCGTATAGGCACGCGCACCGGCCGCAGAGGCCCCGATGGCGACGCTCATGGCAGCAAACTCGGACTCGACATTGATGAACTCGCAGTGCTCCAGCGTGCCGGACTTGACCAGTTCACCCAGACCTTCGACGATGTGCGTCTGGGGCGATATCGGATAAGCGCAAATGACTTCGGGCCGGCTCAGGGCTACCGCCAACGCCACCGCATGGGAACCTTCGCACTGCCTAAGCATGATGCGCCTCCGTCTTCAATTCTTGTTGCTTGACCATCTCGAAAGCCTCACGCGCGGCCGCCATGTTGCCGTGCGCAACGACGCCCCTGAATTTCTGCGAAATCGCGGCCTCCACGGCCTCCAGTGTGATCAACCGGGTCGCTGCGGCAAACGCCCCCAGCAAGGGCACATTCGGCACCGCTCGCCCGACATGTTTCATGGACAGTTCCGTGGCGCCGACCGTCAACAAATGCTCAGGCTGGAAACCCTTGATGAACTCGCCCAAACCGAGATCGTCGAACGTGTGCGTGGTATTGATCAGCATGTAGCCATTTTTTTTCAGGCCGCTGAAGACATCCACCTGTTGCAGCAGCGTCGGATCCTGAATGATGATGGCGTCCGGCTCCATGACCGGCTCACGCAGGCGGATTTCCTTGCTATCCATGCGGCAATAGGCAACCACCGGTGCACCGGTTCGCTCCGAGCCAAAACTGGGGAAAGCCTGGGCGTGCTGGCCGCCCAGAAAAGCTGCAATCGACAGCATCTCGGCACCCGTCACCACCCCCTGTCCCCCACGTCCATGAATTCGTACCTGAAACATTCTTTGCCTTTCGAATTGGGGTCATGCAAAGAAGCGATGTTCAGATTTGCATTTTCCGCTAGGTGAAATTGTGCTCCACAATATAAATTTGTGTTTGTTCTAGATCAAACTTTTTCAAGGATGCATCAGTCCGCGAGTGCCGCATACACCAGATTTCGAAACAACATGCGGTAGTACTCGCGCTGATTCGGCGCCTGCAGCATCAAGCAGGCAAACAGGTCTTCAACCGGGTCAACGAAGAAAGTCGTGCCGGCCATGCCGCCCCAAAAATACGTGCCAATCGACCCGGGCACAGAGGCCAGGCCTCGCTGCCTGCGAACGGCGAAGCCCAGCCCGAAACCGTGTCCCGGCGGCAGCAGCGCCTGGGCCGCCCCGCTGTTGACGGGAATCTCCCCCAGATGATCGGCGGTCATGAAATCGACCGTTCTGGAACCCAGCAGGCGCACGCCGCCGTACTCGCCCTTGTTCAACAGGCATTGCAGGAATCTTGCGTAATCCATTGCCGTGGAAACCAGGCCACCGCCGCCCGAATCCAGCGCAGCTTCCTCGCGCACATCGATCAAGCGCATCTGCACCCCGCCATCAGGGTCCCGCGCATAGGGCTGTGCGATGCGGGCGTGGTGGGCTGGCGGCACGGCAAATCCGGTGTCCGTCATGCCCAGCGGCTTGAAGATGCGCTCTTTCAAGAACGCCGCCAGTGGCTGTTCGCTCACCACCTCGATCAAGCGCCCCAATACATCTGTGGCCCGGCCATATTCCCAGACCGTGCCGGGTTCGAACATCAGCGGCAGAGTCGCCAGTTCACGGGAAAATTCGGCGTTGCTGCGCGCTCTTGATCCAATCCTGATCTGGGCGTAGCGCCGCTGCACAGCAGAGTTCCCCATGAATTCATAAGTCATGCCAGCCGTGTGGCGCAACAAATCGTGAACTGTGGCCGGCTGGCGCACCGCCTGCTCTTGCACGACGCCGTCCACTAGCGTGGCCACTTTCTGTGCGCCGAACTCGGGCAGGTATTGCGCAACCGGGTCGTTCAGCAACAGCCGCCCCTGTTCCATCAACATCATGACCGCTACCGAAACGATCGGCTTGGTCATGGAGTAAATGCGAAAAATGGCGTCGCGCGTCATGGGAGTACCCGCCACCGGGTCGAGCGAACCGACACTCTCAAACAAGGCCAGCCTGCCGTGGCGCGCGATCAAGGCGACGGCGCCGGGCAAGCGCTGGCGTTCCACCTCTGCCTGTAACACCTCCATCAGGGCCGCCGTGCGCTGTGGGGACAGGCCAAGTGCCTCCGGTGACGCTTCAGGCAATGCTTGACCGTGCTTCATGCCGAAGCTTCCGTGGCAGCGTAACGCTGGCGCGCCAGTGCGGCTCCAGCCGCCAGCGCTTGCAGCTTCTTCACCGCGACCTCCCGTCGCATCGGTGCCAAGCCGCAATTGGTGCAGGGAAAAATTCGATTCTTTGACACAAACCGCAGGGCCAGCCCGATTGTGTCGGCCACCTGCTCGGGCGTCTCGATCTCGTCACTGGCCACATCGATGACACCGACCATCACGTCCTTGCCGGCCAGCAGCGCCATCAGGTCCGGTGGCACATGCGAGTGATAACACTCCAGACTCACTTGTTGAATACTGCTTTTGGCCAGCGCCGGAAATATCGCTTCGTATTGGCGCCACTCCTGGCCGAGGGTATCTTTCCAGTCGACATTGGCTTGAATGCCATAGCCATAGCAAATGTGCACGGCAGTGGTGCAGGTCAGGCCTTGTGCCGCACGCTCCAGCGCCTTCACACCCCAATCCGCGGCATCCTTGGTGTACACATTGAAAGCCGGTTCGTCAAACTGGATGATGTCCACACCGTCAAGTTGCAAGGCCAGCGCCTCCTGGTTGAGCAGTTCCGCAAAAGCCATCGCCATCGCGACCTTGTCGCCGTAAAAACGGTCGGCCACGGTATCCACGATGGTCAACGGCCCCGGTAAAGTGAATTTCAATTTTTTCCGGGTATGCGCCCTGGCCAGTTGCGCTTCGAACGCATGCACCCGGCCCTTGAGCCTGAGCGGTGCCACCACCTGCGGCACTTGCGCGTCATAGCGGCCATTACGGATGCCCATCGTCACTTTGTGTTCGAAGTCGATGCCCTCAACCTGCTCCAGAAAACCGTGTACAAAGTGCTGACGCGACTGCTCGCCATCACCCACGATGTCGAGTCCGGCATCTTCCTGCAACTTGATCCACAGCAGCGTCGCATCCGCCTTGGCCTGCTGCAGGGCGCCGCCTTGCGCTACCCACTGCGGCCAGAGTTTTTGCGTCTCGGACAACCAGGCTGGTTTGGGCAGGCTGCCCGCGATGGAAGTTTCAAACATGGGGATCTCCAAAAAGAAAAGCCAACAGGCACATGCAGGTTCGGCATCGTCGATGCTAATACGGTTGAAGACTGCCACGAAGGGCTGCTTCCGCAAATCGACCGCGCCATCTCAAACCACCGAGCGAGACGCAGAAGTGATGTGGCACATATTTTGCATTCCAAGACAAACTGGAAATGAGCAATCTGGATTAGCTTATGAATTTTTGGCATAAGTTTCAAGAGTAAACCCCGATAGCTGGATATCATTGGTACTGCTAAAGTTCGCCTTTTGGCTAAGCAGGTGATGACTTCCTGAGTCCATTTTCGATGAATCCTTTTTTAACTGGAGCAATGCACATGAATCTGACCAAATTTACAACCATGGCCGCCATCGTGGCAGCCATGGGCACGCTGATCGCGGCCCCTGCCCAAGCCGGCAAGACACTCGACGGCATCAAGGCCCGCGGTCAAGTCGTGTGCGGCGTCAACACCGGCCTGGCTGGCTTTGGTGCTGCCGACTCGGCGGGCAAGTGGTCTGGCCTGGACGTGGACGTGTGCCGCGCTGTGGCTGCTGCCGTGCTGGGAGACGCCGAGAAAGTCAAATGGGTGCCCCTGAATGCACAGCAACGCTTCACCGCCCTTCAATCCGGTGAAGTCGACGTGCTGTCACGCAACACCACCTTCACCCTGACCCGCGATGCATCTTTGGGCTTGCACGACACCGCCGTGACTTACTATGACGGGCAGGGCTTCATGGTCCCGGTCAAGAGCAAGATGAAGAGCGCCAAACAGCTCAAGGGACAGACCGTGTGCGTGCAGTCCGGCACCACCACCGAGAAAAACCTGACCGATTACTCCAAGGCCAATGGCCTCAACATCAAACCGGTGGTGTTTGAAAAACTTGAAGCCGCCGAAAACGCCTACTTTACCGGCCGCTGCATTGCCTATACGACGGACGCCTCGGGCCTGGCTTCGACTCGCAACAAGACGGCTAAAGATCCCAAAGAACACCTGATCCTGCCTGAGTTGATCTCCAAGGAGCCCCTCGGCCCGATGGTCCGCCGTGGCGACGACGAATGGTTTGCGATTGTCAAATGGGTGATCTACGGTCTGCTTGAAGCCGAAGAGTACGGCATTACCCAAGCCAATGTGGATGCGCTGAAAGCCACCAGCAAAGACCCGGTGGTGCAACGCGTCCTGGGTACCTCGGAAGACACCGGAAAGCTGCTCGGCCTGGACAAAGAATGGATGGCACGCGCGATCAAGGCCACCGGCAACTATGGCGAAATTTTTGAACGCAATGTCGGCCCCAAATCAGCCCTGGGTCTGCCCCGCGGTGTCAACAACCTATGGAACCATGGCGGCTTGATGTACGCCTACCCGGTCCGCTAATTTTTAGCACAACGCTAAAGTCCAGCGCTGCCTGTTTTCGCGAAAGCGGCAGGCGGCGTTTTTATTGAGCATTCAACCCGACAACCCTGTGTTCGCTAATGAACATCTCCAAGGTCTTGGCGCCATGAACCCGAAAAAACCCCCTCCCAAGAAACACTGGTCCTGGCGCAGTCAGGCGTTCAGAGGTGTCGTCTATCAAATCGTGGCTGTGACGGTGATCGGTTTGGCCGTCTGGTTTTTGGCTCATAACACGCTGGTCAACATGCGGGTGCGCGGCATCCAGAGCGGTTTCGATTTTCTGTTGCAGGCGGCAGGGTTTGACATTGGCGAAAGTCTGTACCCTTTCGACTCGGGCGAGCCGTATTGGCGCGCTTTTCTGATCGGGGTGACCAATACCCTGCGCGTCGCGGTACTGGGCATCGTCCTGGCCACCCTGATCGGCACCCTGGTGGGCGTGGGGCGTTTCTCACGCAATGCACTGGTGCGCGGCTTGTGCGTGGTCTACGTCGAATCCTTTCGCAACATTCCGGTGCTGCTTCAACTCTTGATGTGGTACATCGTCATGACCGAGGTTTTGCCGGCGTCCACTGATGCATGGGTCTTTGGGCCGTTTTTCCTGAGCAAAGGCGGACTCAACTACCCGATTCCGGTGTGGGCAGCCGGCCAGTTCTGGGCCGCTATCGGCCTGCTGGCAGGCATCGTCGCAAGCTGGTCCTACCGGCGCTGGGCGGTGCGTCAATTTGAGGCCGATGGCCGCTTGCGCAGCATGTTCTGGGTGCCGATCGTGATCGTGATTCTCGGCAGCCTGCTGGGCTGGTTGCTCGGCGGCGCGCCGACCGCTCTGAACCGTCCGGTCAAAGGGGATTTTTCAATTGAGAACGGCGGCGCCTTGACACCCGAGTTTTTGGCAGTGCTACTGGGTCTGACGCTCTACACCGCCTCTTTCATCGCCGAGGTCGTGCGCGGTGGCATTGCGTCCGTGCCGCGCGGCCAGGGTGAAGCCGCGTCCGCCCTGGGGCTCAATCGCAACCAGGAGATGCGCCTGGTGATGCTGCCGCAGGCCCTGCGCGTCATCATTCCACCCTTGACCAACCAGTATTTGAACCTGACCAAGAACTCCTCCCTGGCGGTGGCCATCGGTTACCCCGACGTAGTCTCAATTGCCAACACCGCCCTCAACCAGACCGGCCGAGCCGTGGAGTGCATCTCGCTGGTGATGCTGGTTTACCTGACCACTTCTCTCGGGACCTCGATCCTGATGAACTGGTACAACAGTCGCGCCGCCATCAAAGAACGTTGAGCACACGAATCATGACTGCAACTACATTCAAGGCCATCCCGGCTCGTCCGGCACCGGTCGACACCGAAGGGCCGATAGCCTGGATCAAGGCCAACTTGCTGGCCGACTGGAAAACCACACTGGCCACGGTCATCATCGGTGGTTTCCTGGCATGGCTCGTGCCGCAGATATTCAGCTGGGCGGTGCTGCGCGCCAGTTGGCTGCCGAACTTTGAGGCCTGCCGCGCGCCCGGCGTGGGTGCTTGCTGGGGCGTGGTCGCCGAAAAATACCGGATCATCATTTTTGGCCGTTATCCTTTCGAGCAGCAATGGCGTCCGCTGGTTGCCACAACCCTGCTCACCGGCCTGCTGGTGGCGAGCTGCATGCGCATGTTCTGGAAGTCGTGGCTGCTGATTTTGTGGGCTGCGGTGATGGCGGCTTTTTTCACCCTGATGTACGGCAATACCCTGGGTCTGGTCAAGGTTGAGACAGACCGTTGGGGTGGCCTGCCATTGACCATTTTGCTGGCCTCCCTGTCGCTGGTCATGTCGTTCCCGATTGCGCTACTGGTGGCACTGGGACGGCGCTCCACATTGCCGGCAATTCGCAGCTTCTGCACCATTTACGTCGAGCTGATTCGCGGCGTGCCACTGATCTCGGTGCTGTTCATGGCTTCCTTCATGTTCCCGTTGTTCATGCCTCAGGGTGTCAAGATCGATGTGCTGATTCGCGTGCTGGTGGGCATCACCCTGTTTGCCGCAGCCTATTCGGCGGAAGTGATTCGCGGTGGCTTGCAGGCCATTCCCAAGGGCCAGATCGAGGCTGCAGCGACCCTGGGCCTGTCCTACTGGCAAACGCAGCGCAAGATCGTGTTGCCACAAGCGCTCGCCATGGTGGTACCGGGCATCATGAACAACTTCATTTCAACCTTCAAGGACACCTCGCTCGTCACCATTGTCAGCCTGTACGAGTTGACCGGCGCCATGAGCATGGCGCTCAATTCCGACGCCAACTGGCGCCCGTTCATGATCGAGGGCTATCTCTTCATTGCCATGATTTACTTTGTCTTCTGCTTCTCCATGTCGCGCTACAGCCACTGGGTTGAAAAGCAGGTCAACAAAGGCAAGGCGCGCTGAACTCAACATCACATCGAAACAACCATCATGTCAGAACCCATCATTACCTTCGACAAAGTCAACAAATGGTACGGCAACAACTTTCATGTGTTGCGCGACATCGACCTCACGGTGGCGAAAGGCGAACGCATTGTCATATGCGGCCCCTCGGGCTCGGGCAAGTCGACGCTGATTCGCTGCATCAACCGGCTCGAAGAGCACCAGCAGGGGCACCTGACCGTGAATGGCGTCGAGTTGACGGATGACGTCAAAGCGATTGACAACGTGCGCAAGGAAGTCGGCATGGTGTTCCAGCAGTTCAACCTGTTCCCGCACCTGACCGTGCTGGAGAACCTGACCCTCTCGCCGATGTGGGTCGGCAGGATGCCAAAAAAGGAAGCCGAAGAAAAGGCCATGGTTCAGCTTAATCGGGTGCGCATCGCCGAACAGGCGGACAAGTACCCGCTGCAACTCTCGGGCGGCCAGCAGCAGCGCGTGGCGATTGCACGCGCCTTATGCCTGAAACCCAAGATCATGCTGTTTGACGAGCCGACTTCGGCGCTGGATCCGGAGATGATCAAGGAAGTGCTCGATGTCATGATCGCCATGGCAAGCGAAGGCATCACCATGATTTGCGTGACGCATGAAATGGGTTTTGCCAAGGCCGTGGCGGATCGTGTGATATTCATGGACCAGGGCCAGATCGTCGAGCAGAACAACCCGCACGACTTCTTCAACAACCCGCAAAGCGATCGCAGCAAGGACTTTCTGTCAAAAATTCTGGGTCACTAGGCTTCAAACCCTGAAGCGGGCTTTGAATGCTATCAAATTTATAGCTGACTACGCAATAAGAGCGGAGCCTGGATTCCCCCGACACCGCGCCCATGGCCAAAACCGTCCGATACACCCTGCTGTCCTTGCGCGAGATGGTCACCTCAGCCGCGCCCTTTGCGCTGTTGGCCCTCGCTTTGCTGGGGCTGGCCTACTGGTGGCTTGACCCTTCGCCGCCGAGGCACGTCACACTGGCCACCGGACCAGCGCAAAGTGCCTACGCCGAATTCGGCAAGGGCTATGCCAAAGCGATGGCTGCCTATGGCATTGAGGTGCAACTATTGACCAGCGAGGGTTCATCGCAAAACCTTGAATGGCTGGCAGCAGGCAAGGCGGACCTCGGTTTTGTGCAGGGCGGCAGCAATGCGCTGTCCGCCAGCGGCCAGGAAGGATTGACGTCTTTGGGCAGCCTGTTCGTGGAACCCATATGGTTGTTTTATCGCAGCGATGCGGCACAAAAAAAGAACAAGAACGCCACCTTGAACGCGCTGACCGAGCTCAAGGGTTTGCGCGTGAATGTCGGCACCGCCGGCAGCGGCGTGCCCAGCTTGACAGGGAAATTATTCGACATCAACCGCATTGACGATGGCGCCATCACGCTCTTGCGCCTGGACCAGACGCCGGCCACGGTGGCTTTTTTGAATGGCGAGCTCGATGCGCTGGTGTTTGCCTCGGCGCCCGAATCGCTGATGGTGCAGATGCTGTTGCAGACACCAGGCGTGAAACTGATGGACTTTGCACAAAGCGAAGCCTACGCGCGCCGCCTCGCATTCTTGACACCTGTGACCCTGCCCAGCGGCATCGTCGATCTGGCCAATAAGCTGCCGGCACAAGATGTGCGGCTGGTGGCCCCGACCACCACGCTGCTGGCGCGGAACACCGTCCATCCTGCCTTGCTGCAGCTCTTTTCCCAGGCCGCGCTCGCGATCCACAGCCCGGCGGGCTGGTTCAACCGCGCGCACGAATTTCCCAACGCCGCCCACACCGAGTTCCCATTGTCCAGAGAAGCGGAACGCACGATGCGCAACGGCGTACCCCTGCTGCAGCGTTACCTGCCCTTTTCGTATGCGAACCTGGTGGAGCGCATGTGGCTGGTGCTGGGCATCATTTTTGCGGTGTTGCTGCCGCTGAGCCGCATCGTGCCGCCGGTGTATGAGTTCAGAATTCGTTCCCGGGTTTTTCGCTGGTATGCACAACTGCGCGACATCGAAGACCGCGCCGCCGGACACGCAGAATCGGCGCAGAGTCTGGTCGATGAACTCAGGCAGATGGAGACGCGCGTCGGCCAGATCTCCGTCCCCCTGTCGTATGCGGACGAACTGTATGCCCTGCGCCACCATATTGAACTGGTGCGCAACAGAATTCTCGCCACCTGAACGTCAAACTATTGAGCAAGGTCAATCTTTCCGGGGCGCTTCACGAAGCCCCGTACGATATGATGAACGCATTCCTCTTAACCTTTAAGGAAAGCAATGTCTGCCTGGTTGTTGTATGCTTTTGTGGCCGTGTTTGTCGTCCTTTCCAGCACCGCCCTTTTCTTCTTCACGCTCACGCGTGGTGCCCTGATCATGCGCGGCATGATGGGCCGGCCAATGACCGATGCAGCCCACGTGTATCCGATTTATTCGAATATGCGGTTGATTCGCCTGATCGATTTCCAGCCCATTATTGCGGCGATTCTGCTGTTTCAGTACGACCGGCTGGTGTCCAGCATCACCAACGGGCTGCGCCACATGGACTTGCACAACAAGAAGGTCCTGATCACATCCTGCGCCTTTGGCAACGTGATCCCGCGCGTCGTCACAGCCGCCGTGGAGTCAGGCGCATCGCGCGTGCTGATCGCCGATATCATCAAGAATGAGCTTGATCACGCGCACAGCAAGCTGCCGCAGTTCTCCGGAAAGCTCGAAATGCTGGAAGAAAACGCCACCGCGATGAAACAGCCCGATGGATCCGTCTCCGCCAATGTCATCTTTTTTCTGCTGCATGAGCTTCCGCACCATCTCAAAGGCGTGGCCTTGAGTGAGGCCGTGCGAGTACTGGCTCCAGGCGGCAAACTTTATCTGGCCGAATTCCATCGCCCCGAACTGTGGGTATTGCGCACGCTGAGCTGGACCTATTTCAAGGTTTTCGAACCCCTGGGCCTGGCGCTCTGGGACTCGCATGACCCGCTGGACCAGCTGGAAGCCCTGGGTGGTTTGACCTGCGAGCGCCGCACGGTGTTCTTTGGCAACTTTCAGATCGTCATCGCCACCAAGGACCCGGCGCCCTGAGGTCTGGAGCGCCTGCCCCGGCGTCTATTTGAGCGCCTTGAAACGCATGCGCTTGGGCTTGGCGCCCTCTTCGCCCAGGCGCTTCCTCTTGTCTGCTTCGTATTCCTGATAGTTGCCGTCAAAGAAGGTCCATTGGCTGTCGCCTTCGCAAGCCAGAATGTGGGTTGCAATGCGATCCAGAAACCAGCGATCATGGCTGATCACCATGATCGAGCCGGCGAACTCCAGCAGGGCATCCTCCAGCGCACGCAAAGTCTCCACATCGAGGTCATTGGACGGCTCATCGAGCATCAGGACGTTGCCGCCGGCGATCAGCGTCTTGGCCAGATGCAGGCGCCCGCGCTCACCGCCCGACAACGTGCCGACGCGTTTTTGCTGGTCCGCGCCGTTGAAATTGAAACGCCCGCAATAGGCGCGGCTGGCCATCTGGAATTTGCCGACATTGAGAATGTCGAGCCCGCCTGAAATATCTTCCCAGACCGTTTTTTCGTTCGACAGATCGTCGCGGCTCTGGTCCACAAACGCCATTCTTGCAGTGGCGCCAATCTTGACCTCGCCGCTATCGGGCTTTTCCTTGCCCGCAATCATGCGGAACAAGGTCGACTTGCCGGCACCGTTCGGACCAATAATGCCGACGATGGCGCCAGCCGGCACCTTGAAACTCAGGTTGTCGATCAGCAAGCGGTCGCCAAACGATTTGCTGACATTGACAAACTCGATGACTTCATTGCCCAGGCGTTCCGCCACCGGTATGAAAATTTCATTGGTCTCGTTGCGCTTCTGGTATTCGAAGTCTGACAATTCTTCAAACCGGGCCAGACGCGCCTTGCTCTTGGCCTGGCGCGCCTTCGGATTCTGGCGTGACCATTCAAGTTCTTTCTTCAGCGCCTTGGCACGCGACTCCTCCCCTTTCTGCTCCTGTGCCAGTCGCTCCTGCTTTTGTTCCAGCCATGCGCTGTAGTTGCCTTTGTAGGGCATGCCCGCGCCGCGATCGAGTTCCAGAATCCATTCGGCTGCGTTATCCAGAAAATAGCGGTCATGGGTGATCGCCACGACGGTGCCGGGATAGCGTTTCAGGAACTGCTCCAGCCAGTCGACCGACTCGGCGTCCAGGTGATTGGTGGGCTCATCGAGCAGCAACATGTCCGGCTTGGACAGCAGCAGGCGGCACAAGGCAACGCGCCGCTTCTCACCACCTGACAAGACGCCAATCCTGGCCTCCCACGGCGGCAGGCGCAAGGCGTCGGCGGCAATCTCGAGCTGGTGCTCGGAATCGGTACCCGCGCTGCCGATGATTGCCTCCATCTTCGCCTGCTCCTCGGCGAGTTTGTCGAAGTCCGCATCCTCATCACCGTAAGCCGCATAGATTTCTTCCAGACGGGCTTTGGCGGCCAGCACATTGCCCATGCCGGCTTCAACGCTTTCACGCACCGTTTGATTCGGGTCAAGCTGGGGCTCCTGCGGCAGATAGCCAATATTCAGGCCCGCCATCGGGATCGCTTCGCCTTCAAACTCCTTGTCAACGCCGGCCATGATCTTGAGCAGCGTGGACTTGCCGGAACCGTTGGTCCCCAACACACCGATTTTTGCCCCGGGAAAGAAGCTGAGGGAAATGTCTTTGAGAATGAATTTCTTCGGCGGAACAATCTTGCCGAGGCGATTCATGGAAAATACGTATTGAGCCATGGGTCTTGTGGGGTAATTGCAGGATGTAAACCTCACATTATCGACGCTTGGCCCGACTTCGCGCCGCCAGACCCCCGAATCAGGGCTGCGCCACCTGCCCCAAATCGTTTTGCAAGGCGGTCTGCGCCACGGCATCGAGTGCATTGTCAACCACATGACGGTCGGATACGACTCGAATCGAGCCCTTCATTCGCAGGCGCTCCATGGTGCGGCGAGACATTGCGTGAGCCAGGCCACCGTGCGAAACGAACATGAACAGGGTTCGGTGCGGGCTGGTCCAGGTCAACTGGGCACGCAACCAGACTCCCTTGACCAGCAACTCGACCCACATCCCGGTGTTGAGATCACCCGCGGACCAGGGGCGCTGGGCGGGTTCGGGCAAGGGCTCCAGATCTTGCACAAGGTAATCGGCTTCCTGCGCTTCGTCATCCGCACCCCAGAACTCGACTGCTTGCGTCATATCCTGCATATCGGGCTGGCTATCCTCGGTGATGGCCTCACCGAGTTCCTGAGGCATTTGCTCTGCGGCTTGCTCCCTCGCTTGCACGCGGCGGGCCTCGAAGGCTTTTTCGTGAATCGCTATCAAGGCATCAAAGAAGGCCGGTATGCGTTCTTCCGGATAACCAATGAGCTGCAAGCCCTGGCGCAGCTTCACCAGCAGATCAGGCACCAGTTGCACCAGCCGCACCAGATCGTGCCGGGTCAGGCGCAGTTGCACACTCCAGATCAGGTCATCCACCAGCGCCATGTAACCGTCCGGATCATCGCGGCCGTCAACGCAATCAAGCTGCGATTGCGCCACCACCTGAGCCCAGGGGCCGCGCAGAAAACCAGTCACCAGATCGGGAATATTCTTGCCCTTCAGGCGTTCCTGGAAATCTTCGGCCAGGTGCTGCGCCAGAAGGTTTCTCTGCTCAGCGAGCAACAGCGCGCGCGCCGCCTCTTCATGTTGCTGGCGCTGTGCCGCTTCAACGCGAGTCCAGCCCTCTTCAAGCTCGTGCAACATCCGCGCGAACGAGGCGGCGTCGCCATCACCGTGGATCAGGTCATCAACCGCCTTCGAAACCGACTGCAAAAAAGGGAAAAAGCCCTCGTCGCTCTCGGCGCCAAAGCCCAGACTGCGATGCGTGAGTTGATCCAGGAACTGCCGCGCCGGATGCCGCCGCTCGCTGAAAAACCGGGGATCGGAACGGGCCAGCGTCAACAACACCGGCTCCAGCGTCTTGATCAGCTCGCGTACCTTGAGCAACAAACGTTCGTCCTGCATCAGGTTGTCGATCATCATGCGCACCACCTCTTCGCCCAGCTGCTTTCCCATCTGCTTGCCTTGCGTGGGCTCCCGCGCGATCTGCTGGTTCGGCGCTTTTGCGCGCGCCTTGACTTCGGCGGACTGACTTGCCCGCTGCGCCAAACGCTTCATCATCGGCTCGACCAGCTTCAAATCCTCCAGCGCCACAAATGAAGCCGGCACGGTGTGCAGAAAATCCGGCATACCGCCACCGGCTGCCGCGGAGTCAAACTCGCCAGTGAGCAAGCGCCGAAGTTTGTCGAGCGTCACAATCGTCCGTCCGATCGAGTTTTCCGGCTTCTTGCCGCCCTCCTGGGTTCCACCCACCGGCGTGCCAACAGGCGTCGCTGGCTCGACGCCCTGCGAGCGCAGCCATTGGCAAATCTCACGATAAAGCTGCCGAAGACTGACGCCGAGCAGTCCGGCGGCGGGCGTGATCAACAGCGCACGCACCTGCACATCGGGCACATATTGCACCAGACACGCCTGCAGCGCGCGAACAAAAGCTTCCGGCCGGAGCGGATTGAGCTGAGGCTGAACCGTGATCCAGCCCAAGAGTCCGCTGATCAGCGCATTCAGCGCAGGCAGCACATCGGCCACGCTGCGAGCGACTTCCTGCTGCGCCAGCGCCAGGTGAATACTGGCATCAATCTGCTTGCTGTCGAATAACTGCAGGTCGTCAAAATGGACCTGAGAGCTCTCCGAAAAATCGATTGAGCCGGTGTTGTAAACGGCCGCCCTCAACTCTGTCCTGAAAATCTCTTTCAGTGCCGACGACTGAGAACACAGCAAATCCGTCACCGCCTTGCTGACCGGAGCGCCCTCTCCGTAGGAACTCTTGCCCTTTGTCTTGGCGCTTGACGCAGCCAGCCCCTCTAGCACATCACCGATCAAGGTATCGGCCTGTTGCAGCACGATCTCAATGCAGTCCTGTAGCGAGGGGCGAGCACCGGAATGGTCGTCCACCACACCGATACGTCGAAGCAAAAATTTCTTCATCAAACACTTTCAGGGTGTTACAGATCCAACCCCAGCATTCTCTCAGCGCCAGATCAGGCTGGCCAGCGTCGTTAACAGATTGTTGCGAATCGACCTCAAGCGTCCCGGAGGCCTCAAGCGTGCCCGAGGCAATACACGTCCATGGCGATCAATGGCTGTCCATACAGCCAGCATATTGTGCCCGCAGCAGGTTCTTCTGCACCTTGCCCATGCTGTTGCGCGGCAGGGCATCGACGACAAAGCAGCGCTTGGGAACCTTGAAGTTGGCCAATGTCGACTTCAGGCCGGCAATGATCTGGCCGGGTTCCAGCACGGCACCCGGCCTGGCAATCACCAGCGCCACGCCGACCTCGCCAAAATCGGCATGCGCCACGCCAATCACCGCGCTCTCGGCCACCCCCGGCAACTCATTGATGTATGCCTCAATTTCAGCCGGATAGACGTTGTAGCCGCCGCTGATGATCAGGTCCTTGCTGCGGCCTACGATCGTCACGTAGCCCTGCGCATCGATCTTGCCGACGTCGCCGGTCTTGAAATAACCGTCCGGCGTGAATTCTTCCGCCGATTTTTCCGGCATGCGCCAATAAGCCCTGAACACATTCGGGCCCATGACCTGAATGTTGCCGATCTCGTTCACCGGCAGCCTGTTCCCGGTATCGTCCTGCACCCGCAGACTGACGCCTGGCAGCGGAAAACCGACCGTGCCGCCGCGGCGGGCACCGTCGCTGCTGCGGTACGGGTTGGAGGTCAGCATGACGGTCTCACTCATGCCGTAGCGCTCCAGAATGGTATGGCCGGTCCTGATTTTCCATGCGTTGAAAGTCTCGATCAACAAAGGGGCCGAGCCTGAGATGAAGAGTCGCATGTGGCGCGCTGCATCGATATTCAGTCCGGGTTCCGCCAGCAGGCGCACATAGAGCGTTGGCACCCCCATAAAAACCGTTGCCCTGGGCATCTGTTCAAGCACCCGCCTGGCATCGAAGCGCGACAGCCAGATCATCTTGCTGCCGTTCAGCAGCGCACCGTGGATGGCGACAAACAAGCCGTGCACATGAAAGATCGGCAAGGCGTGAATCAGCACGTCGCCGCCCTCCCCGGCGCTGCGCCAGCCCCAGTAGTCCTTGAGCACCTGCGCGTTGCTCAGCAAATTGCCGTGCGTCAGCATCGCGCCCTTGGAGCGTCCGGTGGTGCCACTGGTGTACACGATCGCAGCCAGCTCATCGGCCTGCTTGATCGCCACTTGATGCTGATCCGGACAATGCGCGGCACGCTCCAGCAAAGAACCGGTGCGATCGTCCCCCAGCGTGAAGACGTATTGCGTACCGGCCTGGAAAGCCAGCTTGCTGACCCAGCCAAAGTTCTCTGCGCTGCAGACCACCACCGCGGGCTCGGCATTGCCAATGAAATACGCCATCTCCGCAGTCTGGTAAGCGGTGTTCAGTGGCAGGTACACCAGCCCGGCCCGCAAGGTGGCCAGGTACAGCAACATCGCTTCGACTGATTTCTCTACCTGCACGGCGATGCGGGCACCGGCCGGCAGGTGCAGCGATTCCAGCAAGTTCGCCAGCATGGCGCTGGCACGCTCCAGGTCGCGCCAGGAATATTCAAGGCCGTCATCGGTTTCAACGGCGACCGCATCCAGATCGGCGGGAAAGGCCGCACGCAAGGCGGCAAAGAGATTGTCATTGCCTTGATTCGGGGTGTTCGGGCTACGCATATCAGGGGGGTTGAAGTGAAACAATTTCAGGCAGCGAGTTTTCCGGTCTCAGCCCTTCAAAACGCCGGCTTTCTTTTCTCCAGGAACGCCGCGATGCCTTCGCGGTGTTCGGCGCTGTCAGCGTAGGCGTAACTCATGTCAGCGTCATTTGCTATCAAAGTAGTAGCTGTTTGCGCAGGTCTGACGGGGGCTGGAGGGCTAAATAGTGCTCTGATTGTCTGTTTGTTCAAGCGCGCCGCCTGCGGTGCCAGTGCGGCGATGCGCCGGGCACTGGCCTGGGCCTGGGCGGCCAGTTCGTCGTCAACCAGCACTTGGCTGAGAAAGCCGGTCGCCTGCATGTCGGACGCACTGAAGATCGCCGCCTCCAGCAACATCCGGCGGACGGTCGTCAAGCCCATCTCACGCGCCACCAAGCCGGCCTCACGCGGCGCCATCGGAAAGCCGAGCCGGGCGATCGGCGCGCCAAATTTGGCCGAGGCGCTGCTCAAGCGAATGTCGCAACAGCTGGCTATCTCGACACCCGCACCCATGCAATTGCCTTCGATCATTGCCACGATCGGCACGTCGCAGTTCAGCATGGCCTGCAAACCACCCCAGACCTCGATCTCGTGAAAGTCGCGCAGGCTGGCTGACTGGAAGCGGAACTGCGCATATTCCGAGATATCGCCGCCGGCACAAAAATGCGCCCCGTCTCCGCTCAGCAGCACACAACGCAGCTCCGGATTGCGCTGGATATCCTCAAAGACAGCGCCCAATTGACGCCACATCAGGCGCGACATGGCGTTCAATTTGGTCTTGTGACTGATCGTGACGCGCGCCAGACCGGCGCGCTGCTCAAACCGGATCGACCCACGCATGTTATTTTCTTACCTGCACGGGCGAGCGCTGCGCCCACCACCACAAGCCGATGCCACCCACGATCATCGGCAGGCACAGCCATTGCCCCATGCTCATGCCCAGCGACAACAGGCCCAGATGCGCATCGGGTTCCCGGAAAAACTCGGCGGCAAAGCGAAATACGCCGTAGCCCAGCAAAAAGGCCGCTGCCACCTCGCCCTGCTTGCGCTCACGGCGGGCATACAACCACAGCAGCACGAACAGCATCAGGCCTTCGCCCAGAAACTGGTACACCTGCGAGGGGTGTCGAGGCAAGTCGCCGGCGCCCCGAAACACCATGCCCCACGGCAGGTCTGGACTGCTCAAACGACCCCATAACTCGCCATTGATGAAATTGCCGACGCGCCCGGCGGCCAGTCCGGTCGGCACACAGGGAGCCACAAAATCCGCCACCTGCAGCCAGGGCTTGGCGCGCGAATGGGCAAACCAGATCATTGCTGCAATCACACCCAGCATGCCGCCGTGAAAGCTCATCCCGCCTTGCCATACGGCAAAAATCTCCAGCGGGTGCGCAAGGTAATAAAGCGGCTTGTAGAACAGGCAGTAGCCGATGCGACCGCCCAGCACCACGCCCATGACCCCCATGAACAAAATGTCTTCCACATCCCCGCGCGTCCAGGCCCCGGCCCCAGTGATGGAGGCGAATGGTTCGTGACGCAGGCGCAGGCGGCCCAAAAACATGAACAAACCAAAAGCCGCCAGATAGGTCAGTCCATACCAATGGACAGCCAGGGGGCCGAGTTGAAGTGCGACAGGATTTATTTGAGGATGAATCAGCATGATCGGCATTGTGCCGCAACGCCAGGACTGGCCGACTGCGAGCCCACGAGTCGGAGATGTCCGTAAAATGGTCCCCAACAAGCAAGCCCGGCATCAGCACCAGCCTGAACTGGCCCCTAAACCTTTTCAAAGAGACACCCATGACCACCCCAACCAGCACTCTCAACCCACGCAGCAAGAACATCACCGAGGGCAAGTCGCGGGCGCCGAATCGCTCCATGTACTACGCCATGGGTTACGAAGCCGGCGACTTCAAGAAGCCGATGATCGGTGTGGCCAATGGGCACAGCACCATCACCCCCTGCAACAGCGGCCTGCAAAAGCTGGCCGATGCCGCCATTGCAGCGATCGAAGCGGCTGGTGGCAACGCGCAGGTGTTTGGCACGCCCACCATCTCGGACGGCATGTCGATGGGCACCGAGGGCATGAAGTACTCCCTGGTCAGTCGTGAAGTGATCTCCGACTGCATTGAAACCTGTGTTCAGGGCCAGTGGATGGACGGCGTGGTGGTCATCGGCGGCTGCGACAAGAACATGCCGGGCGGCCTGATGGGCATGCTGCGCGCCAACGTGCCGGCCATTTTTGTCTATGGCGGCACCATCCTGCCGGGCCATTACCAGGGCAAGGATCTCAACATCGTCAGCGTGTTCGAAGCCGTCGGTGAGAACGCCGCCGGGCGCATGAGCGACGCCGACCTGCTGGAGATCGAGCGCCGCGCCATCCCCGGACCCGGCTCGTGCGGCGGCATGTACACCGCCAACACCATGAGTTCGGCCTTTGAGGCACTGGGCATTTCCCTGCCTTTTTCCAGCACCATGGCAAATCCGCACGACGAGAAGGTGAACTCGGCCAGGGAATCGGCTACGGTGCTGATCGAGGCCATCAGGAATGACCTGAAACCGCGTGACATCGTGACCCGAAAATCGATTGAAAACGCGGTCGCCGTGGTCATGGCGATCGGCGGCTCGACCAATGCGGTGCTGCACTTTCTGGCCATCGCGCACGCCGCCGGGGTCGAGTGGTCGATTGACGATTTTGAGCGCGTACGCCAGAAGACACCGGTGCTGTGCGACCTCAAACCCAGCGGCAAATACCTGGCGGTTGACCTGCACCGCGCCGGCGGCATTCCGCAAGTCATGAAGACCCTGCTTAGCGCCGGCCTGTTGCATGGTGACTGCATCACCATCACCGGCCAGACCGTGGCTGAAATACTCAAGGATATTCCCGACGTGCCGCGCGCCGATCAGGATGTGATACGCCCGCTCTCGAACCCGATGTACGCGCAAGGGCACCTGGCGATTCTCAAGGGCAATCTGGCGCCGGAAGGCTGCGTCGCCAAGATCACCGGCCTGAAAAACCCGGTGATGACCGGCCCGGCGCGGGTGTTCGAGGACGAACAATCCGCGTTGGCGGCGATTCTGGCGAACAAAATCGTCGCCGGTGACGTGATGGTGCTGCGCTACCTGGGTCCCAAAGGCGGTCCGGGCATGCCTGAAATGCTGGCACCCACCGGCGCGCTGGTCGGCCAAGGCCTGGGCGAATCGGTCGGCCTGATTACCGATGGCCGCTTCTCCGGCGGCACCTGGGGCATGGTGGTCGGCCATGTGGCGCCTGAAGCAGCTGCCGGTGGCACCATCGCCTTCATCCATGAAGGCGACTCGATCACCATTGACGCGCATCAGTTGCTGCTGCAGCTCAATGTCAGCGACGCGGAAATTGCCAAGCGCCGCGCCGCCTGGACGGCACCGGCGCCACGTTATACGCGCGGCGTGCAGGCCAAGTTTGCCTTCAACGCGTCCACCGCCAGCAAGGGCGCGGTGCTGGACAACTTCTGATCGACCGGGCTGGGCGCCCGGCTATGGATCTTTCCAGAAATGATGACATGCCCGATCCGGTTCAACTTACCGGGAGGATCAGGCTGCTGGGGTACTCAGCTCCGCGGCTGTCCCCCGAGTTTTTGGGGTCAGAGCCCAAATTCGCCGCGCCTACGGCTCGTGGGGTGCGACGCAAGGCGTCGCAGCGAAATTGGTGTCTGACCCCAATAACTCGCTGCGCTGAGCGCCCCACCAGCCTGATCTTTCACGCGGGCTTGGTGTGCGACCAAGGCAAACCACCGACGTTCGCTGCCGAGGGCGGCGCCCTCGACCCCTCACACGCCTGGGCCTCAGTTCTTGACTTGCGAAAGCAATCTGCATCAGGCCGGCTTGGTTGGAGCGGCGTCGCAAATTTCGGAACTCAACAGGCCCAAAGCGTGTTCATCGTCCGCACAAAATCCTGCCGGAGCTGCTGCCACAGCCTGGCATCGCCTTCAGGCGCGCCGGCCAGCCCGGCAGCGACAACCTGTTGGCCGGCCACGAAGACGTCTTTGCAACGGGCATCAGGGCTGGAAAAAACCAGGGCATCCAGCAGATTGTCTGCAGGCAGTCCGAGCAGCGCCGATGTCTGTGCATCGAGCACTAGAAAATCGGCCCGTTGACCCGCTTCAATCGCGCCCAAGGGCCTGGCTGTGGCCGGGCCACCGCCCGCCAGCGCGGCCTCGAACAGCGATGCTGCCGAACTGTCACTGGCGCCGGTTTGTGCCGCGACATTGCGCTGGCGTCGGGTCAAGCGCTGTGAATACTCCAGCAGACGAAGCTCTTCGCTCCAGCAACGGGTGACGTGACTGTCGGAGCCAACCGACCACTGCCCGCCGACGCTGGCGTAGCCGCCATAGTCAAACACGCCGTCACCCAGATTGGCCTCGGTGCTGGGGCAAATGACGATAGAGGCAGCACTGTCACGCAGCGCCCGCAACTCCGCCGCGGTGGTCTGTGTGGCATGGACCAGATTCCACTGCCGGTTGACCGGCAAATGCGACAGCAGCCATTCGACCGGACGCTGGCCGGTGTGCTCGATGCAGTCCTGCACCTCCTGCGTCTGCTCGGCAATGTGAATGTGAATCGGCAAAGCGCCTTGCGCGGCAAAGGCCGCGAGCTCCCGGATAGCCGACTCGTTGGCCGCCCGCAAGGAGTGCACCGCCACACCGACATTGACAGGGGCGGCGTCGATGTTGTCAACAAAACCAAGCTGACGCTGCACGCCTTCGACCAGGCGCATCACGCTGTCAGGCGTGGAAGCGAAGCGGCGCTGATCGTCGCGCAGCCCCTTGGCGCCAAAGCCGGAACGCTGGTACAAGGCCGGCAGCAGCGTCAAGCCCATGCCGACACGCCGGGCCGCGCGCACCAGGGCCAGCGACATCTCCAGCGGGTCGGCATAGGCTTGTCCGCCAATAGCATTGTGCAGATAGTGAAACTCACAGACCTGTGTGTAGCCACCGGCCAGCAGTTCAGCATAGAGAAACGCCGCGATGGCCTCCATCTGATCCGGCGTGATGCGCCGGGCCACCGAATACATGCGATCGCGCCAGCTCCAGAAATCGTCCTTGCCCGCGGCACCCGGGCCGCCGCTGCGCTCGGTCAGGCCGGCCATGGCGCGCTGAAACGCGTGGCTATGGGCGTTGACCAGGCCCGGCAGCACCGGACCGTCGAGCACCATCGCACCCTTGCGCTCCGCCACCGGGGCGTTGGTTTGAACGCGGCACCACGCACCAGCGGCATCGACGCTCAGCAACACGTCGCGCGCCCAGGCCCCATGCAGCCAAGCCTGGCTTGCGAAGAAGTGTCTAGCCTCAGTTTGCATAAAGATTCCGGCAGGCAGCCAGCGCGTGTTCCAGCATAGCCTTGAGCAAGGGCTGGATGGCGCCGGCCAGGTTCGCGTCATAGTCGAACGGCGCGGCCTCCCTCATGTAAAGGTACTGGCACATCTCCAGCTGCACCGCCTGGACCTGATCTTGCGGCGCGCCGTAATGGCGCGTGATGTAGCCGCCCTTGAAGCGGCCATTGAGCACATGGCTGACGCGGCCGGCCGCGCTGCAGACCTGGTCCAGCGCATTGGCAATCGAGGGCTGAGCACTGGCGCCATTGGCGGTGCCGATGTTCAGGCCCGGCAAAGTACCCGCGAACAGCCAGGGGATCTGCGAGCGAATGCTGTGCGCGTCCCACAACAAAACGTAGCCATGCTGCGCCTTGATGCGCTGCAACTCTGCTGCCAGTGCCGTGTGATAAGGCAACCAGTAAACCTCCCGGCGCCTCACACGCGCCTCTGGCCCGGGCTCGCAGCCCGACCGGTAAAGCGCGTCGCCGGTAAAAAAGCGCGTCGGGCACAGCTCGGTGTTGGAGGCCCCCGGGTACATCGGCGCATCGTCTGGCGGGCGATTCAGGTCAATCACATAGCGCGAAAAGCGCGGCTTCAAGACACTGGCGCCGAGTTCGGGCAAGAAATCATAAAGCCGGTCCAGATGCCAGTCAGTGTCTTCCACGTCCAGCGCACGCGGCACATAGGCCGCTTGCAGGTTGGCCGGAATGTCGGTGCCGATATGCGGCATGCTGACCAGCAGCGGCGAGTTGCCGCGGCACAGGCTGAAACTCATCGTGGCTCCCCGTTGAAAATGGTTTGCCTGCAGGGGTTGGCGCCGAGCGCATAGCTGAGCTGGGCCGGGCGCTGCACATCCCACAAGACAAAATCCGCGCGCTTGCCCGGCGCCAGTACGCCACGGTCAGCCAGGCCCAGCGCTTGCGCGGCATGCCGCGTCACGCCGGCCAGCGCTTCTTGCGGCGTCAAGCCAAACAGGGTGCAGGCCATGTTCAGCATCAGCAGCAGTGAGCTGCAGGGCGAACTGCCCGGATTGCAGTCGGTGGCAACGGCCATCGGTACCCGATGACGACGCAGCAGATCGATCGGAGGCTGCCTGGTTTCGCGCAAAAAATAGAACGCGCCCGGCAGCAGCACCGCCACGCTGCCCGCCGCCGCCATCGCCTCTGCACCCTGCTCCGACAGCCATTCCAGGTGGTCGCAGCTGAGTGCGCCGAAGCTGGCGGCCAGTTGCGCGCCACCGCTGTCGCTTAGCTGCTCGGCATGCAATTTAACCGGCAGCCCGAGACGCCGCGCCGCGGCGAACACGCGCGCCACTTGCGCCGGGCTGAAGGCGATGCGCTCACAAAACGCATCCACCGCATCGATCAGGCCCTCGGCATGCAGCAGCGCCAGAATGCGCACCACCTCATCAGCGTAATCGTCGGCGCGCCCGGCAAACTCGGGCGGCAGGGCATGCGCCGCCAGAAAAGTGCTGCGAACCTCCACCGCATGCTCAAGCCCGAGCTGGCGTGCCACCTGCAGGGTCTTGCGCTCGTGCGCCAGCGCCAGACCGTAACCCGACTTGATCTCGACCGTGGTCACGCCCTGCGACAGCATCTGCCGCAGGCGCACTTCACTCTGTTCCTTCAGGGCCTGCGGCGCAGCACTGCGCGTGGCCTGCACGGTCGCGGCGATGCCACCGCCCTGGCGTGCAATCTCTTCGTAGGAGACACCGTTGAGCCGCAACTCAAATTCATGGGCGCGGTCGCCGGCATAGACCAGATGGGTGTGGCAATCGATCAGCCCGGGGGTGATCAGTGCCCCGGCCGCATCGTGCTTTTGTTCGCAGCGTTGCGCCAACGCCGGTGGCAGATCGCGCCGCGAGCCGACCCACAGCAACACGGTGCCATCCACCACCAGCGCAGCATCCTCGATCAGGCCATACGGCGCCGGCGCATCCGCTTGCATGGTCGCAACCGAGCAGCCGGTCCAGAGTTTCAGGCCCATGGCTCGATCTCCATCCACAAGGCGTCTGCACTCTGAATCTGCAGCGTGGCCCCGGCTGGCAGTGATTGCCAAACCAGGGTATGCGCCGGAATCACCCTAAGAACATGATCAAAAAGCACGCTAGCACCCGTCGCCATTGCGTAAACAGCTATTATTTTAGGAGCATCCAGAACAAAACGGGCAAGGCCTGAGACTCTCTTCATCTGTGCTGCCGCCTTGTCCCGGCGCAGCATCAGGTTGAAATCCTGGGTCTCGCCGCCAGGCAATTGGCAATCTACCGCCAGCGCCCCGTCAAAACACAAGGGAGCACTGTTGCAGCTCAGCTCGTGCGTCTGTGCCGACGCAGGTGATCCAGCATCGATCGTCAGCCGCACGCCGGCACCCGAGAGCACGGCGAACCAGCGCTGCACGCCCTCGAAGCGCGAAAAAGGACCGCTGCGCACGACCTCGGCCACTGACATGCGCCAAATCCAGTCCTGGGCGTGGGGCCAAGCCAGCAGTTCGCGCGTCACGCCGCCGCCGTTGCGCCATGGCTGGGGGCTGACCTCGTGCAGCCCAATCTCTTGCCAACTCACAGTTGAAACTTTCCGTGGAAGCTGTAGCGCAAGCCGGGGTACACCAGGCGCACGAAACTGGCCACGTGCCTGCCGCTGACGGTGCGCCGGGTCATCACCAGACACGGCTCACTGGGTTTGATTGCCAGGCATCTGGCCTCCTCGACGCTCGGCAAGCAGGCCTCGATAGAGTAACTGGCCTCGGTCAGCGGCGCATGTTCCAGCAGGTAGCGGGTGGGCGTGGTCTGTTCGAAATCAGCGCCCAGATACTTTGGCGCCGAGGCCGGATTGACGTGGCGATCCTCGAACTGAATCGGCACGCCGTCCTCGGAATGAACCAGTACCGAGTGAAACATTTTGGCGCCGGTGCGCAATTTGAAAATCTGCGCCAAGGCCGCATCGGCGCGGATCGATTCAAGCGCCAGCAGCCGGGTGCTGTGCACATGCCCGCGCTCCAGAATTTCCTCATGAATGTCGCGCACCGCCAGCGTGCTCGATATCCGGTGCAACTGCGCCACCACCGTGCCGGAGCCCTGGACACGGGTCACCAGGCCTTCAACCGCCAACTCTTTCACCGCGCGGTTCACCGTCATGCGGCTGACGCCAAACTGCTGCTGCAAAGCGCTTTCACTGGGCACCGCATCACCGGGACGCCAGACTCCCAGATTGATCCGGGATTTGATGAACGCCTTGACCTGTTCGTACGCCGGCAATTTTGGATTGATCACTTTAGGCATGGCAAGAAAAAATTTGAGGATCAGGGTTTTCCCGCTATTATATAAGTTGTATAGACAACTAAACTATCCAGACAAACCCTTAACCGAAGCCAGAGTTCAAGCATGACCGATGTCTCAAAAGCCCCTTTCTCCGACAGCAAAGCCCGGCCGGTGCGCGCGCCGCGCGGAGCGACCCTGAGCTGCGCCAACTGGCAGATTGAAGCCGCCTACCGGATGCTGCAGAATAACCTCGATCCCGAGGTCGCCGAGAACCCCGACCAGCTGGTGGTGTACGGCGGCATCGGCAAGGCGGCGCGCAACTGGCCCTGTTTCGACGCCATTCTGGACAGCTTGCGCCGCCTCCGGGAAGACGAAACCCTGCTGGTGCAGTCCGGCAAACCGGTCGGGGTGTTTCGCACCCACAGCGGCGCACCACGGGTGCTGATCGCCAATTCCAATCTGGTGCCCAAATGGGCCAGCTGGGAGCACTTCAACCAGCTCGACCGGGCTGGCCTGATGATGTACGGCCAGATGACCGCCGGCAGCTGGATCTACATCGGCTCCCAGGGCATTGTGCAGGGTACCTATGAGACTTTTGTCGAAGCCGGGCGCCAGCATTTTGCCGGCCAGCTGGCCGGGCGCTGGATCTTGACAGCGGGCCTGGGCGGCATGGGCGGCGCACAGCCGCTGGCGGCTACTTTTGCCGGTGCCTGTTCGCTCAACATCGAGTGCCAGCAGTCGAGCATCGACTTCCGCCTGCGCACCCGCTACCTTGACAAGCAGGCCACCAGCCTGGACCAGGCGCTTGAGATGATTGCGCAGCACACCGGGCGCAAAGAGGCGGTATCGATCGGCCTGTGTGCCAACGCGGCAGACGTGGTGCCCGAGCTGGTCAGGCGCGCCCAGGCCGGTGGCATGCGGCCCGACATCGTGACCGACCAGACCTCGGCTCACGACATCATCAACGGCTATCTGCCCTCCGGCTGGAGCGTGGAGCGCTGGCACGCCGCCCAGCGCGACCCGGCCCTGCACGCTGAGTTGACACAAGCCGCCGGGGTTTCCTGCGCCGCCCATGTGCGTGCGATGCTGGCCTTTCACGCCATGGGCATCCCGACGGTGGACTACGGCAACAACCTGCGCCAGGTGGCCAAGGACTATGGCGTGGCGAATGCGTTTGACTACCCCGGCTTTGTGCCGGCCTATGTGCGCCCGCTGTTCTGTCGTGGTGTCGGCCCGTTCCGCTGGGTGGCGCTGAGCGGCGACCCCGAAGACATCCGCAGGACCGACGCCAGGATGAAAGAATTGTTCCCGCACAACGCCGGACTGCACCGCTGGCTGGACATGGCCGGTGAGCGCATCAGTTTTCAGGGCCTGCCGGCGCGCATCTGCTGGATCGGCCTGGGCGAGCGTCATCTGGCGGGCCTGGCCTTCAACGACATGGTCCGCTCCGGCGAGCTCAAAGCGCCGATCGTGATTGGCCGCGACCACCTCGACAGCGGCTCGGTGGCTTCGCCGAATCGCGAGACCGAAGCCATGAAGGACGGCAGCGATGCAGTCAGCGACTGGCCGCTGCTGAATGCGCTGCTGAACACCGCCAGTGGTGCCAGCTGGGTCAGCCTGCACCACGGTGGCGGCGTCGGCATGGGCTATTCACAGCACGCCGGCGTGGTCATCGTGGCCGACGGCACGCCCGAGGCGGCACAGCGCCTGGAGCGCGTGCTGTGGAACGACCCCGCGACCGGCGTGATGCGCCACGCCGATGCCGGCTATGAAATCGCAGAAGACTGTGCCCGTGAGCACGGCCTGAACCTGCCCATGAAAGGAAAATAGCATGCCAGCCACGCTGCTGATTCAACCCGGCCATCTGACGCTGGAACAACTGCAAGCCATTCACGCCGGGGTCAAGACGCTGACGCTGCCGGCTTCGAGCCGCGAGATCATTCGCGCCAGCCAGCAAGTGGTGCAGCGCGCCGCCGATGGCGATGCGCCGATCTATGGCGTCAACACCGGCTTTGGCAAGCTCGCCAACCAGCGCATCAGCAAAGCCCAGCTGGAAACGCTGCAACTCAACCTGATTCGCTCGCACAGCGTAGGCGTCGGCGCGCCTCTGGCGCCGGAAATCGTTCGCATCATGCTGGCGCTCAAAGCCGCCAGCCTGGCGCGCGGCTACTCCGGCGTGCGCCAGGTGGTCATCGACACGCTGCTGGCGGTGCACAACGCGGGCCTTGTGCCTTATGTGCCCTCGCAAGGCTCGGTCGGCGCCTCGGGCGACCTGGCACCGCTGGCACACATGACGCTGGCCCTGATCGGGGAAGGACAAATGCTGGTCGATGGCCAGCCGATGCCGGCCGGCCCGGCCTTGCGGCAAGCCGGCATCGCAGCGCTCACGCTGGGCGCCAAGGAGGGCCTGGCACTGATCAACGGCACACAAACCTCGACCGCGCTGGCACTGCACGCCCTGCTCAGTTTCGAGCCGGTGCTCGAAGCTGCGCTGGTGATTGGCGCGCTCACGGTGGATGCGGCCCGTGGCAGCGACGGGCCGTTTGACCCGCGCATTCATGCCTTGCGCGGCCAGCCCGGCCAGATCGACGTGGCCGAGTACTACCGCGCGCTGCTCAAGGGCAGCCTGATCCGCAATTCACACCGCGACGGCGATGACCGGGTCCAGGATCCCTACAGCCTGCGCTGCCAGCCGCAGGTGGTGGGCGCCTGCCTGGATCAACTGCGACACGGCGCACGCGTGCTGCTGTGCGAAGCCAATGCCGTCACCGACAACCCGCTGGTGTTTGCCGAAGATGGCGCCATGATCTCGGGCGGCAACTTTCACGCCGAGCCGGTGGCACTGGCGGCCGACGGCATGGCGCTGGCGATTGCCGAAGTCGGCGCCATTGCCGAGCGCCGCATTGCCATGCTGATCGACAGCGGCGTGTCGCGCCTGCCGCCGTTCCTGACTGCCGACGCGGGCCTGAACAGCGGCTTCATGATCGCGCACGTGACCGCCGCCGCGCTGGCCTCCGAAAACAAATCATTGGCGCATCCGGCCAGCGTGGACAGCCTGCCGACCAGCGCCAACCAGGAAGACCATGTATCGATGGCCACTTTCGCCGCGCGGCGCCTGCAAGCCATGATCAGCAATACCGCCAGCATTCTGGGCATCGAACTGCTGGCAGCGGCCCAGGGCATCGAGTTTTTGCGACCCCTGAAAAGCTCTGCAGCACTGGAGCAGGCGCACGCGCTGCTGCGTCAGCGGATACCGGCAATGGCGCAGGACCGCTTTCTGGCCCCCGACATTGAACACGCCACCACCCTGGTGCGCAACGGCTCGCTGTCGCGCATCTTTCGCACGCTGCCGGGCTTGCCGGCGCTTTGGGTTGCCGCTTGAGTTCCGAAATTCACGACACCGTTGCAGGCAGGGCGGCTTGATACAGATTGCTTTCGCAAGTCGAGAGCTGAGGTCTATGCGTTTGGTGGTCGAGGGCGCCGCAGTGGGTGGCTCCGCGAATGTCCGCCGCCCTGCGGGCTCCCCCTTGATTTCGCTGCGCCACCCACTGCAGCGCCCTCGGCAGCGGACGTCGGTGGTTTGCGTCAATCGCACACCAACCCTGCTTGAAAGATCAGGTTGGTGGGGTGCTCAGCGCAGCGAGTTATTGGGGTCAGACACCAATTTCGCTGCGACGCCTTGCGTCGCACCCCACGAGCCACAGGCTCGGCGAATTTGGGCTCTGACCCCAAAAACTCGGGGGACAGCCGCGGAGCTGAGTACCGCAGCAGCCTGATCCTCCCGCTAAGCTGAACCGGGTCTCGCATGTCATCATTTCGGGAAAGATCCAAAGCCGTGATCAACGCCCCACCCTATGCCTTCACCGGCACGCAGGCACAGAACAAATTCCGATCGCCATAGACGTTGTCGATGCGCCCCACTGGCGGCCAGTATTTGGTCTGCTTCAGGCTGGCCAGCGGAAAGGCCGCCAGCTCGCGTGAATAGGGCCGATCCCAAGCCTCACCGAGCAGCGACGCCGCCGTGTGCGGTGCGTGGCTCAGGGGGTTGTTGCCCTGCGGCCAGACGCCCTGCTCGACATTGGCAATTTCCTGGCGGATGGCGATCATGGCGTTGATGAAACGGTCCAGCTCGTCCAGCGTTTCGCTCTCGGTCGGCTCCACCATCAGCGTGCCGGGCACCGGAAAACTCAGCGTCGGCGCATGAAAGCCGTAGTCCATCAGGCGCTTGGTCACGTCTTCGGCCGAGACGCCACGCACGCCGCCGCTGCTTTCCTTCAGGGGACGCAAATCCAGAATGCACTCATGCGCCACGCGACCCGGCTTGCCATCCTGGCTTTCGCTGGTGTACAGCGTCGGGTAGTGATCTTTCAGACGGACGCTGATGTAGTTGGCGCTCAGGATCGCGACTTCGGTCGCCGCCTTCAAGCCTTCAGCCCCGGTCATGCGGCAGTACATCCAGCTGATCGGCAGCACGGCGGCGTTGCCCAGCGGTGCAGCGCTGATTGCCCCGACGCTATTCGCTGCTGCCTGCCCGGGTAGATACGGCACCAGGTCGGCGACGACGCACACCGGACCGACGCCCGGGCCGCCACCGCCATGCGGAATGCAGAAGGTCTTGTGCAGGTTCAGGTGGCTGACGTCGCCGCCGAACTCACCGGGAGCGGCCAGGCCCACCAGGGCGTTCATGTTGGCGCCATCGACATAGACGCGGCCACCGTGCGAATGCACCAGCGCGCACAGATCCTTGACGCTGGTCTCGAACACGCCGTGCGTGCTCGGGTAGGTGATCATCACCGCCGCCAGATTCGCGCTGTGCTGCTCGCATTTGGCTTTCAGGTCAGCCATATCGACATTGCCTTGCGCGTCGCAGGCGGTGACCACCACCTTCATGCCGGCCATCGTGGCGCTGGCCGGGTTGGTGCCATGCGCGCTGCTTGGGATCAGGCAGATGTCGCGCTGGCTCTCGCCGCGCGCTTCATGGTAGGCGCGGATGACGAGCATGCCAGCATACTCGCCCTGCGAACCGGCGTTCGGTTGCAGGCTGATGCCGGCGTAGCCGGTGGCCTGGCACAGCCAGGCGCGCAGTTGCTCGTCGAGTTGCTGGTAGCCCTGCAACTGATCGGCCGGGGCGAACGGGTGCAGTGCCGCAAACTCGGGCCAGGTGATCGGGATCATCTCGCTGGTGGCGTTGAGCTTCATGGTGCAACTGCCCAGCGGAATCATGCTGCGGTCCAGCGCCAGGTCAAAGTCGCTCAGGCGGCGGATGTAGCGCAGCATGCCGGTCTCGCTGTGATGCGTGTTGAACACCGGATGCGTCAGGTAGCGGCTGCTGCGCTGCAACGCGGCGGGCAACAGCGAGCCGGCGCCTTGCGTGTCGGCCGCCATCCTCGGCAGCACCTGGCCGGCTCTGGCAAAGAAGCCCCAGAGCTGTGCAATATCGCTGCGCGTGGTGGTTTCATCGAGCGACACGCTCAGACTAGATTTCGAGGTAAATCTGAGGTTGGCGCCCGCTGCTACTGCGCGAGCAGCTATCAAATCAGTAGCATCCCCAGTGCTGACGGTGAGCGTGTCAAACGCGCTGGTGTTGACCAGCTGGTAACCCATCGCCTGCAAACCCTGCGCCAGCAGCGCCGTCAACGCCGCCACCCGCCGGGCGATGCGCTGCAAGCCCTGCGGGCCATGATAAACAGCGTACATGCTGGCCACGACTGCCGGCAAGACCTGCGCGGTGCAGATGTTCGACGTCGCCTTTTCCCGGCGAATATGCTGTTCGCGTGTCTGCAGCGCCAGCCGGTAGGCCGGGTTGCCATGCACATCGATACTCACGCCCACCAGCCGGCCGGGCATCGAGCGTTTGAATTCGTCGCGACACGCCATATAGGCGGCATGCGGGCCACCGTTGCCCATCGGCATGCCGAAGCGCTGCGTCGTGCCGACCGCGATGTCGGCCCCGAGCTCGCCCGGGGGCGTCAGCAGCGTCAGCGCCAGCAGGTCGGCGGCCATGATGACGACACCACCTTTGGCTTTGTAGGCCTTGATCCATTCGCGATCGTCGCGCACCACGCCGCTGACGCCGGGGTATTGCAGCAGCGCGGCAAAGCTGTCCTGGTTCAAGGCTTCATCACCGCTGCAGACCTTGACCGTGAGCCCCAGCGGCCGGGCGCGTGTCTGGATCACCGCCAGGGTTTGTGGCAAGACCTCGCTGTCGACCAGAAAAATGCTTGATTTGGATTTGCTCACGCGCAGCGCCAGCGTCATCGCCTCGGCGGCAGCGGTGGCCTCATCCAGCATCGAGGCGTTGGCCATGGGCATCGCGGTCAGGTCGGCGATCATGGTCTGGAAGTTGATCAGTGCTTCCATGCGGCCCTGGCTGATCTCGGCCTGGTACGGCGTGTAGGCGGTGTACCAGGCCGGGTTTTCCAGAATATTGCGCAGGATCACGCCCGGCGTGTGGGTGTCGTAATAGCCCTGGCCGATGTAGCTTTTAAATACCTTGTTGCTGGAAGCGATGGCCTTGAGCTCGGCCAGCGCCTGCGCCTCGGTGACCGGCTCGGGCAGGTCCATCGGCTGGCTGCGGGCAATACTGCGCGGCACGATGGCATCGATCAGTTCGCGGCGCGAACCGGCACCCACCGTTTTGAGCATCAGGGCTTCGTCAGCCGCATCGACGCCAATGTGGCGGGCAATGAATTCGGCGCTATTTTCCAGTTCGGCAAGAGTTGGTTTGGATGGCGTAGGCATGAGGGGCTTCATCCAGAGATCAGTGAGCGTTTGCCGCAAAGCTGGTGTAGCTGGTCTCGTCCATCAGCGCGTCGAGCTCGGACCGGTTGGAAAGCTTGACCTTGAAGAACCAGCCGGCACCGAGCGGGTCGCTGTTGGCCAGCGACGGGTCGGCGCGCAACGCTTCATTGACTTCGGTGACTTCACCGCTGACCGGCATATACACGTCGGCCGCCGCCTTGACGGACTCCACCACGGCAGCGGCATCCTTGATCGCGTAGGTTTTGCCGACTTCGGGCAGATCGACAAACACCACGTCGCCGAGCGCGTCCTGCGCATGCTGGGTGATGCCAACGGTGGCGCTGTCGCCGTCAACGTTGATCCATTCGTGGTCAGGGGTGTATTTGATGCTCATGAGGTTCTCCAAAAGAAATAAAAAAACTTGACCGGACAGAGCGCTGTGGCACGGGGCGAACGGGCACTGTCCGGAACTGACTGAATAGGGCTTAACCGCGGAAATAATGGGTCGGCACAAACGGCATCGCCACCACCTCCATCGGCACCGGCTTGCCGCGCACGATCGCGTTGACGCGCGCGCCAAGCGTCGCGTGCTCGGGCGGCAGGTAAGCCATGGCGATCGGCTGGTCAATGGTCGGCCCGAGCAGGCCGCTGGTGACTTCGCCAACCCGCTTGCCATGCAGGTCCTGCAGTTCGGTGTGCTCGCGTACCGGCACCCGCTCCAGCGCCTTCAGGCCGACACGTTTTCTGCCGATAGCAGCGGCCCCACCGGCGAGTTGCGCAAGTATTTTTGCAGCGCCAGGAAAACCGCCAACGCGTGCACCACCGCTGCGCCGCACCTTCTGCATCGCCCAGCCCAGCGCCGCTTCCACCGGCGTGGTGCTGGTGTCAATGTCATTCCCATACAGCGGCAGGCCGGCTTCAAGCCGCAGCGAGTTGCGCGCGCCCAGACCAATCGGCTTGACTTCAGGCTGCGCCAACAAGGCACGCGCCAGAGCCTCGGCCTGCGTCGCGAGCACCGAGATTTCGAACCCGTCTTCACCGGTGTAGCCGCTGCGCGTCAGGAACACCTCAATGCCCTGATTGCCCGCCTGCAGCTTGAACTGGCCGCCGGTCATGAACACCAGTTTTTCCACGCCTGGGGCCAGCCGTGACAGAGCCGTTACGGCTTGCGGGCCTTGCAGTGCCAGCAGTGCCCGCTCGGGCATCGGAATCACCTGGCAACGGCTACCGATTTTGGCCTGAATATGCGCGATATCGCCGACCTTGCAGGCACCGTTGACGATGACAAAAATATCGCCGCCATGAGCATAATCGCGGTTCACGAACATCAGGTCGTCGATGATGCTGCCTTCGTCATTGAGCAGCAGGCCGTAGCGCTGCTTGCCCGCCGGCAAGTCGATCACGTCAACCGGAATCAGGCTCTCAAAGGCAGCGGCGGCATCCGGCCCGACCAGGCGCAACTGGCCCATGTGGGAGACGTCGAACAGGCCGGCGGCGCTGCGCGTGTGCTTGTGCTCGGCCATCAGACCGGCCAGGTACTGCACCGGCATCGAATAGCCGGCAAACGGCACCATGCGGGCGCCAAGCGACACGTGCAGGTCGTTGAGCGGGGTTTTGAGAAGATTGTCGGACGCGGTGGACATCGGCGGATTCCTGCAAAGGTAAGGGGGCATTTCAAATTCCATGCCTTCGACCTGCGTCGAAGCCATGAGCTGCCCCCGCTGTCCGCTTTACCTGAGAGATTCGCCGCATTTGCGGTTTGCTCCTTCGGTGGGCCGAAGCCGGCGCCAACGCCGGTCTGACCTCTCTCCAGTGGGGAAACGCTTGAAGGGTTTGCGACCCTCCAAGGTCTGTCAGTCCTTTTGCCTGAGCGTTCAAACCGCTGCAATCAGCCGTTCTGCGCCTTCGGCGGCCTCCTCAAGGGGAAGCTCTCTCCTGAACTTTTCAATTCTACTATTTCGCGTAAACCAGATCGCGCAGGCCGAGCGAAATGCCTGGCACGTAGGTGATGACCATCAGGCAGGTCAGCACCACCAGCACAAAGGGAATCAGTTCCTTGATGATGCGGTCCAGCGAAATACGCGCCACCGTGCAGGCGGCAAACAGGTTCACGCCAAACGGCGGTGTGATCATGCCCAGCGCCAGATTGACCACCATCACCAGGCCGAAGTGCACCGGGTCGATGCCGAAGTGCTGCGCCACCGGCGCCAGAATCGGCGCCAGCACGATGATGGCGGCGCTGGTCTCGATGAACATGCCAATCACGAACAGCGCGGCATTGACCCCGAGCAGGAAGTAGGCCGGCGACTTCAGGACCTCCTGCAGCCAGTGCCCAATCGCATCCGGCACACCGGCGCGGGTGATCAGAAAGGCAAACAGCCCGGCGTTGGCGATGATGAACATGATCACCGCGCTGGACATGACCGACTTGTGCAGGATGATGAACAAGTCCTTGAGCTTGATCTCACGGTAGATCAGCAAGCCGACGACCAGCGCATAGAACACCGCCACCGCCGAGGCTTCGGTCGGGGTGAAGACGCCGCCGTAAATGCCGCCAAGAATGATGACCGGCATCATCAGTGCCCAGCCGGCTTGCCAGGTGGCTTTGCCGACGCTCAGACGGCCATCGCCGTCGTTCTTGCCCCAGCCCTTGAACTTGCAATAGACGAACACAAACAGCATCAGCGCGCCGCCAATCAGGATGCCCGGGCCAAAGCCGGCAATGAACAGCTCGCCAATCGAGACTTCAGCGCTGACGCCATACAAAATCATCGGAATCGACGGCGGGATGATGACGCCCAGCTCGGCGCTGGTGGCCTGCAGCGCGGCCGCATAGGTCACCGGGTAGCCGTGTTTGATGAGCGCCGGAATCAGCACCGTGCCGATCGCAAAAGTGGTGGCCACGGATGACCCCGACACCGCCGCAAAAATCATGCAGGTCAGCACACAGGTCATCGGCAGGCCGCCCTGCAAGCCGCCGACCAGACTCTTGGCGAACTCGACCAGGCGGCGCGAGATGCCGCCGGTTTCCATGATGTTGCCGGCCAGGATGAAAAACGGAATCGCGGCCAGCGGGAATTTGTTGATCGCGTTGAACATCTCCTTCACCGAGATCAGCATGTTCGCGTTGCTGGCCTGAATACCCAGTATCGAGGCCAGACCAATGGAGACCGCGACCGAGACGGTGAGTGCAAAGCACAGCACCATTGTCGAGAGCATCACGGCCGTCATAAAGAAATACCCCCACGGTCACCCACTGCGTGTGGTTCCCTGCCCCCCGAGGGGGCCTTCGCGCCTTCGGGCGGTCGTGCGGCGCTCATTGAGCAGTCTCCAGTTCAAGACGCTGCGGCTCAATCAGGTTGCCGATGATGCCGATGACAGAAAAAATGCCACCGACCGGCAGCGCCAGATAGGCCCAGAACATGGTCACGTCTTCCAGACCGGTAACGGTCTGGACCCGGCCGCGCTGGGCGTAATCCCAGCCCCACCAGATGATGACCAGGATCAGCGCCAGCGCCGCAGCACACACCAGCCAGTCCAGCAGGCGCCGGATCCGTGGCGGACTCCAGCGGTAGACCACGTCCACACTGACCATCGCACCGCGGCGAAAGGCCGCCGGAATCCCCATGAACACCATCCAGACCAGGCTGAAGCGGATCAGCACTTCGGTCCATTCGGCGGGTGCCTCCACGACGAAACGCATGATGATCTGGAACAGCCCCAAGCTGGCCGCCAGAGCCATCATGGCGCAGGCCACCAGCATGGCGAACCCCGTGGTATAGCGCTCCAGCGTGAGAAAAGTGTGTTTCATGGGCCAGCCACTGAATTGATGAATAAAAACGCCCGTCGTGCTTGTCAGACGGGCGTGAGCAGCTACTAAAACAGTAGCATGCCAATTATTGACTTACTTGAAGTTGCGGATCTTGTCGATGTTGGCTTTGCCGAACTGCTTCTCGAACTCGGCGTTCACCGGGCCGAGCGCCGCGACAAACTTGGCCTTGTCGACGTTTTCCACAACCTGCATGCCCTTGGCCCGCAGATCTGCGACACCACTGGCATCATCGGCGTCAACACGCGCGCGGTTGGCTTTGGCGCCCTCTTTGGCGGCTTCCAGGAAAGCAGTCTTGTCGGCGGCGCTGAGCTTGTCAAACGCCGCCTTGTTCATCAGGAAGATGCACGGCGAATAAACGTGGCCGGTCAGGGTCAGGTACTTTTGCACCTGGTCAAACTTGGCTGACATGATGACCGAGAGCGGATTCTCCTGGCCGTCCACCGTGCCCTGTTGCAGCGCGGTGAACACTTCCGGGAACGCCATCGGCGTGGTGATGATGCCGAAGCCCTTGTAAGCGGCCACGTGCACCGGGTTTTCCATGGTGCGCATCTTCAGGCCTTTGAGGTCGGCGGGTGAATTCACGGCATGCTTGCTGTTGGTCATGTGGCGAAAGCCGTTCTCGGCCCAGGCCAGCGCCTTGAAGCCCTTGGAATCGAATTTGCCCAGCATCTCCTGCCCGATCGGGCCGTCCAGTACGGCACGGGCGTGCGCCTTGTCGCGAAACAGGAAGGGAATGTCCAGGATCTTGGCGTCCGGCACAAAGTTTGGCACCGGACCGGTGGATGAGAAAGCCAGTTCCTGCGTGCCCAACTGCACTGCTTCGATCGACTCGCGCTCGCCGCCGAGCGCGCCGTTGTAGAAAGCCTGAACCTTGTAGCGGCCGCCGGTGCGTTTTTCAACTTCCTTTGCAAAGGTGTCGATCGCCACGCCCTGGTGTGAATTCTGGGCCGTCGAAATACTGATCTTCATCGTGGTTTGCGCTGCCGCCGAGGCCATGAAGCCTGCAGCCAGTGTCAGACCAATCAGCAATTTGGAAAGTTTCATTGGGGTCTCCGGATATTAATTTTCAGACTCGCCATTATGCGGAGATATCGCGCTTGATCGCATTGGGGTTTTCGCGGACATAGTCGCGAATGATGGATTCAAAGTCTTTGTCGGGCAGCAGTCCCAGTGACTTGGCGCGCACGGCATGGATGCTGGCCGGCCAGTTGCTGACGATTCTTGCGATCACCGGGTCAGGCGTCCAGTCAATCAGATCGGTGGCGGCGCTGCCGGCAATGCGACCCAGGGCAGCTGCCATGTCACCGGCAGTGGTCTTGATGGCGGGCAAATTGAGCGCCGTGCGTGGCCCCCATTGCGCATCGGATGTTTGCGCCGCGCGCAGCAGACCTTCGATGGTGCGCGCCGGGGACGACAGGGCGACCGCAGTATCCGGCGGCACCGGGCAGGGCCCGCGCTGGCCGGCCAGCGGCTCACGGATCATGCCGCTCAGGAAGCTCGACGCCGCGCCGTTGGGCTTGCCAGGGCGCACACTGACCGTCATCAGGCGCAAATTGCGCCCCTGGATGAACCCCTTGCGCGTGTAGTCGGCGACCAGTTGCTCGCCGATGAATTTCTGGATGCCATAGCTGTTCTGCGGCGTCGGCAGCGTATTGTCTTCAATCGTTGCCGGCAAGGGCTGCTCCGGCGAATTACCAAACACTGCCAGCGAACTTGCAAACACCAGCATTGGGCGTGTCTTCACAGCCCGGCAGGCGTCCAGCAGGGCCCGCGTGGCGTCCAGGTTGCTGCGCATGCCGAGATCGAAGTCGGCCTCGCACTCGCCGCTGACGGCGGCGGCCAAATGAAAAACAATAGCGGTCTGTGCACTGACGACGGGCCTTGCAGCCTGTTTTGCTTCAAGAAGCGCATTCAGGTCACCGGTCAGCGCGACCACGCGGGCGTCCGCCATCAAATCGGCGGGTGGCGCCACGCGGTCCACCAGCGTGATGCGGCTGATAGGCGTTGCCGCTGCGCCAGCCCGTGACAACTGCCCCAATGCGAGCAGCGTGCGCGCCAAGCGAAGGCCCAAAAACCCGGCACCGCCGGTGATGACGATCTGCATCACATCCCCGCGTAATTCGGTCCGCCACCACCTTCGGGTGTGACCCAGACGATGTTCTGCGTCGGGTCCTTGATGTCGCAGGTCTTGCAGTGCACGCAGTTGGCGGCATTGATCTGCAGGCGATCGCTGTTGTCGGCGTTCTTGACGAATTCATAAACCCCGGCCGGACAGTAGCGCGCCTCCGGGCCGGCGAACTTCTTCAGGTTGATCGCCACCGGAATCGACTCGTCCTTGAGCGTCAGGTGCGCGGGCTGGTTTTCCTCATGGTTGACATTGGCGATGAAGACGCTGCCCAGGCGGTCGAAGGTGAGTTTGCCGTCGGGCTTGGGGTAGTCAATGGGTTTGCACTCGGCGGCCGGCTTCAGATAGGCGTAGTCCGGCTTGTCGCGGTGGATGGTCCAGGGCATGTTGCCCCCCAGGCCGAATTGCTCGAAGCCGTTCATCAGCGTGCCCACCGTCAGGCCATGCTTGAACCAGGCCTTGAAGTTGCGCGACTTGTTGAGCTCGGTGAAGACCCAGCTGCGCTCGAAGGCTTCGGGGTAGGCGCTGAGTTCGTCGTGCGCTCGCCCGGCCAGCACCGCATCAAAAGCCGCCTCGGCGGCCAGCATGCCGGTCTTGATGGCGGTGTGGCTGCCCTTGATGCGACTGACATTGAGGAAGCCAGCCTCGCAGCCGACCAGCGCGCCGCCCGGGAACACGGTCTTGGGCAAGGACATCAGGCCGCCGGCGGTGATGGCGCGGGCGCCGTAGGCCAGGCGCTTGGCGGTGACCTCGCCTTTTTGGTTTTCAAAATACCAGCGCACATTGGGATGCGTTTTCCAGCGCTGGAATTCTTCGAACGGGCTCAGGTAGGGGTTGCTGTAGTTCAACCCGGTGATGAAGCCCAGGGCGACCTTGCTGTCGGCCATGTGGTACATGAAGGAGCCGCCATAGGTGCTGTCGTCCATTGGCCAGCCGGCGGTGTGCATGACAAAACCGGGCTGGTGGCGCGCCGGGTCGATTTCCCACAGTTCCTTGATGCCCAGGCCATAGCTTTGCGGGTCGCAGCCTGCGTCAAGTTGGTACCTGGCAATCAGCTGGCGACCCAGGTGGCCGCGCGAGCCTTCGGCAAAGATGGTGTACTTGGCCAGCAGTTCCATGCCGATCTGGAAGTTCTCCCCCGGCTTGCCGTCTTTGCCGACGCCCATGTTGCCGGTGGCCACGCCCTTGACAGAGCCGCTTTCGGTGTACAGCACTTCGGCCGCGGCAAAGCCGGGGAAGATTTCAACCCCCAGCGCTTCGGCCTGCGTGGCCAACCAGCGCGTCAGGTCGCCCAGGCTGATGATGTAGTTGCCGTGGTTCTGGCTGCACTTGGGCAGCAGGAAGTTCGGCGTGCGATAGCCGGTTTTTTCGCTCAGGAACAGCATCGCGTCGTCGGTCACCGGCTGGTTCAGGGGGGCGCCCATGGCTTTCCAGTCGGGGAACAGCTCGTTCAGGGCGATGGGGTCCATGATCGCGCCCGACAGGATGTGGGCACCGGGTTCGGAGCCTTTCTCCAGCACCACCACCGAGACCTCCTTGCCTTTTGCCGTGGCCAGCTGCTTGAGCCGGATCGCCGCGGCCAGACCGGCCGGGCCGCCACCGACAACCACGACGTCGTACTCCATTGCTTCTCGGGGGCCGAACTGGGCCAGAATTTCCTGGTTGGTCATGTTGCGTCTCGCTTGATAATGTGGGTGTCCGCCCGCAAGGGTTGGGGATCGCTGATTGTCGAATACTAAAACGATTTTAGGCGTAGATTGTTCATAATAGAACGGTCGTTCTATTTCTAACGGAGATTTCTCAAATGGCTTACAGCATTGATCTTTCAGGCCGGGTGGCTTTCATCACTGGCGCCTCCAGTGGCCTGGGCGCGCAGTTTGCCAAAACGCTGGCCAATGCCGGAGCGGCCGTGGTGCTGGCCAGTCGCCGCCTTGACCGGCTCAAGGAACTGCGCGCCGAGATCGAGGGTCAGGGTGGCGATGCCCACGTGGTCGAGCTCGACGTCACCGACTGCGACTCCATCAAGTCGGCGGTGGCGCACGCCGAAACCGAAGTCGGTTCGATCGACATCCTGGTCAACAACTCGGGGGTCAGCACCACGCAGCGCATTCAGGACGTCTCCGAGGAAAATTTTGATCTCATGTTCAATACCAACGTCAGGGGCGCATTTTTTGTCGCGCAGGAGGTTGGCAAGCGCATGCTGGCGCGCGCCCAGGGCTCGGCACCCGGCACTTACACCGGCGGGCGCATCATCAACATTGCCTCGATGGCGGGCCTGCGCGTGCTGCCAAAAATCGGCGTCTACGCCATGAGCAAGGCGGCGGTGGTGCAGATGACCAAGGCCATGGCGCTGGAGTGGGGCAAGTTTGGCATCAACGTCAACGCCATCTGCCCGGGCTACATCGACACCGAAATCAATCACCGCCACCTGCAAACCGAGCAGGGTCAAAAACTGGTGCAGATGCTGCCGCGCAAACGGGTCGGTCAAGCCAAAGACCTGGATGCCCTGCTGGTGATGCTGTGCGCCAACGAGAGCCATTTCATTAACGGCGCCGTGATTGCCGCCGACGATGGGTTTGGTGTCTGAATGCTGAAGGGTATCGCGGCCGGGTTGGCCGCTGGGGCGCTGTGGGGCCTGGTGTTTGTGGTGCCGCGCATGACGCCCGGACTGTCCTCGGTTGACCTGACCGCCGGGCGCTTTGTCAGCTACGGCGGCATGGCGGCGCTGGCGATGGCGTTTGGCCGGGCGACGCACCAGCGGCCCACGGCCCGCCAGGCCCTGACCGCACTGGGCATGAGTCTGCTGGGAGCGACCGGCTACTACCTGTTGCTGGTGCTGGCGATTCACCGCGCTGGCACCGAAGTGCCGACGCTGATCATTGGCAGCATTCCGCTGTGGGTCATGCTGCTGGGTAAACCAGCGGGGCTGAAATGGTCCGCCCTGCTGCCCGGCCTGCTGCTCACCGCCGCCGGCCTGGGCCTGATGATGCAGGCGACGCTGACGGCGGCCACCGGCGCTGACAGCGATGGCAGCCAGTTCTGGTGGGGCGTGGCGCTGGCCGTCGCAGCGATGCTGAGCTGGACGGCGTTTGCGATTCTGAACGCCGCCTGGCTCAAACGCCACCCGGAGGTGAGTGCGACCGAGTGGGCCAACTGGCTCGGCATTGCCACCGGGCTTGGCGCCGGCCTGCTCTGGCTGGTCTCGGGCTCAGAGCCAAAGACACTGCTGGCGCTTGATGACATTGCCTTGACAGCTATTGTTTGCATAGCGACCGGAATAGGCTCGGCGTGGGCCGCCAGCATCTTGTGGAACATCGCGAGTCGCAGTCTGAGCGGCAGTCTGTGCGGCCAGTTGATTGTCAGCGAGACCTTGTTCGCCTTGTTCTACTCATTTGCATGGGACCGGGCCTGGCCTGGTGCGCTCCAATGGCTGGCCGCGCTGCTGTTCACGCTGGGCATTCTGGCTTCGATCCGGGCGCATCAATGACGCTCTGGACCAAACGCAACCGGCATCGGGGCAACAAGCGGCGCTGGCTTGGCGCCAGCGGGTCCTTGAGCGCGCGCCTTGCCGCCAGCGGGCAGCGCTTCAGCGTCCAGGTGCTGACTCAGGGCATGCAAAAAATGCGGCCAGATGAAGCGCGCGCCCTGGGCTTGTCCGGACGCCAGCCTGGCTATGTGCGCGAGGTGCTGCTGCGTGTCGATGATGTGCCCGTGGTGTTCGCCCGCAGCGTCGCCCGGCACGCGCAGTCGCTCGGGCCGTGGCGCTCGATCTGCGGCCTGGGCACTCGGCCGCTGGCCGATGTGCTGTTCAAGCGCTCCGGGCTGGCGCGCACGCCGCTGGAATTTGCCGCCATCAAGCTCGCCAGCCCACTGCAGCGCCACGTCGCGCGCGCCTGGCAAGGCGCCACCGGCGACGCGCCGGCTGTGAGAAATCTGCCGGCGCGCCGCTCCGTGTTCACGCGTTGCGCCGCGCCCCTGCTGGTGATGGAGGTGTTTGCGTCAGCGGATGCGCCCTGGTGCTGGCCGTGTGCGCGCTCAAGCCCGGGTCTGGCCGCCGGGCCAGCTGTTTTATCAAGGAAGAAGTCATGAAGTTCGAAATTCCGGAGCAGAAAAAACTCGTTTACCAAATGCAGATCCCGATTCGCTGGGGCGACATGGACGCCATGAACCATGTCAACAACACCAGCTATTTCCGTTACCTGGAAACCTGCCGCATCGACTGGATGCGCTCGGCTCACTGCATGCCCGATTCCAATGGCCAGGGCCCGGTCATCGTGAATGCCTTTTGCAACTTCTACAAGCAGCTCGAATACCCCGGCGATGTGTTGATGAAGATGTATGTCAGCGACCCCGGCCGCACCACCTTCGAGAGCTGGGCGACGATGGAACGCGTCGACCAGCCCGGCGTGATCTACGCGGCTGGCGGCGCCACCACCATCTGGATCGATTTCCCGAAACAGAAGGCCACCGCCCTGCCCGACTGGCTGCGCCAGCTGGTGACCTGATTTATATAAGGAATCGGGCTCCAGCCGCCGTTCAGCAGGCGCAAACCGCTACTATTTCGATAGCAATTACTTCTGCTTCGGTGTGCGCCCCATCAGGTAGAACTCGGGATTGGGCAGCATGTTGCTGAACGAGGCCATGCGATTGGACAGGCCAAAGAACGCCGTGATGGCGGCAATGTCCCAGGCGTCTTCGTCATTGAAACCGTGGGCCTGCAGCGCGGCAAAGTCAGCGTCGCCAAGCTCATCGGACTTGAGGCAGACCTTCATCGCGAAATCCAGCATCGCCCGCTGGCGCGGCGTGATGTCGGCCTTGCGGTAGTTCACCGCCACCTGGTCGGCTACCAGCGGCTTTTTCTCGTAAATGCGCAGAATCGCCCCATGCGCCACGACGCAATACAGGCATTTGTTGGCGGCGCTGGTGGTGGTGACGATCATTTCCCGGTCGCCCTTGCTCAGGCCGGAATTCTCTTTCAGCATCAGCGCGTCATGGTAGGCAAAAAAGGCGCGCCACTCGGCCGGCCGGCGCGCCAGCGCCAGGAACACATTCGGCACGAAACCGGCTTTTTCCTGCACTTCCAGCACTTTGGCGCGGATGTCTTGCGGCAAGTCAGTGAGCTCTGGCATGGGGTAGCGTGGTGTTTTCATGCCGCAATGATATCGAGTCTGGAAACTCGCAAATCGCAAGCCTGCGCCCATCGTAGATCGCCAGTAAGCTGAATGAAAGACAATCCACCGGAAAATATCTTTCGCAATTCGAGACAAAGTTCCAATCGCCCCATGAGCCCCCGGCAGAAAACCTGGATTCCGCACGCGGTGGCGTGGCTGGCCTGCGCGGCAGTCATGGTCGCCGTCTGGACCCTGACGCTCCAGGGCATTGACAGAGAGTGGCGGAAAACGGAAGAGGCGGCGCAACGCACGCTGGTCAACACCTCCCGATTGACGCAGGAACATGCCAGCCGCACCTTGCACGCTGCCGATCAAGCCTTGCAGTTGATCCGCATGACCTACACGCGTCGTGGCAATGACCTCGACCTGGGCAGCCTGGTGGCCCAGGGCGCGATTGACGCCAGCGTCCTGCTTCAAGTCGGCGTTATGGATGCGCAAGGCATCTATCGCCTGAGCAACCTGGCACAAACACCCACGGTCGACTTGTCTGATCGTGAACACTTCAAGGTCCATGTCGCCAAAGACTCGGGGCAGATTTTCATCTCCGAGCCGGTGCTGGGACGCGTGGCGCATAAGTGGGCGATCCCGCTCACGCGCCGCATCAACCGCCCTGATGGCAGTTTTGGCGGCGTCGCGGTGGTGTCGGTCGATGCCGATTATTTCATCCGTTTCTACTCCAGCCTGGACCTGGGCGTGGACGGCGAGGCCACGCTGCTGGGGCGCGACGGCGTGGTGCGCGCCCGCAAGTCGAAAAACTCGCCCGGCATGAATCCGGGCGTCACGACCTCACCCATTTTGAAATTGATGGCAGACGGGAAAACCGAGGGTTTTTACCAGGACATCTCGGCCGTTGACCAGGTGCAACGCTTGCACCACTACCGTCAGGTTTCCGACTTCCCGCTCTACGTCACGGTGGCCTTGGGCGTGGACGAGTATCAAGCGCCCTATCGCGCCGGACGACGCGACGACCTGCGGGACGCCGCCCTGTTGAGCCTGTTGCTGTTGAGTCTGACCAGCCTGTTTTCCTGGCACCGCTGGCGCGAGGCACGCAACCACCTGAAAGTGATACACAGTGAACAACGCATGAATCTGGCGCTCGAAGCGGGCAATCTGGCGCTGTGGGACTGGGATGCGAGCAGCGGCAAGTTCATCATCGATGAGCGCCTGGCGGCGATGCTGGGTTACCGGGCGAGTGAATTCAATAGCGACAACCAGCAGTTCCTGGACCGCCTGCACCCCGATGATCGGCCGCTGCTGGAGCAAACCCTGCTTTCCGTGTTCAAGGGCACTTCACCGCAGTTGGTGCTGGAGCATCGCCTGCGCCACCGGGACGACCACTGGGTCTGGCTGCTGGCACGCGGCAAGGTCTCGGAGCGCGATGCAAACGGACGTGTCAGGCGCATCGTCGGCACCAATGTGGACATCAGCGCACGCAAACAGACCGAGGAAGCATTGCGCATCGCCGCAGTCGCTTTTGAGTCGAGCCAGGCGATGGTGGTCAGCGATGTCAATCGACGGATTCTGCGCGTCAACCAGGCCTTCACAGAGTTCAGCGGCTACAGTGCCGCGGAGGCCATCGGTCAAAAGGCAACCCTGCTGAAATCGGGCCGACACGAGGCCGGGTTTTATGCCCCGATGTGGCAAGGTCTGAATGAGACCGGACACTGGCAGGGCGAGATCTGGAACCGGCGCAAGAGCGGTGAGGTGTTTCCCGACTGGCTGAGCATCAGCGTCGTGAAAGACGGGTGCGGCAACGTGACGCATTACGTCTCCTTGCACACCGACATCACGCAGCGCAAGAAGCTCGATGAAGAGATCAAGCGGCTGGCTTTCTATGATGCCCTGACCCACGTACCCAATCGCCGCCTGCTGCTCGACCGCCTGCAGCAGGTGCGCGCCGCCAGTACGCGCAGCGGCTACCATGGCGCGGCGCTGTTTCTGGATCTGGACCGGTTCAAGCTGCTCGACGACACCCAGGGCCACAGCCTGGGCGATCTGCTGCTGCAGCAGGTGGCGCAGAGGCTGCTCGCCTGTGTGCGCGAAAGCGATACCGTGGCGCGGATCGGCGGCGACGAGTTTGTCGTGATGCTGGCCCAGCTCAGCAAGGAGCAGGCCGACGCCATCGGGCAAGCGCGCAGCGTCGGCAAAAAGATCCTGGCGGCAATCAGTCAAGACTATGACCTCGCCGGCACGCCATGGCAGCTCACGGCGAGCATCGGCGTTTCGGTATTCGTTGACGGCCAGCTGACGGCGGAAGAAATTCTCAAACGCGCCGACCAGGCCATGTACCTGGCCAAGGCGCAAGGGCGCAATACGGTTTGCGTCGCCGACCACGGGATTGAACCCGGCGCTGATCAAGGCGCTGTGCGTCAGGCGCTCACGAGCGCGGTCTGATCAGCCCGGCCGACAGCGCGGTGCCGCAAACGATGACGGCAGCGCACAACAGCATCCAGGCCGAAACGCTTTCACCCAGCAGGATGACGCCGTAGATCACCGCAAACACCGGAATCACAAAAGTCACCGTCAACGACTTGGCCGGGCCCAGGTTTTCAATCAGCCGGAAGTACAGAATGTAGGCCACACCGGTGCACAGCACACCGACGGCCAGCAGCGCCAGCCAGGCCGTCGGGCTGGGCATGCGTTGCGGCCACAGCCACAAGGTTGGCAAGGCCAGGCCCAATGCGGCGCCGAGTTGGCTGCCAGTGGCTGTGACCAGCGCCGGCAGGCCGCTCAGATAGCGCTTGGTGTAACTGGCCGAGATACCGTAACACAGGCACGCCAGCAGGCAGGCCAGCACCGCCCAGCCACTGGCCAGGCCCGAGGCATCGGGTTTGAAACTGGCTTTCTCCGAGGCCAGCAGGGCGACGCCGGCAAATCCAATCACCAGCCCCAGAATGCGCAGGCCGTGCGGCCGGTCCTTGAGCCAGGCCCAGGCGACTGCGGCGCCAAACAGCGGCACGGTGGCGTTCAGGATCGCCGACAAACCGGTCGTGATGGACAGCAAGGCAAAGGAAAAACAGGCAAACGGAATCGCAGAGTTCAGCAAGCCGATGAAAAACGTCTTCTTCCAGTGCCGGGCCAGCTGGCCCCCGAGTCCGCGCGCCAGCAGCAGCGGTAGCAGGAACAGGGCGGCAATCGTCACGCGCAGGCCGGCCGTCGGCAGCGCGCCAAACTCCTGCGCGCCCAGGCGCATGAACATGAAGGAGGCGCCCCAGATCGCCGCCAGCAGCATGAATTCGCCCAGCCATGGCTTTTTGGCTTGCGCTGAATTCAAAGCACACCTTCGAGTTGCAGCAAGGCGGTCTTGCGCTCCAGGCCGCCAGCGTAGCCGGTCAGGGCGCCGCTCTTGCCCAGCACGCGGTGGCAGGGCACGATGATGCTGAAAGGGTTGCGGCCAATCGCCGCACCGGCGGCACGCACCGCCGCGGGCTGGCCGATGTCGGCACTCACAGCGGCATAACTGCGGCTGGCGCCAAATGGAATCTTCAGCAGCGCGCGCCAGACGCGTTGCTGAAAAGCAGTGCCGCAGCTCAGGTCCAGCGGCAGGTCAAATGACCGGCGCTGGCCGGCAAAATATTCACGCAACTCGGTTTGCGCCTGCCGCAACTGTGGGTGATCGGGGGCACAGGGCCACTGCGTGCTGTCGGGCTGGTGACTCTGGCCGTCAAACCACACGCCGGTCAGTGCCTTGCCGCTGGCCGCCAGGATGATGCGTCCGAGCGGGCTGTCGTACTTTGTCTGCACCGAAGTTTCTGGAAATTTCATCTGTTTTCTCTTGGTAAAGCTTGTCGAATATGCGCAGTCAGCTATCTATTTTATAGCAGCCATGGCGGACCAGGCGCGGATCACGGCGTAACTTCGCCAGGGTTGCCAGGCTGCCGCCGCGGCTTGCGCTTCCTTGGCCGGGCTCCTGCTGCCTTGCACGCCCAGGGCTTTGTGCAAGGCCACGTCGCCGGCCGGAAAGGCATCGGGCCAGCGCAGCGCGCGCATCGCAATGTACTGGGCGGTCCAGTCGCCAACGCCGGGCATTGCTTTCAAGGCGGCGATGGTGGCCGGCACATCGGCGCCCGCATGCAGTGACAGGCGCTCCTGTGATACGGCGCTGGCGATCGCCTGAATCGCGACTTGCCTCTGTTTGACAATGCCCAACTGGCCCAGCGCGTCGCCACTGGCAGCGGCCAGGGTTGCGGGGCTGGGAAAGAGCCGGTTCAGCGCCGCAAACGGAGTGCTGATGGGTTCGCCAAACTGCGCCACCAACCGTGCCGCCAGGGTGCGCGCCGCGGCCACGCTGATTTGCTGACCCAGCACCGCGCGCACGGCGAGTTCGAAGCCGTCCAGGGCTCCCGGCACGCGCAAGCCGTCGCCGAGCGGAAATCGCTGATGCAGCAGGCTGTTGATGGCCTGGGGATCGGCGTCCAGATCAAGCATGGCACGCACCCGCGCCATCAGCCACGGCAGCACGTCGCAGAGTGAATCGCTGATGCGCAGCTCAACCCGGTTGAAAGAGCTTTCGGCACCATTGAAACAGGCCTGCAGCCAGCCGCTGTAAACCCGGCTGCCGATTTGCAGCCTGACGGTCTTGCGGAGGCTCTTGTTGTTGGGCTCCACAGCGACGTCCTCGATACCCGTGATCTGTCGTGCGGCAAAGAATTGCAGCATGGCGTCCACATCGTAGGGCGGGCGATAGGCCAGCTTCACGGCGACGCCCTGATGAACTGCGCCAACACCCCGGCTGGCAGCTTCACGGCGCAAGCCGGTCGGGTTCAGCGCGTAGTGCCCGGCAAACGCAGCGTTGAATCGCCGCACGCTGGCAAAGCCGCTCAAACGCGCCACCTGCGCCACCGGCAATGCGGTGTCGGTCAGCAGTTGTTTGGCCGCCAGCAAGCGCCTGGTCTGCAGGTATTGCAAAGGTGGCACGCCAAACTGCGCCTCAAAGATGCGCCGCAGGTGGCGCTCGCTGACGCCCAGACGTTGCGCCAGGCGCCGCACGCTCGGCGCGGCCCCAATCCACGCGTCAGGCGTGTCGAGCAGATGAGCCGCCTGGCACGCCAGAATGCTGGAGGCATCCTGAATCGACCACACCCTGGCCTCGGGCACCTGGCCCAGAGTCTGCGTGCGCGGTGCGAGTTCCGGGCGGCAGCGCAGGCAGGGTCGAAAACCGGCGCGCTCAGCTTGCGCAGCATGAGAAAAAAAGCGGCAGTTCTCACGCTTCGGGGTGCGCACGCGGCAGACCGGCCGACAATAGATGCCGGTCGAAGTGACACCGGTGAAAAAGCAGCCGTCAAAACGCGCGTCCCGCGCCTTCAGGGCGAGGTAACAGGCATCGTCAAGCGGCGGTGTTTCAGAGGAGCGCATGTGGGTCATGATACCCGTGCAAAAGCCCGGATGCAGTGCATTCACCAGCCGTTTCCGGACATCTCCCTGAGCCGCATGGCCGCCTACAATCCGGCAACAAAATCAGGCTCATCAACATCTTTGCGGGAAAAGCACCATGCAGCTGCCAGCGTCCATATTCAAGGCCTACGACATTCGCGGCACCGTGCCGGGCACGATCAACGAGGCCATGGCCGAGGCGCTCGGCCGCGCCTTTGGCACCGTCGCACGGCGCGAGGGCGAAACCAGCGTGGCGGTGGGCCGCGACGGCCGCCTCAGCGGCCCGGCGCTGAGCCTGGCGTTGATGCGCGGACTGCTGGCCGCCGGGGTCGATGTGATCGACATCGGCATGGTGACCACGCCGATGCTGTACTTCGCCGCCAGCACCTTGTGCAGGAGCGGCATCCAGGTCACCGGCAGCCACAACCCCAAGGACCACAACGGCTTCAAGATGGTGCTGGCCGGACGCGCCATTTATGGCGACGAAATCGGCGCCTTGAAACGCATCATCGAAGACGAAAGCTGGGTCCTGCAAGCCGGCGCCAACGTGACTTCGGTCAGCGTGCTGGCGGCTTACCAGGCGCGCATCGTCGGTGACATCAAACTGGCCCGCCCGATGAAAATCGTCGTCGATTCGGGCAACGGCGTCGCCGGTGCGTCAGCGCCGGCCATCTTGCGCGCCATTGGCTGCGAAGTGACCGAGCTCTACAGCGAGGTGGACGGCAATTTCCCGAACCACCACCCGGACCCGAGCAAGCCCGAGAACCTGCGCGATTTGATGGCCACCCTGAAAGCCGGTGACGCCGAAATCGGTCTGGCGTTTGATGGCGATGGCGACCGGCTCGGCATCGTCACCAAGGACGGCCAGAATATTTTTCCGGATCGGCAATTGATGCTGTTCGCGCAGGACGTGCTGAGTCGCGTGCCGGGCGGCACCATCCTGTTTGACGTCAAGTGTTCGCAACGGCTGGCGCCCGCCATCGTGGCGGCCGGTGGTGTGCCGCTGATGTACCGGACCGGTCACTCGCTGATCAAAGCCAAGATGAAAGAGATCAACTCGCCGCTGGGCGGTGAGATGAGCGGTCACATTTTCTTCAAGGAGCGCTGGTACGGTTTTGACGACGGCACCTACGCCGCTTGCCGCCTGCTGGAAATCCTGAGTCGCTCGGCTGATGGCAATGCCGTGCTGAACGCCCTGCCCAGCAGTTTTTCCACCCCCGAGTTGAACGTCAAATGCGCCGAGGGCGAGCCGCACGCGCTGGTGGAAAAACTGGTCGAGCAGGCGCGCTTTGCGGCGCCAGCGACGGTGAATACGATCGACGGCCTGCGCGTCGACTGGCCCGATGGTTTTGGCCTGATCCGCGCCTCCAACACCACGCCGGTGCTGGTGCTGCGTTTTGAAGGGCACACGCCCGAGGCCTTGCAGCGCATCGAGGACACCATGCTGGCCCTGCTGCGCACCGTCAAGCCCGGCGCCGTGCTGGATGAGGCGGCGCATTGAGTGCCGCCGGGCCGTCCCAAGGCGCGAAGGCCCCCCCGGGGGGCAGCGAAGCACACGAAGTGGCAAGCGTGGGGGCACAGGCTTGAAAATCCTGATCGTCAAGCTGTCTTCGCTTGGCGATGTGGTGCACGCCATGCCGGCGGTCCAGGACGTCAGGCGCGCCCTGCCCGAGGCGCAGATTGACTGGGTCGTGGAACAGGGCTTTGCGGCGCTGGTGCAGCGCTGCACCGGCGTGAATCGAGTCATTGCGTGCGAACTGCGACGCTGGCGCCGGGCACCCTTGTCCAGCGCTACCCGGGTCGCCTGGCGCGCATTCAAAACCGAGTTGCAGCGCGAGCGCTACGACGCGGTGATTGATCTGCAAGGACTGAGCAAATCGGCGCTGGTTTCCTGGCTGGCCCGGCTGGCGCCAAGCGGCCGGCGCTACGCGCTGGCGAATCAGACCGACGGTTCCAGTTATGAGCGGCCGACACGCTGGGTAGCGGACGTGGCAATCAGCGTGCCAGCGCACTGTCACGCCGTGGCGCGGGCGCGCGAATTGTGCGCCCGCGCACTCGGCTACAGCATCCTGGATACTGAGTGCTATGGGCTGCTAGCGCCCGCAGATACTGCGCAAGCAGCTATTAAAAACAGAGCGGTTGACAGATCCAGGCAAAGCCCTGTGGTGGCTCTGGTGCATGGCACATCGCGCGCAGACAAGCAGTGGCCGCTGGCAAACTGGATTGAATTGGGCCAGCGTCTGAATGCCAGCGGTTACACCCTGGCCTTGCCGCATGGCAGTGACATCGAGCAGCAACAGGCGCAGCAAATTGCCAGCGGTCTGGTCAGCGCCGTGGTGTGGCCGCGCCTTGCGCTCGACACGCTGACCGATGCGCTTGCGGCTTGCGCCGGTGTCGTCGGCGTGGACAGCGGCGTCAGCCACATGGCGGTGGCGCTGGACTTGCCGCATGTGCAGATCTACAACTTCGACAGCGCCTGGCGCACCGGGCCGGTGAAGCGTATGCACCAGTGCAGCGTGTATGCGTCGCCGACACCGTCGGTGGACGCGGTCTGGCAGGCCTGGCTGGCGATTTCCGGATCGGCTGCGATCCATTCAGCATGATGCGCCTGCTGTATTCCCTGATGCTGTGGCTGGCGCAGCCGTATTTGCGCCGCCGCCTGGCGCAACGTGGCGTGCAGGAGCCCGGTTACCTCGAATCCGTGGAAGAGCGCTTCGGCTACTACAGCAGCAGCCCACTGGCGCCCGACGGCAATACGATCTGGCTGCATGCCGTGTCATTGGGCGAAACGCGCGCCGCCGCGGTGCTGATTGCGAGCCTGCGCCAGCACCGGCCGGGCATGCGCCTGCTACTGACGCACGGCACGGCCACCGGTCGCGCGGAAGGCGCCACACTGCTGCGCCCGGGCGACCTCCAGGTCTGGCAACCCTGGGACACGCCGATGGCTGTGAAGCGCTTTCTGGCGCACTTCCAGCCGCGCATCGGCATCCTGATGGAAACCGAAATCTGGCCGAATCTGGTTCATGCCTGCCGGCGCGCCGGCCTGCCTCTGGTGCTGGCGAATGCGCGCCTGAGCGAAAAGTCGCTGCAATCGGCACGGCAGCTGGCCTGGCTGGCGCGTCCGGCCTATCGCGCGCTGAGCGCCGTCTGGACGCAGACTCAGGATGACGCGGCGCGCTTTGGCGAGCTGGGCGTCAAGGTGCAGGGTGTTTTCGGCAACCTCAAGTTTGATGCCGCACCCGATGCCGGGCAGCTCGCCACCGGCCGTGCCTGGCGACAGGCGTTCGGACGGCCGGTCGTCATGCTGGCCAGCTCGCGCGAAGGCGAAGAAGCCGCCCTGCTTCAAATATTGGCATCATTCAGGGATCAAGCCCCCGTCGATCCTGCGCAGGCAGCTATAGATTTAGTAGCAAATGACGAGGCCGGGAAAGTCGCCAATGCCGACGCGCTGGCGATCCAGTGGCTGATCGTGCCGCGTCATCCGCAGCGCTTTGACGCGGTAGCCACGCTGATCGAGGCACATGGCTTCACCGTCTCGCGCCGCAGCAGTTGGCCCGCGACCGCGCCGCCGCAGGGCAAGCCAGCGCGTGATGCGGTCTGGCTAGGCGACTCGCTCGGCGAGATGGCGCTGTACTACGGCCTGGCCGACCTGGCCTTGTTGGGTGGCAGTTTCGAGCCGCTCGGCGGGCAAAACCTGATTGAAGCCGCGGCCTGTACTTGTCCGGTGGTGATGGGGCCACACACCTTCAACTTTGCCGAAGCGGCCGAACTGGCACAGGCCAGCGGCGCCGCGCTGCGCGTGGACAACCTGGCCGACGCCGTCAGCGCGGCCTCGCGGCTGATCCGCAACCAGGCCAGACTCCTGGCCGCACGCCAGGCGGCAGACAGCTTTGCCGGCGCACACCGCGGTGCCACCGAGCGCTTGACGCTGGCGATTGAGCAACTGCTGGCCGGTCACAGTGCCCAGCCTCCTGATTGAGGCAGCGCAGCATGTTCATCGCCTCGAAATTGCTTTCGTTTGCCACCCAGCCACTGGCCTGGGTGGCACTCTTGCTGCTTGGCGCACTGCTGGGCATGAGTGTGCGGCGCAAGTGGGGTAAGAGTCTGGGCTGGGCCGCCTTGGCGCTGCTGCTGCTGCAGGGCTGGGAACCGCTGCCGGACGCCCTGCTGCGCCAGCTTGAAGCCCGCTATCCGCCGCTGCCCGCGCACGCCTCGCTGCAGCCCTTTGTTGGCGTCATCGTGCTGGGTGGTGCGCTGGAGCCGTCCTACGTCTGGCAAGGACGCGATCAACCGGCACTCAACGATGCAGCTGAGCGCATGACCGAAGCGCTGCATCTGCTGCAACAGCAGCCGCATCTGCGCCTGTTGTTCACCGGCGGCGAAGGCGAATGGCTGGGGCAGGGATTGACGGAAGCCGAGCGCGCCAGGATCTTCTTCGAGCGCATGGGCGCCGACCGGCAGCGAATCTTGTATGAGTCGGCTTCGCGCACGACCTATGAAAACGCGGTCTTGAGCCGCGTCGTGCCAGGTGTGAATCCAACCCAGCCCTGGCTGCTGCTGACCTCCGCCTTCCACATGCCGCGCGCCATGGCGACCTTCCGTAAGGCAGGCTGGAACGTGACGCCGTATCCGGTCGACTTTCGTACTGGCAGCCAGACACCCTGGAACCAGTATTCAATGGCCCACGGCAGCAACAAGTGGCAGCTGGCTTTGCATGAACTGGCTGGTTTGCTGGCCTACCGCCTGAGCGGGCAAGCCTGACTTGGCTGCTGCCATAATTCCGGCATTCAAGTTCGGGAAAAACAAGATGTCATGCCCACCCGCGGAGCTTCAGAGAAAAAGCGACGAGCTGCACCACAAATGGCAGGCCTACTTCGCCGCACCGAGCTTTGAACTGTTCGTCGAGTTCGCGGTTTGCCTGTCGAGTTTGTCCGATTTCCTGCAGGACAAGGGCCTGTCCGGACTGCACCAGACGTCGCACCGCCTGGAACAACAGGTGCTGGCCCTGTTTGATGAGCTTGACCAGCACCCCCTGGCGGCCGTCACCCTGAGCGATTTATGTCATCAGGTTGACGAGCTTGGCGCCCGCGTCGTGCGTTTCATTGGTAACAACACGCGGGCGATCGAGCAGCGTCGTGAAAGCAATGAAACCGGGGTCGCTTCCAGCCTCAGCCCGACGCACCGGGTCTGGTTTGTCAGCGACACCGCCAGTCAATGGCGCGCGCTGATGACGCAGCTTGAATACTTCGGCATTGCGGCCGAGGTCTACCTCTGGCACGGCGTACCTGCAGAGGCCGAAGAGCCGGCCATTTTGCTGCTCGACACGAAAGGCATGGCGATCGCCGAAATCTGTGAGCAGATTCCGGTTCTGCGCAAGCGCTTTTCGGCCAGCAAGCTGATCGTCCACACCGCCCTGACCGACTTCAACCAGCAGAAGGAGATGTTGCGCTCGGGTTGCGACTTCTGCGTTGCGCAGGACGCGCCGGAAGCGCTGCTTCTGGCCAAGGTCATTGACTTGTGCAGCAGTGAAGAAGAGCCGCCGTACCGCGTGCTGGTGGTGGAGGATTCACTCACCGCCAGCATGTCGATTCAGCGCACGCTCAAGCAAAATGGCATTGAATCGTTTGCCGTGACCAAGCCCCCCCAGATCCTCGACGGGCTGCGCAGCTTCGAGCCGGACCTGATTCTGATGGACATGTACATGCCGGACTGCACCGGGGTGGAAGCCACGCGCGTGATCCGCCAGCACGCCGAGTTCCTGTCCACACCGGTCATCTATCTGTCGGGCGACGGCGACATGGCGCTGCAAGTGGATGCGCTACGCCTGGGCGGCGAGCACTTCCTGACCAAACCGTTTAATCCGGTGTTCCTCAACGCGGTGGTCAAGAGCAAGATCGACCGCTACCGGGCACTGCGCCGATCGATGCAGAACGACGGCCTGACAGGCCTGCTCAACCACCGCACGGTCAAGGAAAGGCTGACGGCGGCAGTCAACGCCGCCGACGCCAGCAACAGTCAGCTGGCGGTCGCGATGATCGATATCGATCAATTCAAGACGGTCAATGACAACTATGGTCACCCGATGGGCGATCAGGTGCTGCGCAGCCTGGCCTGGCTGCTCAAGCGGCGCCTGCGCAAGACCGATCTGGTGGGCCGCTATGGCGGCGAGGAGTTTCTGGTGCTGTTGCCGGGCTCCGACAGCGATCAGGCCTATGAAGTGCTGAACCGCATCCGGCGCGATTTCAGTTTCATCAAATACCCGTTCAGGGACAGCTGGTTTCAGACCACGTTTTCCGCCGGCGTGGCGCAATTCCCGGCCATCACCGGTCCGGACGCCCTGATCCGGGAAGCCGACGAAGCACTCTACGACGCCAAACAAGGCGGGCGCAACTGCATCGTCACGCATTGCTAAGCCGGGTTTTCCCCCACTCATACCCCCCGCCCTCTCCCGCCCCGCCGGGCGGAAGAGGGAGCCAACAGCCGTATTTGGCCGCGTCCATAAAGCCAGGAAGTACACGCACGACGGTACGTTGAGGAGGAGCGATGATGTTGTTGTCATGCCGGGCTTGACCCGGTATGCAGTGGTTGGGGATATCGTCCACAATGAAAAATGCTATTCGCCCCATCGCACCTGCGTGCGTGTACTTCTTCACTTCAAACACGCGGCCACATGAGGCTCCCCTCTTGCGCCCGGCGGGGCGGGAGAGGGGTTGGGGGAGTGAGTGGGGAAAAAATCAGATCAGCAACGACCGATACGAAAAATATAGTTTTGAATTTGAACCAGCAATTCAATCCGCCAGCATCCGCTCTGGCAGCCGGCTGGCCAGCACCTTGTCGATGCGCTTGCCGTCGAGGTCCAGCACTTCAAAGCGCCAGTGGGCGCACTCGATGTGCTCTGCCACGGCGGGCAGGTGGCCCGAGACCGACATCAGCAAACCGGCCACCGTGTTGTAGCGGCCCCGGTCTTCTTCAGGCAATTCATCGATCTCCAGTCGCACCTTGAGTTCGCTGACCGGCATCATGCCGTCCAGCAGCCACGAGCCGTCCTCGCGTTGGGTGGCCCAGGCCTCGGTCTGCGTCCCTGGCTGCAACTCGCCGGTGATGGCCTCCAGCAGGTCACGCGGCGTCAGCAAGCCCTGCACCACGCCATATTCATCAACCACCAGCACAAAGCGGCCCGCCTTGGCGCGAAACTGCTCCAGCAACTCCATGCCGCTGAGGGTCTCGGGCACAAAGGTGGCGGGCGTGGCAAAGGCCTCGATCGTACCCGGGGTGTCGACGCCGAGCTCCAGCAGGCGGGCAATGCTGATCTTGCCCAGCACGTCATCGAGGGAGCCGCGGCACACCGGGTACCAGGAGTGGGCGCCCTTTGCGCCTGCAGTGCCGGCAATCTTCAGGCTTTGAGCGACCGTGTTGCCGGCATCCAGCCATTCGACATCGGCACGCGGCACCATCAGCGAGGTCAACGGCCGATCATCGAGCTCAAACACGTTTCGCACCATCTGGTGCTCGTGCTGTTCGATGACCCCCGCGTCCACCCCTTCCTCCAGGCTGGCACTGATTTCCGCTTCGGTCACAGTACGCATGGCGTTGATATCGATGCGCAACAATTTCAGCACGGCAGCGGTCGTGCCGGAAAGCAGTTTCACAAACGGTCCGGCCGCCCTGGCCAGCCAGAGCATCGGGCGCGACACCCAGCGTGCCACCGGCTCCGGATACAACTGGCCGATGCGCTTGGGCACCAGTTCGCCAAAAATGATCGTCGTAAAGGTGATCAAGGTGACCACCATGGCAGTGGCCGAAATGGCGGCGGCCTTCTCGGCCACGCCGAAACCGTGCAACCATGCCGCCACGCCCTGACTGAACGCCGCCTCACCGACAATGCCGTTGAGCACGCCAATGGAGGTAATCCCGACCTGAACCGTGGACAAAAACTGGTTTGGGTTGCCCAGCAAGGTCAGCGCCGCCTGTGCCCCTTTGTCGCCGGTTTCGGCCATGGCATTGAGCCGCACTTTGCGACTTGCCGCCAGGGCCAGCTCGGACATGGCGAAGACCCCGTTAAGCAGGGTCAAAAAAACAATCAGCAAAAATTCCATGAATCAGACGCGACAATAAACACCATGGCACTCTACCTTATCGGCGACGTGCAGGGTTGCGACAGCGCCTTGCAGCGACTGCTGGATGAAATTTCCTTCTCCGCAAGCCGCGACACCCTCTACCTGCTGGGCGACCTGGTGAACCGCGGGCCCGACTCGGCCGGTGTCTTGCGCCGCCTGATGGGCTACGGCGCGGCAGCGCAATGTCTGCTCGGCAATCACGATCTGCACCTGCTGGCGGTGGCGCATGGCGCGCGCAAGCCGGGTCGCAAGGACACGCTGCAGGGCGTGCTGGTGGCCGCCGACCGGGAGGCGATGCTGGAATGGCTGCGCGGGCAACACATGGCGATGTTAAAAAACATTCAGGGGCGCGAGGTCTTGATGGTGCATGCCGGTGTGCTGCCTGCGTGGACAGCTAGTAAAACAATAGCGCTGGCGAGTGAAGTGGAAAGCGCTTTGCGTTCCCCTGAAGCAGGCGATTTCCTGCGCCGGATGTATGGCGACGAGCCCGCCGCGTGGAGTGACACGCTGAGCGGCACGGCGCGCCTGCGCGTGATTGTGAACGCGCTGACCCGACTGCGCTTTTGTGATGCCGGCGGGCGCATGGAATTCGACGCCAAGGAGGGTGCGGACACCGCCCCCGCCGGATACCAGCCGTGGTTTGACGTGCCGGGCCGCCAGACGGCCAATGTGACGGTGGCATTTGGTCACTGGTCGACGCTGGGCTGGCTGGCGCGCAGCGATGTGCTGGCGCTCGATACCGGCTGCGTCTGGGGTGGCTGCCTGAGTGCCGTGCGTCTGGCGGACCTCGCCACAAACCCGTCAGCGCGACCAATTCAAGTCAAATGCGAGCAGGCGCAAAAACCCGGCTGAAGTTCTGTCGCGCCGGCCTCAGGCCGACTGGAACAGCGCGGCTACCTTGCGCTTGGGCTTGATATTGGCAGAGATGCTGCGCACGCCATGGTGCCCCGGTGCCGCCTCCCAGGAGGGCGAAGCTGGCGCTGCCGGTGCCGGCTCGTACGGTCGCTCGAAGAAGGGGTCGCGCGACGCCGCCGCGGGGCGCCCGCTGTCGCGGCGGGATGAACGTTCGGGCTGGGCGTATTGACCCTCGCGCGCCACGTCCCGGATCGAGCCCGACGGATGACCGCTGCGGCGCGAGTCATCCCGGGCACCCTCGGCATACATGCGATGACCGTCGTTGATACGACCCTGCTTGCGAATGTCGGGCATGTCTTCGTCAAACTCGACCGCCTCGAGTTCGATCTTGCTCTTGAGCAGCTTTTCAAGATCCGCGACCAGACGGCCATCGCTCTTGGCGACAAAGCTCACCGCCAGGCCCGAGGCGCCGGCACGCCCGGTGCGTCCGATGCGGTGGATGTAGTCTTCGGCGTTGAATGGGATATCGAAGTTGAACACCGCCGGCACGTCCTTGATATCCAGACCGCGCGCTGCCACGTCGGTACAGACCAGCAGATCGACCTCGCCGTTCTTGAAGGAATCCAGCGCCTTGAGACGCTCATCCTGGCTCTTGTCGCCATGCAGCGCGGTGGTTTTCAGGCCTTCACGCTCCAGCGAACGGGCCAAGCGGGCGCAGCCCAGCTTGCTGTTGACAAACACAAAGGCCTGCTTCAATTCGCGTGATTTAAGTATCTGGTGCAGGGCGTGGCGTTTGTCGTCACCCTCGACACTGTAAAAATGCTGCTCGACGGTGGATGCGGCGGCGTTGGAACGCGCCACTTCGATCGTCACCGGGTCCTGCAGATAGCTGTTGGCCAGGCGTTTGATCTCGGAGGAGAAGGTGGCGGAGAACAAAAGCGTGGTGCGCTGCTTGGGCAAATAGCTCAGGATGCGCTCCAGATCGGGCAGGAAGCCGATGTCGAGCATGCGGTCGGCCTCGTCCAGCACCACGTACTCGACCTGGTTCAGCACGGTGTTTTTTGCCTCGATGTGATCGAGCAGCCGACCCGGCGTCGCGACCAGTACTTCAACCCCTTTTTTCAGTTCGATGGTTTGGGGCTTCATGTCCATGCCGCCAAACACCACCGCCGTGCGCAACTGCGTGAACTTGGCGTAGTCCTTGATCGCCTGTGCCACTTGATCGGCCAATTCGCGGGTCGGCAGCAGCACCAGGGCGCGTACCGGATGGCGCGCCGGAGAGGTCGAGCCGTTCTCGTGCTTGAGCATGCGCTGCAGCAGCGGCAGGGCAAAGGCGGCGGTCTTGCCGGTGCCGGTCTGGGCAGCGCCCATCACATCGCGGCCCTGCAATACCACCGGAATGGCCTGCGCCTGGATCGGGGTCATGGTCTCGTAGCCCAGCTCGGCCACGGCGCGCGCCAGCGGGGCGGCCAGTTGCAGCTGCGCAAAGGCCATGGGAAGCGTATCAGGGGTCAATTCAAGAGATAGCTCGGAATTCAAATCGGTCATGCAAGCCCATGTTCAAGTGCTATCAATCCGATAGCTGGTCGTGCCCATTGACTATGGGCAAAGTTCGATTATCCCAGAAATCACAGGGAAGGGGAAGAAAAGGTGTCGCAGCGTTTGACGCTGCCATTCTTCCAGCCGTTGTCAAACCAGCGCTGGCGCTGCGCGCTGGTGCCGTGCGTGAAGCTCTCGGGCACCACCGAATGCCCGCTGGAGCGCTGCAAGGCATCGTCGCCAATCTTCGCCGCGGCGTTCATGGCTTGCTCCACATCGCCCTGCTCCAGCAATTGCCGGGCGGCCTGCGCATGGTTGGCCCAGACGCCGGCAAAACAGTCGGCCTGCAATTCGAGGCGCACACTCAACGCGTTGTACTGAGCCTGGCTGACACGGCCGCGCCGCTGCTCCATCTTGGCGCTGATGCCAAGCAGGTTTTGCACGTGGTGGCCGACTTCATGCGCAATCACATAGGCCTGCGCAAAGTCACCCGGCGCACCGAGCCGGTTTTTCAGGGTTTCGTAAAAGCCCAGGTCGATGTAGACCTTCTGGTCGCCCGGGCAGTAGAACGGCCCCATCGCCGACTGTCCCTGTCCGCAGGCGGTGGCGGTGGCACCGCGAAACAGCACCAGTTTGGGATTTTTATAGGTGGCCCCGCCTTTGGTGAATACGTCTGTCCAGACGTCTTCGGTATCGGCCAGCACGGTCGAAACAAATTTCGCCATGTGGTCATCCACTGGCGGCTTGTGCGCCGGGGCCGGTCGGGTCTGCGGAGCCGGGCCGCCACCGCTGAGCAGATTGAGCACTGTCATCGGGTTGACGCCGAGAAAGTAGGACGCCACCAGCGCAATCAGCACCGAGCCGATGCCAATGCTGCGCCCGCCAAAACCGCCGCCGCCCGATGAGCCGCCCTCGTCGCGGCGGTCTTCCACGTTGTCCGATTCGCGATTGCCTTCCCATTTCATGACTGCATTCCCCTTGCGCTGCGGCTCACGCTTTTGGCAATGTCACGCCGCGCTGCCCCTGGTACTTGCCACCCCGGTCCTTGTAACTGGTCTCGCACACTTCATCGCTCTCGAAAAACAGCACTTGCGCGCAACCTTCGCCAGCGTAAATCTTGGCCGGCAGCGGTGTGGTGTTGGAAAACTCCAGCGTCACGTAGCCTTCCCATTCGGGCTCGAACGGCGTCACGTTGACGATGATGCCGCAGCGCGCGTAAGTGCTTTTGCCCAGGCAGATGGTCAGCACATTGCGCGGAATGCGAAAGTACTCCAGGGTGCGCGCCAGCGCGAAGCTGTTGGGCGGGATGATGCAGACATCGTCATTGAAATCGACGAAGCTCTTTTCGTCGAAGTTCTTCGGATCCACCACCGTGCTGTGGATGTTGGTGAAGACCTTGAATTCGGGGGCGCAGCGGATGTCGTAGCCGTAGCTGCTGGTGCCGTAACTGATGATCTTGCCACCGTCGCGTTCGCGAATCTGGCCGGGCTCGAAGGGCTCGATCATGCCGGTGGTCCTGGCCATGTGGCGAATCCATTTGTCGCTTTTGATTGTCATGCGGTGATGCTCCTGGGTTGGGAGATTGTAAGCAGCGGACCGGGCCGTTGATCTGCGTCAATTGGGGGTGGCAAGTATGGGCTGGAAGTCATGACGACCGGCGTCAAGGCGCTGTCAATGGCAGCGCCGTTTATCCGGAAATGACGCCTTTTGTCGGATAAACAGGGCGATTCATTGATTTATTTCAAATTACTCAGCTACAGGAGTTTCAGAATCAACTGTGAACTTGCACGCACAGACGGGTAAAGATTGTGAAATTCAAGCAAAGAGGGTTTACGCTCATCGAGCTGATGATCACAGTGGCGGTCATCGGCATTCTGGCGGCCATCGCCTACCCGGGGTACCAGGGCCAGATTCGCAAATCGCGCAGGGCCGAGGCACAGGCCACCTTGATGAATGTGGCCGGACGCCAGCAGCAATTCCTGCTTGATACGCGTACCTATGCCAGCAGCCTGTCGGATCTGGGTGTCACTGTGCCATCGTCAGTGTCGCCGTTTTATACGATCACGCTTTCAGTCACTAACAGCGCCAGTGTTCCCTCAGCATTCACTGCCACTGCCACCCCTTTGGGTGGGCAGGCCAATGACGTCTGCGCAAGCCTGAGCATCGATCAGGCCGGCGTCAAGTTGCCGAGCACATGCTGGTAGGGAGGCCTGCACCATGAAACGCCACCGGTTCTCAGGGCTCTTTGCCGGACAGGGGTTCACGCTGATCGAGCTGATGGTGGTCATCGCCATCGCCGCGCTGCTGATGGTGGTTGCCGCACCCAACCTCCAGGGCTTGCTGGCCGCCCAGAGGGTGAAGACGGTTTCCTATGAAATCGTGGCGGATTTGACGATGGCCCGAAGCGAGGCCCTCAAGCGCGGGCAGGACGTGAGCCTGACACCGGCGACGGGTGGCTGGGCAGCGGGCTGGGCGGTCACGACCAATGTCAACACCCCCACTGTGGCGGTTATTCAGATCAGCCAGCAAAGGCCGCTCGGCGCGGGTGTCACTTTCACACAATCGCCGGGCACCCTCACATTTGATCTCAATGGCCGGCTGGCGGGAACAACCACGGTTGCCCGCTTTGGACTGAGCGACGGCGGCAACAACAAGCGCTGCATCTCGGTGGATCCGTCCGGACGCCCCAAGAGTGTCACTAGCGTGTGTCCATCATGAAATCCGTCAAGCTTGAACGCGGCGCGGCGCTGATCGAAGTGCTGATTTCCATGTTGATCGTGGCCTTCGGCATACTCGGTTTCCTGAGTCTGCAGACGCAAACAACGGTTTTGCAGACGGAGGCCTACCAGCGCTCGCAGGCTTTGATCCTGGTGAACGACATGGTGGAGCGCATCAACCTCAACCGAGGCGCCGCCAGCGCTTACGTCGGATCCAATATTGGTACAGCTGACCCCGGTGACTGCAGCGAGCTGGCCATTGGCGCGAGCAAAGACATTTGTGAATGGAGTCGCCTGATTCGCGGTGAAAACGAGAAATCCGGTAGCGCGGCGGTGGGGGCGATGCTTGGCGCGCGTGGTTGCATTGCGTACAACGCGTCGACCCAGCAATACCAGGTCAGCATTGCCTGGCAAGGCTTGCAGGCCACCGGAGCACCGGTCAACAGCTGCGGGCAAAACGCCTACACCGACGAAAACAAGCGGCGCGTCGTGAACAGCGTTCTACGGGTCGCCACCCTATGAGCCGGAGTTCCTTCATGTCTGGCTCCCACGTTGCTGCTTGCAAGGCTCAGCTCGGCATGACGCTGGTTGAGTTGATGGTCGGCAGCACCATCGGTCTGGTGCTGGTCGCAGGCCTGGCCACGCTGTTTGCCAACAGCAGTCGCTCGACGAGCGAGCTCGACAAGAGCATTCGCCAGATCGAGAACGGCCGTTACGCGGCAGGTTTGCTCAATGAAGACTTCAATCACGCCGGGTTCTATGCCGAGGTTTTGTCATCGGCTGGCACGCCGACCTATGTTGCCGCCGGTGCTTGTGCCACGGCGATTGGCGACCTGGGTTGGTCGCCCGCGGTGGGTGCGGGCACCGCCTCGGTACCGGATGCGATCACCGGACTGACCAGTGCCGAGGTCAATGCGCTGGCCTGCCTGCCTAACCATAAGACCGGCACACCAGCCGTCATTGTGCGTCGGCTCGATACCGCCGCGATCGCACCTTCGGCCACAGCTTCAGGCAATGTTTACCTGCAGTCCTCGCGCTGCAGCAGTTCGACTGCCACTTTCGTGATCTCGACCGCTGTTACCGGGTCAACCGCGACCTTTCCCCTGCAAAACAACGACTGCGCAACTGTGGCAGTGGTGCGCCGCCACATTTCCCGCGTCTACTACATCGCCAGCTGCAACGAATGCGGTTCAGATACCGTACCCACGCTCAAGCGCGCCGAGTTGCTGGGCGGCCATATCACGGTCGCACCCATGGTGGAGGGAATTGACGACATGGCCTTCGAATATGGTTTCGACACGGAAAAAGCCGGGAACATCAGCCAATTTGACGGCGTGCCTGACGAATACCGCAGCGCACTGAGTGGCACAGCCGGGGCGAACAACAATGACTGGAAAAACGTGGTCTCGGTCCGGACCTATTTGTTGTCGCGCACGATTGAAGCGACTCCCGGATATACGGAAAGCAAAACCTATTCAATGGGTTTGGCTGGCACACGCGGCCCGTTTTCAGACGGTTTCAAACGCCGCGCGTACTCTTTCACATCCCGGCTGAACAACGTTGCTGGCGTCAGGGAGGGCTCATGACCCAATACAAAAAACAACAGGGCGTGACCTTGCTCATAGCCATGATTTTCCTGATTTTGATGAGCTTGTTCGCCGTCAGCACGTTCAAGACTTCGTCCAACAACATCCGGGTGGTCGGCAATATGCAGACCAGGCAGGAAGGCGTTGCAGCCGCCCAGCAGGCGATCGAGTTTGTCATCAGTTCCACAGCTTTCACGACCGATCCGGAGCTGGTTTCGCAATCACCAGTGGACGTGGATGTGGATGGTGACGGCTCGGTGGACTATGTGGTCAGAATTTCGCCCAAACCCAATTGTTATCGCGTCAGCACGCTACCCAGTTGCGGCGCGGCAGCAGCCAGTTCCAGTTCGGTCAGTGGCGTGGTGATTGAGGGTCTTGGCGGCGCTGGCGCGGCGACCAGCGCCTGCTTCCTGCGTGAATGGAATGTGCGGGCCATCGTGACCGACCCACGCTCGGGCTTGAGCGTGGCCGTCAACGAGGGCGTCGCCGTACCTTCGTCCGATAGCACCTGTTTATAAGGAGTCAGCCATGCTGTACTTTAATTTTCGACGCGGTCTTGCCACGCTGGCTGCAATCACGGCGCTGTCAAGCGTCTCGCTGGCGCGTGCGGAGGACATCGACATTTTTTCTGCCAACAATGTCACGACTGATTTGCCGAACGTCATTCTTCTGCTTGACAACTCGGCGAACTGGTCGACCAGCCTGCCAGTGCCGGACTGCTACTACAAGGACGGCGGAGTGACCACCACCAGTGGTCCCAAATTTGAAAATCCCAGCAAGGAGCAGGGCAAAAAAGTTGCCGTTCAAAAGTGTGCGCTTTACAACGTGCTCGATTCCTTGCCCGTCAAGGCCAATGGCGACCCCCTGTTCAACATCGCCATCATGCTGCTCAATGAGTCGCCCGCATCGAATGCCGGCGGCTATCCACGCAAGGCATTCACGCCATTGACCACGGCCAACAAGAGTGGGTTGAAAACCGTCATCAGAAATCTGGCAATTGACGACGACAAGGGGAACAACGCTTCTTTTGCCAAGGCACTTTACGAGGCTTACCTGTATTACGCGGCTGCCACGCCCTACAGGGGAACCGCCGGCAGCAAGTGGGACAGTGCCGCAGTTTCCGCTGGCAAATACGTCAGTCCGGCCAGCGCCAGCTGTGGACGAAATTTTGTCATCCTGATTGCCAACGGCAGTCCGGAAAGCGCCGAAAACAACGATTCCCTGGCCCTGTTGACGGCCAAGGGCGCCAATACGACACAGATCACCTACCCGACCGCCTACGTTTCCAACCCGGACCAAAGCAACTGGGCCGACGAAATGGCACGCTTCCTGGCCGGTCAGGACGTCAGCAGCAAAGACGATGTGCAAAACATCACGACATACACCATTGCCATTACCGGTGCCAGCAGTGACGGCCTGTATCCGAACTTCGTGCATGGTATCGCCAAGGCCGGGGGCGGTGATTCATTTCAGGCCAGCAATGTGGACGACCTGACGAAGGCACTGAACGATATTTTCAACCAGATTCAGGCCGTCAACTCGGTGTTCGCGTCGGCCAGCCTGCCTGCCAGCGTCAGCGCCCGCGGCAGCTATTTGAACCAGGTTTACATGGGAGTTTTCAGACCCGATGGCGACGCCCAGCCACGCTGGCGTGGCAATTTAAAGCAGTATGAGTTCAATTACGACCCCGCCACCGATTCCTTGAGCTTGTATGACTCGGCAGGGCATGCTGCGGTCAGCGCGGTCACCGGGTTTATCACGCCATCGGCGATTTCCTACTGGACGCAGCCGAGCACATTTTGGGTCAACGAACCGCTCGGCACGCCCAAGACTGCGTCTGATTCGCCAGACGGCGAAATTGTGGAAAAAGGCGGTGCGGCACAGCAGATCCGGACGCTTAATGCCTCGTCCCAAAGCAGCCGAAAAGTTTACACCTGCGTATCCTGCAGTTCAACAGTGGTGGACCTGACTGCCGCACCGCAAGCGTTCGCATCAGGTACTGCCGGTATCACTGCCGCCATGCTGGGTACAACGTCCACCGACCGGGCCGGCCTGATCGACTGGATTCGCGGCACCGACAATATTGTCGGGGACGAAAAGGGCCCGGGTGGCGCTACTACCGTCCGCCCCGGCGTGCATGGAGACGTGCTGCACTCCCGCCCGCTGGCACTTAATTACAACTCCGCCGGCGTGGTGGTGTACTACGGCAGCAATGACGGAGCCTTGCGGGCTATCCAAGGCGACAAGACCGGGATCGACGCTGGCAAGGAGCTGTGGAGCTTTATCCCGCAAGAGCACTTCGGCAAGTTCAAACGCCTGCGTGACAATTCGCCCGAAATCAAGCTCTCCACCACGCCGGTCTCAGCCGTCAACGCGCTGCCGAGGGATTATTTCGTCGACGGGCCGGTGTCCGCCTATCAAAAATTTGTCACTGGCAGCGTCGACACCGCCTATCTCTACTTTGGCATGCGCCGTGGTGGCCGCGTGATTTACTCGCTGGACATCACTGACCCCAGCGCACCCAAGTTCCGGTGGAAGAAAACCGAGTCCGATTTAACCTGGACGGTAGATGGCACCGGTTATTCCCTTGGACAGACCTGGTCCGAGCCGAAGGTGGCGTCGATCAAGATGAACTCCGTGACGACCAACGTCGTGATCATGGGCGGGGGCTACGATGCCACGGCAGAGGACGCCAGCACACCCGGCACCACCACCATGGGTAATGCCGTGCTGGTGCTCAACGCCACGACCGGCGCATTGATCAAGGCCTTTCCAACCGCTCGCAGCGTGCCAGCCGACGTGACGCTGATTGACTCGGACAATGACGGCCTGGTGGATCGTGTCTATGCGGTCGATGCCGGGGGCAATGTGTACCGTGTCGACTTCGGTACGGCAGCGGACACGACGGTGGCCAATTGGGGCATCTACCAGCTCGCGTCGCTTGGCGGCGGCGGGACGCGCAAATTCCTGTTCGCCGGCGATGTCGTGGTCACCAGCACTTTTACCGCCGTCCTGTTGGGTTCGGGCGACCGTGAAAAACCGCTGAGCACTACCGTGGCTGGCACCGATGACTTCTTCACTGTATTTGACACAAAACTGACGCGCGGTACACCGTCTCCCGCTCCGACCGTGATAGCCAGCACCAGTCTGGGCCTGGTCGGGGCTTCGCCTGCCCAGAACATGACCTATGGCTGCTACATTCCGATGGCTGCAAGCGAGAAGATTGTGAATGGCCCGCTGACGGTTGAGGGAATGACTTATTTCGGGACCAACGCGCCCACGGCACCAAGCGCCAACTCCTGCAGCAGCAACCTGGGCCAGGCCAAAGTCTATGCGGCCCCGGCCTTCTGCGAGGCAGCGACTTCTTCAATTCTCAATGGGGGTGGTTTTCCGCCAAGCCCGGTTACCGGCATGGTGCATGTGGAGTACACCTTGCCGGACGGCCGCACCGCGTCCAAGGAAATCAAGTACGTCATCGGCGCTCCAAACGTCAAGAAATCAGCCATAGAGGTCAGCAAGGTCACCACCTCACCCTCCAGCAGCAGTACGCGTCGTCGCCTGTACTGGTATGTGGAAGGCGCGCGGTAGGGATAGCTGCTTAGGCCACAGCAGGGGGCGCGACAGGCCTAAATTGCCTGAGAAATCACGGTCTTTTCAACCAACCGGTCGTCGCCCAGCACAATCATCGAAAAGAGCAATTCATCCAGACTCGATGCCAGCGCTGTCCTGCGCGCCAGCAGCGCTGTGGCCTTCGGGTTCAGCACGACAAAATCCGCCTCGCAACCGGCTTGCAGGTTGCCCACCACACCTTCAAGGCCGAGCGCCCGCGCCGCCCCCGCCGTGTGTTGCCACCACAGATGCTGCGGCGACAGGGACAGCCCCGCCTTGGTCTGCCCTTCCCGGCCGACGTAGTAAGCCGCCAGCATGGTGTGAAACGGGCTGAAGCTGGTTCCGCCGCCGACGTCGCTGGCCAGGCCGTATTGAAAGCCGGCGCGATCCGCCCCGGCGTAGTCAAAGAATCCGCTGCCCAGAAACAGGTTGCTGGTCGGGCAGACCGCTGCTGCGGCACCGGCGTCGCGCAGCAGGGCCCGGTCGTCGTCGTCCAGGTGCAGGCAGTGAGCGTAAATGGCGCGCCGGCGCAGCAAACCAAAGTCGGCATAGGTGGCCAGGTAGCTGTGCGAATCCGGGAACAGCTCGCGCGCCCACTTGATTTCATGCTGGTTTTCCGCCACGTGCGACTGAATCCACACGTCGGCGTATTTCGCTGCCAGTTCACCGGCACCGCGCAACTGGGCATTGCTGCAACTGGGGGCAAAACGCGGCGTGATGGCGTAGCCCAGCCGACCTTTGCCGTGCCACTGTTGAAGCAGGGTCTCGGAGGCGATCAGGCTTTGTTCGGTAGCGTCAAACGCCCCGTCGGGTGTGGCACGGTTGAGTACCCCGGCCGGGGCATGGCGGTCCATCAGGCACAGGCCGGTGATCAGGCGCAGATGGTGGGTCTGGGCTTGCGTGAACAGTGCGTGCACCGAGGCCGGGTGCGAGCTGGCAAAAGTCAGCGCCGTGGTGACGCCATTGCGCAATAATTCTGCTATAAAAAACGTAGCTGCCTGTGCACTGTATTCGGGGTCCGAAAAGCGTTTCTCCTCTGGAAAGGTGTAGTTCTCCAGCCACGGCAACAAGCCCTCGGCGGGCGAGCCGATGACGTTGGTTTGCGGGTAGTGGGTGTGCATATCCACAAAACCCGGCGCAATGATGCGGCCGGGCAGGTGCTCCAGCGCCACGCCTGCAAACTTGTCCTTCAAGTCGCGGTACGGCCCGACCGCCTGCACCAGCTGCCTACCCCTAGCATCGGGCCCCACTACCAGCAGGCCATCCTCCTCATAAACGGCCGAATGGCGTGGCTCGCGATCCGTGGCGAAGCGCAGGATGGCGGCGCGGTAGGCTTTCACAATGACGATTGCGCCAGGATGGAGGGCGGCGACGGGTGCAGCCGGGCCATGGCATGCGCATCGACATAGCGGCCATGACGCAGCGCATAGCTGCGGTGCGTTCCCTCCAGCACAAATCCCTGGCCCCGGTACAGGCGTTGTGCCGCCTCGTTGTCGGTCCACACGGTGAGCTCCAGGCGCAGCAGGTTCAGCCAGTTGTCGGCCAGATCTACAGCAGCTTTCACCAGTGCAGTACCCACCCCCTGACCCTGAAAATCATCACGCACCGCCATGCCGATGCCCGCCACATGCGCGCGGCGCACGTTGGTAGCCGGATGCAGTCCCAGGTTGCCAACCACCTCGCCACCGACCAGCGCGACCAGAATGCGGTCCAGTGGCGCCATGGCGCTCAGGCGCTGGCGCCAGACCTCAGCCGACTGCAGTGGAATCTGCAGGGTGCCGGCAGCTGCGCGCGGCTGGGCGTAAATTACGGCGATCGCGGCGTAATCATCAGGTTCGGCGTGGCGGATGGTGATGGTCATGAGCAGGCTTTCTGAAAACTCAAACGGCTGGAGCCACGCCTACTCTACACGAGGATCAGTGCCCGCTGACCGTTCCCTGCACGCCCTGCACCAGCCAGTTCATCTTGAGAATCTGCTCGTCACTCAGCGTCTGGCCTTTGGCAATCACCTCTTTGCCTTCGTTGTCCAGCAGCGCCAGACCGGCATGGAACGGATGCAACTTGCCTGAAGCAATGTCTTTTTGTCGCGCCAACACCTCTTGCTGCACGGCCTTGGGCACTTTGGAGCCAAAGCCGTCGACCTTGATCATGCCCTCACGCACACCGCCCCAGACACTGCCCGGCTTCCAGCTTGCGTCCAGCACCGCCTGTGCGCGCCGGGTGTAGTAGTTGCCCCATTGGTGCGTGACGGCAACGATCTGCGCATCCGGGGCGACTTTTCGCATGTCCGAGTGATAGGCCACAGCCAGCTTGCCGCGCTCCTGCGCTGCCGCCATGACGGCCGATGAAGCGGTGTGAAAAGCCACCACGTCCACATTCTGGTTGAACAGCGTCATGGCGGCGTCGCGTTCGCGCGTCGGGTCAAACCAGGTGTTGAGCCATACCACCTTGACCTCGGCCTTGGGGTTGACCGAACGCATGCCCAGCGCAAAAGCGTTGATGCCCTGCAGCACTTCAGGGATCGGAAAACCGGCGACGTAGCCAGCAATATTGGTTTTTGTCATGCGCCCGGCGGCGATGCCGGCGAGATAGCGCCCTTCGTAATAGCGCGCATTGGCCACCGCCACATTCGGCGCGGTCTTGTAGCCGGTGATGGATTCAAACTTGACGTCCGGGAATTCCTGCGCCACCTTGAGCGTGGGCTCCATGTAGCCAAAGCTGGGCGTAAAAATGAGCTTGTGACCGGTGGCGGCCAGATCGCGGATCACGCGCTCGGCGTCAGGGCCTTCCGGCACATTCTCGACATAGCTGGTTTTGACCCGGGTGCCCAAGGCTGCCTCGACTGCCTTGCGGCCCTCGTCATGCTGGCGCACCCAACCGGCGTCGGTCAATGGCGCCACGTAGACAAAGCCGATTTTGAGCGGCTCTTTGGCCGCGACAGTCGCGGAAGCAGGTTGCGAAAAAACGGGAGAAATAAAACAGGCGGCCGCGAACGCGGCTGCGAGGTTTTTATACATGGTAGTCCTCTACATGGCTCCGAACACAAAAAACAAGGCCCGCCGGAGCAGCGGGCCTTGTGTTGATTTTAACCGGCCTTGATTGGCAGCGTTTTAGCTGAAGGTCTCGAAGCAGGCGTTCAGGCGCTCGATGTACTCGCGCCTGGCCCCTTCGTCAATAAAACTCGCCTCAAAACTGTTATGCGCCAGCTGGTAAGCGTGCTGCGCCGTCAGCCCCAGTGCAGCGAAAGTCTGGGTGAAGTTCTGGTTGATGTAGCCGCCGAAATAGGCCGGATCATCCGAGTTGACGGTCGCCACAATCCCGGCCTCCAGCATGCGCCCCAGATCATGCTCGGCCAGCGCTGGAAACACCCGCAGTTTCAGGTTCGAAAGCGGACACACCGTGAGTGGAATGCGCTCTCTGGCGAGTCGTGCCATCAGCAACGGGTCTTTGAGGGCCTGCACGCCGTGATCGATGCGCTCGACCTTGAGCACATCCAGCGCGCTCCAGATGTAAGCCGGCGGGCCTTCTTCACCCGCATGCGCCACCAGCCTGAAACCCAATTCCCGGGCCCGGGCAAATACGCGGGCAAACTTTTCAGGCGGATGACCTTTTTCACTCGATGCCAGGCCGACGCCCAGCAGCTTGTCGCGCAGCGGCAAGGCCTGCTCCAGCGCCTCAAACGCGTCCTGCTCGCTCAGGTGCCGCAAGAAGCAGAGAATCAGCGAAGCGCTGATGCCGAATTCGGACTTTGCATCAACACAGGCACGGTGCAGCCCGTTGATGACCACGTCCGCGCTCAGCCCGTGTCCGGTATGCGTCTGGGTGTCGAAAAATATCTCGGCATGCAGCACATTGTCGGTCGCCGCACGGGCCAGATAGGCATGCGTCATGGCATAAAAATCCTGCTCGGTGCGCAGCGCCAGGGTGCCCGCATGGTAGATATCGAGAAAGCTCTGCAAGTCGTCAAACACATAGGCGCGACGAAGAGATTCAACATCCGGGTAGGCCATTGCCACGCCGTTGCGCTGCGCCAGAGCAAACATCAACTCGGGCTCCAGTGAACCCTCAATGTGGATGTGCAGTTCTGCCTTGGGCATTCGCCGCAACAACTCAGGCAGACGTTCGGCCGAGACCGGCTTTACTTTGAACATGGTCATTCACCTTCAGAAGATCGTGGGTTTCGGAAGTGTCCTGACTTTTCTAAGTCAGGGCGTCTTGAGTCGAGGATTTTCCCCCAAACTATTCCGTCCCGGTCTACTGTGCCAACCAACAGAACTGATTTGGAAAGAGCCGGATGATTCGCAAGCGTCGTCTCATGCGGACGCGCGAGCGCCGAGGACGCGACTTTCGAAAAACTGGGGAGGCCGGGACCAGAAGCGAACCCCGCGGTTGCCGCTTGCCTGGTCCCGGCAAAGATGCTCTTGCGTACTTATGGAGCGGGTTGTGTCACCATGTTTTGCTGAAGAGTGACCGCAGTCTGAGCCAGCAAGCGGCCATTCACCGATGCACCGGTATTCACGGCGATCAATGTTTGCCCCAGCACGACGCCTTCAAGGTGCGCGGTCGTTCCGATCGCCACAGCGCCGGCAGACTGCCAGAAGACGTTCTTGGCCAAAGCACCACCAGTCAGCGTCACTGTCGTCGCGCTGGCCTGCGTCAGGGTTCCTGCGATCTGGAAGATCCAGACGTCGCTCGGCCCGCCCGATAGCGTGACATTGGATGAGATCGAAACGCCGGTACCCCATTTGTAGAGCCCGGGTACAAGGGTCAATCCACCTATTTCACCGGCACCCAGATCCACAAAATCAGGCAATGTCCGTCCGGCGAGGTCGGTGTAAAGCGTTTGCATATCAGCCACAGCCGTGGTCAATAGTGCGGCGTTGGTCACCACGCATGGCGCCGGGCCGCTTGCATCGACTGAGTAGATTGTCCCTGTCACTTCCGGGCAGCTTAGACCGATTGCAGCGCCGGTAATCGGGCTGGCACCGACGTCGCCGGTAATTGCAGAAGCTGCAACGTCGGTGATTCCGGCTTTGGACAGAATCGCGAAAGTGCTGGCCGCACCCAGAATGCCCGGTACCTGAGGAGTACCGCCGCCTGTGGCCCCGCCGCCCGACGAGGCGTGGTCGTCACCACCAGAATTGTCCGACCTGCCGTCATGTCGGTTGCCATCCTGGGCACCTGAATTACCACCGCGATCGCCTGAATTGCCGTTGCCCTTGTGGTCGCCGCTATTTCCGTCCGTTCGGCTTGCGTGCAGGGATACAGCGGCAGGCACCTGATTTGAGCCACCGCCACCGCCGCCGCATCCAATTGCCAGGACACTCAGCAGCGCCGCCATCAACCATGGCCGTACGCTGGAATAACTCTCGAAATTTTTCATCTCTCTTTTCCTTTCAATTTGATCCATATGAACTGTGAAGTGTCAGCCTGGCCCTGCCGGCGCCAACAATGCAGTGATGCACGACCGCTTTGGCCTGATGCATCACGCCGGTGAGTGTTGTCCTGCACCCGTTGCCTGGTTCGTACCCTGGCGCACATTGCGTGGAAGAGTTACGCCGCTTACACAAACACACGTACGCACTGCAATCTGTCCTGCGAACCCTGGACCGTAGAGCTAGTGACTTTTCAAGCGCAGCTAATTGGCCTCATACCTTGATCATGGAGGTCTGGGACCGTTTCGCTTGCGGAGACCGTGCAAAATCCGCAGCATGGCTCCTCCCCAGAAGATGTTCCACCGCCTGTTTTTGGCACTCTGGCCTGACGATGTCGGGCGGCAGGCGATGGCCGAACACACCCGCTCATGGGCCTGGCCTGAGCAAAGCGTTCGCTACGATCCACTCGATTGGCACGTGACCTTGCATTTCCTGGGCAACGTCCCGGCACAGCGCTTGCCGGAACTGGCAACCGGCCTGGACCTGCCGTTTGATCACTTTGATCTGGTGCTGGACCGACCCCAGCAATGGCCGCACGGTCTGGCCGTGCTCGGTGCTTCCACGCTTCCCGATCACCTTGTGGACTTGCACCGGCGACTGGCTCGGGCAATCACGGTCCTGGGCCTGCCTGTGGAGCAGCGTCCCTACCGACCCCACGCCACCTTGGCCCGGAATGCGCAAACAGCAGTGCCGCCGCAAGACTGCGCGCCAGTGGTCTGGTCAGTGCGGGAATATAGCTTGGCACTGTCGACCGGCAGAGTTGGGGAACGATATGTGGTGATTGGCAGATACGCGCGCGGAAACCATGACCAACGTCGTGGTTACGACGATACCTGACAGACCGCGGGATGGAAACTGTGGCGCTCGCGATGCGATGGCCAGATTCCGTACCTGCACTGGCGTTCCAGGCAAAAAAAACCCAACCGATACGGGTTGGGTTTTGGGGATATGGTGGAGCTGGCGGGATTTGAACCCGCGTCCGCAAGCCATCTTCGAGCAGATCTACATGTTTAGTGTTCTGATTTAAGTCTCGCCACCTGTATCGCGCAGGCACACGCTGCACAGGACGCCAGCACCCTATTTTCTCGCTCCAAACCAAGGTACCCGGTTCAGAGCCAGCCGATGTGAATGACCTTACAGCCGGGAGCCCTTAACTTGCGCTAAAGACCCCTTGCCCAGCCCACCGGCCTGCTGTTGTAAGGCTCACTGGTTATTAAGCAGCGAGTGCGAAACGTTCGTCGTTTGCAGTTAGTTTTTTTGAATCTGTTTTACGAGCGCATTCAGCTCGACATGCACCACAGCGATTCCGTACCCACGTCGAAACCAGTGCAGCCCCAAGGAGCCTATTTTAGGCCTTGCCAAGCAATTGCAAGAGCTCCAGCGGAGAATTAATGATGGCATGCGCGCCCCACTGGGCTGGATCGGCCTTTTCGCCGAGGTAGCCATAGGTCGCGGCGACGGTACCCATGCCCGCAGCCAGACCCGCCACGATATCGCGTTCGTCATCGCCAACATACAGGCATCTGGCCGGCTCAACGCCTACCCGCCTGGCGGCTTCAAACAGTGCATCGGGATGCGGTTTGACACGTGGCGTGGCATCACCGCTGACGACTGCGCCGGCCGAGGCAAACAGCGGCATGGCGCTGGTCAGGGGATTGGTAAAGCGGGCAATCTTGTTGGTGACGACGCCCCACGGGAGCCCCAGGGACCGCAATTGGGCAATCAATTCAGGCACGCCTTCAAAAACATAGGTGCTTTGCGTCATGCAACGCTCGTAATTCATGAAAAATTCTTCGCGCAAAGCAGCAAAATCCAGGTGCTCTGGCGTCAGGCCAAAGGCCACGCTGATCATTCCTCGCGCTCCCGCGCCGGCCATGGGACGATAACGCGCCGTCGGCAACGAAGTCAGACCTCTGTCGACACGCATCTTGTCGGCCGCAGCGCCCAAATCCGGTGCACTGTCGATCAGGGTGCCGTCCAGATCGAACAGAACCGCCCGCACGTTCGCAAACATCCCTGGCTTGCCGGTCACAGCTTTGTACCCGACGCCTTTTGTGTTGCAAATAGGTAATTTACACCGGTGTCGGCGCTCATCCAGTAACGCTGGGTCAGCGGGTTGTATTGCATGCCACGGGTATGCCTCAGATCAAGATCGGCGGATCGGCAGTAAGCGGCGAGTTCGCTCGGCCGGATCATCTTCGCGTACTCATGGGTTCCGCGCGGCAGCAGGTTCAGCACATACTCGGCGCCGACAACCGCCAGCAAAAACGATTTGGGGCTGCGATTCAGGGTGGAAAAAAACACCCAGCCGCCTGGCTTGACCAGCGCAGCGCAGGCTCGCACGACCGACGCCGGATCTGGCACATGTTCCAGCATTTCCATGCAGGTGACCGCATCGAAGCTGCCGGGCTGCTGCTGCGCCAATGCTTCGACGCTGACTTCTCGGTACTGAACATTCGGGGTTTGAGCTTCAAGCGCATGCAACTGCGCCACCCTGAGTGCCTTGGTCGATAGATCAACGCCCGTCACCTGGGCACCTGCACGTGCCATGGCCTCGGCCAGGATACCGCCGCCACAGCCGACATCCAGCACCTGGCGCCCTTGTACCGGGAAGAGGCTGTTGATCCACTCCAGCCGCAAGGGATTGATTTGATGCAGGGGACGAAACTCGCCGTCCATATCCCACCAGCGATGAGCCAGATCAGAAAATTTGGCCAGCTCGGCCGGATCGGCATTTAAGGTTGAAGTCATGGCACGATTATCGGCAAAACAAAAAAACATAGATGCCAGCGAGGCAAAACAAACTCAGCCGGCACAAAAAACCCCGCCAAAGCGGGGTTTTTTTGAAGCTGCCCGGAAGGGCCGCTTGAACGTGAAGATTCAGATCTTCAAATTACTTGGCGCGAGTACCCACCACTTCGATTTCAACGCGGCGGTTCTTGGAACGGCCTTCTTTGGTCTTGTTGTCAGCAACAGGTTGCTTCTCGCCCTTGCCTTCGGTGTAAACGCGGTTTTTCTCGATGCCCTTGGACACCAGATAAGCCTTCACGGCTTCAGAACGACGTACCGACAGTTTCTGGTTGTAGGCGTCGCTGCCGACGGAGTCGGTATGGCCTACAGCAATGATCACTTCCAGATTGATGCCCTTGACTTTGCCAACCAGATCGTCGAGTTTGGCTTTGCCTTCAGGTTTCAGCACGGCCTTGTCGAAGTCAAAGAATGCGTCAGCGGCATAGGTCACCTTGGTGGCTGCGACTGGCTGGGGAGCTGGTGCCGGGGCGGGTTTGGCCGCAACCGGGGCAGGCGCTGCAGCAGCAGCGGGAGCCGCCGCAGTTGCAGGCGCAGCTTTAGGTGCCACGATCGCGCCATCGCAACCGACGGCCGCTGTTGCAGGCGTCCAGCTGGAGTCACGCCAGCAAAGTTCATTGGTACCGTTTTTCCAGGTGATGCCATTGGCACTGACCCAGTTATCCACTGATTGAGCACCAGCGGCGGTTGCGAGTGCTGCGGCAGCAACCAGCATTGCCACTTTGTTTAATTTCTTCATGGTTCTCCTTTTAGGGAAAAAAGCCGCAGCAGCGCTGCGTATATTTGTGTAACACGTTCTAAATGCCAATCACCTAAAACGTTGTATATATTGTGCCACAGCCGCATTCAGCCTTGCACCCCAAAAAGGGCCTTCGGCCTGTCCGCCTACAAAAGCGAGGGGCAAATGTGTCGCGCCGTTGCCGATAAGCCACAGGCCCAGCCCGCCGGGCGCCCATTAGAATCAGAGGTTGCCGTTGACACAGCCTTAGCCAAGACCCCCCATGACCCAGTTCGCCAAAGAAACCCTGCCCGTTAGTCTCGAAGAGGAAATGCGGCGCAGCTACCTCGATTACGCCATGAGCGTGATTGTCGGCCGCGCCCTGCCCGATGCGCGGGACGGCCTGAAACCGGTGCACCGGCGCGTGCTGTTTGCCATGCACGAGCTCAACAACGACTGGAACCGGCCCTACAAGAAATCCGCCCGCATCGTGGGCGACGTCATCGGTAAATACCACCCGCACGGCGACAGCGCGGTTTACGAGACCATCGTGCGCATGGCGCAGGACTTTTCCCTGCGCCACATGCTGGTTGACGGCCAGGGCAATTTCGGCTCTGTCGACGGAGACAACGCAGCGGCCATGCGCTACACCGAAATCCGGATGTCGAAGATCGCGCATGAGCTTCTGGCCGACCTGGACAAGGAAACCGTAGATTTCGGCCCCAATTACGACGGCAGCGAACACGAACCGCTGGTGATGCCGGCCCGGTTCCCGAATTTGCTGGTGAATGGCTCCTCCGGCATTGCCGTGGGCATGGCCACCAACATTCCGCCGCACAACCTCAATGAAGTGGTCGATGCCTGCCTGCATCTGCTGCGCAACCCGCAGGCCTCGGTTGACGAACTGATGGAGATCATTCCGGCCCCCGACTTCCCTACCGCCGGCATCATCTACGGCATCAATGGCGTCAAGGACGGCTACCGCACCGGTCGCGGCAAGGTGGTGATGCGCGCCAAATGCCACTTCGAGGATATCGACAAGGGCCAGCGCCAGGCCATCATCGTCGACGAGTTGCCCTACCAGGTCAACAAGAAGACGCTGCAGGAGCGCATGGCCGATCTGGTGCACGAGAAAAAGATCGAAGGCATCAGCCACATTCAGGACGAGTCCGACAAATCCGGCATGCGTCTGGTGATTGAGCTCAAGCGGGGTGAAGTTCCCGAGGTCGTGCTCAACAACCTGTACAAGCAGACCCAGTTGCAGGACACCTTCGGCATGAATATGGTGGCGTTGATCGATGGTCAGCCCAAATTGTGCAACCTCAAAGACCTGATCGAGGTCTTCCTGCAGCACCGCCGCGAAGTCGTCACGCGGCGGACCATTTTCAACCTGCGCAAAGCACGCGAACGCGGCCACGTACTTGAAGGCCTGGCCGTTGCTTTGGCCAACATCGACGAGTTCATCGCCATCATCCGCAATGCCCCGACGCCGCCGGTGGCCAAGGTCGAGCTGATGCGCCGGCCATGGGACAGCAAACTGGTTCGCGAGATGCTTACCCGCACGCGTGCTGACGGTGCTGTCGTCAACGCGGACGACTACCGTCCCGACGCGCTGGACAAGATGTACGGCATGGGCAGCGACGGCCTGTACCGCCTGTCCGATGTCCAGGCACAGGAAATCCTGCAAATGCGCCTGCAGCGCCTGACCGGGCTGGAGCAGGACAAGATCGTTGCGGAATACAAAGAGGTGATGGCCGAGATCGACGATCTGCTCGACATTCTGGCGCGGCCTGAGCGCGTCTCCGTCATCATCAGCGAAGAATTGACTGCGATCAGGACCGAGTTTGGCCAAACCAAGGTGGGCGCACGCCGCAGTCTGGTGGAGCACAGTTCGTTTGACCTGTCCACCGAAGATCTGATCACACCGACCGACATGGTGGTCACGCTCTCGCACAGCGGTTACATCAAGAGTCAGCCGCTGTCGGAATACCGGGCGCAGAAACGCGGCGGCCGCGGCAAGCAGGCCACCGCCACCAAGGAAGACGACTGGGTCGACCAGCTCTTCATTGCCAACACGCACGATTACATCCTGTGTTTCAGCAACCGCGGCCGGCTCTACTGGCTCAAGGTGTGGGAGGTGCCCCAGGGTTCACGTGGATCCCGCGGGCGCCCGATTGTCAATATGTTCCCGCTGGCCGAGGGCGAGAAGGTCACCGTGGTGTTGCCGCTGACCGGAGAAAAGCGCAGCTTCCCGGCCGACCAGTATGTGTTCATGGGCACCAGCATGGGCACGGTCAAGAAGACCGCGCTCAATGAATTCAGCAACCCGCGCAAGGCCGGCATCATTGCCGTGGACCTCGACGAGGGCGACTTCCTGATCGGCGCAGCGCTGACGGACGGGCAACACGACGTGATGCTGTTCAGCGACGGCGGCAAAGCGGTGCGCTTTGACGAAAACGATGTTCGCCCGATGGGTCGCCAGGCGCGTGGCGTGCGCGGCATGATGCTCGAAGAAGGCCAGAGCGTGATCGCCATGCTGGTGGCTGAAGACGAGCAGCAGAGTGTCTTGACCGCGACCCAGAATGGCTTTGGCAAACGCACCAGCATCACCGAGTACACCCGGCATGGCCGCGGCACCAAGGGCATGATTGCCATCACCCAGTCCGAGCGCAACGGCAAGGTGGTCGCCGCGACGCTGGTGCACGCCGATGACGAGATCATGCTGATCACCGACAAGGGCGTTCTGGTGCGTACCCGGGTCAGCGAGATTCGCGAACTCGGACGCGCCACGCAGGGCGTCACGCTGATCGGTCTGGACGAAGGCTCGAAGTTGAGCGGCTTACAGCGGATCGTCGAAAATGATCCGATTCCGGACGCCGATGAGGCGGCCGACGAAGACCAAAGCGACACCGGCAGCGCGAGCTGATTGCTACGTTTTTAATAGCTGTCTGCGCATACTGGACGGTGTCTACAGCCTGATTTTGTTTATATATTCGAGATGAACCGACCCTTTAACTTCTCCGCCGGACCGGCCGCCATGCCGCAGGAAGTGCTGACGCAGGCGGCTGCCGAGATGCTCGACTGGCACGCCAGCGGCATGAGCGTCATGGAAATGAGTCACCGTGGCAAAGAGTTCGGCAGCATCTACCAGCAGGCGCAAGCCGACTTGCGCGAACTTCTTGCCGTGCCGGCCAACTTCAAGATCCTGTTCATGCAGGGTGGCGGCCTGGCAGAAAACGCCATCGTGCCGTTGAACCTGTCTCGCTCAGGCACGGTGGACTTTGTCGTCACCGGCAGCTGGAGCCAGAAATCGCAACTCGAAGCGCGCAGATACTGCAGCGTCAATATCGCCGCCAGCAACGACGCCGACGGCCACACCAGGCTGCCCGATCCGGCCAGCTGGCAACTCAGCCCGAGTGCCAGCTACGTGCACGTGTGCAGCAACGAAACCATCAATGGCGTGGAATATCACACGCTGCCGGACCTCAGGGCGCTGGGCAGCGAGGCGCCGCTGGTGATCGACTTTTCTTCGCACGTGGCGTCGCGCCCGGTGGACTGGTCGAAAGTCGGCCTGGCGTTTGGTGGCGCCCAGAAAAATCTCGGCCCGGCCGGCCTGACGCTGGTGGTGGTGCGCGAAGACCTGCTGGACCAGGCGCTGCCGGTGTGCCCCAGCGCTTTCAATTACAGAACCGTGGCCGACAACCAGTCGATGTTCAACACCCCGCCCACTTATGCCATCTACGTGGCGGGACTGGTGTTTCAATGGCTCAAACGCCAGGGCGGCGTGGCCGCCATGGAGGCGCGCAGCAAAGCCAAGGCGGCCCTGCTTTACGCTGCCATCGACAACTCGCAGCTCTACTACAACAAAGTGGAACCAACTTGCCGCTCACGCATGAACGTGCCGTTTTTTTTGCGCGACGAAAGCCTCAACGATGCGTTTCTGGCCGGCGCGCCCGAGCGTGGCTTGCTCCAGCTCAAGGGGCACAAATCGGTCGGCGGCATGCGCGCCAGCATTTATAACGCGATGCCGATCGAGGGCGTGCAGGCCCTGGTGGACTACCTGCGAGAGTTCGAGAAAGCCCGCGGTTAAACAACAATCTGTTCCACCCAATTCACCCAATGGCGAAAACCCTTTCCCAATTGCGCACCCAGATTGACGCGCTCGATCTGGAACTGCTGGCGCTGCTCAACCAGAGGGCGGCACTGGCGCACGAAGTGGGCGAGATCAAGCGCGTGGACGGTTCTGCCGTTTTTCGCCCGGACCGTGAAACCCAGATCATCAACAGCTTGCAGGCCAGCAATCCTGGTCCGCTCAAAAGCATCAGCGTGGCCGTCATCTGGCGCGAGATCATGTCGGCCTGCCGCGCGCTGGAAGCACCGCAGCGGGTCGCTTATCTGGGTCCGGCCGGCACCTTCAGTGAACAGGCGGCATTGCAGTTCTTTGGCGCCAGCATCGAGCGCTTTCTGTGCGTCAGCATCGATGAAGTATTCCGGGCCACGGCCGCCGGCAGTGCCGAGTTTGGCGTCGTGCCGATTGAAAACTCGTCTGAAGGTGTGATCTCGCGCTCGCTTGATTTGCTGCTGAACTCACCCCTGCACATCATTGGCGAAACCAGTTTTCTGGTGCGCCACAGCCTGCTTCGCCTGAGCCCGACACTCGACGGCATCGAGGTGGTTTACGCCCACCCGCAAGCGCTGGCGCAGTGCCAGGACTGGCTCACAACCCACTTGCCGGGCGCCGACCGACGCGCCGCTTCCAGCAATGCCGAGGGCGCACGCCTGGCGGCCACCAACCCGGCATGGGCCGCCATCGCCAGCGAACGCGCGGGCAGCGAATTTGGCCTGCACATCGCCGCGCACGCGATTCAGGACGATGCTTTCAATCGCACCCGCTTTGCCGTCATCTGCCTGCCGCAAACCCTGAGTGCGCCGCAAGCTACCGGCCATGACTGCGTCAGCCTGATCGTCTCGGTGCCGAACAAGCCCGGCGCCGTGCACGACTTGCTGGTACCGCTCAAGAAGCACGGCGTCTCGATGACCCGTTTCGAGTCGCGCCCGGCCCGATCCGGCCAATGGGAATACTATTTTTACATTGACCTGCAAGGTCACCCCTCGCAGCCGCACGTTGCGGCGGCACTGGCCGAACTGCAGACTCTTTGCGCCTTCTACAAGGTGCTGGGCACTTATCCTGTAGGTGAATGATGTTTGAACAACTCGGGATAATCGGTTGTGGTTTGATGGGTGGCTCCTTCGCGCTGGCGCTCAAACGCGCCGGGCTGGTCAAGCGGGTGGTTGGCTACAGCAAGTCGCCTTCAACCACCGAGCGTGCGCGCCAGATGGGCGTCATTGACGTGGAAGCGCCATCGGCCCTGCTGGCCGTTTCAGGTGCCGACATCGTGCTCATCGCCGTGCCCGTGGCCGCCTCCGAGTCGACCTTCAAATCGATCAAACACCTGGTGACGCCGCAGATGCTGATCATGGACGTGGGCTCCACCAAGCGCGACGTGATCGATGCCGCCCGCCGCTCGCTGCGCGAGCAGGTCGGCTCGTTCGTGCCGACGCACCCGATAGCGGGCAAGGAAGTGGCGGGGGTGGAACACGCAGACGCAGACCTGTACAGTGGCCGGCAGGTGATCCTCACTCCGATCGAACGCACCCTGACGGCCCAGTTGCAAAAGGCCATCGATGTCTGGACGGCGCTCGGTTGCCGCGTGGTTCAAATGTCGCCCGAGTCGCATGACGCGGCGTTTGCGGCCGTCAGCCACCTGCCGCATCTGATCTCTTTTGCACTGATGAACGCCATCTCGGGCCAGCCGCAGGGCAAAGATTATTTGTCGCTGGCCGGGCCGGGTTTTCGCGACTTCACCCGGATCGCCGCCAGCGACCCCCAAGTGTGGCGCGACATCCTGGTGTCGAACCGCGAAGAGTTGCTGGCTCAGGCCAAGATTTTTCAGCGCAACCTTCAAGCGCTCGAACACATGATCGCCAGCGGCAATGCCGAAGCGCTGGAAGGTTTGATTGAACACGCCAGCCAGACTCGCGCCCACTGGCGCATGGCCCAGCATCAAAAATAATGTTTTCTACTGCGTTTCTTGATATCCCGGCCCTCACCGGTGCCGGCGGCGGCGTTGTCCTGCCGGGTTCCAAAAGCATTTCCAACCGCGTGTTGCTGCTCGCGGCACTGAGCCAGGGCACGACCACCCTGCTTGATCTGCTGGACTCGGATGACACGCGCGTCATGCTCGACGCGCTGCGGATGCTGGGCTGCGGCGTGCGCCAGAGTGGCAACAGGGTCGAAATTGATGGTCTGGGTGGCCAGCCGGGCAAGCAGAAGGCCACCCTGTTCATGGGAAACGCCGGCACCGCCATCCGCCCGCTGACTGCGGCACTGGCGGTGATGGGGGGCGACTATGAACTGCGCGGTGTACCCCGCATGCATGAGCGCCCGATCGGTGATCTGGTCAGCGCGCTGCGCCAGCTCGGCTGCCAGATTGACTACCTGGGGCAAGACGGATTTCCACCCCTGCGGATTGGAAAACCAGCGCTGAAACTGGACGCGCCGATTCGCGTGCGCGGCGATGTGTCGAGCCAGTTCCTCACCGCCTTGCTGATGGCACTGCCGCTGGTCGCGAAACAGGATATCGTCATTGAAGTCATCGGCGAACTGATCTCCCGCCCCTACATTGAAATCACGCTGAATCTGCTGGCGCGTTTTGGCATTGCGGTGCTGCGCGATGGCTGGCAACGCTTTACCATCCCTGGGGGCAGCCAGTTCAAATCACCCGGCACGCTGCACGTTGAGGCCGACGCTTCGTCTGCTAGCTATTTTGTAGCGCTTGGCGCAATAGCAACGGGTGCTAGAGGCAAGAATTGCGTAAGAATCGAGGGCGTGGGCGCAGACTCGATCCAGGGCGACATCCGCTTCATTGAAGCGGCACAAATGATGGGTGCCCAGGTGCTGAGCGGCCCGAACTGGCTCGAAGTGTCGCGCGGCAGCTGGCCGCTCAAAGCGATCGAGCTGGACTGCAACCATATCCCGGACGCCGCCATGACGCTCGCCATGATGGCCTTGTACGCCAGCGGCACCACCACCTTGCGCAACATTGCCAGTTGGCGCGTCAAGGAAACTGACCGCATTGCCGCCATGGCCAGCGAATTGCGCAAGCTTGGCGCCCGGGTGGAGGAAGGCGCGGACTTCATTCGCGTCACGCCACCTGCTGCCGTCGCCGAATGGCAAGCCGCCAGCATCCACACCTTTGATGATCACCGCATGGCGATGTGTTTTTCACTGGCTGCCTTCAACCCTGCCGGTTTGCCCGTGCGCATCGAAAACCCGAAGTGCGTCGCCAAGACTTTCCCGGACTATTTTGAAGCCTTCTTTTCGGTCGCAGAAGCATCGATGAGTGCCATTCCGGTCATCTGCATCGATGGGCCGAGCGCTTCCGGCAAAGGCACACTGGCAATGATGCTGGCAGATGCGCTGGGCTACCATTTCCTGGACTCTGGCTCGCTGTACCGCATCACGGCGCTGGCGGCGATGCAGGCCGGTCTGGCACTGGACGAGTTGCACGAACAGGCGATCGCCGACCTGGCCGCCGACCTGACGATCGACTTCACGCAGGGACAGGTGCTGCTCAACGGCACTAACGTGACGGCTGCGATCCGCACCGAAGAGACCGGTATGCACGCGTCCAGAGTCTCTGCGCTACCCAAAGTGCGACTGGCATTGATCGGGCTGCAACACAGTTTTCGGCAACTGCCCGGTCTGGTCGCCGACGGGCGCGACATGGGCACGGTGATCTTCCCCGATGCCCCGCTGAAGGTGTTCTTGACTGCCAACACCGAACAACGCGCCGTGCGACGCCATAAACAGTTGATTTCAAAGGGAAATTCAGCTACACTTGCAAGTCTTCGCGCTGACCTGGAAGCACGCGACGCCAGGGACTCATCCCGTAGCGTTGCACCGCTCAAGCCCGCGCTGGACGCCCGGCTGCTGGACAACTCGGATTTGACGATTGAAGAATCGCTGAACCTGGTGTTGGACTGGTGGCAAGGCAAACAGCCTTTCGGAGCAATCTGAAAGGTACCGGCCCCCGCAGGTCTTCTCGCGCTGCATTGGCGCACTGCTTGCGGGGTTCAACAAACTAACCTGCGGATAAAACCGCAAATTAACCTGCGGTTAATGCCGCATCAAAAAAATGTCCGAATCTTTTGCCGCCCTGTTTGAAGAGTCCTTGACACGCACCGAAATGCGTCCAGGCGAAGTGATCACTGCCGAAGTGGTTCGTATCGAGCACAGCTTTGTGGTTGTCAACGCCGGCCTCAAGTCTGAAGCCTACGTGCCGCTCGAAGAATTCAAGAGTGACAAAGGCGAGATCGAAGTCCAGGTTGGCGACTTCGTGTCAGTGGCTATTGGCTCCATCGAAAACGGCTACGGCGACACCATTCTGAGCCGCGACACCGCCAAGCGCCTGGCTTCCTGGATGAGCCTGGAAAAAGCCCTGGAAACCGGCGAATTCGTCACCGGCGTGACCAGTGGCAAGGTCAAGGGTGGCCTGACCGTGCTGGTCAATGGCATTCGGGCCTTCCTGCCCGGCTCGCTGGTCGATACCCGTCCGACCAAGGATTTGTCTCCGTACGAAAACAAGACGCTGCAATTCAAGGTGATCAAGCTCGACCGCAAGCGCAACAACGTCGTGCTGTCGCACCGCGCCGTGGTCGAAGCCAGCATGGGCGAAGAACGCGCCAAGCTGATGAACACGCTCAAGGAAGGCGCCATTGTTCAAGGCGTGGTCAAGAACATCACCGAGTACGGCGCGTTTGTCGATCTCGGCGGCATCGACGGCCTGCTGCACATCACCGACATGGCATGGCGCCGTGTGCGTCACCCGAGCGAAGTGGTCACGGCCGGCCAGGAAATCACTGCCAAGATCCTCAAGTTCGATACCGAAAAGAACCGTGTCTCGCTGGGTCTCAAGCAACTGGGCGACGATCCCTGGATGGGCGTCAACCGCCGCTACCCGCAAGGCACGCGCATGTTCGGCAAGATCACCAACATCGCCGATTACGGCGCATTTGTGGAACTCGAGCCCGGCATCGAAGGCCTGGTGCACGTCTCGGAGATGGACTGGACCAACAAGAACATCGCCCCGGCGAAAATCGTTGCCCTCGGTGATGAAGTCGAGGTCATGGTGCTTGAGATCGACGAAGACAAACGCCGCATTTCCTTAGGGATGAAGCAATGCAAGGCCAACCCCTGGCAGGAGTTTGCACAAAACACCAAGCGCGGCGACCGCGTCAAAGGTCCGATCAAATCGATCACCGACTTCGGCGTGTTTGTCGGCCTGGCAGCGGGTATCGACGGGCTGGTGCACTTGTCTGACCTGTCCTGGAACGAATCCGGCGAAGCCGCCGTGCGCGAGTACAAGAAGGGCCAGGAAGTCGAAGCCCTGGTGCTGGCAGTGGACGTCGACCGTGAACGCATCTCGCTCGGCATCAAACAGCTCGACTCTGATCCGTTCACCACCTTTGCGACTCTCAACGACAAGGGCCAGGTTGTCACCGGCAAGGTCAAGACCGTGGATGCCAAAGGCGCCGAGATCGATCTGGGCGACGACATCATCGGCTATCTGCGTGCCAGCGAAATCTCCCGCGACCGCGTGGAAGATGCCCGCAACGTGCTCAAGGAAGGCGACGAAGTCACGGCCGTGGTTGTCAATGTGGATCGCAAGACGCGCAACATCCAGTTGTCCATCAAGGCCAAGGATGCGGCTGATCAGAGTGAGGCAATGGCCAGCTTGAGCCAGGCTTCCGCCCGTGAAAACGCCGGCACCACCAGCCTGGGCGCTTTGCTGCGCGCCAAGCTCGACAACAACGAGAAGTAGAAACCAAGAGAGTCATGCCGGATCCGGTTCGACATGACTCTTTTTCAGTGCGCAGCGGCATCTCTCAGGTTCGGGATAGCAACTTTCAAATATGACTCGTTCTGATCTCATTGATGAACTGGCCGCCCGCTTTGGCCAGTTGACCCAGCGTGATGCCGAATTTGCCGTCAAGGCCATTCTTGACGCCATGAACGATGCCTTGGTGCGCGGACACCGGATCGAGATTCGCGGTTTCGGCAGCTTCTCCGTCAATCATCGACCGCCACGCGTGGGACGCAACCCGCGCAGTGGCGAAAGTGTGGCGATTCCCGAAAAACACGTGCCCCACTTCAAACCTGGCAAAGCGCTGCGCGAAGCGGTCGACCAGCGCACCGCCGAACTGGAAGGCAAGCAGCGTCGCTAGAATTGACCGATCGCTGGGGAGACCAATGAAACACATCCTGTGGCTGCTTAAGTGGGTTCTTAAAGCAGCCATTTTTTTTACCCTGTTTGCCTTCGCGCTGAACAACCAGCAAGACGCCACGGTGCATTTTTTCTTTGGCACCCAATGGCGTTCGCCGCAGGTGCTGGTGGTATTGGCCGCATTTACCTGCGGGGTCGTCGTGGGCGTGCTGGGCATGGTGCCGCGCTGGTGGAAAAGCCGCCACATCGACAAGCAGCCGGTGGATGTCAAGCTGACAACGCCAGCGCCAGGGGACGTTCGCCCGGCACCCTCTTCGCCACAGACCGCTCCAAATGGACTTTGATCTCGGCTGGATCTTGCTGGGCCTGCCACTGGCCTTTGTGCTGGGCTGGCTTGCATCGCGTCTCGATTTGCGTCAGATGCGCATCGAAAACAGGCGCGCGCCCAAGGCTTATTTCAAGGGCTTGAATTTCCTGCTCAACGAGCAGCAGGACCAGGCAATCGACGCGTTTATCGAAGCCGTGCAGAACGACCCCGATACATCCGAATTGCACTTCGCGCTGGGCAACCTGTTTCGTCGTCGGGGTGAATATGAGCGTGCAGTGCGCGTGCACGAGCACCTGCTGTCGCGTGGCGACCTCGGCTTGCCCGACCGGCAGCGGGCACAACACGCACTGGCGCTGGACTATCTGAAGGCCGGTCTGCTCGACCGGGCTGAAGAGGCACTGCTCAAGCTCGAAGGCACACCGTTTGAAGCACAGGCACAGCTGGCCCTGCTGGCCAACTATGAACGCAGCCGTGACTGGCTGCACGCGGCCCAGATTGCCCAGAAACTGGAGCATTCCAGCCAGGGCAGCTTCAACGGCCGTCTGGCACATTACCTGTGCGAACAAGCGGCTGAGCAGCTGTCAAAGCAGCAGTCCGATGAAGCCTTGGCCTTGCTCCAAAAGGCAGTCAGTCTGGCCCCGTCGGCGCCCCGGGCAAGGATCGATCTCGCCCAGCTGCTGGCCAGTCAGGGCCACCCGGAAAGCGCATACACGACATTGGTGCAGGCGCTTGAATCCTCGCCTGCCGCGATCCCCTTATTGGCGCCACTGATGGCCCGGTTCGCGATCGCCTGCGGACGCGCGCCCGAGGCCCTGGAGCAGCTCAAAGCCCTTTACGAACTGGCTCCGTCACTGGATGTTCTGGACGCCATCGTGGCGCTCGAAACCGCCCAGCCGGTCCCGGCAATCAGTGCGCGCGACTGGTACGTGCGGCATCTCGAACACGAGCCCTCGCTGGTGGCGGCTGCCAAATGGATTGACGGTGAAAAACTCGAGCATGAACAATTCCATCCCCAGGTGCAACGCGCCCTGGACCAGGCCGTGAAGCCTTTGCTGCGTTACCGCTGCGCGGCGTGCGGCTTTGAAGCCAAACAACACTTCTGGCAATGCCCGGGCTGCCAGGCATGGGACAGTTACCCGACCCGGCGCGTAGAAGAATTATGACCATTTCAAAACAAAAACTCGGCCAGGCCCGGGTGCTCGTCGTCGGTGACGTGATGCTCGACCGCTACTGGTACGGCGCAGTGGAACGCATCTCGCCCGAGGCGCCGGTGCCGATTGTGCGTGTGCTGCGCGAAGAAGAGCGCAACGGCGGCGCAGCCAACGTGGCTTACAACGTGGTAACGCTGGGCGCTCAATCCTCGCTCCTCACCGTCGTTGGCAATGATGAAGCCAGCCACAAACTCGAAGCGCTGGTCGCCGACACTGGCATCCGCACCTACTTTGGTCGTGATGCTGACTTGAAAACCACCGTCAAGTTGCGGGTGATCGGTCGCCAGCAACAATTGCTGCGGCTTGATTTTGAGAACACCCCGAAAACAGAAGTGCTGGCCACGCAAACCGCCACCTTCATCGAGCTGCTGCAGGAACATGACGTGGTGCTGTTTTCGGACTATGGCAAAGGCGGTCTGGCGCACATCAGCGACATGATCGAGCGCGCGCGCGCAACCAGCAAGCCGATTCTGATCGATCCCAAGGGGGTCGACTTCTCGCGTTACAAAAATGCCAGCGTCATCACGCCCAACCGGACCGAGTTGCAACAAGTCATCGGGCCGTGGACGGACGAGTCGGATCTGCAAATCAAGACCCAGAATCTGCGCCAGCAGCTGGGACTGACGGCGGTGCTGTTGACGCGCAGCGAAGAAGGCATGACCCTGTTCGATGGCCAGGGCCAACTGAGTGTCAGTGCCCAGGCGCGTGAAGTGTTTGACGTCACCGGCGCAGGCGACACGGTGATCGCCACCATGGCCACACTGCTGGCCGCAGGCATGAGTCTGCGCGACGCCCTGCCACTGGCCAATCGGGCCGGGGGGCTGGTGGTAGGCAAGTTTGGAACCGCCACGGTTTCCTATGAGGAGTTATTTGCATGACCCGAATCGTCGTGACTGGTGCCGCCGGTTTTATCGGCAGCAACCTGATCAAGGGACTTAATGCGCGCGGCATCGACGACATCATCGCCGTCGATGACCTGACGCAAGGCGACAAGTTCCGCAACCTTGCAGAGCTGAAGATTTCGGACTACGTGGATGCGGACGTGTTCTATGAGCTTTTTGCCCATGGCGCCTACGGGCGAATCGAAGCCGTGTTCCATGAGGGCGCTTGCAGCGACACCATGGAGTCGAACGGCAAGTACATGATGGAGAACAACTACGCGACCTCTGTCAAGCTGTTCCAGGCGTGCCAGAAACGTGGTGCGCGGCTGTTGTATGCGTCCAGCGCGGCCACCTATGGCGGCGCTGACGCCTTCCGGGAGGAGCCCGCGTGTGAGCGCCCGCTCAACGTGTACGGCTATTCCAAACTGCTGTTTGACCAGCGCATGCGCCTCGATTGTGGGCTTGACTTCCGGCGCCCAGCCGTCGGCAAAGCCGGCCAGGTGGTGGGTTTTCGTTATTTCAATGTCTATGGGCCGCACGAGCAACACAAGGGGCGCATGGCGAGTGTCGCCTTTCACCAGTTCAGGCAGTTCCAGGCCGAGGGCAAAGTCAAACTGTTTGCTGGCTACGGCGGCTATGCAGCGGGGGCGCAAATGCGCGATTTCGTCTTCATCGACGATGTCGTGGCGGTCAACCTCTGGTTCTTTGACCATCCCGCAATATCCGGTATCTTCAATCTTGGCACCGGTCGGGCACAGCCCTTCAACGATGTGGCCAGTGCGGTCGTGAACGCGATGCGTCATAGCCAGGGAAAATCGGCCCTGACGCTTCAAGCCATCACCGAGGCCGGACTGATTGAATATGTCCCATTCCCGGATGCCCTGCGTGGCAAATACCAGTGCTACACACAAGCCGACTTGACCGCGTTGCTTGCCACCGGATGCGAGCACAGCTTCGCCGATGTACAGACCGGTGTCTCCAAGTACATCGAATGGCTGGCCAGGCAAAACTGATTGCATTGTTGGTACCGGTGATCGCCGGTATTTTGTTCATGCCAGGTCAACGCCTGGTGTATTAATCTCGTTGTGTTGCTGGCCTCGTCAAAGACCTGGTTATGCGTTTGTGTTTGTGTCATTAACCTTCAGGAGTTGATTCATGTTGAAGAAAATTCTGGCCCTCGTGGCCATGTTGTACGCTGCCGTCTGCTTTGCCGCCGTGGACGTGAACAAAGCCAGCGCTGCCGAACTGGACAGCATCAAAGGCATCGGCCCAGCGATTTCCAGCAAGATTCTTGACGAGCGCAAGAAAGGCAATTTCAAGGACTGGAACGACTTCATCGTGCGCGTCAAGGGCGTGGGCGAAAACAACGCAGCCAAGTTTTCCACCGAAGGCCTGACCGTTGATGGCACCGCCTACAAGGGTGCGACCGCTGCACCGGCCGCGAAGAAAGAGGTGAAAGTCGATGCCAAGGCCGCAGCCGTAGTCGCTCCCGCCTCGGCGGCCGCTGTCACGAAGACAGACGCAAAGGCTGAGGCAAAAGCCAGGAAGGAAGCCGAGAAAAAGGCCAAGGCTGAAGAAAAGCTGAAAAAAGCTGACGAAGCCAGGGCAAAAAAAGAAGCTGAGCAGAAAGCCAAAGACGACGCGAAAAAGGCCAAGGACACAAAGCCCGCCGCCAAAGGGGTAAAAGCAGAAGCCGCCAAACCGGCTGCCAGTGCTGCCAGCGCCGCCAAAAAGTAGTTTTTGGCAGATCAATAAAGAGCCCGCGAATGCGGGCTTCTTTTATTCCCCAACACTATTCAAGATTCATCATTCCGGTTGATTTGCACTCGTACATTGCCTGATCGGCGACATACAACAAGTCGTTCAGAGTGACGCCATCTTCGGGGTACATGGCCAGGCCGATGCTCGCACTGATCTTCTCCAGCACCCCGGCTTCAAGCGTGATCGGGTCCGCCAGCGAGTCAAAGAGCTTGCCCCCAATGTTGACTACTTCCTGCGGCTGGTCAATGGCCTCGATGATCAGCACAAACTCGTCACCGCCGAACCGGGCCACCGTATCGGAAGCCCTGACCGCACCGAGCAGGCGTCTCGCCGTGGTGATCAGCACGACATCTCCGGCCGCGTGGCCGTAAATATCGTTAATCGACTTGAAACCATTCAAGTCAATCATCAATAGCGCAAACGACTTGCCGCTGCGCTTGGCCCTCTCAACCGCAACATTGAAGCGGTCCACCAGCAGCAACCGATTGGCCAGGCCTGTCAGACCGTCGTGATAGGCCTGCACTTTGAGCAGTTCTTCTCTGGCGCGCAGTTCCGTGATTTGATCCTGCAAGACCTGAAAGCGCTGGACGACATGCTGTTTCAGGCGTGCGTCCTGGATCTGGACCAGGGCCGAAATATTCAGTTCCGACTCACCCGCAATCGCCAGCGCCAGCTCGCTCTGCGCTCGCACCTGCCGCAGCCGTAGCGTCAATGCCAAAAGAATACCGACCAACAGCATCAAGCAGACGGCCAGCGCGGCTGCGATCAATGGCTGTGCCAGCATATTGTTCAAGACGACAAACGCGCCAAAGCCCAGCACCAGTGCAACACCGGTCGCCCACGCGTGACACCACCGTGGACTCCTCTGCCCCTTATTGCCCGCAAGCACAGCCATGACTTTCTCCAAAAACCGGATAGCTTGACAACTCGACACATCTGCCTTGTGCAGCAGCCAGATGAGCAAATGCCAGGAACTCCCGGATTCTGACCAGTACTTTTGTAAGCGTCTATCCCCCAAAAGGGGGAGAAACGCCGAATCCACCCCCGCCCGGTGTACAAATTTCGAACACATCCCCGACTTGCATCTCGGCCTGGCCGATATGGCCCAATGCCTCAATCCGCCCGTCAGAGCGCAGCACACGGTTGATACCGACCAGACCCGGCTGCCCGCCCGCCATGCCAAACGCGCCATGCAAACGGCCGTTGGACAGGATGCTGGCGCTCATGGGCTCCAGGAACCTGACACGCCGCACCCCGCCGTTGCCGCCATGCCACAGGCCGGCTCCACCCGAGCCGTGACGGATTTCATAGCTCTCCAGCCGCACCGGCGTCAACGTGGAACCGGAAACGCCGCAAACCTTGGTTAGGGTCTTACCATGTTTGGTGCCGAATCCAAGGTGCGATACTAGCGTGACGCGGTTGAAGTGCCTGTCCGCCAGGCGGTCCTGTCAAGTCAGAGTAAACCGCGGTTAAGGGAGAAAACAATGAACGGATACAACTATCCAATTTTTTCGACCGTACAAACCTGTGCGCAATCAGGCAGTAAGGCGATCAAGCAGGGGATCCTTGCAAGCTTGGTCGCAATCTGCTTTTCCTTCCTGTCCCCCTCTGTGTCGGCCGTAGATCAATCGGCCAAGTTCAATCCGAATGATGAAGGTCTGACGATAGACGCCGATTACGCTGATATCGACGCCAGCGCACCTGCATGCTGGCGGTCATGCTGGCATGGGTGATGCCTTTGAAGAAGTCTGGCAATGAAAGGACACCTAGTATGTGTACAACCAAAATGTTGCTCAAGCCATTACTTTGCTTTTTGTTGGCCATGCTGGCAAGCAGTGCCGCGTTATCTGCAACGTATGTTTACTCCGGTCCACCGTACGCCTCGGTCGGTGGCACGTACAACACCGGCATGCGCATCAGTGGCGTGTTCACGACGGCTGCGCCCCTTGCGCCCAATCTTTCGAACGCGGAAATTGGTCCACTTGGCCAGAATCTGGTGACCAGTTGGTCTTTCAACGATGGGGTGACAACATTTACGAATACCAATTCACTCATCAATTCATCAATCTATAACAACGAATATTTGCCAACACCTAGTACGAATGGGCTCGACTTCACGGTCTCGACAAACGCAACTGGGAATATTGTTTCATTCTCGATTGGTTTGGAGAAGCCGCTTCCGGGCTATGGCGTCTACCCCGTGCGGGTCGACGCATTTAGAGTCGTCTCCACACCCGCGCTGTACCAGGCGACGAGCCAGTCGCCTTGCCTGATTGGCCTTTTTGTCCTGACGTTTTCCTGCACTGGTTTCGATGATCCAGGACCCAACTTCGGCTCGGCGCAGACCGCAGGGAGCTTCAGTACCGTTCAGGCCATACCATCGCTTTCACTGGGAAGCGTCCTGCTCCTGCTGGGGCTGATGGCAGTTTCGGCCGGGTTCTATCTGCGTCGCAATTCGGATTGACTTTGGGTGAGGAAAATGTTGATCAAACCATTACTCCGCTTTTTGTTGGCCATGCTGGCAAGCGGCACAACGTGGTCTGCAACGTATGTTTATTCCGGTCCGTCGTACGCCTCGGTCGGTGGCACGTACAACACCAGCATGCGCATCAGTGGCGTGTTCACGACGGCTGCGCCCCTTGCGCCCAGCTTGTCGAACACCGAAATCGGTCCGCTCGGTCTCGGTCTCGTGACCAGTTGGTCTTTCAACGATGGGGTGACAACTTATGCGAACGGCAATTCGTCGAATTACGGCGGCGCAGGAAGCGACTTCGTGGTTTCGACGGACGCGGCTGGGGATATCACTGCTTTCTCAATAGGCCTTCAGAAACCGGTCCGTGGCCTTCCCCCAATCATGGTCGACGCATTCAGAGTCGCTACGTCGCCCGTGCTGTACCACGCGACAAGCCAATCGCCTTGCCTCAGTTACATCGTGTTGTTGTTACCTATTTGCGCACAGTTCGATGATCCAGGAGTCAATTTCGGCTCGGCGCAGACCGCTGGAAGCTTCAGCACCGTTCAGGCCATACCAGCGCTTTCACCGGGAAGCGTCCTGCTCCTGCTAGGGCTGATGGCAATATCGGCCGGGTTCTATCTGCGTCGCAATTTGGATTGACTTTGGGTAAGCGCCAGATGTTCGGGTGTCGCATTAGTGGAGGCTAGCCGAAAAGAGTTGCGCGGTCTTGAACAATTTGTTTCTGCGAATCCCCGGCGGTCCGAAAATTCTGCAAGTCTGAGACTGCAAACGCATCACGGGCTGCCAAACCCACCGCCCCCCGGCGTGCAGATTTCGAACACATCCCCGACTTGCATCTCGGCCTGGCCGATATGGCCCAATGCCTCAATCCGCCCGTCAGAGCGCAGCACACGGTTGATACCGACCAGACCCGGCTGCCCGCCCGCCATGCCAAACGCGCCATGCAAACGGCCGTTGGACAGGATGCTGGCGCTCATGGGCTCCAGGAACCTGACACGCCGCACCCCGCCGTTGCCGCCATGCCACAGGCCGGCTCCACCCGAGCCGTGACGGATTTCATAGCTCTCCAGCCGCACCGGGAAGCGGAATTCAAACACCTCCGGATCCGTCAGGCGTGAATTCGTCATATGGGTTTGCACCACGTCGGTACCGTTGAAGCCATTCCCCGCGCCGGAACCACCCGAGATCGTCTCGTAGTACTGGTAGCGCGCATTGCCAAAAGTGAAGTTGTTCATGGTGCACTGGCTGGCCGCCATCGCACCCAGCGCGCCGTAGAGCGCATTGGTGATGCAGCTCGAGGTTTCCACGTTGCCCGCCACCACCGAAGCCGGCGGGTTCGGGTTGAGCATCGAGCCCGGCGGAATGATGACGGACAGCGGCTTGAGGCAGCCGGCGTTGAGTGGAATGTCGTCATCGACCAGGGTGCGGAACACGTACAGAACGGCGGCCATGCACACCGCCGTCGGCGCATTGAAGTTATTGCTCTGCTGCTTTGATGTGCCGCTGAAGTCGATCACCGCGCTGCGCTGCGCCGCATTGACGCGAATCGCCACCGTGATCTGCGCGCCATTGTCCAGCGGCACGGTGAACACTCCGTCTTTCAGGCGCGTGATCACCCGGCGCACCGACTCTTCGGCGTTATCCTGCACATGGCGCATATAGGCCTGCACCACATCCAGGCCGAAGTGCTCGACCATCTTGCCCAGTTCCTGCACCCCTTTTTGATTGGCGGCAATCTGGGCTTTCAGATCGGCCATGTTCTGCTGCGGGTTGCGGCTTGGGTATTCCCCACTCTTGAGCAGCGCGATCATCCCGGCCTCACGCAGCACGCCGCGGTCCACCAGTTTGAAATTGTTGATCTGCACGCCCTCCTCTTCAATGCGCGTGGAGAACGGCGGCATCGAGCCTGGCGTAATACCGCCCACGTCCGCGTGGTGGCCGCGTGAGCCGACGTAAAACGTTGGCCGGTCATTCAGATAGACCGGCGTGATAACCGTGATGTCTGGTAGATGCGTGCCGCCATGGTAAGGATCATTGAGCACATAGACGTCACCTGGCTGCATGCTGGCCGCGTTCTCGCGCACCACGGTCTTGATGCTCTCGCCCATGGAACCCAGGTGCACCGGCATGTGCGGCGCGTTGGCAATCAGATTGCCCTCGGCGTCGAACAACGCACAGCTGAAGTCCAGCCGCTCCTTGATGTTGACCGAGTAGGCGGTGTTTTGCAGCTGCAGGCCCATCTGCTCGGCGATGTTCATGAACAGGTTGTTGAAGACCTCCAGCAGCACCGGGTCGACGGTCGTTCCCGCCGCATATTTGATGGCACGTGTTGACCGGCGGACAAGGGTCAGGTGGCAAAACTCTGTCATGCTTGCCTCCCAGCCGGGCTCCACCACGGTGGTGGCATTCTGTTCGGCGATGATGGCCGGTCCGGGGATGATGTCACCCGGGCGCAGGTCTTCGCGCTCGACCAGCGCCGCCTGCAGCCACTGACCGCCGCAATACATGCGTACTTTCTCCCGCACCGTGCCGCTGGCCTGCAGATCGCGTGGCGCGTGCAAGCTGTGGCGCGGCTCGGCCGGGGCGTCGCCGGCCACCACCGCTTCCACCGACACCGCTTCGACCACCAGAGCCTTGCCCTGCATCAGGAACGAGAAACGCTGCCGGTACGCCGCTTCAAAACCGGCTTCGATCTGCGCCACGATGCCCTCGGGCGTGGAGGCGCCAGTCTGCGCATACTTGACCACCAGCGCCGCGTCGCTGCCCTCGTAGCGCACATGCACACGCCGGTGGGTCGCGATCTGCCCGAAGCTGACCTGCTGGCGTGTCAACTCCTCTTCAGCCACCCTGGCCAGCGCATCCAGCCGGGCCGCGATCTGGGCAATCGCATCGGGCGCGAGTTTGACTTCCACCGACTGCTCCCGAATCACGCTCTGGTCAGCCAGCCCCATGCCATAGGCGCTGAGCACCCCGGCCAGCGGATGCACGAACACGCGCGTCATGCCCAGCACATCGGCCACCAGGCAGGCGTGCTGCCCGCCGGCGCCGCCAAAGCACTGCAGCGTGTAGCGCGTCACGTCATAACCACGGGCCACCGAGATCTTCTTGATGGCATTGGCCATCTGCTGCACCGCAATGTTGATGAAGCCCTCGGCCACGTCCTCGGCCGCACGCCCGCTCTGGCTGGCGAGCTCGCCGAACCTGGCCTGCACTACCTCAAGACTCAGCGCCTGATCCGCACCCGGGCCGAACACCTTGGGAAAGTAGCGCGGCTGGATCTTGCCCAGCATCACATTCGCATCGGTCACCGCCAGCGGGCCGCCGCGGCGGTAACTCGCCGGGCCGGGGTTGGCGCCGGCACTCTGCGGTCCGACCCGGAAACGGGCGCCATCAAATGTCAGCAGCGAGCCGCCACCGGCAGCCACCGTGTGAATGCTCATCATCGGCGCGCGCATGCGCACGCCGGCCACCTGGGTTTCAAGCTCGCGCTCGAACTCCCCGGCATAGTGCGACACATCGGTCGAGGTGCCGCCCATGTCAAAGCCAATGACCTTCTCAATGCCCGCAATCTCGGCCGTGCGCGCCATACCGACAATGCCACCGGCCGGGCCGCTCAAAATCGCGTCCTTGCCCTGAAAGGCATGGGCATCGGTCAGGCCGCCGCTTGATTGCATGAAGAACAGCTTGACGCCGGGCATCTCGGCGGCCACCTGCTGCACATAGCGTTTGAGTATCGGCGACAGATAGGCATCCACCACTGTGGTGTCGCCGCGGCTGACGAACTTCATCATCGGGCTGACCTCACACGAGGTGCTGATCTGCGTGAAGCCCACCCCGGCGGCGATGCGTTTCGCCGCCAGTTCATGCGCGGTGTAGCGGTAGCCGTGCATGAATACAATGGAAACCGAGCGCAGACCCCGTCGATATTGCGCAAGCAGCTCCTCTTTTAATAGCAACTCATCGAGTGGATGAATCACCTCGCCGTGCGCACCGACACGCTCATGGGCTTCCACCACTGCGCTGTACAGGAGCTCGGGCAATTGAATGTTGCGCTCGAAAATGCGCGGCCGGTTTTGATAGGCAATGCGCAGCGCATCGCGAAATCCGCGCGTGGTCACCAGCAGGGTCGGCTCGCCTTTGCGCTCCAGCAGCGCGTTGGTGGCCACGGTGGTGCCCATCTTGACGCAGGCCACCTGTTCCGGCGTCACCGGCTCATTTCCCTTGAGTCCCAGCAGATGGCGGATGCCCGCGACGGCGGCGTCCTGATATTGCTCGGGGTTCTCGCTCAGCAGCTTGTGCGTGACCAGCGCGCCGTCCGGGCGCTTGCCGACGACGTCGGTGAAGGTGCCGCCGCGGTCGATCCAGAACTGCCAGCGATTCGGCTGATGGGTTGAGGGGTTCATCTGGTGGATCTCCAAGTCTGTTCGATCAGCGAAACAATGTGCTCGACGCGTTTGCCGGTGGCAGCGCGAACGGCCTCGGCATAAGGCGGCATGTTGGTGCATTCCAGCACCAGCGTGGTGATTTCGGGATGTTTCTGCGTCAACGCCAGCGCAGCACTCACCACATCCTGTTCAGCCTGGCGAAAGTCCATGCAGGGCTGGTTGCCGATAACCCGGCGCTGAAACTCGCAACCCGCAGCGACGCCACCGACGAGCGTGGCCGGGTCGGCGCCAACACCGGCAAACTGGCTCGCTTCCAGCGCTGGCGCGTCAATCGTGAGGACACCGCAGCACTGCCCGGCCAGTTCCGGCGCGCTCAGCCACAGCAGGCTGGAACTAATCACCGGCACGCTGACAGCAGCCTGCAATTCACGCTGGTAACGCGCCAGGAAACCGCAGCTGGTGCTGATCAGGCGCGCACCGGCTTCGACCAGCATTTGCGCTGCCTCGACAAAGGGCTGAATCAGTTGCCCGTCGGCCTCACGCACCACGCGCTGGGGGCTGGCACCGCGCACCACCTGATAGCACACCGGAATGCCCAGGCGTGCGAACGTATCCGGATTGCCGATATCGCCCACGGGGCGCGGAAAACACGTATCGAGCATCAGGACACCGAGGAATGACATGCGTGTCGGCCTTGCAGCGCCGGCTCTACAGGCTGGCGGCCGAACGCGCCGCCTGGTCGTAAATGCCGGACAACAGACGCAGCAGACGGGCCAGCTCGCCGATGTCGCGGTTCAGCGCGTCATCGGCGTTGAGCGCATTGATCAGGCAGGACTCGCGGATCTCGCGATAGCGCTCGACGTACTGGCGCCCCAGCTCAGTGGCGGCATAAGTCACCTCCTTGCCGCTCTTGTGGGACGCGACCACTGCCAGGTTCTGCAGCTTCTTGAGCGAATAGTTAATCAGGTGCGTGTCCTCGACGTTCATGATGAAGCAGATGTCGGCCAGGCGCTTGTTGCGCGCCCGGTGCGTCACATGGTGCAGCACCAGCACGTCCAGCGGCGTCAGGTCTTTCAGGCCGGCGGTGCTCATGCAGTGCGCAATCCAGCGGTGAAACGCGTTGCCCGCGACGATCAGGCCGAACTCGAACTCGCTCATCTCCGCACTGCGCGGCGACACCAGGTGCGCGGACGACACGATGCGCGGCGTGGCCACGGTCGGCGTCGCCACGGGCGTTTTGGGCGGCGATTTTTTGGTCATGAACAGGCTCCCGGTTGGCATCTTTGTTGCATGACACGGATTGTAGGTAATTCACTGACAATTTATCAACGATTTGTTGACGATTAGGGAAAACACTGAGCCTTCAGACAAAATTCTGACTTACATTCAAGCATCCACTTTGCCAATCAAGTTCAACCGGAGTCCTTATGAAACCTCATCTGTTCGCATTGATCACCCCAGCAGCTTCGCTGGCCCTGGCGTTGGCCGCAGGCACAGCCGCAGCCCAGACCAAATGGGACCTGCCCGCCGCCTATCCGGCCAGCAACTTCCACACCGAGAACATCCTCCAGTTCGCCAAGGATGTGGATACCGCCAGCGGCGGCAAGCTCAAGATCACGGTGCACGCCAATGCATCGCTGTTCAAGGCGCCCGAGATCAAGCGTGCGGTGCAGGGCGGACAGGCCCAGATCGGTGAAATCCTGCTGGTCAATTTCGAGAACGAAAACCCGATTTACGGCGCCGACGGCATTCCGTTTCTGGCCTCCAGTTTTGCCGACAGCAAAAAGCTTTACGCCGCGCAGAAGCCGGTGCTGGACAAGGTGCTGGGCGCGCAAGGCATGAAGCTCTTGTACGCCGTAGCCTGGCCACCGCAGGGTTTGTATGTCAAGAAAGAGCTGGCCTCGGTCGCCGACATGCGGGGCGTCAAGTGGCGCGCCTATAGCCCGGCCACGGCCAAGATGGCGGAACTGATCGGCGCCCAGCCGGTCACCATCCAGGCGGCTGAGGTGAGTCAGGCTTTTGCCACCGGCGTGGTGGACAGCATGATGAGTTCAGGCTCCACCGGTTATGACACAAAGATTTATGAATCGGTGAAGTACTGGTATGACACCCAGGCCTGGCTGCCAAAGAATGCCGTCATCGTCAACCTCAAGGCTTTCAACGCCCTCGACCCGGCGACGCAAGCCGCCGTCACCAAGGCTGCTGCCGCTGCTGAAACCCGCGGCTGGCAACTGAGTGCCGAAAAGAATGAGTGGTACAAGACCGAACTGGCCAAGAAAGGCATGAAGATTTTGCCGCCCACACCCAAGCTGGCGGCCGACCTGAAACAGGTGGGCACCATCATGCTGGCAGACTGGGAGAAAAAGGCCGGTGCTGACGGCCAGGCCATGATCAGCGCCTACCGCAAAAAGTAAATGTCCACGTCTTCACTTCGCAGCGGTCTGAACAAGCTCTATGACGCAGCGGCCTGGGCCGCTGCGCTGATGATGGTCGGGACGCTGCTGATGGTGGTGCTCGGGATGCTGGACCGCTACGTGTCCATCAACTTCCGCGGCACCGACATGTACGCCGGTTACTGCATGGCGGCGGCCGGCTTTCTGGCGCTGGCGCATACCTTGAAGAAAAACGAACACATCCGCGTCACGCTGCTGCTCAATGCGGTGCCACCCAGGGCCAGGAAAGCTCTGGAGCTGTGGAGCCTGAGCGCTGCCGTGCTGCTGTCGGGCTTGTTCTGCTTCTACAGCATCAAGCTGGCGTACCAGTCCTGGGATTTCAACGACGTCTCCACCGGCAATGACGCCACCCCCTTGTGGCTTCCGCAAATCGGCATGGCGGTCGGCACCCTGGTGTTGCTGATCGCTTTTGTCGACGAGCTGGTGCTGGAGTTTCTCGGTCAGCGCGTCACCTTCGACAGCGAAGAAGCCCTGCATAACGAATAACAAACGACGGAAATTTCATGAGTGAACTCAGTATTACCGCGCTGCTGATTGGCTCGCTGTTCCTGATCCTGGGCAGCGGCGTCTGGATTGGCCTGACGCTGACCGGCGTGGCCTGGATTGCGATGGAATTGTTCTCCAGCCGCCCGGCGGGCGACGCCATGGCGGTCACGATCTGGGGGTCGTCCTCCAGCTGGACGCTGACCGCCCTGCCGCTGTTCATCTGGATGGGCGAGATTTTGTTTCGCACCAAACTCAGCGAGAGCATGTTCAAAGGCCTGGCACCCTGGGTCAACTGGCTGCCCGGGCGCCTGCTGCACACCAATGTGATCGGCTGCACCATTTTTGCCGCAGTCTCAGGTTCCAGCGCCGCCACCTGCGCCACCATCGGCAAGATGACGCTGCCCGAGCTGACCCGGCGCGGTTATCCGCAAGACCAGATCATCGGCTCACTGGCCGGTGCCGGCACGCTGGGCCTGTTGATACCGCCCTCGATCATCATGATCGTCTACGGCGTCAGCGCCGAGGTCTCGATCTCGCAACTGTTTGTCGCCGGTGTGCTGCCGGGGCTGTTGCTGGCGTCGCTGTTCAGCGGCTACATCGTCGTCTGGTCGCTGCTCAATCCGGGCAAGATTCCACCTTCGACCGAGCAGTTCACCTTCTCACAGCGACTGTTTGAATCGCGCCACCTGATTCCTGTGGTGGGCCTGATCGGTGCCGTACTGGGCAGCATCTATGCCGGTATCGCCACGGCCACCGAGGCCGCCGCGGTGGGTGTCATCGGCTCCTTCATCCTGTCGGCCCTGCAAGGCTCGCTGAGCTGGAGCAACTTCAAGGACGCGCTGATGGGCGCCACGCGCCTGTACTGCATGATCGCGCTGATTCTGGCTGGCGCAGCCTTCCTCACGCTCAGCATGGGCTACATCGGCTTGCCGCGGCATCTGGCTGAATATGTCTCTTCGCTCGGTTTGAGCCCGTTCATGCTGATCCTGGCGCTGACCGTGTTCTACGCCATTCTGGGCTGCTTTCTGGACGGCATCTCGATGGTGGTGCTGACCATGGGTGTGCTCTTGCCGACGGTGCAGGCGGCGCACCTGGACCTGATCTGGTTCGGCATCTTCATCGTCATCGTGGTCGAGATGGCGCAAATCACGCCACCGGTCGGCTTCAACCTGTTTGTGCTGCAGGGCATGACCCGAAAGGAAATCACCTACATCGCCCGCGTCACGCTGCCGTTTTTCTTCCTGATGTGCACCATGGTGCTGGCGCTGTGGTTCTTTCCCCAGATCGCCACCTGGCTGCCAAGCAAGATGTAGCTCGCTGCCGACGCCTTTATGATGGCGCCACCATGATCTCTGTCCTCGCAATTTGTATCGGCGCCAGCATCGGCGCTCTGGCCCGCTGGCGTTTGGGGCTTTGGCTTAATCCCGGCGCTGTCATACCGCTTGGCACACTGGCCGCCAATCTGATCGGCGGCTACCTGGTGGGTGTCTGCGTGGCGGTGTTCCAGGCCCTGCCGAATCTGGATCCGGCATGGCGCCTGGCGCTGATCACCGGCTTTCTGGGCGGGCTCACCACCTTTTCAAGCTTCTCTGCCGAAGTGGTCGGCATGCTCGGACAACAACGCTATGCCCTCGCGTTCGGCACCACCGGGTTGCACCTGTGCGGCTCGCTGCTGCTGACTATCGCGGGAATCAAGAGTGCTACGTTTTTCATAGCTGCCCGCGCATGATTGACGGGCGCTAGACGTCTTTTTTCCTCAAAAATAGGGCTGCGCGACAGGCTGCGGAGCGTCAATCGGCGGTTGAAGGCAAGCCCCGACGCGGCATCAAATAAAGCCGCGCATCGCCTTGCTCGCCTGCTCCTGCATCTTGAACTGGTTGAAGCGCGGCAGGAATTTGTCCCAGTCGATGATGTGGCTGTCAAGCTCTGGGCCATCGACGCAGGCGTGCTTGCGCACCATCTTGCCGGCGATCGTGACCGGCACCATGCAGGCACCGCACATGCCGGTGGCATCGACCATGATGGAGTTCAGGCTGGCCACCGTCTTCACGCCATAAGGCTTGGTCAGGTCGCTGACGGCGCGCATCATCAGCGGCGGGCCGATGGTGACCACTTCGACAATCTTGCGGCCCTTGCTGCTCTGGTCGTTCTTCAGCATGGCTTCAAGCGGCGTGGTGACAAAGCCCTTGGCTCCGAAGCTGCCGTCGTTGCTGGTGTAGATGACATCGAGCAAGTCGGGGAATTCTGCCTGCAACTTTGTCACGCGCTCACCCTCCCTGACCCAGAACAGCAGTTCCGAGTTGCGAAAGCCCGCGATCAGCGTCACGTGATTGCCCAGGCGCAAATGCGCGCGCATGATCGGATAAACCGGCGGCAGACCCAGACCGCCGGCGGTAAACACCACCGTCTGCGGCCCTTCATGGTGATGCAGTTCGCTGGGCAATCCCAGCGGACCGGCGATGCCGGTGAAGGCATCTCCGACTTTCATCTGGTTGATGGCGATGCTGCTGGCACCCATGGCTTGCACCACCAGGCAAATCGTGCCGGCAGCGGCATCCCAGTCGGCCAGCGTCAAGGGAATCAGTTCGCCTTTTTCCCACGGCAGCACGCGCACGAATTGCCCGGCCTGCGCCGCCCTCGCGACCAGCGGTGAATGCACGATGAACTCGACAATACCCTCGGCCAGATCAATCTTCTGCAGAATGGTTTGCGGCGCGGCACCAAGCTCGGTGTAATGCCCGGCGCGCCTGACCATGCTGCGAATCTCGTCCGCCGTGAGCTCGATATTGCCGACGATCTCGCGTGCCGCGGCCTGGCCGTCGCCGGCCGCGCGGATGGCAGTCGAGCCGCCACGGGCCGCATCGCCGCCGGAATAGACCCCGGCCAGCGAAGTCTGCTGCGAGCCGGTTGCGACATCGATGGTGCCCCACTTGGTCGTCTTCAGGCTGGGCTCGGAGTCCTTGATGATCGGATTCGGCGTGTTGCCCAGCGCCATGATGACCAGGTCCACCGCCATGGCCTCGACCTTGCCGGTGCTCACCGGGCTGCGCCGGCCGCTGGCATCGGGCTCGCCGAGCGCGATGACATCGAGTTTGGCGTGCGTTACAAAGTGGGTCTTGTCGTCACCGATGAATTCGCTCGGGGCGCGCAGTTCCTTCAGTTCAATGCCTTCCTCAAGGGCGTGGTGCAGTTCTTCCACACGCACCGGCATCTCGGACTGGGTGCGGCGATAAACGATGGTGACCAGGCCACCCAGGCGCCGCGCGGTGCGCGCCGCGTCCATCGCCGTGTTGCCGCCGCCGATGACGATGACGCGCTTGCCGCGCGTCTCGGGCAACGGCGTCTCGTAGTCCTGGTGCAGACCCTGCATCAGATTCACCCGCGTCAGGAACTCGTTGGCCGACATGACGTTGAGCAAATGTTCGCCGGGCACGTTCATGAAACGCGGCAGGCCAGCCCCGGTGCCGACGAATATTTTCCAGAACCCGGCCTTTTTCAGGTCGTCCAGAGTGGCCGTCTTGCCGACGACGAAGTTGGCGACAAATTTGCCGCCCAGCAAACGGATCTTGCCGACCACGTCGTCGATCAAGTCGTTGGGCAGCCGGAACTCGGGGATGCCGTAGCGCAGCACCCCGCCGAGCGCATGAAAAGCCTCGAACACGGTCACCGGGAAGCCCTCCGAGGCCAGCAGGTAAGCGTTGATCAGACCGGCGGGGCCCGAGCCCACCACGGCCACCGGCGGTTTCTCCGCCTTCGCCCAGGGGTCCGGGATATTGGCAAAGCGTGCAGCGATGCCGTCGGCATTGACCAGCTTTTCGCGCTGCGGCAGATACCACTCGATCTGGCCGATCTCGATCGGCTGCTTCTGGTGCGTGCAGACACCCTGGCACTGCAACTCCTGCGGACAGACACGGCCGGTGACATTGGGCAGCGGATTGCAATTTTCGATCAGTTCCATCGCCTCGCGAAAGCGCCCGGTGCCCAGCATTTCAAGCATTTCCGGGATATGGATCTTGACCGGGCAGCCGCCCTTGGGTTCGAATGCGCCCGGCACATGCAGTCCGATTTCGCACGGCTTGTCTTCGCACTGCTTGTCGCGCAGCGCTTCCAGCCAGACCAGCATCTCGACCTCGCGCGCGCTGTAGCCCAGGTTCATGTAACCGAGGTAGCCCTGATTGACCAGGCCGAAGTCCTTCGAGCGTTCCCCGGCGTCACGCATATACGGCGGGATGGCGTTCTCGGCCGGCCAGTTCTGCGACAGACCCTTGAACATCGGATAGCGCTCCGACAGGTGCTGATCGATCGCGCGCACAAACTTGCGCTTGAGCTTGAGCGGCACATTCCAGACAAAGCGCATCAGCACCTTGCTGGCGTCGTCGTCGCGCAGCATCAGAGCCCACATGGTGCGGATGAATTCGGGGCTGAGTTCTTCCTGCTGGAACTCCCATGCCATGGCGCTGGTGCCATCGGCGATGAACATGTCTCGAAACGCCTGCGGCTCGTTCAACAGGCGCCGGCGCAACAGCGCCAGCTGATTGTGAAAGGTCTCCACCGCCTCGGTATGTTCCAGCGTCTCGATCTGGCTGCGCGTGCTGTCAAGCGCGCCGCTGGCGTCCAGATAGCGCTGCAGATCATCGCCGCTGCGGGGAGTCGGGCTTGCGGCGCTCATCGAATGATCTCGGCATCGCAATTGGCGGCCACCCGCTTGATGCGGTTCTTCAGATCCGGCGTGACCTTGACGCGTTCCAGCGCGCCGGGAATCATCCGGGCGACGTCCCTGGACTCGCCGTTGATGACGATGCGGGTCTTCTCGAACAGCTCAGGCAAATCCTGATAGCAGGTCTTGCAGTCGGTGCATTTCACCTGATCGGCCACATCGTAGGTGACCAGCGCTTCAACACCCGCCGCGGGCGCCTCCGCGACCACGGCCGGGCTGCCACTCGCCGCCATGATCGGGATCACCCGGGCCGCACCAACCGGCGCCTTGCTGGACGCCGCCAGCTCCGCCATGGCGCGGGCGAAAGAATCGAGCGAAGAATCGCGCTGCGTCACGGAATCGAGATACTGCGCCTGCAAGGCCTCCATGCCGACGCGATGACTTTCGCCCAGTCTGGCCACATGCTGTCCATCCAGGTATTGCAGCAAATGCCAGTACTTGCGCCGCTCCTCTACCAGTGCCACGATGGCCTCGGCCACCGCTATCTTTATGAGGCGCTTGCTGCTGTCGGTGGACCAGATAAAGGCCGTCTTGCCCTCGCGCTCGGCCTTGGGTAATTCGACATAGGCTTCGACCGGCAGCGCATTCGCGTCGTCGGCTGCCAGCTTGTGGAACTGCTTCTTGAAACGAATTTCATCAAGCGCAAAGTGAGCCGGTGTCAATGCCATGCCCAGCAGCTTGAGCTGGCCCTCGTCGTCGATGTATTCCAGCGTCGTCGTGGCCCAGGTCTTCTCCGGATCGGGGTTGCCTTCGAGCGAAAACCAGTCGTGCAGCGTACTGCCCCGGCGCGGGTCGTGCACAAACACCGGGCTCATGCGGCTCTCAACTGCCAGACGCGAACGCTCGGCAGAACTTGCGTCAGAGATGCCCTGCTCACCCTGGCACGGGGTGTAAACGTCCAGCACCGCAGGACCATCGGTGTAGCTGAGGCACTCCATGGTGTTCTTCAGAAAGTGGCCCTGCAAGGCGGTGCTGGTGGCGCAGACGAACACATTCGAATGGAAAGCCGCGATCAGGCCGAGTTCCTTGCGCGACTCGTGCTTGCCGCTGGCGCTACTGCCAAAGCGCGCCAGGTCGGCATCCTGACCGAGGAAGCTCGAAGTCGAGGCCTGGCCGCCGGTGTTGGAATAGGAACCGGTGTTGAGCACCAGGACCTTCAGCGGCGTGCCGCTCATCAGGATGCGCGACAGCGCGCCAAACCCGATGTCGTAGGTGGCGCCGTCGCCGCCGACGGTGATCACGGTCGGCATCAGGCCCAGTTCATCGACGCTGAACTGCTCCCACGACAGCGTGCTGAAGGCCTTGTCGTGGCTCTTGGGGTCGTAGCCATCACCCAGTTCCAGCCGGGCCAGACGCAGCGCCCGAACGTCAGGGACGGTTTGCGCCGCGATGCCCTCGAAGATGCCCTTGGCCAGGGGCTGCGCATCCTGGAACAGGCTGTTGACCCACGGATCGTTGTAGCAGTTGTACGGGAAGGTCGAGGCGTAAACGCTGCTGCATCCGGTGGAGTTGGCAATCACCGCTCCTGACGGGCCGTTGCCGGAGGGGCCGCTCTCGTAGAGATACAGTCTTTTTTCCAGCGCAGTGATGAGTCCGCCAATGCGTTGCTGGCGCTCCCCGTCATGCGCCGCCAGCCCCGCCTGCTTGTCGCCCAGGCGGCCGATCAGACTCTCCAGTTCACGGATGTGGTCGCGCTGGCGCTTGTCGGTGATGGCGTGATTAGTCGCCATGACAAGGCGAATCGCAGTCACCTCGCCGCAGCCGCGGCAGGCACCGTGGCCACCAGTGGTGGCATAGTAGTTGGAGCGGTCCAGCAGCAGGCGCTTGATCTCGCCGTCGGGTTTGATCGCGCCATCGACAAAGCGAGCCGGTGTGTTGGGCATCTTGCCCATGAAGTCAAAACGCTGCTGCAGGGTTTGCAGCAAGGCGCCATCCTGCTCACGCGCAACCAGGGCGCCGGGGCCGCAAACCTCGACGCATTCCAGGCAACCGGTGCATTTCCACGGATCGATGTTGGCGGCGTAAAGCCCGCCGCTGCCGGGTTTGGCCTTTTCCATGGCTTCAAAGAACGGTCGTGTGCGCGCCACCGGATAGAGCGCCAGCACGTCAACCAGCTTGCTGAAATTGCGCAGCAGCGTGACATTGTCGGTTTCCAGATTCGACGCCGCCTCGGCCACCAGCTCATGAAAAGAACGCGCCTGCTTGCTCTGGCGGTAACTCTCGCGCACCGCTTCGGCCAACGCATAAACATGGCCACGCATCGCCTCACGCTGGCCTGCGCTGACGTCAAGCTCGCGGATTGCCGTCAGCAGCAGTTCGTGAATGTCGTGCACCACATTTGGAATCGCCGCATCCGGGCAGACCAGCGCACATTCCATGCAGCCGGTGCACAAGTCTGCCTTGAACTCGGGCACGGTGCGCCGGAACAGCCCCTTGTCCTTCGAGCCCGCGGTGCCGGCCGGCATGAACAGACCGGTGCCGGGCAGCACCGGCGCCTCGCCAATGCTGCCGTCGCGGAACGGGTTCAGCACCATGTCGTCGTAATACTCGCGGTCGAACATGCCGCCACAAGCCGATGAGCCTGCGCTCTGGCACATCGACGCCGACAGCGACACGTTGCGGATGGCGATCGGCGCCGGCCTGGCTTCGATGCCGGTGAACGCCGCCAGGTCGTAATCAACCATCCGCGTGGCCTCGATGCCCTCGCGGATCACCGCCATATTGCCGTCGATCACCGCAGCACCTTTGGCGCCGAACTTCTTCGAGATCTGCTGCCGGACTTTATCCAGAATCACGTCCGGGGCCGCGCCAGCCGACACCTGATGCACATGACCGGCGACGGCGCCAATGAAGGCGATGCCCATCATGCGCGTGGCCAGCTCCGGCGTCGGCGCATTGCGCTTGGCCACCGCGAAGGCATCGACGATGAAGAAACGAATCTTCTTCGCGCGAATGGTCTTGCGGGCCTGGGCCGGCAGCTCCTGCCAGACTTCTTCGGCCGACGCGCTCGATTGCAGCATGAAGGTGCCACCCGCGACCAGCCCGAGCAGCGGATCGGTGTGGCTGAACACCTTGTGATCCGGGGCAATGACAACCTCCACATCCTCGAGCTCGGCATTGGTAATCTTGACCGGCTCCGGGCTCAGCGTGATGTAGTAGTTGGTCGGCGCACCGCTCTTCTCGGAGCCATATTTGGGTGCCGACTTGGAATGCATGTTCAGCACGCCCGCCAGGATGTCGGTCAGCAGCTTGCCGGAGGCGATGGTGCCGTAGCCGCCGATCGAGTGAAAGCGCACCCGAAAACCGGCGTCCGGCAGCAGCCTCGGGTTGGCTTCGGTCTTCAGCGCCATCAGCTCGGTTTCCGGGTAAGCGGCCTTCAACCGCGCCTGGTACCCGGCCACACGCGGTGCCGCCGTGTCGGAGAAAAACTGCGAACCCAGGTAGATCAGCGGCACGACCTTGCCGTCTTCCATGTTCTTGAAAGCGGCGATCAAATGGCGCGGCTGCAGGTCATGCCCGCCGAGGCCAAAAATTGCCGTCGTCAGCATCGGGCTGGCCTCCAGCGCCGGGATACCGGGATGGCGCAACTGTGTGGCGTTTTCACGCGCCTTGAACAGCGCCTGGGTGACCAGACTGGTCAGCGCCGTTTGATCAGAGCGCTCCAGCACCGTGACCGCCTTCTTGCCCTGGAGCGCGGACACCAGTTCGGCTTCCGGAAACGGTTGCAGCAGCTTGATGGCGATCAGGCCGACCTTCTTGCCCTGACCGCGCAGGTGACTGACCACCGCCTCAACGTCATCGGTGACCGAACCGAGGCCGACCATCACGCTCTCGGCGTCATCGCACATGTAGGTCTGCACCGGGCTGTATCGGCGCCCGGTCAGTTCGGTGTATTCGGCCATCGCCTGACGCACCATGGCCGGCACCGCACTGACGAAATGGGTGCGGTGATCGACCGAACCGGCCTGAAAGTCGGGCTGATTCTGCACCGCGCCGGTGAGTCCCGGGTTGTGCACATCGACCAGCGCCGGCACGCGCTGGCGCGTGCCCTTCTCAAAGGCGTTGAGCCACTGGCGTTGCCACTGGCTACGCAACTCTTCCGGCAACCAGACCAACGTTTTGGCGACCAGTTCCCCGGCGTTGTCGGATTCGACCTTGGCGGCATGGGTATCGAGAAAATCTTTCAGCTTGGCCAGATGGCCCTCGGTCAGGTCCGCCTCGTGGCGCGACAGGTACTGCTGCAACTGGGCCACCCTACCCTTGGCGCCGTACAGCATCTCCTGCGCCAGCGTCGGGGTCTTGATGCGGCCCGCCGGGTCCCCCAGATACTCAGCCAGCAGTTCAGGCTCGGGCATCAGGGCCTCGCTCAACATGTGACTGGTGGCAAACCCGTCCATGGCGTTGGCGACCGGGATCAGCGACAGCGAAGCGACGCGATAGGAGATGGCGGCCAGATCAGCCGCTTCCTGCGGGTTGGCGCCGAAAAGAATGGTATAGCCGGCGGACAGCAGCGCATAAACGTCGTCGTGTCCGGCCATGACGTTGAGCGACTGTTTTGAAACCACGCGCGCGGCGACCTGCAGCACAAAGCCGCCGACCTTCTTGCCAACCGTGACGTAATGCGATTCAAGCGCATACAGGATGCCCTGACTCGACGAGGCGTTGGAAATATACTGCCCACCTGTCAGCGCCGCACCAAGCGCACCGCTCTGGGCCGAGTGCTCGCCTTCAGGACCGAAGAAAAACGGGTGCCGGCCCCAGACATTGATGCCGCCTTCGGCACGGAAGGCCTCGTAAATCTCGGCGATCTCGGTCGAGGGTGTGATCGGGTAACCGATGACACCGCCGCAGACCTGGTTCATGACATAGGCAACCGCGCCGTTGCCGTGGATCACGTTGGGAATGCCGGGATACTTCGCTTTGTTAGCTTTCATCGTGCTGGTCCGTGTGCTCAGTGGGTCAAATAGTATCACTACCGCCCGCACAAAACCCGGACAAATCCATGCGCACGCCGTGGACTACATTCCCCTGAACAGCCCCGCGTAGCTGCGGCTGACTTCGAGCTTTTCGTTGTGCCCGCGCACGCTCACCAGTTGGCGGCCGCGCAGGTCTCGGCTGACACCGGCGATGGCCTTGATATTGACCAGCGTGGAGCGGTGGATTTGCCAGAACAGGTTCATGTCGATTTCCTCGACCAGTTCCTTGATCGGCTTGCGGATCAGGGCTTCCATCGTGGCGGTCTGCACCCGGGTGTACTTTTCATCCGAGATAAAAAACAGCACGTCTTCCACCGGAATCATCTGGATCGTCTGCCGCACCGTGGCCTGGATCCACTGTAATTTGGGCGGCTTTTTCGGATCCATTTGCGCCGCCAGCCGCTGCAGCAACTGCTGCATGTCCGGCGTGTGCGCCGGCAGCGGCGCGCCGGCATCATCCCCTCCGTCGCGGTCCTGGCGCGTGCGCTCGGCCATGCGCTGCTTGATGCGCTCCACCGTGACCCGCAGCCGATCCGGCTGCGCCGGCTTGAGCACGTAATCGACCACGCCCTGCTCGAAGGCCTGCACCGCGTACTGGTCATAAGCGGTAATGAAAACGATTTCGCAACCTGGCCAGGCGTCAGCATCCTCGTAGGTGGGAAGCTGGACAATTTGCCGCGCCGCGTCCACACCGGTGAGCACCGGCATGCGAATGTCGAGAAACACAACATCGGGGTGATGCTGCTCGGTCAGAGCCACAGCCTCCTGGCCGTTCCTGGCTTCGGCCACGATCTCCAGCTCCGGCCAGACCTCGCTCAGGCGGGCACGAAGCTGCTCGCGCATCAGGCGTTCATCATCGGCAATCAGGGCAGTTGGCATTTCAGGGCTCCGTAGTAGCGTGCGCTACATAAGGCAGCGTGATCGTGACCGAGGTGCCGCCCCCTTCGGGCTCGGTCACGGTCAGGCTGGCCTTGCCACCATACAGCAGGGCCAGCCGCTCCCGGATGTTACTCAAGCCAATGCCGGTGCCGGCGGTCTCCGCCTTGCCGAACCCCATGCCGGTGTCAGCCACCGTCACCGCCAGCTTGCCATGCACGACTTCAGCGCTGACCGTCAACTGGCCGCCATCGGCTTTCGGTTCCAGGCCATGCTTGATGGCATTCTCCACCAGGCTCTGCAGCATCATCGGCGGGAACTCGGCCGACAACAGGCCGTCGCTGACGCGGATCTCGGTCTGCAGACGTTCCTCCATGCGCACTTTCAGGATTTCAAGATACGGGCGAATCATCGCCAGTTCACGGCCCAGGTCGCGCGTGCCCTGGGCATTGGCCTCGCGCATGGTGGGCATGCTGGCACGCAGCAAGGCAATCAGGTTTCTTTGCATCTTGCCGGCACGCGCCGGGTCGGTCTCGATCAAGTGCTCGATGCTGGCCAGCGTGTTGAAAAGAAAATGCGGCTCCACCTGCGCCTGCATGGCCGCCATGCGCGCCTCCACCACCTGGCGTTTCAAGGATTCGGACTCGGCCACTTCGGTGGCTTGCGCCGCCTTGGCCTCGGCCTGGACCTTGCCCTTGTAGGAGACTTTGACGATGATGGAAAACAGGATGAACCACAGCGTCAAGGGCATCAGCGGCGCGCCAAACTTGTGCGTGATGACACGCGGTCGCTGCGCCTCTGCCGCCGCTTCTGCCGCGTCAGCCGCCTCTTGCCTGGCCTCTTCCAGGGCCGCCAGCAACTCCCGGCGCGCCTCGTCAACCGCGTCCTTGACCGCCTGAGAGTCGGCGCCCGGCGGCAGACTGATGGTCACACCCGACGCATCCGCTGTGGCCTCGGGCGTTGCCGGTTGAGAGGCAGGCGATGCGGGCGGTGTGGCCCGGGCGGAGATGTGGACGCCGCGCTCGTCGATGGAAATATCCACCCCCTCGCCGATGCCCTTTTTCGATGCACTCGGTTTGGGCTTGGGCACGGGCGCCGATTTGCGCGTGCGCTTCGGCGCCTCGGGGTTGGTCGCGGTTTCGGTATAGGTATAGGTCCAGCCAAACGGCGGTATGTCTTGAAGAATGCCCATGGCAATGATCAACAGCAGCGCCAGGACAAAAAATCGTTTCCAGCTGATGCTGACCAGCCAGCGCGCATAGGCATGAAAAACTTTCAAAGCTGCGCTGGAGGTGCGCGACCACCAGCCATTGCCGCTTTGCCTGATTGTTTCGTCGTTCATCTGGGTGCCACTGTTTGATGCCTTGAATGACCCGACTTTAGCCAATCACCTCCGCATAAGCCAGCGCCAGGCGACGCACTGCGTAAACAGCCGACGGACTGCGGCAAGCCGGGACACGCCAGCGCAAGGCCGTTTTCATGCAGCCTGTAGCCGATGCAGCGGCGAGAGCCGATCGGGTCGCGCAGGGAGATTGGCGCTTGGGCTCACCGAACCATGACAGAAGCAGTTGATTTTTCTCAAAGCCGGCGTCGGCCGGGCGCGCACACTTAAATATATTGGATCTGGGCGCCGACGCGGGATTGAGCAGGGGCTAACGGCCAGGACAAGCTAACCTGCGGTGTCCTGTATGTGCGCTACCGAACTGTGTTTGAGCAATTGCCCGTCTAGTGTGATACACGTGTTTTCCTACACTGACCGACACTCGGATATCGAAGCGCAAGCTGAGCGACAGAAAACCGCCCTGCTGTATCGCAACGCGGGCATTGCACAGTCGGTGACTGTCGCCAATGCCACGCTGATGGCCGGTGTCAACGTCTCCCTCCAGGCGTCGGCCGGCGCGGCTTTCATCTGGTGGTGCATGGTCATCGCTGTCGCTACGGGACGCTACCTGCTGGCACGCCGCTTCGCGGCAAAGGCGCCGAATGCAGCCGAAGCCATGACATGGCGGCGGCGCTATATCGGCGGCACGGCGATGATGGCCGCTACATGGGGCGCCGGCGCCGTATTGTTCATGTGGAAGGCGCCCGATAGCTCGCTCTTGTTCTCCGGGCTGGTGTTGGTCGGAATGGTGGCCGGCGCTATTCCGTTGCTGGCGCCGGTGCCGGCAGCCTTCCTGGTTTTTTCAACACTGGTCAACGTTCCGATGGCCGTGGTCGTATTGCTGCAGGCCCATTCCGCACTGCAGTGGACGTTCGGCACAATGAGCATCGTTTTCCTGTTTGCCATGCTTGCCAGCGCACGCTACCTGCACGAGACCCTCGATGCTGCGATACGCCTGGGACTGGAACAGGGCCAGCTGGCTGAGTCGCAGCGGATCCTTACGGCAGCGGTCGAGCAGAGCAACTCCTCGATCGTGGTGACCGATGCTGACGCCAGGATCATTTTCGTCAATGCTGGCTTCTCCCGTGCGACCGGCCATTCGCCTGAAGAGGCGATCGGCCAGAACCCGCGCATCCTCAAGTCCGGCAAGACGCCGAAGAAGACCTACGAGGAACTTTGGACCGCCATTGCAGGCGGGCGGCCTTGGCAAGGGGAAATCTACAACAAGAAGAAGAATGGAGAGCTGTACTGGGAGGCCGCCAGCATCTCGCCCGTGGTTGATGCGGCGGGCCGCATTGCCCACTATGTGGCTGTCAAGGACGACATCACGCAGCGCAAGCAGGCCGAAGCAGCGCTTCAGGAACAGAAGAACTTTCTGTCGACCATCCTTGAGAACGAGCCTGAATGCGTGAAGCTCATCGGTGCCGACGGAGCGCTGCTGCAAATGAACAAGGCCGGTCTGTCCATGCTGGAGGTGGGCAGCGTCGAGGAGGCCAATGCCTTCGGCCTGGTCAATTTCGTGCTGCCGGAGCATCGCAGCGCATTCATGGATCTGGCCGGGCGGGTCTTCGCCGGCGAAACCGGCATGCAGGAATTTCAGATTGAAGGAAAACAGGGCACGCGGCGCTGGCTTGAGACCCACGCGGCACCGCTGCGCGACGCTGCGGGCAAGATCACCCACCTGCTGGGCGTCACCCGCGACATTAGCCGCAAACGGGAGGCCGAACAACGCCTGACCCTGGCACTGCGAGGCGCCGATCTCGCGCTGACCGACTGGAACATTCCCGTCAACACGCTCGTCTTTGGCGAAGGCTGGGCCAAGCTGCTGGGTCATCAACCGCAGACACTTCATCCGCATATGTCCACGCTTGCCGGACTGGTGCACCCCGGGGATGCATCGGCGGCCCGCGATGCATTGATTCACCATCTGAAGGGGGAAACGCCATTTTTCGAAGTTGAAGTACGCATGCGCCATGACGATGGCCGCTGGATCTGGGTGCTGGCACGCGGCATGGCGGTCGAACGAGCCTCCGATGGCCAGGCTTTGCGCGTTGCGGGCACCGGCATGGACATCACCGCACGCAAGCAGGCAGAAGCGGAAATCGCACGGCTTTCCGAATGGAACAAGTTGCTACTGAACTCCGCGGGTGACGGTATCTATGGCGTCGACCGCAATGGCATGTGCACCTTTGTCAACCCGGCCGCGCTTACCATTCTCGGATACAGCGAAGAAGAGCTGCTGGGAAAAAATACCCATCAGATTTTCCATCACCATCTGGCGGATGGCTCAGCGTATGCAGAGGAGGATTGTCCGATCGACCTGACCCGTCGGGACGGAATTCAACGGAAAGTCGAGGATGCGTTTATCCGCAGAAACGGCGAAGTATTCCCGGTTCAGCTGTCGGTGACGCCCATGCATGAGAACGCCCAACTGATCGGGGCGGAGGTCGTGTTTCAGGACATCACCCGTCGCAAGGCGATGGAGCAGGAGTTGATGCACCTGGCCACCACCGATCCGCTGACCGGCGTGGCGAACCGGCGGCACTTCATCGAGCAGTTCGAAATGGAGCTGGCGCGCATCAAACGCTCCGGCAAGTCGGCCGCGTTCCTGATGGTGGATATTGACCACTTCAAGAACGTCAACGACACCTATGGCCATGCCATCGGCGACGCAGTGCTCCAGCACCTGGCCGAACTGTCCCGGCGCCGTCTGCGCCGCATCGATCTGTTCGGCCGCCTGGGCGGAGAAGAATTTGGCATCTTGCTGTCCGGTACGGACGGCGCGCAAGCTTTTCAGTTCGCCGAGGACTTTCGACGCCATGTGGCCGTTACGCCGGCTCAGAGCAGCAAGGGAGAGATCCCGTTTACGATCAGTATCGGCGTAGCGGAGTTCAAGGCGAGCGACTCTGCACCCGATAGCATCCTGGCCCGCGCCGACGTCGCCCTCTACCGGGCCAAGGACGCTGGCAGGAATCGAGTGGAGACCGGGTAGAAGAGGCATCGACCGAGCAAATGGTTCCCTTCACTTCCGGGCCGGTCAGCAGGACGGCAGCAAGGGTGATGGGGCTGGAACCAAAATCGCCGGTCAAGGCTGAGACATAGACGTCGGTGACGCCGCTTTTTATCAGCTAAAAACGCCTCCGTACTGCTTGCGCAAATCGCCTTTTTGCACCTTGCCGGTACCTCCCACGGGCAGGGAGTCAAGAAAAACCACGTCGTCGGGCACCCACCACTTCGGGACCTTGCCTTCCAGAAATTTTAAAATTTCTTCCCTCTCAAGGCTGGCGCCGGGCTTGCGCACGATGAAAATTAGTGGCCGCTCATCCCATTTGGGGTGTTTGACGCCAATAACCGCCGCCATCGCTACCGCCGGGTGAGCTACAGCGGCATTTTCGAGATCGATGGAGCTGATCCATTCTCCGCCGGTCTTGATCACGTCCTTGGTGCGGTCGCGGATTTGCATGATGCCTTCGGCATCGATGGTGGCGATGTCACCGGTGGGGAACCAGCCATCGATGAGCGGAGATTTCTCTCCCTTGTAGTACGAGGCCATGATCCATTGCCCGCGGACCAGCAGTTCGCCTTGCGATGTGCCGTTGCGGGGCAGGGTGTTGCCGTTTTCATCCACCACCTTGATCTCGACGCCAAACGTGCTCTTGCCCTGCTTGGCGAGCACGGCCTGTTTCTGTTCCGATGTCCAGTCCTTGGACTTGGGCATCAGGGTGCCCATGGTCGCCACGGCGGTGGTTTCCGTCATGCCCCAACCGTGGCGCACGTCCACCTGGTAGGTGTCCATGAACCTGGCGATCAGGGCCTGCGGCATGGCCGAGCCGCCAACACCCGTGCGCCTCATGGTGGTAAAGCGCAGCCCGTTCTGCTCCACATGCGCCAGCAGGGCCTGCCAGATGGTGGGCACGCCGGCGCTCACGGTCACGCCTTCGGACTCCATCAATTCGTACAGCGACTGTCCGTCCAGCTTGGGGCCGGGCAGCACCAGTTTGGCGCCGCCGATGGGGGCCGAATAGGGGATGCACCAGGCGTTGATGTGGAACATGGGCACCACCGGCAGGATGGCTTCTCCAGGGGACAGAGAAAGCACACCGGGCAGGCAGCCCGACATGGCATTGAGCACGATGGCCCGGTGCGAATACATGGCGCCCTTGGGGTTGCCCGTGGTGCCGGAGGTGTAGCACAGCGCAGCGCCGGTGCGCTCATCGAACTCTGGCCACTCGAACACGTCACTGCAGGCGGCGATCAGTTCGTCGTAGGAAAGTACCTTGGTCACACCTTCGATCACGGGCGTGTTGTCGGCATCGGCCAGGCATACCCACGCGTGCACCTGGGGGCAATGCGCCGCAATGCCTTTGATCAGAGGAGCAAACGTGGCATCGAACAGCACCACGCGGTCTTCGGCATGATTGATGATGTAGATGAGCTGCTGCGGATGCAGCCGCGGGTTGCAGGTGTGCATCACCATGCCGCTGCCCGATACGGCGTAATACGCCTCCAGGTGGCGGTGGTTGTTCCAGGCGATGGAACCCACCACGTCCCCCGGGTTCAGACCCAGCGCGGCCAGCGCATTGGCCAGCTTGCGGGCTTGCACGGCGCACTGCGCATAGGTGTAGCGAAAGAGCGGGCCGTGCGTTTCGCGCGAGACGATTTCAATATCGCCGAACTGTGCCGCCGCGTGTTCAATCACGCTGGAGAGCAGCAAGGGGCGGTCCATCATGAGGCCGGGTTGGAGCATGGTTAGGTTCTCGAATGGGTTTAGGGGCGGATCATTTGGCAGGAGGTGGGTTGCGCACTCACGTACGAATCCCAAACGACCTCGGAGCGGAAACCATAGCCGGTTTTCTCGGCGTCGTACTTCACGCCTTTGCTGCCCTGCTTGGCCCAAATACCCAGGAACAGCGGTGCCAACAACTGATGGTCGGTCCGGCGCATCTCAATCTCACCAATGGGGCTCTTGTAGGTCATGCCTTCCAGAGCATAGGCGACCTTCTTGGGTTCTGTCGATTTGGCCTTTTGGATGGCAGCGGACAACATGCTTAGCGAATTCCAGTGGGCGGCAAAAATAAAGTCCTCGTTGTATTTCGCCTTGTAGGCGAGATAGGTCTTCTCCAACTCCGGCGTAGGCGCGTTGTGCCCCCAGTTCCAGATCACGCCCACTTTCTCGGCACCCCAGGAGCCCATGGCTGCGGGAGTGCCGGGGTTGTTGGCATTCATGGTGAAGAAATTCAGATTCAGGCCGGCTTCCTTGGCCGACTTGAAAAACAGCGTCAGGTCACTGCCCCAGTTGGAGGTGATCACCGTGTCGGCCCCCGAGGCCTTGATCTTGGCAACGTAGGGTGCAAAGTCACGCACCTGAGCGATGGGAATCAAGTCATCTCCCACAATGGAAACGTCAGGACGCTTGCGTGCCAGGTAGCTGCGCGACGCCTTGGAAACCTGCTGCCCGTGGGCGTAATTCTGGTTGAAGAGAAATACCTTTTTCACATCAGGCCGTTTGACGAGGTAGGTGGTCAGTGCCTCAATCTTCATTTCGCTCGACGGATAGAAGCGGAAGTGCCAGAAGTTGCATCTCTCGTTTGTCAACGCGGGGTCCATGGCAGAGTAGTTCAAAAACACCACGGCCTTCTCCGGTTCACGTTCGGCCAATTTGCTGATAGCGTCAGAGAGTGCCAGGGCCACACCAGAACCGCCGCCCTGGGTAATGTAGTGAATGCCCTGGTCTACCGCCGACTTGAGTGCCACCACACTCTCCTGGGGAGATCCCTTGCCATCGAGAGCGACGATCTCGTATTTGGTGTCATTGGCCTTGGCCTTGGCGTTGAGTTGCAGTGCCACTTCGCGCAACTGGTTCAAAGAGCCTTCACCGGTCTTGGCGAAGGGGCCCGACAAAACCTCAATGAAAGCAATCTTTACCACCTCGGCCTGGGCCGGAAAGCTGTTCAAAATTCCTCCCGCGATCAGGACCGCAAGCAGTGATTTACCGGAGTGAGAAAAGTTGTGCAGATTCATGGCAGGTTTTCCTTGTACGAAGGCCTATTGGTTGGGTGGAGGTTGATTGTGAAGTCGAAGAAAATGATGTCAAGCAGGGCATACACTCAGGGCGGTCACGCAGGCGACTCGATGGAATCGGCGGCAACAAACAGGCAGGCACTGCGCTAGACTGACCGGGAACATCCCTGACAGGAGAGACCAATGCCCGCCAAAATCCACAGCATCGAATTGCCCAGCATGACGCCGGGCTCACACAGGCAGATCCGCTGGCTGCGCTTTGGCAAAGCCGGTGCCCGCCCCAAGGTCTACATGCAAGCGGCCATTCATGCCAATGAAATGCCGGGCGCCATGGCCTTGCACCATTTGATGCCACAGTTGCTGGCGGCCGAACGCAAGGGCCTGATCCAGGGTGAAATCATCGTGGTACCCACCGTCAACCCGATTGGCCAGTCGCAACTGGTTGGCAATTCGCATGCTGGTCGCTACAACTTGCTGAGCTATGAAAACTTCAACCGCAACTGGCTTGATCTGAGTGACGCAGTCGCCGAGCGTGTGGGCAAGCGACTGGGCGACGATGCCCAGGCCAACGTCAAGCGCATTCGCAAGGCAGCGCGCGGGGCGCTGGCCGACATGAAGCCGGTCAATGAGCTGCAGACGCTGCGCGTCGAAATCATGAAGCTGAGCGTCGACGCCGACTACGTGTTGGATTTGCACTGCGACGTCCATGCTGCCCTGCACCTGTTCACCTCGGCCTGCGACTGGCCCAACGGTGCCATTCGGGAGCTGGCCGCCGACCTGGGCGCCAAGGCCAGCCTGTGCAACGAGCCATATGCCAAGAGCCTCACTTTCTCCGGCGTGCATGCGGCTTTGTGGGGTCGCTTGCGGGAGCACTTTACCCAAGCGTCCATACCGCAGGCCTGCATGTCTGTCACCGTCGAGATGCGCAGCGAGTTTGATGTCAGCGACGCCTTGGGTCGCAGAGACGCCAACAACCTTTACCGCTGGCTGGTGCGGCGCGGCGCCGTCCAGGGCCGTGCGCAGCCGCTGCCGCGCCTGTTGTCACCCGCCATGCCCATGAACGGTATGGATGTGGGCTACAGCAAGGGCACAGGGTTCCTGGTCTTCCATGTGAAACCAGGCACCCGAGTCAAAGTCGGCCAAGCCATTTGCGATGTCATCGATCCCGCCAATCCGCATGGTCCCCAAGCCCGCACGACGTACAAAAGTCAAACCAATGGGGTTTTGTTTTCCTGCCGGCTGGACGGCTATTTGTCCTGGCCGGGCCAGGTGATGTACCGCATCGCTGGCGCCCGGCCTTTGCCGCATCGATTGAACGCCTCCGGCCTGGACGATTGAGCGCTGGGCCAGCTCTGCATTCAGGGCGACTTCAGGTCAGCCCGAGCGCGTGGAAAACGCGAATCGCGGCGTAGGCATCGTTGGCCGCATAGATCAGCTGGGCCGGGCTCAGGCTGGGCGTGGCCCAATTGGAAGTGCTGGCCTTCTTCGACTTGATGAAGCGCTGATTGAACAGCACCGCCACGGCGCCTTTGACGCCCATGTCCTTGCGGTAGCCGCGCTGGCGAAACACGCTGTTGAGTTCCAGCACATCCATCGCTTCCACCGCCAGCTTGGCCTGGATGCGCTTGCGGTCATCACCCAGACCAAAGCCGGCCTTGGTGAAACCCGGCAGGGCCAGCAGTTGCGCCACCACGGCGCGGCACGCCGGGTCGTGCAGCTGAAACACCCAGGCCTTGTCCAGGGTCGCCAGCTGCACGATGTGCGGCCCATCGGATACCTGGTCCTTGAAGAAGGTAGGTTTGGACTCGGTGTCAAAGCCCCAGACCGAGGTGGCCCTGAGTTCGGCATGCGCCAGATGCGCCTGCGCGGCGGTGGCAACCAGCGCAATCCGGTCCGGCCCGAGGCGCTCAAACTCCGGCAGCAGCGCGATCTGCTCCTTGCTGGGTGTGGCGTACAAGGTGTGCATGGAGAACAATGATACTATGATTTTTATAGCTGCTCGCGCTTGATTGACGGAGGCTGCGCCAAGAAATGCCTCTGATCGGCGGGTTCGCGGGCCAGCGCTTGCGGCCTTATGCGGCAACGGTGACGCGATTGCGTCCCTGGGACTTGCTCTGGTACATCGCATGATCGGCCCGCGCGATGCTCGCGTCCAGGGGCTCGTTGACGTTCAACAAGGCAACGCCGAGAGAAAAGGTGAACGGGATGCGCTGGTCGGCGTGCATCACCTCGGCGGCCTGCATCGCCAGACGGATGCGTTCGGCCAGTTCGGTGGCTGCGCTGACGCCTGTCATCGGCAGCAACAGCAAAAATTCTTCCCCGCCCCAGCGGGCGATGACATCTTCTGAGCGGCACAGCTGCTGCATCAAGCTGCCCGCCTGGGCGATGACACGGTCGCCTGCATCGTGCCCGCTTTGGTCGTTGATCTGCTTGAAATGGTCGATGTCGGCAATGATGAGCGCGATGGGCTCACCGGTGCGCCGCGCGCGCGCCATTTCCTTGTCCGCCTGTGCAATCAAATTGCGACGGTTGGCGAGACCCGTGAGCGGGTCCCGCATGGCCAGCTGCACGAGTTTTTTTTCGGCGCGGCGAATCGCGCCATAGTAGAAGCGCGCGGCGTACGAGGCCATCGCAAATACGATCACGACATTGAAGGCATGCACCGCCGCGAGACCGAACGGGCTCAGTGGCGAAAAAACACCCAGTGCGCGCGCAGCCGTGTGCAAACCGAGGTAAAAAACCAGCAGGACCAGCAACAGCACCCCGGCGAAACGCCCGCGCCCACTGACGACGATGGCGGGAATCAGCATCAGCAGGTAGTAGTGAAAGCCGCTATCCCAGCCTACCAGCAGTGAGCCGATGGCGGCATGTCCAAGAACCTCTATCCAGAGCAAAAAGAGAGCCGCATTGTTGATGCGCCTGGTCAGCAGCCAATAAGCCGCCAGGTACATGGAAATGCTGGCCAGATTCATCCAGGCCAGAACCGGCGAATCGAGGAGCAAAAAAATGACGAGAAAGGCCAGGTCCACGCCCGCCGCCACCAGCATCACCCGACGCGTCATGATCCAAAACGCGTGGCGCGACATGTTGCTGGTGCCGCCCCATGCGGGCAAGGGGGGTGAGGTCGGCGGTGATTCGCGTTGGGCGGTCATCTGAAGTACTGGCTACTAATGCGTGACGCTGTCACCGGAATAGTCCCACCAGGGGGCAAAATCCAATTATCCCACTGCGCCCCTTGTTACCCATGAGCGGCCGGATATTCTGGTGCTAGCCCCCGCCCCTTTGCATGTACAGATCAAAGCGCTTCATGAAGGCGTAGCGCTGGGCCTCATCCAGCCCGGCGAAGCGAAAAGTGACCAGCAAACGGGGCATGCGCAGCAGCGCAATCACAAGCGGCTCGCCAACGCGCCAGCTCAGACCCAGGGCACCATCGCCGATGCGCACACCGGCCGACTGCGCCTGCAGCTTCCAGAAATGTTCACCTATCGCGTCGGGCAGCCAGCGCAGCCACTCGGCCTCGGTGCAGCCCATTTCGCGCTCGAAGCGCTCCGGGTAAAACGATTGCATCAGCCGCCTGCAATGGGCGGCCAGATGGCCAGCACGTCGCCTTCGGCCAGCGTTTGCGTCAGGCGCCTCTCGGGTTCGATGTATTTGCCGTTGATCAGCACCAGATGGACCATTTTTTCCGGCAAGCCAAAGGGCTCGATGATCTCGCTGATGCTGGCCTGCGGCGCAATGTCGAGCTCCAGCACATTGCTGTAGCGTGCTTGCGGCGGCAGGTAATCGGTCAGCGAGGCAAAGAGCTTGAAGGTGATCTTCATACCACCAAAGTCTAGCGCCGCCGCTCATCCTGTGCGCCGGACCAGGCACTTTGCGCCTGGGCGCTGGCGAGATAAGCTTGCATCAGTTGCGTCGGGTCCTGTTTGAGCGTTTCTTTCCACGCGCCCAATTTCACCTGGCCTTCCACCAGTCCGCGCATCACACCGACGTGATCGGTCCAGCCGACAGAGTTGCAGCCGACCAGCACGTCGTCCTTGAATTGCAGGCTCAGGTGACGACCCGCCGCCTTGTCGGTCAGTTCGACATGATCGCCGCCGGGCACGCCTTGCCAGTCGCCGAAACTGGTCGAAATCAGCCCCAGCGTATCGAGCACGTTGATTTGCGTCACGCCCTTGAGCTCCGCACGGGGCGCTTGGCCTCGGGCGAAGGCCACCATATTCAGCCCGGCGATGCGGGCCTGCTCGGAGGCGTTGGGCTGAATCGCACTGACGATCGTCTTGCCCAGGACCTTATCAAACGCTTCTGCGCAATCGCCCGCGGCGTAGATGCCAGGCACGTTGGTCCGCAGATGTTCGTCGGTCAACACGCCGAGCAGGCAGCTGATGCCCGAGTTTTCCAGAAAGCCGATGGCCGGGCGCACACCGGCGGCACTGATGACCAGATCCGCCGGCACGTGCCGGCCGTTGGACAGCCGAACGTTCAAGGGCGCGCCCAGTTCGATCGCCTCCACCCGGGTGCCGGTGAACACTTCCACGCCCTTGGCCTCGCACCAGTCCCGGATCATGGCGCCCGCCGTCGGGCCCATCATGCGCGGCACCATGCGGTCGCCCATCTCTACCACGCTCAAGTGCACGCCTCGCGCCGCCAGCGCTTCCATGATGATGCAACCGATAAAGCCGGCGCCGAGTTGCAGCACGCGGGCCCCTTTGACCGCCAGCATCATGATCTGCCGCGCATCGTCGAGCGTCCAGCAGGCGTGAACACCGGCGGTGTCAATGCCGGGGATCGGAGGACGCAGTGGATGCGAGCCGGTGGCAATCAGCAAGGTGCCAAACGCCAGCGTTTCGCCATTCGAAAGTGCTACTGTTTTCATAGCTGCGTCCACATGCTTGACGTGCGCCTGGACCAGTTTTATCTTCAAGTCAGAGAAGTGCGATGGGCTCTTGCGCAGGTAAGTGCCAGGCTCATCCACATGGCCCATCAGCAGGTAGGGAATCGCCATGCGGGAGTATGGCGGCTCCTTTTCTTCGCCGATCACGGTGATGGCGTCCAGCGGCGCGTGCTTGCGAATGGTCTCGGCGGCAATGACGCCGGCCGGGCCGGCACCGAGGATGAGGTGATGGGTCATGTTGTTTTCTCCAAAAAGAAAAGCGGCCGCCAGGGACCGCTATTTCGTAGTTTCCGCGTGATTTCGGCTGGCGGTCAAAGTCCCAAACGCGTGCGGGTGGCAGCAGTGGGTCGGCCTTCCGGGTCCCAACCGCGCACGGCGTAATACTTGGGCATCATCTCGGCCAGCATGTTGACCTTGCCCTTGGACGGGCCGGTCTTGCAGGCTTCGGTGAGCAGGCGTTTGGGCAGGCTGTCGTCCTTGGCGGTGAAGCCGGCACGGTTGTTGAAGTCGCGCTCCATGTTCCAGATTCGTTCACCGATCTTTTCCAGTTCTTCGGTGGTGTACTGGTCGCCACAGGCGCCCGCCATCTGCGGCGCCAGGTCGGCCAGGCCCCAGGCAAAGGTCGTGAAGATGCACAAGCCCGATGAATCAAAGGCCGCCGTGGCGTCCTGGAAGGCCTTGACCAGCTCTGGTTTGCCTTCATGCGCGAGGGGGTCGGTCTTGACCGGAATGCCCAGCACTTCGGAGGCAATGGTGTAGCCGCGCAAGTGGCAGCCGCCGCGGTTGGACGTAGCATAGGCCAGGCCGATGCCCTGAATGGCACGGCCATCATAGGCCGGGAACTCCTGGCCTTTGCTCGACATGCTCAATTCGGGGTGCCCGTATTTGGCCGTCAGGCGCTTCGAGCCCTGGCCGATTTCCTTGCCAAAGCCACGCCCGTAAATCGTCTCTTCGGCCAAAAACGCCAGCGCATGAGCCGAGCCAAAGGGTGCTTCGATACCAATCTGTTCCTTGGAAAGCACACCCATGCCATAGAGCTCCATCACCGCTCCGACCGTGGTGCCAAAACTGATCGGGTCGATGCCTTCTTCGTTGCACAGCATATTGGCGTACTGCAAAGCTTCCAGATCGCTGACACCATTGGCAGCACCCAGCGCCCAGGCGGCTTCGTATTCGAGACCGCCATTGGCGCCCCGGTATTGCGGCTTGTTGACGATCGTGAAGTGGTTCTCGTCCATCTTGCTGATGCGGCCACACGCAATGGTGCAGCCAAAACAGGCCTGGTTCGTCACCAGATGCTTCTTGCCGTCGGTCTTGCGTGGCGTCGCCATGGCTTCGGCCGAAATTTCCTTGGCACCCTCGAAGGCGTTGTCGCGGTGATTGCGGGTTGGCAGCGCGCCCATTTCATTGATCACGTTCATCAGCACCTGCGTGCCATAAGCAGGCAGGCCCTGGCCGGTGACACCGTTCTCGGCAAGAATCTTCTTCTTCTCGGCGACCGCTTTCATGAAGGCCTTGGGGTTATGGATATTGCCCACGCCCTTGGTGCCCCGCACCGCAATCGCCTTCAGGTTCTTGCTGCCCATGACGGTGCCGACCCCCGAGCGGCCGGCAGCCCGGTGCAGGTCATTGACGACGCTGGCGTACAGCACGCCGTTCTCGCCCGCCTTGCCGATGCTCGACACGCGCGTCAGCGGGTCCTGCAGGCTCTTCTTGAGCATCTCCTCGGTTTCCCACACGCTCTTGCCCCACAAGTGCGCCGCATCGCGCAGTTCCGCCACGTCGTCATTCACGTAGAGATAGACCGGCTTGGGGCTCTTGCCTTCAAAAATCACCATGTCCCAGCCGGCCATCTTGAACTCGGCACCCCAGTAGCCGCCGGAGTTGGAGCAGGCGACGGCACCGGTCAGCGGGCTCTTGGTGATCACGGTGTAGCGGCCACCGGTGGAGGCCATGGTGCCGGTCAAAGGGCCGGTTGACCAGATGATCTTGTTGGCTGGCGAGAGCGGGTCCACCTTGGCATCCACCTCTTCCACCAGATACTTGGTGCCCAGGCCCCGCGAACCGATGTAGGCACGCGCCCAATCCATGTTGAGGGGTTCAGACTTGACGGTTCCTGCGGTCAAGTCAACGCGAAGAATTTTTCCTGCCCATGACATGATGGTGTCTCCTTAAACAGCGGTGGGTTGGTTGCCGAGCTTGTCAGCCCATTGAGCCATCTTGCCCAAGCCAGTCCAATTGGCATCGATGAAGGTGATGGCGCCGGTGGGGCAGGCGTCGGCGCAAGCCGGCTCGCCGCCGCACAAGTCGCATTTCTGGACCTTGCCAGTTTCCTGAACGTAGTTGATCGTGCCGAAGGGGCAGGCAATGGTGCAGACCTTGCAGCCGACGCAGGTGGTTTCGTTGACCACTTTGGCGCCGGTCGCCTTGTCCACGGTGATCGCTTCCACCGGACAGGCGTGCAGGCACCAGGCTTCGTCGCACTGGGTGCAGGTGTAGGGCACTTTTTTGCCAGTATGGTGAAAGTCAAATACCTTGATGCGGGATTTGGCGGTTGCGAAGGTGCCGTAGTTCTCGAAAGAACAAGCCATCTCGCACTGCAAACAACCGGTACATTTGTCCGCGTTGATGTGCAACACTTTTTGCATATGTGTCTCCTGTGGATGATCTGAATGGAGGCACCTATGAAGTGCCTTGCCTATGAAACGGAATACATAGCGATTGTTCGACAACAGAAGAACTTGGAGCCTAGGGAAAACCCTAGTTCCAGTGACGCAATTGCGAGAAATTCTCAAATTGAGACAGTGTGTTTCGCAAACAAAACGCCACTGCGGGACTGGCCCCGCGGTGGCGTTGTGGATGTGTGACTACGCCGACGGATCAAGGTAGCTTGACAGCCTCAATATCGGCCTTGGCGCCAAGTCCCAATGTTTTGACGAACGAAACAAAGTGCCCGCGGGTGGTGATGTTGTCGTCATGTACGGCAAACCCGACGTTGTAAACGCCGCCAACTTTCAGGCTCTTGTCGTCGCTGTTGGTCAAACCAAGAGGACGCACCAGAACCACAGACCACAAGCCGTCTTTCCAGTTGGCAATGGCGTTGTTGTCGGCGGCGGAATCCTTCGCGTCCTCGCGGCTGATCACATAGTCGGGGATCATGTCGCCTTCCTTCCAGCCAGCGTTCGGATCAAACGGCACCGCGTTTTTCTCACGGATCAGGAAATGATCGCCCTTGCGCATCTGGTCAGCGGTGATGGACTTGTAACCGACCTTCTTCGCGTCCCACATGAATTTGGGTTCATGGGTTTTTGCATCAGCATTGCCACCAAACATGTCTTTGCCGGCATCGCCCAGACGCCACTCCAGCACATAGCCGTCGTCGGCCATGCCCACGGCATGGCTGCGGTGAGCGCGCCACTGGATCAGATCCACAAACTTTCCCTCGCCCTTGATCCTGGCGAGTTCCTCAATCGTCTTGCCGGATTTCCAATCTGATGGATCGTTGCGACTGTCGGGCAGGTACTTGCGCACGTCGCCCTTCTTGATCGCTGTCAGCATGGGGTTGGCCGCCACCTCCGCTGCGGTGAACTGCTTGGGCATATCGCGTTCACCATCGTGGCAGGTCAGCCAGCAGCCCTGCTGTGCAAAGCCGGCGACCTTGCCGTCGTCGATCATGATCGACATCCGGTCTTCGTAAACCCCGGGTTGTTTGCCGTCCCGCACCACCTTGTCGAGCTTGGGGTAGCCGTAAACATCCCAGTGTTTGCCATCGAAACGGAGATACTGGTGCTCGGTGCCGGGAAATGGTTGCTGGGTCTTCCACTGCAAGTGCAAATAGGCATTTTTGTCGTCATAGGCCGCCTGCACCTTGAGATCGACCGAACCGTTCTTTCCAGCCACCGGCATGGGTTCAAGCTCGCCGCCTTTGACCAGCTTGTCGCCCAACTCCTTTTCGGCCTCGGCTTCGTCGTGGCAGGAGACGCAAGCGCCACCGCGCGTGACTTTTCCTGCGCCGCCATGCCCCTTGCTGCGCAGCCACTCGTAACTAGTCTGCCCCGGATAGAACAAAGAAATATTGGCGCTCGGAATCTTGGACCAGTCAATTTTGACGGGCTCAGCAGCCAAAGCCGACCCACCAAGGAGGGCGGCGAAGCCGAACGCAATGGGCACCAATCTCAAGGCTCTCATTTGGGTACGTCGCCCGGTTCTGACTTGACGGTGTAGTCGATACCAACGTCAGCCGGAACCTTCATCTTGACGACCTTGATGAAGCCATACTCCATCTTCTTGTGGCAGCTGTTGCAATCGTCGATCACTTTGGCGTACGCAGCTTCAAATCCGGCCAGATCTTTGGCCTGAATCGCCTTCTCGACAACGACGAATTTCCCTTCATAGAAACTCTTCCACACCTTGTATTCGTCAGGCTTTGTCAACTTGGCGGGGTTCATGGAGCCATTCATATACTTTGACATGTACGCGGCAAGTGCCCAATTGCCATCCTTCGCCGCAAAGTACATGTTTTGAAAACGATCACCGACTTCCCGCATTGGAATCGCGAATTTCGGTATGGCAGCTTTGAGCGCATCAATCTGCGCTTGCGTGTCGGCATCAGCGGCGGCAAATGCGCCACCTGACAGAGCCAGCAGGACACCCGTCAGCAAGATCTTGCTTTTTTGAAACAACATACAAATTCCTCTTCAATGGAGCCAGATGGAAGCCGTCCATCACGGATTAGCTCCAAGCAATACGCAAAGGCTGTGCCACTTCCAGTTTCGGCGCCTGATGGCACGGTGGATTCGCCAATTCAGGCGCAGCGCAGTGATTAAGGCAAGGGATCCGTCAGCGCGAAGCGCAAAAACGAGGGGGGGGCAACAGGTTTGCCGCCTTACGAAAAATGAAGGCAAAAAGCCAGATCAAATTGTCACCAGAAAATGACAGTCGTCACTATTCAATGACAAAACCCCAGCGTTTCATCCGCACATAAAGATTCTGCCGCGGAATCCCGCTCAAACGGGCTGCTTCAGAAATGTTGCCGCCAGCCGCATCAAGCAGGCCGCGCAGGTACTCGCGCTCGAAGCCGGTGCGCGCATCCTGATAGGCAAGCGCAGGCGCTGGAGTCGGGCGGCTTGGTGAATCGGTCGCCACAATCGGGTCACATGTCGGGCTGAGATGGATGGCGTCGATGGCCCCGCCGGGCTGCAAGGCGACAACACGCTCAATGCAATGCTGGAGCTCGCGCACGTTGCCCGGCCATCGGCAGGCCTCCAGGGCACGCACCGCTGCCGGTGTGAAAGGGCCACACTGCTTGCCAAATCTGGCGTTGTAGTGGTCCAGAAAATGAATCGCCAGCAGGATGATGTCGTCGCCCCGTTCACGCAGGGGCGGCAAGCCTACCGCCACGACGTTGATGCGGTAATACAGATCTTCTCGAAAGCGGCCCGCTTTGACTTCACCGGACAAAGGACGATTGGTCGCGCAGATCAGGCGGAAGTCAGTATTGCGCGGCTGCGTGCTACCGATGCGCGCGCAGCTGTGATCCTGCAACACGCGCAGCAGGCTGCTCTGCAACTTGGGGCTCATGTCGGCGATCTCGTCGAGGAACAGGGTGCCGCCATGCGCTTTCTCAAAATACCCTGCAGTCGCCTGACTGGCGCCGGTAAACGCACCTTTCTCGTAGCCGAACAGCAGGCTTTCCAGCAGCGACTCCGGCAAGCCGCCGCAGTTGACCTCCAGATAGGGTTTGGAGGAACGCAAACTCCAGCTGTGGACCAGTTTGGCGATCAGGTCCTTGCCGGTTCCGCTTTCGCCCTCGAGCAACACCGTGGTGTCAATGCCTGCCACCTGACGAATTTGCCCAAGCAGGCGCGCCATCGCGCCGGACTGACCGATGACATTGGGCGCACCCGACTCCGCAGCCAGGCGGGTGCGCAGGCTGTCAATTTCCCGATAAGCGCGATCAAGCTCAAGCGCTTTGCCAATCACCGCCTCCAATGCCTCCAGGTCTTCAAACGGCTTTGTCAGGTAGTCGAACAGGCCTTCACGTACGGCGGCCACGGCATCGCGCACGTCGGCGAACCCGGTGATCAGAATTGCCACCAGCTTGGGGCGTCGCAGGCGGAACTCGCGCAGCAACTCAAGCCCTTTTTCCCCGGGTAGGCGCTGATCCATCAAGACGAGGTTGAAATCCACTGCGGCAAACAATTTCCGCGCTGCCTCGCCGTCCCCGGCCAGATGCACTTCCGCAGTCTTGCGCATCAGTTGCTCGATCAGCGTGCGGGTGTAGCGGTCGTCGTCGACGACCAGGATCTTAGGCAGCATAGTGCGGCGGATTCAATTTATTTTCTTGCGTCAATTTATTCTCTTGTGGCAGCCAAATCGCAAATTGCGTGCCACCCCCAGGCTGATTACTCGCGCTCACGTAGCCACCGTGCAACAAGGCCACGTGCTGGACCACTGGCAACCCGAGGCCGGTACCGTCGCTTCGGGTGGTAAAGAAGGGCATGAAAATCTTGTCCATGAGATCTGCAGGGATGCCCCTGCCATGGTCGGTCACCGAGAGCACCCAGCCTGGCGCACCGCTGTCCGAATTGGTGGCCGGGTCAAGCTTGATGACGATGGCACCCTCATCAAGCGTGGCTTGGGCGGCGTTCATCAGCAGATTGAAAAGAGCATGCCGGATCAGGATCGGATCAACCGTGAGGACAACCGCCTGCTCGGGCAGACGGGTTTCTACCGGTAGTTGCCGGCTCTCGGTCTGGCGAAACATCAGAACCGTCTCTTCGATCACCTCGGCCATGGATGTCGGCTTGCTTTCAAAACTGGAAACCTTGGAAAACCTGAGCATCGATTGAATAAAAGCGTGGCAGTCGGCACCGGCACGGTGAATCTCCTTGAGCAGCTCACGCGTTCGCGCGGGGTCATCGGCCTCCCGGGAGGCCAATTGAGCCAGATTCACCACGCCAACCAACGGGTTGTTCAATTGATGGGCGATCTCACCGACCATGGTTCCAAGGGCCGATAGCTTTTCGATTTGAAGGATACGCTGATGTTCGGTACCAAGACGCAAGAGCTGATGTTCCAGATCGTGCTGACGCTGGTAATCGCGCTCTACCCGATCGAGGGCGAAGTAGAAGAGTCCCAAAACTCCGACACCTGCAAGCAGGCTCAACAGGATGACTGCGGTCACCGACCTTTGAAATGTCTGTTGAAGCGCAGTGATGTCACGCATCACGACAAAGTCGCCGATTCGGCGCCCGCTGGCATCAGCCAGCGGCAACATGGCCAGCTGAAGCCTGCGACTGCCGTCGTCGAACACCACAGTGTCCCCAGTGCTCAACCGTTCAAGAATTCTGTCGTTCAGGGCGGCAGGCACTTTGGCCGCAGTCTGCGCCACCAATACGCGGGAACCAAAGCGATCCCAACTTCCCTGCCGATTGAAAAGCGCCATTCCATGTTGCCATTGCTGCGGCAACATGAAGCCCTTGTCCACCAATACAAACAAGTCCACTGAAAGACTATCGCGGATTTCATCCACCAGATAGCCAATCTCTTCACCGATTTCGAGATAGCCCAGCAAGCCATTGCCAGCCCGCCATGGCAGCACCAGCCGCAGGGTCAAGGTCCCCAAGGGTCCAAGCTCCAGCCCGTGCACGGCGCCGCCCTGGTCCCTCGCCCGGGTCATGGTTTCGCGGTTGATCAAATCGCCAAACTCGCCGGGGCTATGCAGGCGCAACACATTCACCAGGTCGGGGCCATTGAAATACAAGTGGGTAATGCGATGGTCGGCGCGCAAGGTTTCGAACAGTGGCCCGGCTTCGCGCAGCAGCGCGCCTCGGTCAAGACTGGCGAAGGCTGCCTCGATGGCGCGATTGCCCATCATGGTGCGCAACACGGCCTGCATCAGGTTCGTATCCTTGCCGAGCTTCTGGTCGACCAACTTGGCCACGGCAGCCACGCGCTCTGCCAACGCACGGTCGCGAATCCTGACCTCCAGGTAGTACGCAGTCGCTACAAACGCGCCCAGGATGAACGTGAGTACGATCGCGAACGGCAAGATGAAGCTTGCCTTCACGCGCCGGGGTTGGGTGCCAACAAATGGTGTCTTCAAGCGCGAAAGTGTACCTATCCGGTTCGGCTTGGCACCAAATCCATCAACAGCGGCACAATGCGTTAGATTCAAGCGTCTCCCGCGATCCACCCAACAAGCAACACCTTCTGTTTCCATGGTCAACCCCAGCATTGTCAGTACCCGACTCAGCAACATTGCGCTGGCGCGCCATGCCATGCTGGAAGGCCACGCCAGGCTGCCCGCGGGATGCATTGCGCCGTGGGTCGAGCGCTCCTGGCAGCGCTGCCTGGGCTTGGGGCTGCAAGCCGATGAGCCGCTTGTCTTCAAACAATTGTCCGATCAGCACATGCGCCGCACGCATGAAGCCAATCTGCGACTGGTGCAGAACGCCAAGCCGATTCTGGACAGCCTTGGGCGCGCCATAGCGAGCACGCGCTACTTTGCGATTCTCACCAACCACGAGGGCGTTGTGGTGGATGTCAGCGGCGCGATCGACCGCAGCGACGCGCGCGCCCACCTGATCACCCGAATTGGTGCCGATCTGTCGGAACGCAGTATTGGCACTACCGCCATTGGCATGGCGTTGAGCGAATTGCAGCCGGTGTGGCTGCACCGGGGTGAGCACTATTTCTCCAGCACTTCCGTGTACAGCTGCGCCGGTGCGCCCCTGTTTGGACCGGATGGTGCCTGTGTCGGCATGCTGGATTTGACCGGCATTGAGGTGGTGGAGCGCCCCGAACTAAAGCATCTGGTGACCCAGTGCGCCAGCAAGATTGAAAACGCGCTGCTGCTGGCACAGGACCACCGCCTGATGCTGCGCCTGAACTGGCCCGGTAATGCACTCGACGGCGACGCCGACGGCATTGTCTGTCTGGACGGTGATGGCTGGTTGACCGGTGCCAACCCGATTGCGCGTCAGATGGTGCCAAACTTGACCGCAGCCGGCGAAGTCGCCGTGCACGTCAGTGAGCTGTTTGGCGTTGCGTACGAGTCGCTGTTCGACGCTGCCCGCCACGCCGAAGCCGCGCTTGAAATACCTTTGTGGACCGGGCTGCGCCTGCAGGTCTTGCCGATTCAACGCGGCGAGGAAGAACAGACCCCGCGATCCGGACAGCGCTCGCATGTTGGCAAGAGCTTGCCCCTGAGAGAGATTGAAACCGCCCTCATCCGCAAGGCCGTGGAAGAAGCCCGCGGCAACGTGACTGTGGCCGCCCGCGCCCTGGGCATCGGCCGCGCAACGGTGTACCGCAAGCTCGGGCAGGTCCCGTCAAAGAAATAGCTGCATCCTCTGGAGTTCCTTGGTGCGTCCATCTGCAAAAAATATATTCCTCATCTGTGCGCTGCTCTCGCGATCGGCCATTAGTCTCGCTGGCGAGGCCCACATCGCAGTGGCCGCCAACTTTGCCGAGCCCATCAAGGCGATTGCCGCGGTGCTCGAAAAGAGCACCGGGCACAAGCTCAAAGTCACGCTTGGCGCCACTGGCAAGCTCTACGCCCAGATCAGCAATGGTGCGCCTTTTGACGCGCTGCTGGCAGCCAACGCCGAAACCCCTGCCATGCTCGAACACGAGGGTCTGGCCCAGCCCGGCAGCCGCTTCACTTACGCCACCGGGAAACTGGTGCTGTGGTCGGCAGACGCAAAGCTGGTGGATGCCAAAGGTGAAGTGCTGCGTGGCGACCAGTTCCGCAAACTGGCGTATGCCGCGCCCAAGGTCGCCCCCTACGGCGCCGCGGCCGTGCAGGTCATGGACCGGCTCGGCCTGCAAGCCAGCCTCAAGCCCAGGCTGGTGCAAGGCGAAAGCATTGGCCAGACTTACAGCTTTGTCGCCAGCGGCAATGCCGAACTGGGTTTTGTGGCCTTGTCGCAGGTGCTCGAAGGTGGCAAGCTCAGGAGCGGGTCGATCTGGGACATTCCGCAAGACCTGTACCAGCCGATTCGACAGGACGCAGTGGTACTCAGGCGCGGAGCCGGCAACCCGGCGGCGCAGGCCTTGATGACGCTGCTAAAAAGCAGCAACATCAAGGATCTGATCCGTTCCTATGGCTACACACTCTGACGCGCAGCCATGCTGACCGACGCCGACCTGCAGGCCATTGGACTCACGCTGCGGGTGGCCAGCTTGACCACTCTGGTCCTGCTGCTGGCGGGTACGCCGCTGGCCTGGTGGCTGGCGCGCACACGGTCATGGCTCAGAAAGCCCCTGGGTGCACTGGTGGCCATGCCGCTGGTGCTGCCCCCCTCGGTGCTCGGCTTTTACCTGCTGGTGTTGATGGGTCCGCACGGACAGGTCGGCCAGTGGACGCAAGCGCTGGGGCTGGGTCTGCTGCCGTTTACCTTTTGGGGTCTGGTGGTGGCGTCGGTGTTCTACTCCCTGCCCTTCATGGTGCAGCCGGTCCAGAGCGCGATGGAGGCCATGGGCCAGCGGCCGCTGGAAGTCGCGGCCAGCCTGCGCGCTTCGCCGCTCGACAGCTTTTTCAGCGTGGTCGTGCCGCTGTGCAAGCCCGGTTTGATCGCCGGTGCCATCATGAGTTTCGCCCACACGGTTGGCGAGTTTGGCGTCGTGCTGATGGTGGGAGGGAACATCCCGGGTGTCACGCGGGTGGTGTCGGTCCAGATCTACGACCATGTCGAGGCCATGGAATACGCCGATGCGCATCGGCTGGCCGCCGTGATGTTGGGATTTTCTTTTGTCGTGTTGCTGGCATTGCACCTTTACACCGGTGCCCGCCGCAAGGACCGGCCGGCATGACCAGCAGCTCAACGCGACCAGCCCAACCGCGCATCGTTGCGGAGCCAATCCTGCAACTGCAGACTTTGCTGACTCGCCCGGGCTTTACGCTGGACCTGAATTTGCAGCTCTCCAGCGACGGCATCACGGCTTTTTTCGGCCCCTCGGGGTCGGGCAAGACGACTGTCCTGCGGATTCTGGCGGGCCTGGAGCCGCAGGCCCGTGGCCGCGTTTGCGTGCGGGGCGAGGTGTGGCAGGACAGCGCGCTGGGCATCTTTCGTCCCGTCCATCAACGCGCACTGGGCTATGTGTTTCAGGAAGCCAGCCTGTTTGAACATCTGAATGTTGAAGACAACCTGAAATTCGGCTATCGCCGTACCCCCGCAGATGAGCGCAAGCACGCCTGGGATCATGCCCTGCCGCTGCTCGGCATTGAGCAGCTGCTCAAGCGCTGGCCGCACGAGTTATCCGGCGGCGAGCGCCAGCGTGTGGCGATAGCCCGGGCACTGGCGACGAGCCCGCGCATGCTGCTCATGGACGAACCGTTGGCGGCACTCGACGCTGCCCGCAAGGCCGAAATATTGCCCTACCTGGAGCGCTTGCATCAAGAGTTGGACCTGCCGGTGATCTACGTCAGCCACGCCATCGACGAGGTGGCGCGCCTGGCAAAGCACCTGGTACTGCTCGACGCCGGCCACGTCAGCGCCAGCGGCCCGACCGCCGAGCTGTTGACGCGGCTCGACTTGCCACTGGCCCATGGCGACACTGCCGGCGCGATACTCGCCTGCACAGTGCTCAGCCACGACAGCAACGACCACCTCACCACGATCGGTTTTGGCACTGGCGAATTGATCGTGCCCAGGCAGACGGTGGCATTGGGTGAAACGCTGCGTATTCGAGTGCAAGCGCGTGATGTGAGCCTGACCTTGAGCCGACAAGCCGACACCAGCATCCTCAACGTGCTCAGTGCCACGGTCACCGCGCTGTCCCCTGACAGCCCGGGCCAGATGATGGTGGCGCTCGATGTCGGCGGCCACCCTTTGCTGGCACGGGTCACCAGCCGATCGGCCCGTACGCTGGGACTCGCACCAGGGCGGGCGATCCATGCCCAGATCAAGGGCGTGGCCATTTTTGGCTGATGGGAAACTCCGCGAGTCGAAAGCGGGCTTCATCAGCTTGCGCTATTGGTTCGCCAGCGCACAGACCGAGGCCTGAAAAATTCTGACAATTGCCTGCAAGTGACCAAATGAATGACGCGTAGATAGTCGGTTCAATTCTTTGGGATCAGCAATTGACATGGACCCAAACCTCGACTCAGTGAAAGGGGACCGAAATGAAAACAATGTGCGGGCTGTTCAACAACGCTCCCGGGCGCGTGTCGGGTCTGTTGCTCAGCGGACTCGCCATGCTGCTAAGCGCTTGCGCCAGCCCGCAGCTGGCCCAGCAAATCATCCCGACTACCCAGGTGCAGGCGATCAATCTGCAGCCCGAAGCACTCCGGGCCGGAGGGATCGCCTTTATCACACCGTCTTCGGTCACCGGGCAGGAAGAAGACAAGCAAGCCCTGGCACTTGCCTTTACCGAAGTCTTGCTGAAGGCCCGCCCGGACCTGCATGTCGTGCCCCTGCCGCAAACACTGAGCGCGGTCAATCGCATGGGGCTGACGCGCGACTACAGGCAGATGTTTGAAGACTACCGCCTGGCCGGCATATTCGACCGTGAAGCTCTGCAAAAAGTGGCCCAGGCCACCGGAACGCGCTATCTGGCACAACTCAAACTTGGCGCCTTCCGGCAGGAGTCGAAAAACCGGTTTGGAATACTTGGGCTGCGCGTGCTGGATACCAAAACCAGCACAGTTCGACTCTTTCTTCAAATCTGGGACAGCACCGACGGTTCGGTTGGCTGGGAAGGCGCCCAGGAGTCAACCGTTTCGCATGAATCCCTCGCCGAGGAATATGTCTCGATGAAAAATATCGTTCAGGAAGCGGCGCGCGATCTGGTAGCGCATTTGCCTTAGCGCGGCCGCATCCCGACATCGGTTTGCAGAACGCGGGACTTCACTTCGTTTGGCGATTTTTCGCCGCAAAACGCAATGCGACATCCAGTGCATCCATAAACTCCGCAACCTTGATTGGCTTGGTCAAATAGCGGAAGAACCCGGCCTCCATACCCTTCTGGATGTCATGCGAAATTGCGTTGGCCGAAAGCGCCATCACCGGGATGTGGGCGGTTACCGGATCTTCACGCAAAACCTTCAAGGCGCCGAAACCACTGATGCCGCGCATTTTGATATCCATCAAAATCACGTCCGGCAGATGAGCACGCGCCAACTCGATTCCCTCATGTCCATTGATGGCTGTGATAAGTTTCAAATCGCTGCGTAGCGCGATCAGTTCCCCGACCAGGGCCAGATTCGTCGGATTGTCGTCTGCATAAAGCACTGTGCGTTGACAAGACAACTCGTTCGTCGCCACATTCGTCACCATTTGCTCCGGTTCATCCACGTCTGTCTCGCCGGAACTGCCAGACAAGAGCTTCGGCGCGCTCGACGCCGGCAGTTCGAACCAGAATACGCTGCCCACATCAACGCTGCTTTCGACGCCGATGGTGCCGCCCATCAACTCCACCAGTTGCCTGGTGACCACCAGGCCGATGCCGGTACCCTCTTCAGAGCCGCTCTCTTGCCCAAGCCGATTGAACGGCTGAAACAGCTGCGCCAACTGGTCCGGCGCCAGGCCAGTTCCGGTGTCCCTGACGCTGACGCGCACGCGGTTTGCGCCGCTCATCGTGCACTGGACATTGACCTTGCCGCCGACCCGGTTGTATTTGATCGCGTTGGACAGCAGGTTGATCACCACCTGCTTGACTCTGGTCCGATCGGCGTGCACATAGAACGGTTTCCCGAAATCGGGGAACGTCACTGGAATGCCGCGCTGCTGCGCCTGCGGCTTGATCATGGCCTGACAATCCTGCAGCACTTCGACAAGCGACATCGATTCCTGCAACAAGGTCACTTTGCCAGCTTCGATCTTTGCAAGGTCGAGGATTTCGTTGATCAGGTTCAGCAAATGCCAGCCGGCCTTCAATATCTGGTCGATCGACTGCTTCTGCGCTGGCGAGGGTGGCGGTGTCTGAAACTCCATCAATTGCGCGAATCCAAGCACGGCAGTCAGTGGCGAGCGCAATTCATGACTCATGCTGGACAGAAATTCGGATTTCGCCAGATTGGCTTTTTCGGCGGCTGCCTTGGCACTGTCAAGTTCGGCGTTTGTTTCCCGCAGCACATGCTCGAACTGCTTGCGCTCGGTGATGTCGCGGGCTGCCGCAAATACGCCCTGCAACTTGCCGTCGCGGTCATAAAAAGTGGTCGCGTTGCACGAAACCACCGTTTGCGCGCCGTCGCCAGCCATGACCGTCAACTCGTAGTCAGTAATCTTGCCTTCGCGCAGCACACGCGTGATGACCGCCTCGGCCCGCTGGGCATCTGCAAAGCAGTTCCTGAACGGCGCCCCCGTCAATTCATCGCGTGTGCGCGCGGTCAGCAACTCCATCTGCTGGTTGACGTCGCTGATGATGCCATGCGGATCGACAGCCACCAGGGCGTCAACATTCGATTCGATCAGCGAACGCGCATAGAACTGCTGATCCCGCAATTTCTGTTCCGCCTGCTGGTGCGCGGTGAGGTCGCGCACATTGACCAGGATAAGCTCAAGCCCAGCCGTTTCCACCAGGCCGGCATTGACTTCGACAGCCAGCTGTGTGCCGTCCTTCTTGCGAAAACTGCGTTCGCGCACGACGGGCAACCGGTCTTGCAGAATTCGCTTCACATTTTCAGTTGCGCTTTCCTGATCCATCTGCAGCAAGTCCGCGTAGCTCATCGCAAGCAGTTCCTCGCGTTCGTAACCCAGCATGCGACAGATACTGGGATTGAGCTCCCGAATACGCAAACCGTCAGGGTCGAACAGAATCACACCGTCGGACGATTGCTCCAGCACAGCGCTGAAAAAATCTCGTTCGGTCTTGAGTTGTGCCTCGTGCTGCCATAGCGCGGTCAGCAACCGATTAAAGCCGCCAACCAACTGGCCGATCTCATCCGGTCTCGCAATCGGCAACGCTTGCAGCGGTCGCCTCGAGTCGGACATTCCAGCCAGGCTTTCGACTGCGGCAAGCAGCGGCGCAAAATGGCGGCGCAACAGCCACCACGAAATCGCGCCAGCGATCAAGGTAAGCAAAATTGCTGCCAACACGATGCGTCGCTGCATATCAACGATCGGGGCAAACGCTTCCTTGGTGGGCAAGGCGGCAATCACCAGCCAGCCCGAAGCAGCGACGCGACTGGCCGACGACAGCACTTCCACACCGCGGGAATTCACCGACACGGCCGAACCCAAAAAGCCCTTCTTGCGCCGCTCATGCATTTCATTGACGCCCGGATCGGGCAATGCCTGCAGCACGCGGCTCTTGTCGGTGGCAGTGACTATCACGTTGTGCTCCAGATCCTGAACCAGATAGCCGCCGCTTTTGCCGTAGCTGTTTTGCGCGACTTTGTCCAGAAAATTGGGTTTGGCGAGATTGATCACACCGAACAGCGCGCCCACCACTTTGCCGTCGCGGTCCCGGATCGGCGCATTGATATTGAACAGGGGCTGTTTCAAGACTCTTCCGATGAGCGGTCGGCCAATCACCGATTTTCCCGCGGTCAACGCGGTGTGAGTGGCGGCATTGCTGGCGTAACTGGTTCCCTTGCGTCCGGGGACAACCGGCACATCGGCAATCGCAGTACCGTCGAGCGAGACCGCAATCACGCCAGCGTTAAACAAATCCTGGAAAACCTGGCGGCCTTCGAGCAGTTGCTGCAATGCAGCCGGATGGTTCATCAGCGACTCGTCAATCGAGCGCGCGACTTTTTCAATCGCAATCACCCGTTCATGCAACTCTTCGTTCACTTCCGCGGCAACGTATGAAACAGTTGAAGCCTGCTGGTCAGCCAGCAGTCGCTCGATGTCTTGGCGCAGCATCCGGCTGGCGTAATACGACAACGCCCAGATGCTGACGAGGAATATCAGCAGCGTGGTGAGGGTGATGCGGCGCCTAAGCGAGTGCCGCGCACGCCGTTCTTCGGCCATTGCTTGTCTCCATTCGGAAATTCAACCAACTCAGACCAGGGATCCTTGGGGTACTCGATTGCGTGGTCTGGCAGGTCTGTGCTCACAACACACTGACTCCAGCGTGGACGTTGAAGTCTATTTGCCCCAAACTTGCCCGTCTTTGATCTTTCTCAACTTGTTGGCCGCGATCTCGATTCTCCATCGCTTGACGGGGTCGACCAGCAACTCAAGGTCAAAGCGGTTCTTGAGCTTGAGCCAATTGCCCCGATCCACCAGCACTTGGATAGTCATCTTGGATAGTCATTGTTTGTCATCGATAGATTGCGGTGCTAAGATAATTCGACATCCATTTTCAGGACGCGCACCATGATACCGATTGTCGTCATTGCTGTTCTCGTCGTCATTCTGCTGGTCTGGGCAGTTTCGATTTACAACGGATTGGTGTCACTGCGCAACCGTTTCAAGAACGCCTTCGCGCAAATTGATGTGCAGTTGAAACGCCGCTACGACCTGATCCCTAACCTGGTGGAAACCGCCAAAGGCTACCTGGCCCACGAACGCCAGACCCTTGAATTGGTGATCAATGCACGCAACACCGCTTTTGCCGCCGCTGGCAAAGCCGCCCAGGCGCCTGGGGACGCAGCGGCCATGAAGCAGCTCTCAAGCGCTGAGGCCGGACTCTCCGGCGCGCTCACCAAACTCTTCGCACTGTCCGAGGCCTACCCGGATCTGAAGGCCAACCAGACCATGATGCAACTCTCGGAAGAGCTCACCAGCACCGAAAACAAGGTCGCATTTGCACGCCAGGCCTACAACGACACGGTGATGGAGTACAACACCAAAGTCGAATCCTTCCCTGACAACATCTTTGCCGGCACCTTTGGCTTTGCCCGGGCCGAGTTGCTGGTGCTGGAGAATCCGGTCGAAGAGCGCAAGGCGCCGAAAGTCTCCTTCAGCTGATTCGTTCAACTGGAGGCCGACCATGGATTTCTTCGCAAAACAGGAATCCGCCCGCAAGAGCACATTCCGACTCATATTGCTGTTTCTGGTCGCCGTGTTTGGCGTCATCCTGGCAACCGATCTGGTGCTCGCACTGGGCTATTACTTTGTTCTTGACGGGCCATTCCACTTGCGGCTGTTCCAGTACCCCACGCTGGACGAAGTGATTCTTCTCGCCATTGTCTTCTTTGCGCTGCGGCGCCTGTACCAATTGCGTGATGGCGGCGAGTCGGTGGCCAAAATGGTGAAAGCGCGGCAAGTCCTGCGCAATGCCAGCAGTCTTGAGGAAAAGCGCCTGCTCAACGTGGTCGACGAGATGGCCATCGCTGCCGGCGTGGCGGTGCCTTCGGTCTGGGTCATGGACAAGGAAGACGGCATCAACGCCTTTGCCGCCGGTTACTCGCCGAATCAGGCGGTGATCGTGGTCACCAGCGGAGCGCTCGCCAAGCTCAACCGCGAAGAACTGCAGGGTGTCATCGGTCACGAATTTGGCCACATCCTGAACGGCGACATGCGCCTCAACGTGCGATTGATCGGCATTCTGGCGGGCATCGTGGTGGTCGGCGAGGCAGGGCTGCTGGTCATCCGTCTGGGTGCCTCGGCGGATGATGGCGCTTTCGCCATCATCCCGTTCGGCGCCTTCATCGCGGCGGTCGGCTACATCGGCGTGTTCTGCGGCCGCATGATCAAGGCGGCGGTGTCGCGCCAGCGCGAGTTTCTGGCTGACGCCTCGTCGGTTCAATTCACCCGTAATCCCGACGGACTGGTCAGCGCCCTGGAAAAAATTCGCCATGGCAACGGCACGCTGGTCAAAAATGCCTACGCCGGGGAAATGAGCCACATGTTTTTCGGTCAGGCATTCTCGGCAAAGGCATTCGCCGACCTGTTGGCCACACATCCTTCGATTGATGATCGTCTGACCAGCCTGACCGGACGCAAACCGCAAGCGCTGCCGCCCTCAATGGTCACGCCCCCCGCGCAGCCGGCTTCCCTCTCGCCGGAATCAGATGCAGATGCCGCGATGGCAGGCTTCGGCGGCGACCTCGCCAGAACGATGCTGGCCCAGGTGGGCACTGCGACGCCGGAGCATGTGGAACTGGCCAGCCGGCAACTGGCGGCCATGCCGGACGCATTGCGGCAATCGCTCAATACCCCGCAAGGCGCGCGCTGCGCAGTGTTTGCCTATCTGATATCGTCCGACGCCGCTGTTCTTGCGATTCAGGTGCGCGCTTTGACCAAGGCCGGCGATGGTGCGATGGTCGACAAGCTTGCCGAGGTCGCCACGGCCCTGCAAGCCTTGGGCCCCAAAGCGCGCCTGACGGTGCTGGCGCTGGCGCTTCCGGCGCTGCGTCAAATGGACCAGACGGCGCGCGATGTTTTCCTGGTCGCTGTCGATGAACTGGTCATGGCAGACCAGCAAGTCACGCTCAGTGAATTCGTGCTGCGCACGATTCTTCAGTGGCAGCTCTCAGCCAGCGCGACGCGGGCGGAACGCGTGCGCTTTCAAACCATCGCTTCCGTCAAGGACGATGTTGTGCTGCTGCTGGCGACCCTTGCACGCGCCGGTAGCGACAATCCAAAGGCGCAGGCCCTGGCATTTGACCGCGGCGCCGCCCGGATCAAACTCCTGGCAAACTTTCCGGCCGGCGCGACACTGGACGCCAAGGCGCTCAGTGCGGCGCTGAACCGCCTGCGTCAACTGTCACCGCTGAAAAAGCCACAGCTCATCCTGGCGTGTGTGGATACCGCCCTGGCCGATGGCAAGCTGCTGGTGGCCGAGTTCGAACTGCTGCGCACCATCGGCATGGCGATCGACTGCCCGATGCCACCGATGCTGGAGACGCAAAGTATCGTGTAGTCGCGCAGGCGCTTTCATCGCCACATCAATCGGCCTGCCGTCAAAACTGGATGTGACCCCAAAATGGAGTTGAAGATGAAAAAGCCCGCACCGTCGATCCTGATGCGGATCACCAGCTGGACCATATTGCTGCTCATGATCGGTCTGGTGCTTGGCGTCGGCGGCATCTATCTGAGCAGTATCTTCCCTGCCATGCCGTGGTGGAAGGCCGGGCTCGGGGCGACAGTGGTCCTCGCGGGCGTGATCGCCTACTTGCTGGGGCCCGAAGTAATCTACAAACGATTCTGTGAGCCCCTTGGCTACCGCTGCGAACTCAAGCCCGAGAAAAAGCCGCCGGGCGCGCACGATGAAGTTGGCCTGGTCATCTCCGGCAAGTTCCAGGGCCACGCCTTCAATCTGTACAGTGAACGGGACCCCGAGTCCCGCACACCACCCACCCGGTGGACCACGCTGGAGTGGTCTGGAGCCGCTCTCGCGCTCCCCGAGTTCAAGCTGCAGGTGAATCAAACCGCGTCGGCGGGTGCCGACAGTAGCGCGTCGAAACTGGCGGCCCGGTCAGTGATGTCAGCGCCCGATCCGGCGGCGGTGCGCACGCTCTTCACCCGGGACCGGTGGGATGCGCTTGATCCGCTCATTGCCTGGGGCAGCCTGGAGGCAAGTCCGGGCTTGCTGGTGATTCGCCTGTTTCCACAGTCTTCGCTGGGCCAGCAGGGGAGATTCCCCTTGCCATGGGATGTTGAGAGTTTTCTCGGTCAGGGCGAAGAAATCCGGCGCGTCCTGTGTCCTCAGAAGGCAGCGTGACGATCCTGTGAAGCTGCTGCCACTCTATTTTTCTATCTTCTGAATGGCAATCTGCAGCGTCTCGGGAAGCTGGCCCGCTTCCGATTCATTGCTGACAATTTTTTCGCTCTGCATCTGACGCAGGCGCGGCAACGCGGCTTTGGCGCCCGAACCGATATTGCCCAGTGTTTCGGCGGTCCACTGACGCAGGTAAATCGCTTTGTCGGAGAGAATCGGTATCAAGGCAGGAACCGCCGCTTTCGCTTTTGGCCCGATCTCACCCAGATGCAGAACGGCAAACTTGCGTACGTCATCCACGCGATCATTCAGGGCTTCGATCATGATGGGCACTACCTCATCGCTATCGGCACAGCATTTGCCCAGCGCATCCACCGCCGCGCCACGAATGCCCTCGTCCTTGTCATGGATCATCTGACCCAAAACAGCGATTGCCGGGCGTGCCAGCCTGCCGGACCCGCCAAGCGCCTGTATCGCACTCGATTGCACTTCCCGGCTTGGATCGCGCGCAGCCCGCGTGAGCGCCGGAACAACCTCAGGCGATTTGGAAACCAGCGCGCCGAGGGTCTGCACGATCTGCTGCCGATCACCGGCCAGATCTTTTGCAGAATGATTGTTTAATGCCACCAATAGCGCTGGAATTGCTGGCGCTGCGCGATCTCCCATCGCCTGTAATCCGACAGCCGCGAAGCGGCGCACCTGCTCGTCCTTGTCTTTCATCGCTTCAGCAAGCGCCGGTGCCGCCAGCGTCTCTTCCGGAACCTTGGCGGCAATCTTTCCGAGCGACTCTGCAGCCGTCATGCGAGCATAAGACGAGGGATCGTGCAGCATGGAAACCAGAAGAGGGATCGCCTCGCTTGCGGCGGCGCCATAACTGCCAATCGCCGCGCCACAGCTGCCGCGAACAATCTCTTCCGGGTCCTTCAGAAGCCCCACTATCACGGCCAGATTTTCCGCCGGAGGATTTTCCTTGCCACTCAGTGCCTGGCAGGCTTGATAACGTTTCTTCTTGTCGGGACTGTTCAGTTCTTTCACCAGCACCGACACCGCCGACTCACTGCTCAGCTGAGGTGTTGCCACTTGCATGAAGGTTGTGTAGATCTTCCAGCTAAGCAGGGCAACCGCGATGGCGGCAACTGCGAACATCAGAAACTTGATGCCAAGATCAGCCCCTTTATCTGTCGGAACCGGCGCGGCGGCGCTTGCCGCTTGGTCCACGGATGGAGCCGTTTCGGCCTGCACATCAGCCGCAAGTACGACCCCCGCGGGGTCCTTGCCACAGCTGGAGCAACGCGCAACGCCAGCAAAGATGGTGCTGCCACACCACTTGCAATTTGTGTATTCCATGTGCTTTGTCCCTGAAACCGGTGTACTGCGAGAGCTTGAATCGACGCCGTACTATGGAAGCAGTTTGACCAGCCGTCAACCGCCTGCTGCGATCAGCCTGGCAAATAGACGGCCTGGAGTCGATCGCGTTTGGGCGGCAATCCCTGGCATTTCTCGACACAAAAACCAAGCTGCTCCAGGCCCGCGCGCACGCTGCTGGCCACGGTATAGGTGGCCAGTGTGGTGCCGGGCCGACAATGAGCCGCCACCGCCTGCAGCGTGGCCAGCGACCACATGTCCGGATTGAGCGCCGGGCTGAACCCATCCAGGTAAACCGCATCGGCCTCACAGACCAGCCTTTTCAGCATCGCCTCGACCTGACCGATGGCCAGCGTCAACTGCACCCGGTCGTCGGCAAAGCAAAAATGATGAACACCGGGGGTCAAGTCCTGCCAGATTTCGGCCAGCGCCAAAGCCTGGATCTGCACGCGTGCCAGCAGTTGCGCGTCTGCCGCGCTGGCCGGGCCGGGCATCTGCGCGCTGCGCAGAATATCCGCCGCCGCCACGGGATAGCCTTCAACCGACACGAAGTGCAAAAAGCCACAGCGCTGTGCGTCGGCCTCCCACGCCGCCCAGGTCGTCAGGAAGTTCAGCCCCAGCCCGAAGCCAGTCTCCAGCACGGTGAACTGGTCCCGGCCGCGCCAGCGCCCGGGCAGGCCACAGCCAGTCTGAAAGACCGTCACCGCCTGCGCCAGACCACCGGAACGCGACCGGTATCGGTCATTGAAGCGGGGGCTGTGCGGACTGCCGTCAGCCAGCCATTCCAGCGCTTCGTTCATCGAAGATTGCGCTCAAGGTGGACCAAAGCCAGAGCGTCCGGCCAGTCCGGCCAGGGCCAAGCCGGCGACTTTAAGAGTTGTTGTCATTGCCCAGGCTCACTTGGCCGCATTCGGAAAGAACAGCTGTTCACCACCAATTTTGTAGCTGGCGATCACACCCTGCCCTACCGGCGAGATCAGCCAATCGACGAACTTCTGGCCGTCCGCTACCTTGACATGCGGGTGCTTGGCCGGGTTGACCAGCATCACGCCGTATTGGTTGAACAAGCGCTTGTCGCCCTCGACCAGCACCACCAGATCACCCCGGTTCTTAAAGCTGAGCCAGGTGCCCCGGTCGGTCAGGACATAGGCGTTGCTGCTGGACGCCATATTCAGCGCCGGCCCCATACCGCAGCCACATGACTTGTAGCCGCCGCCTTGCTTGTCGGCCAGATCAGCCATTTTCCAGAAGCGCAATTCGGCGGCGTGGGTGCCACTCTTGTCGCCGCGCGAGATGAATTGACCGTTGGCCGCCGACAGTTTCTTGAGCGCTTCCACGATGTCATTGCCTTTGGTTTTCACCGGGTCAGCCGCTGGGCCAACCAGTACAAAGTCGTTGTACATCACCTCGAAACGCTTCACCGCAAAGCCCTCGGCCACGACCTTCTCCTCGGCCACCCTGTCGTGCACGAACAGAACGTCGGCATCACCCCGGCGGCCCATGTCGATCGCCTGTCCGGTGCCTAAAGCGACCACTTTCACGTCAACGCCGCTGGCTTTTTTAAACTCTGGCAGCAAGTGGGCAAACAAACCGGACTGCTCAGTGGACGTCGTCGATGCGACCACAATGGATTGAGCCGAGGCACTCGCTGACAGACCCGATAACGCTATACAAATAATAGCTGTCTGCGCATACTGCACAGGGGCTAGAGGCCTAAAACTCATAAATTTCTTCATACCAGTTCTCCTTTGACAAACAAATGGGCCGCCTGATACTGTCGTTGCAGCAGCGGCCCGCTAAAGAAATCTTCGACCGGCAAATCAGCCAGCACGCGCCCGTGCTCCAGATAAATCACCCGGCTCGCCAGGCGCTTGACCTGGCCCAGGTTGTGGCTGGCAAAGACCAGTGTCACATCGACTTCCTCAAGCTGGCTGGCAAACCCTTCAATCAGCGCTTCGACCTCGCGCTTGGCATGCGGATCCAGGCTGGCGGTGGGCTCGTCGAGCAGCAACACCTGGGGATCGAGCGCCCAGGCCCGCGCCAGTGCCACCCGCTGTTGCTGGCCGCCGGAGAGCTTGCGTGCATTGCGTTGGGCCAGTTCTGCCAGACCGACGCGCGCCAGCGCGGTCAAGGCCAAAGCCTTGGCTTGGCCCCAGGGCCTGCCACGCAGCCACAGGCCCAACGCAATATTGCCCTGCACCGACAAGCGCATCAGATGCGGCCGTTGAAACAACATGGCCTGGGACGCCGTCGACGCACGTTCCACCTGTCCGGCGGTCGGCGCGACCAGGCCATGCAGCAGGCGCAGCAAGGTACTCTTGCCGCAGCCATTGGCCCCCACCAAGGCCACGCGTTCACCGCGATAGATGGTCAGATCGATTTCGGTCAGTGCCCGCACCGCGCGAGCCGGACGACCAAAATGAACGCTGGCGGCCGCGAGCTGAAACAGCGGGTTCACAGCGACGCCTCCGGTACGCGGGCCAGCGCCTCGGGCGCCACAACCACGGCGCCAGTTGTGCCCTGTGCACGGCCGACTTCTGCCCCGTCATTGCTCTCGGAGCGCTCGCGCCAGCGCCGCACCAGCGCAATCAGCACATTGAGCAGCAGCACCACACCCAGCAAAATCAGTCCCAGACCCAGCGCCAGCGGCAAGTCGCCCTTGCTGGTTTCGAGCGCAATGGCGGTGGTCATGACACGCGTAAACCCGTCGATGTTGCCGCCGACGATCATCACGGCGCCGACTTCTGAAATCGCCCGGCCAAAGGATGCAATCAACACTGTCAGCAGCGCATAACGCTCGTCCCAGGCCAGCAGCAGGCTGCACATCAGGGGTCGCGCGCCGAGGGAGCGCAACTGCTCGCCGTGGCTGCCATCGGCGTCTTCCACCACCTGGCGCGTCAGGGCGGTGACCACCGGCAACACCAGCAGCGTCTGCGCGATCACCATCGCCTTGAAGCTGAACAACCAGCCCAGGTAACCCAGCGGCCCGGTGCGCGACAGCAGCAGATAGACCACCAGCCCGACCACCACGGAAGGCACGGCCAGGAAGGTGTTGATCAATGTCAGCAGCGCGCCACGCCCGGCAAAGCGCGCCACCCCCAGCCAGGCACCCAGAACCAGCCCCAGCACGCAGGCAAAAGCACAGGCCGTGGCGCTGACCGACAGCGATCTGCCGACGATCGTGAGCAATCCGGAATCCAGCGTGGCGATGAGTTGCAGCGCTGTGGTCGCGCTTTCAGTGAAGGTCGTCATTAATCGTGAAATATTGCGGGACAGTCCGAAGCGAGGCCTGGCTCGGCCCTCAACTGATTAGACTATCGTAGCCGCCAATCCATTTACCTTCGATATGAACTGCCGTGCATAGGCTCCAATTCCATTACACCCTCTCGCGCGACAGCAGCCCGGCGCTGGTGCGCAACCCTCTGATCGATTTGCTGCAAGCGGTGAGCGCGCAGGGCTCGATCTCGGCCGGGGCGCGCGCGCTGGGCCTGTCCTATCGCCACGTCTGGGGCGAACTCAAGCGCTGGGAAGGCGTGCTCGGCAACGAGCTTGTCATCTGGGAAAAAGGCCAGTCGGCGCGGCTGACCGAGTTCGGTGCCAAGCTGATGTGGGCCGAGCGCCAGGCGCAGGCCCGACTGGCGCCGCAAATCGAAGCCCTGCGCGCCGAACTGGAGCGCAGCTTTGCGCTGGCCTTTGACGACTCAGTGCACGTGGTCACGCTCTACGCCAGCCACGACGAAGCCCTCAGTACCCTGCGCGAGCATGCATCGCGTCAGGAACCGGGTCGCCTGCACCTTGACATCCGCTTTACCGGCAGCGTCGATGCCATCCGTGCATTGAACGAAGGCCGATGCGTGATGGCCGGTTTTCACACCTTGCTGGGCACCGGCAAGAAATCACTCACCGAACACATCTACAAACCGCTGCTGCAACCGGGGCTGCACAAGATCATCGGCTTTGCAAGACGCACCCAGGGCCTGATGGTGGCCAAAGGCAACCCCCTGGCGCTCGGCTCGCTGCGAGACCTTGCAGACCGGCGTGCCCGATTCATCAACCGCGCCCTGGGCAGCGGCACCCGCGTGGTACTGGACGAACTGCTGCGGCAAGCCGGGCTGACAGCCAACGACATCCTGGGCTACGAGCACACCGAACCCTCGCATGCCGCGGTTGCGAATGCGGTGGCTGCCGGTCAATGTGATGCCGGCCTGGGAATTGAAGCCGCCGCGCACAGCAGCGGTCTCGATTTTGTGCCCCTGGCCGACGAGCGCTACCACCTGGCGTGCCTGAAGTCCGCGCTTGAGCAACCCGGCATCCTGGCCTTGCTAAAGCTCCTGAAGACACCGGCCTGGCAGGCCGAGGTGGCACGCATCCCCGGCTACGCCGCGATGCAAAGTGGCGAGGTACTGTCGATGCGCCAGGTGCTGCCGTGGTGGGACTTTGCGCGCCAGAAGCAGAGTTCGAACACTTAGAGAAAATGGGCGTTCAGCGCCCGCTCCATAGGCGTAAGCAGCTATTATTTATATAGCAAATTGCCGCGTTCAACCGTTGAGCTTGCGGTACAAGGTTTGGCGACTGATACCCAGCCGCCGCGCCGCCTGCGACATATTGCCGCAACTGCTTTCAAGCGCCGCGCGGATCGCAAGGCGGGAGAGTTGCTCCAGGTTTTGCGACGCCTCACCCGGCGCCGACGGCACCACGCCCTGTGTCCCGGTTTTGTGCAAAGGCAGTGCCAGCTCCTCCATCAGATCATCGGGCAAGTGCTGCCAGTCAATACAGTCCTCATGCGCGCCCAGCATCGCGCTGGCGGTGCGCAGCGCGTTGGCATATTGGCGCAGATTGCCGGGCCACGCATACTGTGTCAAATGCGCCAGCAGATCGGGGGCAACGTGAATATGACGCTGCGGATTGAGTTCGTCCAGCAGTCGCTCGGTCAGCACCTGAAAATCAGTGCGCTCGCGCAAGGCCGGTAGTTGCACGGTCAAACCATTGATGCGGTAATAAAGATCGCTGCGAAAGCGCCCCAGCTCAGCCTCCTCGCGCAGTTTTCGATGCGTCGCGCAGATCAAGGCGAAGTCAACCGTTACCGGCTGCCCGCCGCCCAGCGGCGTTACCTGGCGCTCCTGCAGCACGCGCAGCAGACGGGTCTGCATGGCCAGCGGCATGTCACCGACTTCATCCAGAAAAAGCGTGCCCCCGTGCGCCTCACGCAATCGCCCCGGGCTGCCTTCACGCCGGGCACCGGTGAAGGCACCGGGCGCATAACCAAATAATTCCGCTTCAATCAGGTTTTCTGGCACGGCCGCACAGTTGATGGCGACAAACCGATTCTCCCGGCGTGGTCCGCTGTCATGCGTGGCGCGGGCAAACAGTTCCTTGCCCACGCCTGATTCACCCTGAATCAACAGCGCAATGGGTTTGCCGGCAATACGCCGGGCTTTGTCTGCGGCGCTCAGCCAGCGCGCGTCGCCGGTGCTCAGGCGCGCCAGCGCATCGGGCAGGGTCGAAACCAGCTTGGCGCTGGACTTGAATGCTGCCGGAACCGCAGCGACTGAAGGCGGAGCGGCCTGCACCAGCACGTAAACCGCGCCGCCCTTGTGCAGGTGTACCAGCGTCGCTTGACCAGGACGGCGCCGATGCCGGCTGAGCAGGTCGTCCAGCCCGACATCCAGCGCATGAACCAGCTGTGTCGCGCCCAGATCACGCGCAGCCAGCCCCAGCAGGGCCAGAGCATTGCTGTTCGCAGCAACGATCCATGCATCGCCCGAGAGCGCGACAATGCCTTCGGCCACCGTGCCAATGCCCTCCAGATGCGGATGCAGGTGCAACAGAATCTGGCTGCGGCAGGAGGCCGTGAAGAGCTGGTTCTCGATCATGCGCGCCGCCATGCTGACCAGCCCCAGGGTGTGCGGATGCCCGCTGCGCTGGTCGCCCGAGATGTCCAGAATGCCCATCAGTTCGCCGCGGGCCGACATGATCGGCGCCGCCGTGCAGGTCAGAAAGCAATTACGCTCGAAGAAATGTTCGGCCCCATGGATTTCAATGCCGGAAAGTTCCGCCAGTGCCGTGCCGATGGCGTTGGTGCCCCGATGCTGCTCCAGCCAGGAGGCGCCGCTGGTGAGTGCCACCCGTTGCGCCTTGTCCAGAAAATCGGCATGCCCCAGCGTGTGCATCAGGGTGCCCTGCCTATCGGCCAGGATCACCATGCCCTGACTGTGCCGCACCTGCTCAAACAAGTACTCCATGACCGGACGCGAATGTGCCAGCAGATCGTGATTGCCGATCAGGGTGTGGCGCAAGTCCGGACCGCTGGCATGTTCGGTCTCCAGCAAGCGGTCCGTCGGCGACAGTCCTGCCGCCAGGCTGCGCCGCCAGGACCGGGCCAGGCGTTCGTCAATGCCTTCCGACGGAAATTCGCCGTGTTCGAGCAGATGCAGGCGGGCTTTCCGCAAAGCTGCTTCGGGGTGTGTGGATTGCACTGTGTCTCCTGGGCAGGTGTCAGTGGTGTGCAGATTTGGGTGTCGCTATCGTAGCCATTGAATCAATCACTTGCGATATGCAATGGCATGCATAGATGTGGGCAAACAAAGGTGTCGCGCTATTTGACAGCTGTTCCGAATTGCGACAGCCGGCAACGCCAGCGGCATAAGGTGATGTTGATCAAAGTCGTTTGAAATCAACGGCCCGACACCCGGTGCCGGCGCTGGCACGCGACTTGAATGGTGTAACTGCCCGCAAGGGAAATCGATTCGAAATTTTCATTACTCAGGAGACACGATGATCTACGCAGCCCCCGGCAACCCCGGCGCAAAAATCGCCTACAAGGCCCATTACGACAACTTCATTGGCGGCAAATCGGTCGCGCCACTCAAGGGCCAGTACTTTGACGTGATCACCCCGATCAGTGGCAAGGTATACACCAAGGCGGCGCGTTCCGGCGCCGAGGACATTGAGCTGGCACTCGATGCCGCGCATGCTGCCGCCGACAAGTGGGGCAAAACCTCGGTCACGGAGCGCTCCAACATCCTGCTCAAAATTGCCGACCGCATCGACGCCAACCTGGAACTGCTGGCTTATGCTGAAACGGTGGACAACGGCAAACCGATCCGTGAAACGCTGGCCGCTGACATCCCGCTCTCAAGTGACCACTTCCGCTATTTTGCCGGTTGCATCCGCTCCCAGGAAGGTTCTTTGAGCGACCTCAACGAGACCACGGTGGCCTACCACTACCATGAACCGCTCGGCGTCGTCGGGCAAATCATCCCGTGGAACTTTCCCATCCTGATGGCGGCCTGGAAGCTGGCGCCGGCACTGGCTGCCGGCAACTGCGTGGTGCTCAAACCCGCGGAATCAACCCCGGTCAGCATTCTGATTTTGATGGAAGTCATTGGCGACCTGCTGCCCCCGGGCGTGCTCAATATCGTCAACGGTTTTGGCCGCGAGGCCGGTATGCCGCTGGCCAACAGCAAGCGCATTGCCAAGATTGCCTTCACCGGCTCAACTTCGACCGGGCGTGTGATTGCGCAAGCGGCCGCCAACAACCTGATCCCGGCCTCGCTGGAACTCGGTGGCAAGTCGCCCAACATCTTCTTTGCCGACGTGCTGGACAAGGACGATGGATTCCTTGACAAAGCCATCGAAGGCCTGGTGTTGTTTGCCTTCAACCAGGGCGAAGTCTGCACCTGCCCCAGCCGCGCGCTGATTCAGGAAAGCATTTACGACAAGTTCATGGCACGGGTGCTGCCGCGCGTCAAAGCCATCAAACAGGGCAACCCGCTCGACAGCGAGACCATGCTCGGTGCACAAGCCTCGCAAGTGCAATTGACCAAGATCCTGTCTTATCTGGACATTGGCAAACAGGAAGGCGCGCAAGTGCTGGCCGGTGGCCACCAGGCCAAGTTGAGCGGCGATCTGGCCGGCGGTTTTTATGTCGAGCCGACGCTGCTCAAGGGCCACAACAAGATGCGCGTGTTTCAGGAAGAAATTTTTGGCCCGGTGGTGGCTGTGACCACATTCAAGGACGAAGCCGACGCCCTGGCGCTGGCCAACGACACGCTGTATGGCCTGGGTGCCGGTGTCTGGAGCCGCAATGGCAACGTCGCCTACCGCATGGGCCGCGCCATCAAGGCCGGCCGCGTCTGGACCAACTGCTACCACGACTACGCAGCCCACGCCGCGTTTGGTGGCTACAAAGAGTCCGGCATCGGTCGCGAAACCCACAAGATGATGCTCGACCATTACCAGCAAACCAAGAACCTGCTGGTGAGCTACAGCGAAAGCAAGCTGGGCTTCTTCTGATGGTTGACAAAGTCGTCGCCACTGCGGCGGCGCTGGAGCTGGTGGCGTTCTTGAAAGCCAAGCATGGCCCCGGGCTGATGTTTCATCAGTCCGGCGGCTGCTGCGACAACAGCGCTGCCAACTGTTATCTGCTGGGCGAGATCACCATGGGCGCGGGTGATGTCTATCTGGGAGACATCGGCGGCTGCCCGTTTTACATCGGCAAAGCGCAGTACCAATACTGGAAGCACACCCAGCTGATCATCGACGCAATCGATGGCAATGGGGGAGACTTCTCTCTGGAAACACCCGAAGGCAAAGGGTTTCTGACGCGGTCTCGGGTGTTTAGCAGCGAAGAATTGGCGGAACTGGACGTCAAGCCCTGACGCTTGTCCCGGCACACCGGCGTCCCAAGCCGTTTGCAGGCGATTCACCAGTCTGCAGCTGCGCAGTATGTTTTCCGATTCATAAGGAAAAGTCCCTAGCTTGCAAACCCAATAGGGTGCGTAAAGTCGCGTCTGCCTCAAAAAAACAAAACTGAAGATAGCAATACACCAGGCCGCCACCTGTCTTGGGCATGGCACGGTTTTGGTGAATCTACCCGGTCCGGGTGAATCCATGAATACACTTTCACAACTACCTTCGGTTGACCGCACGCTGTTGCAGCCCGCCATCCTGGCCCTGATCGCCGTCCATGGTCGCGCGGTGGTCACCGCCGTGGTGCGCGCCAGCCTCATCGCCGCGCGCGAAGGCGTCAAAGCCGGATTGGCGCTGCGCGATGAAGCCACACTGGTAGAACAAATCAGTGCAAGTGTTACAGCGCTGGCAACGCCAAAGCTGCGCCCGGTCTTCAATCTCACCGGCACCGTCTTGCACACCAACCTGGGCCGGGCGGTCTTGCCGCCCGAAGCGGTGGCGGCCATGGTGGCTGCGGCACTCTCCCCCTGCGCGCTCGAATACGATCTGGATTCAGGCGGCCGTGGTGACCGCGATAACGTGGTCAACGACTTGCTTTGCGAGCTCACCGGCGCCGAAGCCGCGACTGTCGTCAACAACAATGCGGCGGCGGTGTTTCTGTTGCTCAACACACTGGCGCAAAAGAAGCAGGTGCTGGTGTCGCGCGGCGAACTGATTGAAATTGGCGGCGCCTTTCGGGTCCCTGACATCATGAAGCGTGCGGGCGCGAAACTGGTCGAGGTCGGCACCACCAACCGGACCCATCTGAAGGACTTCAGCGAGGTTCTGGAGGGCAGCCACCACGCCGCGATGCTGATGAAAGTCCATGCCAGCAACTACGCGATCCAGGGGTTTACCCACGCCGTACCGGAGTCTGACCTGGCGCAGCTGGCGCATCTGCACCATTTGCCCTTTGTCGTTGATCTGGGCTCTGGCACGCTGACCGACCTGACGCGCTGGAATTTGCCCCACGAACCGACACCGCGTGAAGCGATCGCAGCCGGAGCCGATCTGGTCACCTTCTCTGGCGACAAGTTGCTCGGCGGTCCGCAGGCAGGCCTGCTGGTGGGCAAAAGGGAATTGATTGCCAGGATCAAGAAGAACCCCCTCAAGCGTGCCTTGCGCGTCGGCAAGATCACCCTGGCTGCGCTGGAAGCAGTGCTGCGGCTGTATCGCGACCCGGATCGTCTTGATCAGCAACTCACCACCCTGCGCCATTTGACCCGCCCCGAGGCGGACATTCAGGCCGCCGCGCTGCGCTTGTTGCCATTGGTGCAGCAGCGGCTGGCAGGGTGGCCAGTCAGCGTCACGATGGAGGCATTGACATCGCAGATCGGCTCTGGCTCGTTGCCGGTGGAACGCTTGCCTTCTGCCGGTTTCGCGATTCGTCCGCAAGGCAGGAAAAGCGGCGTTCTCAACCGGATCGACGCGGCACTGCGCGGCGCGTCCTACCCGGCGCTGCCCATCATTGGCCGTATTGACAACGCTGCGCTACTGCTCGACCTGCGCTGCCTCGACCCGGAAAGTGAACCAGGATTTTTGCAGACGCTGGGCCAACTCCCCGTGCAGATCAGGGCTGGCACATGATCATTGGCACCGCAGGTCACATCGACCACGGCAAGACCACCCTGGTCAAGGCCCTGACGGGTGTCGATGCCGACCGTCTGCCGCAAGAAAAGGCACGTGGCATCACGCTTGACCTGGGTTACGCCTACACGCCGCTGGCCGACGGGTCAGTGCTCGGTTTTGTCGATATGCCGGGGCACGAAAAACTGATCCACAACATGCTCGCCGGGGCGACCGGTATCGATTTTGTGCTGCTGGTCATTGCCGCGGACGACGGCCCGATGCCACAAACACGCGAACATCTCGATGTGCTCGGTCTGCTCGGGCTGGAGCGCGGCGCGGTAGCGTTGACCAAGATCGATGCGGTGTCGCCGCAACGCCTTGAACAGGCAACCCAGGAGCTCACATCGCTGTTGGCCAACACCGCGCTGGCGGGCTGCCCGGTGTTTCCTCTGTCGGGCCGCAGCGGCCAGGGCGTGCAAGAACTGCGCTGTCACCTGGAGAAAGCGGCAGCAGCTTTCGGCAGCCGCTCAAGCGCCGGACGTTTTCGGCTGGCGATTGACCGCTGTTTCACCCTCACCGGTACCGGCACGGTGGTGACCGGCACGGCCCATGCTGGCGGCGTCAGCGTCGGTGAAACCCTGATGCTGGCGCCGCCACCCCGGCAAGCCAGGGTGCGCAGCCTGCATGTGCAGGATCGCGCCGCAACGCGTGGCCTGGCGGGCGATCGCTGCGCCTTGGCCATCGTCGGTGATTTTGAAAAATCAGAGGTGGCGCGCGGCATGTGGCTGGTTGACCCCGACATGGCGGTCGCGCTGAACCGTTTTCACGGCACATTGCAGGTTCCCCCAGGTCAACCGACACTGCGGCACTGGCAAGCGGTGCATGTGCACCTGGGCGCCGTTGACATTCTTGGCCGGGTCGCGTTGCTCGATTGCACCGAAGTCGACGCGGGCGAAACGGCGCTGGCTGAAATCATTCTTGAACACCAAACGCTGGCTGTGCACGGGGATCGCTTCATCCTGCGCGATGCCAGCGCACAGCGAACGGTTGCGGGGGGCCAGGTGCTCGACATCTTTCCGCCCACGCGACACAAACGCACGCCGGCACGGCTGGCACTGTTGCAGACGATGCGTCATGCCGATCCGGTGCTTACGCTGCGCCAACTGCTGGCCCAATCACCGTCCGGCGTCAATCTAAGGCAATTTGCGGTGAACTGGAATCTGGGCGTTGCGGCCGCCACCGCCTTGTGGCAACAAGTCGGATTGCGCGTCATTCAGGCGGGCGGTGCACAGACCGGCTTTTCCGCAAGCGCCTGGCAGGCTTTGCAGGAAAAACTGCTGCAAGCCCTCGGCCATGAACACGAACGTGCGCCTGACATGCCCGGTGTTGAGCGCGAGCGCTTGCGCCGCATGACCCTGGCGACCCTGGCACGCAGTGCTTTTGACGCACTGCTGGGCGAACTCGTCGCCGGCGAACGCCTGGCGCAAACGCGCACCTGGCTGCATCTGCCGGGGCATCAGGCCCGGATTTCCGTCGCTGACCGGGATTTGTTTGGCGTGCTCAAGCCGCTGCTCGATGCATCGCCTTTCAACCCGCCACGCGTGCGTGATGTCTTCCTGGCCAGCGGTACGCCCGAAGAGGCAGTGCGCCAATTGTTCAGGCGCAGTGCACGTCTGGGGGAACTCTACCCGGTGGCGCACGATCACTATTTCACCGCGACGGCCGTCGCTGCCCTTGCGCGGCTGGTGCAAACGCTGTGCCAGGAACACGGTGCCGCCCGGGCCGCAGCGCTGCGCGACCGCATCGGGGGTGGCCGCAAAGTTGCCATCCAGATCCTCGAATTTTTTGATCGGGTAGGATACACGCGCCGCATTCGCGACGACCATTTGATTCGTCCCGAGGCGCTGGGGCACGACTGGATGACTTCATGAATCAAGGAAGAGAACGTTCCCCGGTGGGACGGCCGGTCTTCAAAACCGGCAGGGGTCGCCAAGCGGTCCCGGGTGGGTTCGACTCCCACTCTCTTCCGCCCATTTTTTGCTGAACACATGGCACGCAAAATTTTTCGCGGCAGTATTCCCGATGACCGCCTTTATGACCCTGAGTTCGACATGTGGGTACAGGTGGAGGGGTCTGATTTCCTGATCGGCGCCAGCAGTTTTGGCCTGTTTCTGGCCGGCGAAATCATCGCCTTTACATCCAAACCGAAAGGCGCCGAGGTGGCCAGGGGTCGCGGCATGGCCACGGTTGAATGCGCCAAGACAGTGCTCGCCGTGCATGCCCCCATTTCCTTTCTGCTGCTGCAGGGCAACGATGCCCTGGAACAGCGCCCTTTCAGGCTCAATCACGATCCCTATGCGGCCGGCTGGATGGCGCGCGTGCGCGCCACGGCCTGGGAACATGAACAGGCACGACTTCTGTCAGCGCAAGCCTATCGCGATCACATCCGGCGCCTCGATGCAACGGCCGAATTTTTATGAACCAGGTCATTCCGGCTTACCGGCGCAAGCTCGCCATCCTGCTCTGGTCAGCCACTCCGGCGCAGCCTGAGTTGTGTGCCACGCCTTTCGTGCATGCCGCCGCGGCAGCGGCATTTGATTGCGAGGTCGAGATGCACTTTGCCGGGCCGGCCGTACGCTTGCTGGTCGATGGCGTCGCCAGCGCACTGCGCCCCTGGCCGGGTATGGACAGCTCCATCTACGACATGATGCTGCAAGCGACGCAGGGAGGAGTCAGTTTCCGCGCCTGCGCCATGGCCATGAAATCGCTGATCAATGAGCAGGAAACCCTGATCCCCGAATATGGCGGTAGCGCTGGAGCCAGCGCGTTTATTGACCGGGTTCTTGATCCGCAATGGTCAACCCTGGTGTTCTGACGCGCGCAGCATGGCCTGCCGTGAAACTATGACATCGCTTTCATAAGCGATTACCCCACTAGCCTCTGACTCGGGCTCTGTCTTACGATGGCCTCAAGCCCGACTGCGCTCGCAGGGTCGGGCCTCAGGCATTCATATTTCATGAGGAGACTCAAGCATGCAAGTTTCAAGGCGGCAATTCTTTCGAATCAGCAGCGCCGGTATAGGTGGTTCCACCATTGCCCTGATGGGTTTTTCGCCGTCTGCGGCGTTAGCCGAGGTGCGCACGTTCAAGCTTGCGCGCGCCACCGAAACTCGCAACATGTGTCCGTACTGCTCGGTCAGTTGCGGTCTGCTTATTTATTCGACGGGCGACAAATCCAAGAACACCAAGGCCGACATCATCCACATCGAGGGCGACCCCGACAACCCGATCAACCGTGGCACCCTGTGCCCCAAGGGGTCGGGCTTGCTCGACATGGTCAAGAGCCCGAATCGGCTCAAATGGCCGCAAGTGCGCGAAGCCGGCGGCACCGAGTGGAAACGCATCAGCTGGGATGACGCTCTGACACGCATCGCCAAGCACATGAAAGCCGACCGCGATGCCAACTTCATCGAGAAAAATGCCTCTGGCGTCACCGTCAACCGCTGGAGCACGTTTGGCTTCCTCGCCTCGTCGGCAGCTTCCAACGAGCCAGGTTACCTGTCGCACAAGATACTTCGCTCTCTTGGCGTTGTAGCGATCGACACCCAAGCCCGCATTTGACATTCCCCGACGGTGGCCAGTCTGGCTCCGACGTTTGGGCGTGGTGCGATGACCAACCATTGGGTTGACATCAAAAATGCCGATTTGATTCTTGTGATGGGCGGTAACGCCGCTGAAGCGCACCCCTGTGGCTTCAAGTGGGTGATTGAGGCCAAGAAAGTCCGCAAGGCGAAACTGGTCGTCGTCGATCCGCGTTACACGCGGTCTGCGTCGGTATCGGATTACTATGCGCCGATCCGTTCCGGCTCGGACATCGCGTTCCTCGGTGGCGTCATCAATTACTTGCTGAGCAACGACAAAATTCAACACGAATACGTCAAGAATTACACCAACGCCAGCTTCCTGATCAACCCCGACTTCAAATTCGAAGATGGCCTGTTCTCGGGCTATAAGCCCGAAAAACGCAACTATGACAAGGCCAGCTGGGGCTACCAGATAGGCGCCGACGGTTTCATCAAAGTCGATGAAACCCTGCAGGATCCAAACTGTGCGTTTCAATTGCTCAAGAAGCACTACAGCCGCTACAACCCGGACCTGGTCAGCAAGGTGACGGGCACGCCCAAGGATGCATTCCTCAAGGTCTGCGAGATGATGGCCGAGACCGCTGCGCCCAACAAGACCATGACCATCCTGTATGCGCTGGGCTGGACACAGCATTCGGTGGGATCGCAAAACATCCGTACCATGGCCATCATCCAGTCCCTGCTCGGCAACATGGGCATGGCCGGTGGCGGTATCAATGCCTTGCGTGGCCACTCCAATGTGCAGGGGATCACTGACATGTGCCTGTTTGGCGCCAACCTGCCGGGCTATTTGACCTCACCGACCGAGGCCGATGTCGACCGCAAGACCTATCTGGAAACGCGCACGCCCAAGGCACTGCGGCCGAACCAGATGAACTTCCAGCAGAACTACCCCAAGTGGTTCACCAGCCTGCAAAAGGCCTGGTATGGCAGTGCCGCAACCGAGCAGAACGATTTCGCTTACGACTGGTTGCCAAAGATCGACGGGGCCTACGACACACTGGCCATCTTTGAGAAGATGCACCAGGGCAAGTTGAATGGTTTTGTCTGTCAGGGCTTCAACCCCTTGGCAGCGGTGCCCAACAAGAAAAAAGTTGGCGATGCCCTGGCCAGGCTCAAGTACCTGGTGGTGATTGATCCGCTGGCAACCGAGACGGCAGAGTTCTGGAAGAACTATGGTGAGTTGAACGATGTCACCTCGGCCAGTGTCCAGACCGAGGTCTTCCGCTTGCCCTGCAACCTGTTTGCCGAAGAGTCTGGTTCGTACACCAACTCGGGCCGCGTTATCCAGTGGCACTGGAAAGCGGCCGATGGGCCAGGCGAATCCAGAACCGACGGTGAAATCATGGCCGGGATCTTTCATCGCATCAAGGGCATGTACGCCAAGGACGGCGGCAAGTTGCCCGACCCCATCCTCAACGTCACATGGCCCTATCGCCACCCCACCAATCCATCGGGCGAAGAACTGCTGATGGAGATTTCCGGCAAAGCTCTGGGCGATGTCTTTGATCCGAAAGACAAGACCAAGGTGATCGTCAAAGGTGGCGATCAACTCGCGGGCTTCGCGCAACTGCGGGACGACGGCAGCACTTCGTGCGGCAACTGGATTTATAGCGGTTGCTGGTCGCAGGCAGGCAATTTGACGGCTCGGCGCGACAACTCGGACCCCTCCGGTCTGGGGCAAACGCTGAACTGGGGTTTTGCCTGGCCGGCCAACCGGCGCATCATCTATAACCGCGCCTCCTGCGATCTGTCCGGCAAGCCATGGGATGCCACGCGAACCGTGCTGAAATGGACCGGCAGCAATTGGGGCGGCAATGATATTCCGGACATGCGTCCGGATGCAGCCCCCGACGAGCACGTGATGCCCTTCATCATGAACCCGGAAGGCGTGGCGCGCCTGTTCGCGTCCGGCATGGCCGATGGTCCATTCCCCGAACACTACGAGCCGTTTGAAACACCGCTGGACAGGAACCCGTTCCATCCTGCTCATCCGAAGGTGATCAGCAATCCGGTAGCGCGGGTGTACAAGGGCGATATGGAAGTCTTCGGCAAGGCCAAGGATTTCCCCTACGTTGCCACCACCTACCGGTTGGTGGAGCACTACCACTTCTGGACCAAACACGCCAGGATCAACGCTGTGCTCCAGCCGGAGCAGTTTGTCGAAATCGGCGAGGAACTGGGCAAGGAAAAAGGCATTGCGTCGGGCGACAAGGTCAAGGTGCGCAGCAATCGCGGCTACATCACAGCGGTTGCGGTGGTGACCAAACGCATCAAGGGCCTCGATGTGGACGGCAAGAAGGTGCATACCATCGGCATTCCGTTGCACTGGGGATTCACCGGCCTGGCCAAACCGGGCTTCATCACCAACACACTGACGCCCGTCGTCGGTGATGCGAACACGCAAACGCCAGAGTACAAGACGTTCCTGGTCAACGTCGAGAAGATCTAGGGGAGATATGACATGGCACTGCAATCGCTAGATATCGCCCGCCGTTCGGCCACCACCACACCCGCGCCCAGTGCGCGGCAAACCACCGAAGTGGCCAAACTCATCGATGTGTCCGCTTGTATCGGCTGCAAGGCCTGCCAGGCGGCCTGCATGGAGTGGAACGACATTCGCGACGAGGTCGGGACTTGTTCCGGGGTCTATGACAACCCGGTGGATTTGACGGCAAAGTCCTGGACCGTGATGCGCTTCGCCGAAGTGGAAGAAAAAGGCAGGCTGGAGTGGCTGATCCGCAAGGACGGCTGCATGCATTGCGCTGATCCGGGTTGCCTCAAGTCTTGTCCGGCACCCGGCGCGATCATTCAGTACGCCAACGGCATTGTCGATTTTCACCAGGAAAATTGCATTGGCTGCGGCTATTGTGTGACCGGTTGTCCGTTCAACGTTCCACGCCTTTCGCAGGCCGACAACAAGGCCTACAAGTGCACCTTGTGCTCTGACCGGGTTGCTGTCGGCCAGGCACCCGCCTGCGCCAAAGCCTGCCCGACCGGTGCCATCCAGTTCGGCTCAAAAGAGCAGATGAAAGACTATGCCGAAAAGCGGGTTGGCGATTTGAAATCCCGTGGCTTCGAACAAGCAGGTCTGTACGACCCGCAAGGTGTCGGCGGCACGCACGTCATGTACGTGTTGCACCACGCTGACCGGCCGGAGCTCTACAGCAATCTGCCCAAGGACCCGGCGATCAGCCCCATGGTGTCGTTGTGGAAAGGTGTCGCCAAGCCACTGGCCACCGTGGCCATGGCGGCGATCGCATTGGGCAGCCTGTTCCACTTCATCACCAAAGGTCCCAACGAAGTCAGCAAGGAACTTGAAGACGAACTTGAGAAGGAGGACGCACAATGATCCGCAATCCCAAAGACCTCCAGCGCTACAGCGCGCCCGAGCGGGCCAATCACTGGGTGCTGGGTATCTGCTTTGTGTTGCTGGCGCTCTCCGGCCTGGCTTTCTTTCATCCGGCTTTCTTCCCACTGACGCAGTTGTTTGGCGGTGGTGTCTGGACGCGCATCCTGCATCCTTTCGCCGGCGTGTTGATGGCGCTGTCATTCGCATCCATGTTCCTGCGCTTCGCGGCGTTGAACAAGATGACGGCCATCGACAAAGAATGGCTCAGTCGTGCCAGGGAACTGGTGGACGGCAACGACCACAACATGCCCGAACAGGGCAAGTACAACGGGGGCCAGAAGATCATGTTCTGGATCATTGCCACTTGCATGTTGCTGCTCTTTGTATCGGGCATCCTGCTGTGGCGGGCCTACTTCGGTTTCCCGGTCGGCCTGGTACGACTCGGTGCACTAGCCCATGCCGCCGCCGCGGCCGTGATGATTGGCGTGATGATCGTGCACATTTACGCCTCCATCTGGGTGCGCGGCACGATCCGGGCGATGGTCTATGGCACGGTCACCCGCGCCTGGGCCAAGCAACACCACCGTGCCTGGTACCGTCAAGTCACTGGTAAATCCTGATCCAATCGCACCGGTCAACGGTCTATTCAGGGGCCCGCAGGCATCGCCCGGGCCCTTTTCTTTGGTACGCTACTTCGAAACTACATTGCCCATCATGACCGCCAGTTCCCAAGCCCCCGTGATTCCGATCAAGTCTTCCAGCGAGCCACCGACCGTGATCGCCCCTGACCTGGGGCTTTTTGCCGGCCGTGCGCCGCGCTTTGAACAACTCGCAGCCGGCCACAGTCTGGGCGACTGGCTGGGTTTTCTGGCCACCCTCACACGCGCACAGCACCAGGCACTGCAAACCCTGCCTGTTCTACCCTTGCCCGGCGCGGCAGAGCTGCAGCAGGCGCACGCCTTCCGGATGCCGCTGCTGCCAGCGCAGTCCTGGCCGCGGGACCCGATCTGGCATGCCGTGCTGCGTCAACTCATTGATGCGGCGATGCCAACGGCGCCACCACTGGCGTGTGCCGACCTGACTCGCCTGAGCACCCTGTCTGCGCAGCAGCTTGAAGCCTTGGCCGAGCGTGTACTGCGTGCCGATATGGCTGGCGAGGATGCCGCGCTGTTGCCCTATGTGGGTGCCGCCCTGCAAGTCGTCTGGACGGCACTTGCAGCGCGCCTGGGCAGTGCCCTTGCCTCGATTGACGTGCCTGGTGTTTGCCCCTGTTGTGGTTTTTTGCCGGTTGCCAGCGTGGTCAAAACCGTCAGCGCAGGGGATCAGTCAATCGCCAACCTGCGTTACTTGCATTGCGCCCTGTGCAATACCGAATGGAATCTGGTACGTGTCAAATGCGCCGTTTGCGATGCCAACGACAGCATCAGCTATCGCCAACTCGAAGGCCCGGGTGTGACCCACGCAGGTGCCATGCGCGCCGAAACCTGCGACCACTGCAAGAGTTACCTGAAGATCGTCTACCAGGAACAAGGCGGTGTTGACCCGGTTGCCGACGACCTGGCCACCCTGGCACTGGACATTCTGGTCGATGAAGCAGGCTACGCCCGTGCCGGGCCGAATCTGCTGCTGGTGCCCGGCCTAGGCTGAACAGGCGTAAGCAGCTATCATTGTCATAGCATTCAAGGCACCTCCAATCGTTCCAGGTTGAAGCGGCTCTGAATTTGCTGCGGATCAATCTGCAATGCGGTGGCGAATTCGCGCCGCGCCTCGTCGCGGCGCTCGGCAAGCAGATACGCATAGCCAAGGTTGTTATGCACCCGCGCCTTGTGCGGCGACCTGGCCACGGTGTCTTCCCATAAGGTAGTTTCGTTGGCATAAACCTGGTTGCGTGCCACGGTGAGTCCGGCAAGAGCCAGCAGCAAGGCAGCGGCAGCCAGCCTGAACGGACGTGGCCGCAGCCACAGTGCCATTTCGATGGTCAATGCCAGGAACAATGGCCAGCTTGCCAGATACATCTGGCGCTCGTTCGCAACGTCCACCCTGGGCAGGAACAGGTGAAGCGCCATCAGGTGCAGTCCGGCCCACAGCAGCGCGAAGCTGATCCACGCTCGCCTTCGCCAGCAGGCCAGCACCAAAGCCACCATGGCGAGTGAAACAGCCAGCGATCCGGCCGCGCCAGAAATATCGTGCAGGAGCGGCAGATCAGGATCGATGTTGAGCCACAGCGGCAATGCCCATTGGCGCATGAGGTAGGCGAAGGCCAGCAGCTGCGTGGCAGCGTTGCCCGCCAGACTGTTGAGCTCTGCACTGGTCTGCATTTCCTCCAGGTAACTCCCGTGCAACAGGAAAAACAGCGCAGCGCTGAACAATACCGCCCAAGTCGGCCACTGCCGCCGGAACGACGCTTTGCAGCTGCCGCCGCAAAACAGTTCCCACAACAGCAACACAGCCGGAAAAGTCACCGCTGTTTCCTTCACCGCTAGCGCCAGTACAAACAGGGCCGGGGTCAGCACATAAAGCGGCGTCTTCCGGTCCAGGCTGCGCCCCCTGGCATAGGCCAGCAGTCCGGCCAGATAGAACAAGGCCATCAGCGAGCTGGAACGTCCGCAGATATAAGTGACTGCTTCGGTCTGAATCGGATGCACGGCAAACAACAGCGCCGCGACCAATGGCACATTTTCCAACCGCTCATGCAGGGACTGGCAGCGCAGAAACTCTTCAGCCAGTCGGTACACCAGCCAGGCGCTGCCAAGGTGAATCAGCACATTGACGAGATGAAAGCCGACAGCACCGAGGCCCGTCACCCAGTTCAAGGTGTAGGAGAGCTTCAGCAAGGGGCGAATGCCGTGGCCCACACCATCCAGCCAGGCTTGCCATGAATGAACGCCGGGGTAGTCAACAATGACCTTGTAGTCGTCGAACTGAAAGCTGCCAAAGAGCGCATTGACGTACGCGACGCTGACCAGCAATGCCAGCCACGCCAGAGGGCGACGACGCGACCCTGGCAAGACTTCAGGCCGGGTTGAGCGCACGGGCGAACGCCAGGTCCAGAATGTCGACCGCATCCCACCACCGGTCCTTGCCGTGCAGCAGCACCAGCAACAGCCGTGTCTTGCCACGCTCGACGTACGCGACCAGGCACTTGCCGGCCTTGGGCGTGTACCCGGTTTTGAGACCGATGGCACCGGCATAGCGACCAATCAGCGCATTGCTGCTCTTGAATTCGTAGTTGCGTGCGCCATCCAGCGTTGCAATGCGTGCCTCGGTCCTGGCGGTCAGCTCGGTGACCAGCGGATGTTTGATCAATTCATGCGCCAGCAGGGCCAGGTCTTGCGCACTCGAATAGTGCCCGATCGCGTCGTGACCGCAGGCATTGACAAAGTGCGTGTCGCGCATGCCGAGTGCGCCGGCGCGCTGGTTCATGCGCTGGACGAAGTGCGCCTCGCTGCCCGCCAGCGCATCCGCCAGGGCGTGGCAGGCGTCGTTGGCCGAGGCGATCAGGGTCGCCGCCAGCAGATCCTGCAGCTGAAATTTTTCACCGGCTCTCAGTCCGATGTGCGTGCCGGTCTCGGCGGCGGCCGCGCGACCGACCGTGGCGACAGCTTGCAGCTGGCCCTGCTCCAGCACCAACAGCGCGGCCATCAGCTTGGTCAGACTCGCCGGTGGCAAGCGCAGCGTGCCTTGCTTGCTCCACACTGGCGCGCCGTTGATCTCGACCCGATAGGCTGCCGCGACTTCAGGAAAAGGATCGGGCTGCGCCAGGGCCAACAGCGCTTGGCACAGCAGCCACAAGCCGACAAAAAAGCGCACAGCGCTGGATCACAGGCCAAACAATCCCTTGAGCTTCTTGGCACCGTCGATCACTGAATCGCCAGCGCTGGGCGCAGCTTGTTTCGACTTGCTGGCCTTGCCCTTGAATTCCTGCTCTTCGGCTGCGTCGTCGACAGTCACCGTGGCGGCACCCGCTTTCGCCGTCCTGCCCTGCGCCTTGACCGGGACATCTTCATCTTCCATGGCCACGCCGCTGCTCAAGCACTTGTCAAGGTTGGCTCTGGCCGTGTAACTCCGTCCTTCACAGGCTTTGCGCCGTGCCGCCTCGCGGTAGGCCTTGGCTTCTGCCGGGCAATAGGTCGACAGCGCGTTGACGCTGCTGGCATTGATGCTTTTGCATTGGGTCGCGGTGATGGCGGCCATGTTCAGGCCGCAGCCCTTGGCAACCAGGCCGCCATTGTTCTTTTCGGTCATGGCCAGATATTGGTACACGCTCGCGTCACGAGGCGCATCCCGGCGCACGGCGTCGCACAGCGGCTCTTTCTTGCCGGGGCAAGACTGCTCGTTCAGGAACAGACTGGCGCTGCCAATCCAGTCGGTGGTCTTCTTCATTCTGGAGGTATCGCACATCTGCTCCTTCATCTTGTTGCCCTGCGCCTTCATCTTGTTCGCCATCTCATCCGAATCGCAGGCGCCGCCAATGCGCCTGCTCTGATGCGTCATGGTCATATTCACGTCGTGGCCGCCGGATTTGCCGCTCAGGTGCATCGTGCCTTCAGACTTGTCAACCGTGCCTGACATTTCGCCGCTGCCATTCATGATCTCGCCATTGCGGTTGCAGCGGACCTTCCAGTACGTCTTGCTGCCTGATACCTTGACATCAGTCATCTCGCAGTCTTTATCGGGCGGCGGGTTTTTCTCTGACCCCTTGGCAATACACACCTTCATGCTTTGCGCCGGCATGGCAAATGGCATGCCGGGCATTTCCATCTTGGAGGTGACTTCCCAGTATTCACCCGGCGCGGCAATGGCCAGAGAAGAAAACGCGCTGGCGACGCAAGCCAGGCCCGCAATTGTCAAATTTTTCATGGAAGCTTTCCTGATGAAGGTTTCAAGGCAGAAGTCTCGCCGCACTGCGGCCGACAAAACAAGCTGATTTTGCCGCATGCTTTCGAACAAGAATTCCGCTCGCTGATCAGTGTTTACCCTAGGTTCGAAACATGCAATCGTCAGCTTTTTCTCAGCCGCAAGCGGTTACGCTCAAGCTCTGAAATAGTCGTTTTGCAAGACGCTGATTAAGCCTCTTGCGGATTGCCTTTTTCATTTCCCCATCACGGAGACACCATGCAGGCACTTCTAAAATTCTCTAAGGCGGTCGATTGGCTGAACGCTCAGGTTGGCAAATATGCGATCTGGCTGATTCTGGGTTCCACCGTCGTCAGCGCCGTCAACGCCGTTGTGCGCAAGGCATTCAATGTCAGTTCCAACGCCTATCTTGAGGTGCAGTGGTACCTGTTTGCCGCGACTTTTTTGCTCTGCGCGGCCTATACGCTGCTCAACGGCGAACACGTCAAGATTGACGTGCTTTACAGCCGCTGGTCCAAGCGCGCACAAATGTGGATCGATGTGTTCGGCTTCACCTGCTTCCTGCTGCCCTTGTGCGGCGCCATCCTGTGGTTCAGCGTGCCATTCTTCCTCAAGGGATTTCAATCCGGAGAGGTGTCGGGCAACGCCGGCGGGCTGATACGCTGGCCGGTGTACGCCATGATGCCGCTGGGTTTTGGCCTGCTGTTTTTGCAGGGTGTTTCCGAATTGATCAAGCGCCTGGCGTTCCTGATGGGCCTGATCGAGGATCCGACGCACAAGAAAATCGAAAAGACCCCGGAAGAAGAACTGGCTGAGGCGATCCAGAAGCTGGCCGAAGAAAAAGCCGCCAAAGCCAACGCTGCCTGAACCAGGACACACACATGCAATTTCTAGCACAAAACATTGCCCCCATCATGTTCGCGGGGCTGATCATTTTCCTGCTGCTGGGTTTTCCGGTGGCGTTCAGCCTGGGCGCCTGCGGCCTGTTCTTTGGCTTCGTCGGCATCGAGCTGGGGCTGCTGCCCGAAGCCCTGCTGCAGGCCCTGCCCTTGCGCATCTTCGGCATCATGCAAAACGACACGCTGCTGGCGATCCCCTTCTTCACGCTGATGGGACTGATACTGGAGCGCAGCGGCATGGCCGAGGACTTGCTCGACACCATTGGCCAACTGTTCGGCACGCTGCGCGGCGGTCTGGCCTTTGCGGTGATCTTTGTCGGCGCCTTGCTGGCCGCGACCACCGGTGTCGTCGCCGCTTCGGTGATTTCGATGGGTTTGATCTCGCTGCCCATCATGTTGCGCTACGGCTATGACCGCCGGGTCGCCTCGGGCGTGATTGCGGCCTCGGGCACGCTAGCTCAAATCATTCCGCCATCGCTGGTGCTGATTGTTCTGGCCGACCAGTTGGGGCGCAGCGTCGGTGAAATGTACAAGGGCGCGTTCATCCCCGGTTTTGCCCTGACCGGCATGTATATCCTGTATGTCGTGATCCTGACCTTCGTCCGCCCCCATTGGGTCCCGGCGTTGCCACTCGAGGCGCGCTCGATCCGCGAAGACGACGGCAGCAGTGGCCTGCGCTCGCTGCTGATACTGACCATCATCAGTACGGCTCTGGCACTGTCTTTGGGACAAAACTACGCGCAGGTGCTGGGTTGGATCAAAGGCGAGGCGGTGCTGAGCGTGGCCACCGATGAGACCATTGTGGTGTCGCTGTGTGCCGGCGTGATACTGGCTTTCGTCATCGCGTTGATCAACAAGGCGACGCATCTGGGCCTGCTCTCACGCATGGCCGAGCGCGTCACCTTCGTATTGATCCCGCCGCTGCTGCTGATCTTTCTGGTGCTGGGTACGATTTTCCTGGGAGTTGCCACACCGACCGAAGGTGGCGCCATGGGGGCCATGGGGGCTTTCATCATGGCCATGAGCCGGGGCCGCCTGAGCATGAAGCTGCTGAAGCAAGCCTTGAATTCGACCGCCAAACTGTCGAGCTTTGTTGTCTTCATCCTGATCGGCTCCACTGTCTTTAGCCTGGTGTTCCAGGGTGTCGATGGATCCAGATGGGTCGAGCATTTGTTGACATCGGTCCCCGGCGGACAGGTCGGCTTCCTGATTGTGGTCAATATCCTGATCTTCTTCCTGGCCTTCTTCCTGGACTTCTTTGAACTCTCGTTCATCGTCGTTCCCTTGCTGGCCCCTGTGGCCGAGAAGATCGGTGTCGACCTGATCTGGTTCGGTGTGCTGCTGGGCGTCAACATGCAGACCTCATTCATGCACCCGCCGTTCGGCTTCGCCCTGTTCTTCCTGCGCAGCGTGGCTCCGGCCTCGGCCTACACCGACAAGCTGACCAAGAAGCTGATCCAGCCGGTGACCACGATGCAGATCTACTGGGGTGCGATACCGTTTGTGCTCATCCAGATCATCATGGTCGGCGCCATCATTGCCTTCCCTGGCATCGTCTCAAGCGGACTGGACAAGAAAGAGGTGTATGACATGAACAAGGTGCAGCTCGAGATGGAGGCCAGCCTGCCGCCGAGCGAGCAGCCGGTGACTGCACCCACACCGGAAACCGGCGCCTCGGATGTCAAGGGCGAAACGCCATCGGATACCAAAGCCGACGAAGACCCGATGAAAGCGCTGCAGAACTCCATGAGCACGGAGAAGAAGTAGCCAGAAACTATTTGGCCTCTTTGAGTGGCGCTTCCTCGGCATTGCGGCGCGCCATCTCCTCCAGCGCCTGACCGTTGTCTGGCGTCGAGGCCGGGGCGGCATCTGACGCGGCAACGATCGGCGCGTCGAGCTGGTGCACCATCCGGGGCAGCGCAAAAACCAGGACCGTGAGCGCGCACTGCACAAAAATAAAGGGTGCCAGGGCCTTCAGAATGGTGCGCGTGCCGGAATCGCGCAGGCCACTGCGCGCTCGTGCCATCAGCACCGCATAGCCCATCGGTGGAATCAGGAAGCTGAGCTGCAAGACCAGCAGCAACAAGACGGCCGCTTGTTGCGCATCGCCGAGTTCGACGATCAGCGGCGGTGCCACGATCGGAATGATGACGAAGATCATCTCAAAGGCATCGAGCACCCAGGCGCAGGCTGCGACCAGCAGCAACACCAGCACCGCCGTCCACTGCGCCGACAGACTTGAATGCAGCACCGCCTCTGCGACCCACCGGTCCGAGCCCAGCAAGCGAAAAATCAGACTGAATGTGCTGGCCCCGACCAGCAGTGCGAACAACGCGCCACTCAAAGACAAGGTATCGCCCAACACCGCCCGCCACTGCACCCGGCTCAAGGACCGGCTCGTCAGCGTCGCGCAGACCAGCAGCATGCCGGCGCTTGCGGCGGCCTCCACGGCAAACAAACGCCCGGTGAATACCGCGCCCAGCAGCAACAAAATCACCGCGGATGCTATCAAAGCGATAGCTGCCTGTGCAGGTCGCAAGGGGGCTAGATCCCGATTTGTCTTGAATTTCTGGCCCTGCCACCAGGCCACCAGTGCCCACAGCACCAGCACGCAGCTGGCAGGCAGCAGCGCGGCCCTGAACACGTCCTGCGTATTGATGATGCGCTGACTGCCAAGCACGAAGCCTGGCAGGTTGCTGGCCTCGGTGTGCGCGCGCAGCATCGCGTCTCCGAGCAGGATCAGCACCAGTGACGGCGGCACCACGACGCCGATGGTGGCCGCGACACTGATCAATGCGGTCGCGGCTGCTGCATTGAGCTTGCCCAGACGCAGCGCCACCAGCCGGGCCAGCAAGGCCGAACTGGACGCCACCGAGCCATTCATGGGCGCAATCAGGGTCCCGACACCGAGCGCCGCCAGCGAGTCGCCGGCACCGGTGCGCCGAGCCAGTCGCGCCAGCAGCGAGAACATCGCATCTGCCACCGCCAGGCGCTGCAACAGGACGCCGACAAACACATACAGCGGCAGAGCCTGAAGCAAATCGTTTTCCAGCAACCCGATCAACCGGCCGGGCAGCGCCGAAAGAATGTTCAGTTCAAAGCGGCCCGCCATCAGCCCGAACACGGCAAAGACGCTCGATACGCCAATCAGCAAAGCCCAGACTGGCAAACCGGTGAAGACGATCAGGGCACCCAGTGCCAGCAGCATCCACAGCCCACCGCTGTCAAGCATCGCAATCCGGTCTGGCACGGCCCCTGCCGCGCGCGGCAAGTATGGCTTGCAGGCCAATCAGCAGCAGCATCAGGCCCAACGCCAGCTTGACCAGAAAATAGCCAGGCGTATCGGTTTCGGAGAAGCGCTCCAGTGCGTGCATGGATGCCATGATCTGCGGCGCGCCAGACCAGAGCACGAAGACGCTCCAGGGACCGACGCAAGCCAGCACGGCCCAGGCACGCCAAGTACTGGTGCCATGGTCGGCCGGGGCGCCGGGACGCAGAGCACACAGATGGGTGTTGGCACGTGAAGCAGCCGTGACGCCGACCGCCACGTACACAGCAAAGATCACCTGGGCCATGTCGTTCGCCTGACGCGAAAACCCAAGCAGCAATTCACGCAGGGGCCATTGCGCAAAGAGCAAAAAAGCCAGCGCCAGCACCAAGCCAGCGGTCCAGCGCAAGATGAGCCCCATACCCGGACACTCAAAGCTGGCTGGGTTTTGCCCCAGCCAGAATTGCCTTACAGCTTCTGCGCCGCCATGAAGGAGTCAAACCGGCTTTCGGCGAAGCGGAACCACAGCACCTGGTCACGCTGGAAGGCACGCATATCCGCGTAGATCTTCTTCCACTCCGGGCTCTTGGCGTCGTTCTCGGCGAACACTGCCATCGCGGCCTTGAACGAGGCGTCCAGCACGGCCTGCGTGAACGGCAAAACCTTGGTCTTGGCCGCCGCCAATTGCTTCAGAGCAATGGGGTTATACGCGTCGTACTTGGCAAGCATGTCGGTGCTGGCCAGAGCCGAGGCGGCCTCGATGATCGCCTTGTTTTCAGCCGACAGAGCGTCAAGGGCCTTGCGATTGATAAAGAAGTCGACTTCAGGGCCGCCTTCCCACCAGCCGGGGTAATAATAAAACTGTGCGACCTTGTTGAAGCCCAGCTTCTGGTCATCATAAGGGCCGACCCACTCGGCTGCGTCGATCGTGCCCTTTTCCAGCGCCTGGTAGATTTCGCCGCCGGGAATGCTCTGCGGTACGGTGCCCAGCTTGGCCATTACCTCGCCCACCAGCGCACCACCGAGACGCATCTTCAAACCCTTCAGGTCGGCGATGGTCTTGATTTCCTTGCGGAACCAGCCGCCCATCTGCGTGCCCGTGTTGCCACCGGCAAAACTGACCATGTTGTAGCCGGCATAGAACTCGTTCATCAGCTTGCGGCCATTGCCGTGCATCATCCAGGCGTTCATTTGACGCGCATTCAGGCCGAACGGAATGGCCGACCCGAGCGCGAAGGCCTGGTTCTTGCCGTAGAAATAGTAGGGCACGGAATGGCACATTTCGACCGTGCCGTTCTGCACGCCATCGACCACGCCGAACGGAGGCATCAACTCGCCGCCGGCATGCACCGAGATCTCGAACTTGCCGCCGGACATGGCCCGAACCGCCTTGGCGAACACCTCGGCACCGCCATAAATGGTGTCGAGCGATTTCGGAAAGCTCGATGCCAGGCGCCAGCGAATGGCGGCCTGGGCATGCACCGCAGGCGCAACGCCAGCAGCCAGAACACCGGCAATGCCAGCGTTTTTGATTAGAGAACGACGATCCATTTAATTTTCTCCTGGAGTTGTAGAAAAAATACCGGTGTGCGTTCAAGCACAGCGACGACCCGTAACAGTCACCCAGCATTCTAGTAATCTGCGAGGCTAAGGGATGCGGGGGTTTTCCCTTGCGTTACTGACGGCAAGCTGTCACAGGAGTTCACCGGGGCTGACCGCCAGGCGGTTCAGAACCCTTGCGTTACTGACGGCAAGCTGTCACAGGAGTTCACCGGGGCTGACCGCCAGGCGGTTCAGAGCCCTTGCGTTACTGACGGCAAGCTGTCACAGGAGTTCACCGGGGCTGACCGCCAGGCGGTTCAGGCGACCGCTTTCAACGCCGGGCGCTCGGACGGCAGCAGGGCCGCAAAGCGCTCGGCCACCGACGCCTGGATACCGGCGGCATCGAGCCCCTGCAAAGCGAGCAACTTGGCGGGGTCGCCGTGCTCGATAAATTCATCGCGCAGCCCCAGTTGCAGCACCGGCTTCTGCACCCCGGCCGCTTGCAATGCCTCCAGCACCGCGCTGCCGGCACCGCCCATGATGGCGCCTTCTTCCAGCGTCACCAAGGCTTCGTGTCGCGCCGCCACATCCAGCAGCAGCGCCACATCCAGCGGCTTGGCCCAGCGCATATTGACCACCGTGGCATTGAGCTTCTCAGCCGCCTGCAGTGCCGGATACAGCAGCGTGCCAAAGGCCAGAATGGCAATCCCTTTGCCCTCGCGCCTGACTTGCGCCTGGCCAAAGGGCAGCGCCTGCAGGCCTGCCTGCACCGCCACGCCGGCACCGGCCCCGCGCGGATAGCGTACCGCTACTGGATGCTGCTGCGCAAACGCGGTGCTCAACAGTTGCCGGCATTCGTTCTCATCGGCCGGACAGGCCACGCTGATGTTGGGAATGCAGCGCAGGTAGGCAATGTCATAAGCCCCCGCGTGGGTGGCGCCATCGGCGCCCACCAGGCCAGCGCGGTCAAGCGCAAACACCACCGGCAGGTCCTGGATCGCCACGTCGTGAATCAGCTGATCGTAGGCGCGCTGCAAGAAGGTGGAGTAGATCGCCACCACCGGCTTCAGGCCCTCACAGGCCAGACCTGCGGCAAAGGTGACGGCGTGCTGCTCGGCAATGCCGACATCGAAGTAGCGCGTCGGGAAACGCGCTTCAAACTCCACCAGCCCCGATCCCTCGCGCATGGCTGGCGTAATGCCGACCAGCCGGGGATCGTGCGCCGCCATGTCGCACAGCCACTGGCCAAAAACCTGCGTGAACGTCAGTTTGGGCGGCGTTGCCGGCGCCTGCAAACCGATGACCGGGTCAAAGCGGCCGGGACCATGGTAGGCCACGGGATCGGCTTCGGCCAATTTGTAGCCCTGGCCCTTCTTGGTGACCACATGCAGGAACTGCGGACCTTTGAGATGCTTGATGTTTTCCAGCGTCGGAATCAGCGAGTCGAGGTCATGGCCGTCGATCGGGCCAATGTAGTTGAAACCGAATTTTTCAAACAGGGTTGCCGGCACCACCATGCCTTTGGCGGACTCTTCAATGCGCTTGGCCAGCTCGAACAGCGGCGGTGCGCCTTTGAGCACGGTCTTGCCGGCATTCTTGGCCGCTGCATAAAACTGCCCGCTCATCAGCTTGGCCAAGTAGCGATTGAGTGCCCCGACCGGGGGGCTGATGCTCATGTCGTTGTCGTTGAGGATCACCAGCAAATCGCAGTCGGCCACGCCGGCATTGTTGAGCGCCTCAAACGCCATGCCCGCCGTCATCGCACCGTCGCCGATCACCGCAATCGCGCGGCGCTCTTCACCCTTGATCCTGGCCGCCAGCGCCATGCCCAGTGCGGCTGAAATGCTGGTGCTGGAATGCGCCGTGCCGAAGGCGTCATATTCGCTCTCGCCGCGTTGCGGGAAGCCGCTCAAGCCACCCAGCTGACGCAGCGAGGCCATGCGCTCACGCCGCCCGGTCAGGATTTTGTGCGGATAGGTCTGGTGCCCGACGTCCCACACAATGCGATCATGCGGCGTGTTGAACACATAGTGCAGCGCCACGCTGAGCTCGACCGTGCCGAGGTTGGAACTCAGATGCCCGCCAGTTTTGGAGACGCTGCTGAGCAGATAAGCCCGCAATTCATGCGCCAGCGCCTCCAGCTGCGAACGCGCCAACAGCCGCAGGTCAGCGGGATCATTGATGGTTTCCAGCAGTGGATACGAATTGTTTGACATATGCTACGTTATCTATAGCTATCAGCGCTTGTTGCACCGGCGCTGAAGGCTCATTTCCCTTAAATTATGTGAGATCAACACGAGATTGAGGTCCGGGATCAGCTGACACGATTGACCAGCATGTTAGCCAACCCTTGCAGCGCGAGGGTATTGCGCAGACCGCTGCGCGCCAGATCGGCCTGGGCTTGGGCCAGCAACTCCTGCGCATACGCCGTCGAGCGCGCCAGGCCCATCAATGACACATAGGTCGGCTTGTGCTGATCGGCATCCTTGCCGGGCGTTTTGCCCAGGGTGGCCGAATCGGCCGTCACATCCAGAATATCGTCCACCACCTGAAAGGCCAGACCGATGGCGGCGCCGTAGGACTTGAGCGCTGCCAGGGCCTGGTTTGAAGCCTTGCCGCAGGCGGCGCCCATCAGCACGCTGGCCTGCAGCAACGCACCTGTCTTGAGGCGGTGCATCTCACGCAACTCGCACTCGTTGAGCCTCAGGCCGACGCTGGCCAGGTCAATCGCCTGGCCACCCGCCATACCGGCACTGCCGGCCGCGCGTGCCAGCAGCCGACACAACTGCGCCTGTTGCTCTGCCGACATCTCAGGGTCTTGCGGCGTCAACAACTCAAAAGCCAAAGCCTGCAAGGCGTCGCCCGCCAGCAGGGCCGTGGCGGCGCCAAATTTCACATGAACCGTGGGCTTGCCGCGGCGCAACACATCGTTGTCCATGCACGGCATGTCGTCGTGCACCAGAGAGTAGGCATGGATCAGCTCCACGGCGCAGGCGGCGCGCAGTGCCGCCGCGCCATCTGCAATCGCGCCCGAAGCCGCTGGCATAGCCTCCGCGCGGACCGCCTCCGACGCCGCCAGCAGCAGCAACGGACGCAGCCGCTTGCCACCGTCAAGCACCGCGTAGCGCATCGCGGCTATCAGGGCAGCAGGCGCGCCATGCTCCAGATCGGCGCTCGCCTCCAGGCTGATCCAGCGATCCAGTGCAGATTCGACGCGAGCCAGATGCGCAGCGCTCCAGGCACCGAGGTCAAACGCGCTGTCGACTTTCACTCGGGTGTCCACGTCTTGAGTACCCCTTGATCGAGCACCTTGATCTGGTCTTCGACGGCTTCCAGCCGCTCACGGCAAAACTTCAGCAATTCGGCGCCACGCTGATATTGCGAGAGCAGTTGCTCCAATGGCAAATCGCCAGACTCCAGCCGGGCGACCAGTTGCTCGAGTTCCTGCAACGCAGCGTCATAACTGGCCGGGGCCGCAGGGACGGATTTGGGGGCAGATGCCATGGCAAGAAGTGCCTCTTAAGCTAAAACGCATGATTTTAGGCGTTGAGCGACGTGTTTGGGGCAAGAAACCGAATCGGCGCCCGGCCAGCAGCCCCCACCGGCAAAGGCGGCAGCTACAATTCAAGCTCTTTCCACCGGCCCGGGCCGGTTTCCTTTTGTACCGCGCCCCGGCGCATCTCCCTGTGGGGAGTCTTTAGGTCATGACAGATGTCTGATTTAAGTCTTCAACTGCAGCAGGCCACCGGCCAACTACCAGTTATCTGCTATTTTGACGAAGCGCTGTACCAGCGCGAGCTCGCCACGCTGTTCCGGCACGGACCGCGCTACGCGGGGCATCGTTTGAGCGTGCCTGAGGTCGGTGATTACGCCACGCTGGCGCACGAAGGCGAAGGGCGCGCCCTGCTGCACACACCCGGCGGCATCGAACTGATCTCCAACGTCTGTCGCCACCGCCAGGCCATCATGCTCAAGGGCCGGGGCTCGGTCAATGCGACGCAGCCGGGCACGGCCGCCGGCAATATCGTCTGCCCGCTGCACCGTTGGACCTACGGCGGCAGCGGTCCGGAGCCCGCCGGAACACTGTTGGGCGCGCCCCATTTCCCCAGCGACCCGTGCCTGAACCTGAACAACTACAAGCTCAAGGAATGGAACGGCCTGCTGTTTGAAGACAATGGGCGTGACATCGCCGCCGACCTGGCCGGCATGGGGCTGCGCGCTGAAATGGACTTTTCCGGGTTTGTGCTCGACAAGATCGAATTGCATGAGTGCAACTACAACTGGAAGACCTTCATCGAGGTCTATCTGGAGGATTACCATGTCGGTCCGTTTCACCCCGGACTGGGCGCTTTTGTGACTTGCGACGACCTGCGCTGGGAGTTCAAGGAAAATTACTCGGTGCAAACGGTCGGTCTGAATCCAGGCGTGACCCGACCCGATGGCAAAGCCGGGAGCCCGGTTTATCAGCGCTGGCAGGATGCGCTGCGCAGCTACAACCATGGTGCGGCGCCCAAACGCGGCGCCATATGGCTGACCTACTACCCGCACATCATGGTCGAGTGGTATCCGCATGTGCTGACGGTGTCGACGCTGCACCCGATGGGCATCGGCAAGACCCTGAACGTGGTCGAGTTCTACTACCCGGAAGAAATCCAGGCTTTCGAGCGGGAGTTTGTCGAATCGCAGCAAGCCGCCTACATGGAAACCTGCATCGAAGACGACGAAATCGGCGAGCGCATGGATGCTGGACGGCGTGCCTTGTTTGAACGCGGCGACAACGAGATCGGGCCCTATCAGAGCCCGATGGAAGACGGTATGCAGCAGTTTCACGACTGGTACCGGCAGCGCATGGGCACCGTCCCGGCTTGAGCAAGGCACTATGCTTTTGATAGCTAGTTACGCCCGTCCCACCTGCATTCAAGCGAATTTTCCCATCAAGAACTGAAGCATGCAGGCACTCTGGATGGTGTTGGGGTCGTTCTTCTTTGCCACCATGGCGGTGGGCATCAAGATCGCCTCGGCCGAGTTCAACACTTTCGAGCTGGTGTTTTACCGCGGTGTGGTGAGTGTGATCTTCATGGGGCTGGTGTTGCAGGCACGTGGCACATCGCTCAAGACCCCCGTGCCCATGATGCACGCCTGGCGCGCGGTCATCGGCGTGCTGTCGCTGGGTTCATGGTTTTACGCCATTGCCCATTTGCCGCTGGCCACCGCCATGACGCTGAACTACATGAGCGGCGTCTGGGTAGCCGCCTTCATCGTCGGCGGCGCAGTGCTGTACGGGCAGGCCCAACGCCAGGGACCGCTGATGGCAACGGTACTGGCCGGTTTTGCCGGCGTGGTGATGATTCTGCGTCCGACGCTGGACCAGAACCAGCTGTTTGCCGGGCTGATCGGCTTGCTGTCGGGGATCGGCGCCGCGCTAGCCTATATGCAAGTGACGGCGCTGGGCAAGGTGGGTGAGCCCGAAGGCCGGACCGTATTTTATTTTTCGCTGGGTTCGGCCGTTGCCGGGATCGCCGGCATTGCGTTCACCGGCCTGACGCCCTGGTCAGCCGTGAGCTGGCAGGCCGCTGTCTGGCTGGTGCCGATCGGCGTGCTGGCCTCGCTGGGCCAATGGTGCATGACACGCGCCTACAGCCGCGGCTCGACCCTGCTGGTGGCCAATCTTCAGTATTCGGGCATTGTGTTTGCTGCCTTCTACAGCCTGCTGCTGTTTGGCGACCAGATCCCGCTGCTGGGCTGGGCCGGCATGGGCGTGATTGTGGCCAGCGGCCTGGCAGCGACGGTGCTGCGCACCCGTGCCCTGCCGGACACCCCGGCCGAAGAGCATTGAAAATCAAGCTTCCCCACACCGACCGATCCTGAGGAGCCCTCGCTGATGTACACGACCCTGATTTCCAGCCCCCAACTCCAGGCCCTGCTCGCCAGCGACCAGCCGGTCATGGTGTTCGACTGCAGTTTCGAATTGATGCAGCCCGGCGCGGGTGAGCTGCAATACCAGCAGGCGCATATCCCCGGCGCGGTGCGGGCCGACCTAGAGCGTCACCTCAGCGCGAGGGATGCACCGGACGCCGCGTCGGGCGGCCGTCATCCCTTGCCCTCGCGTGAAAGCTTTGCAGCCTGGCTTGGAAGCCTGGGTTTCAACAACACCATGCAGGCGGTGGTGTATGACCGTCAGGGCGCCAACTACTGCGGTCGCCTGTGGTGGATGCTCAAATGGGCCGGCCATGAGGCGGTGGCGCTGCTGGATGGTGGCTTGCAGGCATGGCAGGCCAGCGGTGGTGAAACGCACTCCGGCCCGGCTGACACACGGTCGAACAAAAGCACCCCAACTTCAGCATCAAATTACCTACTATCACCCGCCAGGACTGCGCTGATAGCTACTGAAACCATAGCAAAAATGCTGGGTCGGCCGAACCAGAACCTGATCGACGCCCGCGGCACACCGCGCTTCAAGGGCGAAGTGGAGCCGCTCGACCCGATCGCAGGCCACATTCCTGGCGCCTTGAATCGTCCGTTCAACCTGAATCTGGACAGCGAGGGCAAGTTCAAACCGGCGGCCCAGTTGCGGGCCGAGTTCGAGACCCTGCTCGCCGGCCGCGACCCGGCGACCGTGGTGCACCACTGCGGCAGCGGCGTCAGCGCCGTCCCCAACATCATCGCCATGGAAGTCGCTGGCCTGGGCCGCACCGCCTTGTACGCTGGCAGCTGGAGCGAGTGGTGCAGCAACCCGACGCGACCGATGGCGCAGGGCTAGTCGCGGCAGAACCGGGTTTTTAACGGCCGCCTGAGGATCCGCTGGTCTGCGCCGCGAAGGTGATTTGGCTCAGGCCGGAGCGGCGAGCGGCTTCCATCACGGTGATCACGGATTGGTGCGCGGCATTGGCATCAGCATGGATGATGACCACGGTCTCTTTTCCAGCCTTGGCAGCCTCGGTCAAAGCCAGCGCAATTTCCTCAATGCTGCGGCCGTGCACGGTGGCCCCATTCACCACATAGCGGCCGTCGCTGCTGACCGCCACGACGACTTCCTTGGGGTAGTCGCGCTGCGCCTGGGCGTCAGCCGTCGGCAGCTTGATCTGCAACTCGGTAAACTTGCTGTAGGTGGTGGAAAGCATCAGGAAGATCACCACCACCAGCAGTACATCGATAAACGGAATCAGGTTGATTTCTGGTTCGCTGTGCGGACGTGTGCGGAATTTCATGCTGGAAGACGCAAGGTTTTGAGATGTCTGACGAACTGATCGGCCGCCAACTCCAGAGTCAACAGATAGGCGTCGACCATGGCCCGGAAGTAGCGCCAGAAAATCAGTGAAGGAATTGCCACCATCAGCCCGAAGGCGGTGTTGTACAAGGCGACCGATATGCCGTGCGCCAATTGCGCCGGATTGGCGCCAACCGCACCCGTGGTTGCATTCTGCGCGCCAAAAATCTCGATCATTCCGATGACCGTGCCCAACAACCCCAACAATGGCGCGGAGGACGCGATCGTCGCCAGGGCACTCAGGTAGCGCTCCATGCGGTGAGCGACCTCCCGCCCTGAGCGCTCCATGGTGGCGCGCAAATCCTCTTCGGTGCAGCGCGGATTGACGCTCAGCGCCCTCAGGCCACTGGCAAGCACTTCGCCCAGGGCGGAGTTTTGATCCAGCTGATTGACGATGTCCTTGCTCGGAACGCTGCTGCGCGACACCCGCAGCGCCTCATCGAGCAGCTTGGGAGGCGCAATGCGATTGGATTTGAGACTGAGAAATCGCTCGATGATGAGGGCGACTGCCAATATGGAACAGATTATGAGGGGCCAAATGGGCCACCCTGCAGCTTGTATTATCGAAAGCAAAGAACTCTCCGGGGAAGGTGAAGTGCCAAGTGATTATGGCGCAGCCAAGTGGCTCCGCCGGGTGGGAATCGTTGGAAAAGGAATTGAATTGTTACAACATGAACGCAAAGACGATAGTTGATTCGTCAACCAGACCAGCAGCCGCGGCAGGCGCAATTGATGGTCTTCGTGGCGAACCTGGGCCAAGCCTTTCCCGGTCAGAAATTTGGGGTGCGCGCATGTCTTCAAGGTTTCATTCCTTGCCGAATTTGGTCTCGAACTCAATGCCGATCTTTTGCAGCAACGGGGTCGGGAGCAAGCCGCCCGCGCACACGATCACCGCGTCATTGCGCAAGCTTTCGGGCACGCCGTTGTTGTCAATCTCGACGTGATCCTCGGCCACGGACTTGACCTGGGAATTCAGCAGTACGCGCAAACGGCCCGCCTTTTGCTGTTGTTCAAGTGACATGCGGTTCTTTTGTTTCACCCGGGAAAACGCCGCGCTGCGGTAGGACAGCGTAACCTCGGTTCCCGGCTGCTCGGACAAGGTAATGGCCGCTTCCAGCGCACTGTCGCCGCCACCCACCACAAGTATGGCCTGCCCTTGGTATTGGGTCGGATCGATCAACCGGTACATCACCTTGTGGGACTCTTCGCCGGGCACATCGAGCTTGCGCGGCGTACCGCGCCGCCCCATCGCCAGCAGCACGGTGCGCGCCGTGTAACTGCCCCGATTGGTGCGCACCACAAAGCAGCCGCCCTCGCGTTCGATGGCTTCCATGCGCTCACGAAACGAAATTTTCAGGCCCGTCTTCTTCACCACGTCGAGCCAGAACTCAAGCAGTTTTTCCTTGTGAACTTCGCCGAACTTGACCTTGCCGATCAGCGCCAGTTCCACAGGTGCCGTCATGGCCACCTTCTGCCGCGGATAATGGTAAACGGCACCCCCCAAGGAGTCTTCCTGCTCCACCAGCTTGTAGCGCAATTTGTGCTCGATCGCGGACAAGCCCGCGGAAAGTCCGGCCGGCCCGCAGCCGACGATCACCACGTCATAGTCCGCAGCGCCGCTGCCTACCTTTTTGCGCAGGAAGTTGACGGCCTGGCGCCCCTGCTCTGCCGCCTTGCGAATCAGGCCCATGCCACCGAGTTCACCGGCGATGAAAATGCCCGGCACATTGGCCTCGAATTGCGGCGTCACGTTAGGAATATCGATGCCGCGCTTTTCCGTACCGAACACCAGTTTGATCGCCTCCACCGGGCATGCAGCTGCGCAAGCGCCGTGTCCAATGCAATGGGCCGCATTGATCAGCACGGCCTTGCCGTTGACCACGCCCAGCGCGTGTTCCGGACAGGCCTTGGCACAGGCCCCTGACCCCATGCAGCGGGCCAGGTCCACCACCGGATGCAGCGAGGGTGGCTCCATCAGACCGGTTTCTATCGCCTGCTGCAACTGAGCTGAATGAGCCGTAGCCCTTTTGCGTTTTCGTTTCAGGTACAGCGTGACGACGACGGCGAACACGGCGACATAAATATAAAAATAATTGAAAAAATTTGGCATTTAACTTTGAAAACCTTGACACAGCAGCGAGGTCGCTGCGGCGACCCATAAGCTGCTATTGGACCAGTTCGTGAATTCGATGGCAATTCTCGATCTTCCCGCTTTCAACCAGGCAGATCGCCCAGCCGGCTGTAGGAGCAGGTCCGCACGGCCGTCCCGTCGGCGTCCCGTGGTTCGACCATCGGTCACGCTTTTCAAATATGGAACCAGGCTGGTGACTCTATCAATGTACAAGGGCGAAGGCAGGTCAAGAATCATCAACGTCCGCCATAAAGCAGTCGCACTGCGACATCAAAGGTCCACACGCGACGAATTTCGATGACGTCATACTCCGCCGCCACATCTGAAGGGAATGGCGCGAATGGGGACAGCATCAACAAGATTCGCCGCACGGCGTTGTCGATCGCCGGCACACCGCTGGAGCGGTTGATTACAACACTTTCCAGACTGCCATCGCGCCGCAAAGCCACTGTCACAACGGGGTTTTCATAGGGGCCGCTCTTCGCCGCCTGCAGCACATCAAATGGGGCGTTCTGTTCGACCTTCTGGCGCCATCCCTCAGCCACCATCCTCAGACGCAAATCCTGATCGACACGCCCAATGAGCGTCCGACGCCTTGAGCTTTCCATTCGGGCTTGCGGCGGTTTTTCGACCATTTGAATCGCAGCAGGTGCTGCAGCTCTGCTCGGGGTTGCGGTGGTCTCGGTAGCTCGTTGCGCCACAGCAGCGCCCTCGGAACCAGACCCGGCGGCGCTGCCCGGCGTGGGCGCGGACTTGTCGGCACGGCCTGGCGCGCCTGACTTGCCTTGGGATGCAGTCTCGCGTGCACCCGATGCGCTGCCAGCTGCAAGATTCTGTGCGCCTTGTCGCGCGGCCTCAGCGCGAGCCGCTTCCTGCGCTGCCGCCCCTAGACGCTGGGCTTCCTGGCGCGCCGCTTCCTGCCGCTGAGCCTCACGTTGCGCCGCTTCCTGCCTGGCCGCCGCCTGCGCTGCCGCCTCTTGCCGTTGGGCTTCCTGGCGCGCTGCCTCCTGCCGCTGGGCCTCGCGCTGTGCCGCTTCCTGTCTGGCCGCCGCCTGCGCTGCCGCCTCTTGCCGTTGGGCTTCCTGGCGCGCCGCTTCCTGCCGCTGGGCCTCGCGCTGTGCCGCTTCCTGTCTGGCCGCCGCCTGCGCTGCCGCCTCTTGCCGCTGGGCTTCCTGGCGCGTCGCTTCCTGCCGCTGGGCCTCGCGCTGTGCCGCTTCCTGTCTGGCCGCCGCCTGCGCTGCCGCCTCTTGCCGCTGGGCTTCCTGGCGCGTCGCTTCCTGTCGCTGGGCCTCGCGCTGTGCCGCTTCCTGTCTGGCCGCCGCCTGCGCTGCCGCCTCTTGCCGCTGGGCTTCCTGGCGCGTCGCTTCCTGCCGCTGGGCCTCACGTTGCGCCGCTTCCTGTCTGGCCGCCGCCTGCGCTGCCGCCTCTTGCCGTTGGGCTTCCTGGCGCGCCGCTTCCTGCCGCTGGGCCTCGCGCTGTGCCGCTTCCTGTCTGGCCGCCGCCTGCGCTGCCGCCTCTTGCCGTTGAGCTTCCTGGCGCGCCGCTTCCTGACGCAGTGCTTCCTGTCTAGCGACTTCCTGCTGGCGCTCGGCCTCCCGCTGAACCGCCTCCAGTCTCGCAATTTCCTTGGCAACAGCTTCCTGACGCAGGTTTTCCCGCCGCAAGGCCTCCTGGCGAAGTTCTTCGATTCGATATGCCGACTGGGCAATCGGTGCACTCGCGGCCAACTTCGGGGCCAAGGCCAACTCCGAGTCAGGTGCTGAAATCGGAACCTCGCTCACTGCCGTTTTTTTTGCTGGCTCGGCGGGTACATTGATCGCCTCGCTCGCCAGCGCCGGAGGTACTGGCACGGGCTTTGGTGGTGGCGCAGGCTTTGGTCTTGGCGCGGGCTTTGCTCGTGGTACAGACCTTGGTCCCGGCACAGGCTTTGGTGGCGGCAGCCTGGCCTGTTCCGGGTTCGGAGCTGGTGGAGGCGGGCGCACGATGTTCTCTGTCGGTCGCGGCATCGGGGCAGGAGCCGCCTGCGATGCGGCAAGGGGCTGCCCTTCCACCATACGCGAGACCGAAGGTCGGTCAACTGCCATCGCAGAACCCGTGGAATTCTGCATCTGCGGGGTGGTATTTGGTGCAGCTGGTGCAGACACACTGCCCGAGCTGGCAACAATGCTCACCTTCAAGGACCCTTGATCCACTCGAGGTTCGACCCTGCTGAAGAAACTACCCGGCATGCCCAGACCGGGTAAGTCGAACTTCAAAGTCAGGATCAGTGCGTGAATCAGCAAGGAAATCAGCAGTGCCTGTCGAAGGCTCAGACGAATACGACGCGCACGCCGCCAACTGCGACGGGCAATGCGTTTCAAAGCCTCAACTGACAGTACAGACTGCACGCGACTATTCACCGCTGGAACCGAATGTCCATCGTCACTCGCCAACGCCGATATTCCACGTTCCCGAAGAGGGCGCCGTCTTTATACGAATTAACCAATTGAACCTCAAGATATTGCAGCTCGAAAAACTGCGACTTTGACGACTGCTAGAAGGCGTTCCACGGACCGTTCGGCGAAAGAGCCTGTCCCCAGATCGACGTGTAAACACTGCGCCCGAAGAAAAATGAAAGACCCCACACGAATGTCTGAGGCGCCTGACTGATGGATCCGCCCAGATTACTGAATGCGGTGCTGGATCCGCTGAACAGCAGATCCGCATTAGCGATTGAAAAGTCGACCAACGCTGTATTTCCAAGCGAGTCGGTCAGACTCGCGGTTCGTGAGACCGAGGCTGTGCCTGCAGGACAGTACCAACCACTCTTGGTGGTTGAGCCAGATGAACTCTTGCAACTTTGCGAGATGGCCGTGTCATTGAAGAAATAGGCATTGGAGCCGCTGTCGATGTAGCTGTCAGGGTAACTGGTCGAGCCCAGGGTCGTCGTGAAATAGAGATAGGTGGGACTGAACGGGTTGGCATCCGCCATGATGATCTTCGCGCCGGGTGAAATTTGATTGTTGTTGCGCGTGCCGATGCCGAACACAAGACGCCCCTTGGCCACCCCGGCGCCCATGGTTGGCAGCGCGGGCAGACTGACAATCGTTCCATTATTGTCAGCCTGTGGGTTGCCATCATCCGGAACAAAATGCGCCACCGGATTCTGTGTCTGTTGGTTGACCGGGATAGCGGCTGCCCGGCAATTGGCGGTGACCGAGTCCGGGCAAACGTAATACTGAACGTGGAAACCCGCATAGTCTGCGTTTGCGCAGGTCAAACCGCAGTCGAAGCCCATCATGCCGATGCCCAGTATGCCGTTCGCCTGCAGCGCTGCCGCGGAACTGAATACATACGAACTGCCACCGGCAGCCGCGACACAGTCGGCCGGTACCGTAAGCGCTGCACTGGTGGTGTCGTCAATGACCTGAATCGGAATGGCACTCGCCGTTTCCCCCGCCATATGAATATCCGCTTTCGCCAGCGGTCCCCATACGCCACCGAGAACGAAAGGGTAACACTCCACCGCCGTTCCGGCGGGTGTCAGGCGTTGTGCATCGGCCGCGAGCGTCACAGGTGGCAGCGCCAGATTGCGAACGCTGCTTTTCAGCACACGCAGACCATAGGAGCCGGTGTCCAGAAAGACGTGGTCAATCGTCACGCAACGCGTCGAGTTTGGCGCGCACACAGTGACCGTCACGTACGGGATATTTGCCGCACCCAGCGAAAAACTCGCAGGGCCCGAATCGACGATGACCTCTGTCGTATTCGACCCTGTAGGCGTGTCCAGCGTCACGGTGGTCTGCGCCGTGCCACCGCCGGTGTAGGTGGTGACCGACGAGTTGCCGCCGCCACAGCCAGCGCAGACGGCCAGGAGCCACAATGCGCCCAGGACCAGAGCCGGCCTAACGCAACGTATCGGCATCGAACCCCTCCGGAACCAGCGTCGGGACATACGCCAACCCACCAAACGCGTTCATCCGTCCGGCCTGACGGACTACCAGGTCGGGCCGACGAATGGACTGCTGCCGCTGGATGCGGGCAACGCCCGGCGTCGCGTTGACGGCTGCGGCATAAACTGTGAACTGCGGCCCCAGCAAGGCCTCAAGGTCTGGCTTCAGTCGGGTCCGCCACGAGACCGCAAACACCACCCCCGCCGCGTTCACATACTCCTTGATGCGCGAGCCATCGGGCAAGCTGATCTCGTGGGTATTCATTTGCCAGCCTGTGCTCTGGTGGTGTTCACCTCTGAATCGGATTTGATCCACTTGAATCGTGTCTGCAGTCGCACCCAAAACGGCCTGCACCTCGGTTGCGCTCAGCAACACGCCACAAAAGGCCGCCAGCATCAAAGGGCGAAGCATCAACGCGCCACCCGTCAGAGACCAAGGCCTCACTTCAGCACCTCGGTAATTTCGAGTTTCAGGTCTTTAGTGCCGACAGCCACGGGCGCAGATACGCCTTCAAGATCCCCCGCGCCCGGTGTCACATTGCCGCGGATGGAGATGCGGGCGACAACCACGACTGTCGACATCTTCGACAAGTTCACATCGGGCACCATGCCCATGGAGTCGTTCAGGGTGAAGTTCAATGGCAGGTCGCTGACTTTCTTGCGCAACAACGCGACCGGCATACGCGAGCCATCCACGGGGCGCGCGTAAACGAACAACGTTGCCTGCGCGGGCGCTTTGGCGCGAAGATCCTCTGCCACCCAGACACGTCCCGACACTTGCGCCGGCGCGCCGGCGGCCGTGCCACTGGCTCTTCCTTGCGCCGGAGTTGCTGCAACCGGCAGCGTGGCGCCCACTGAGGAATCGCCGGACAGGGCCTTCGCCTGCGCGATGCTACCGTCTATTTGGCGAAGAAATGCCGGATCGGTTGACGCGGCACGCGCCCGGGTGAAATAGGAAATAGCCTGCGCATAGTCCTGTTCTTCGATGTAGGCGGAGCCCATCAGCACGAGGGCCTTGGCGTTTTTTGAATCAATAGCCAATGCTTTTTTTAACAGCGCGACTGGTTCGCCCTTGAACGAACGGCCGTTGACCACCGCCAGCACGTCAGCGTGGTCAGCCAGCACCTGCGCATCATTGGGCAAAAGTTGCGTCAACGTCGTATAGGCTTTAGCCGATTCCGCGAATTTGCCCAGCATTTCATAGGAATGCGCCAGCATCGCCCAGGCCGAAGTATTTTTCGGTTCTTTTTGCGTCTGGATCACTGCCTGCGCGACCATGCGTTCAAGCGCCTCGTCTGACAATGCTTTAAGGGGTTTGGCTGGAGCGCTTGCCTCGGGCGACGATGAGGCATGATCCGTTGTTGGCGCCACAGACGACGATCCGGCTTTCCCGAAATAGTAAAAGTACCCGCCCCCGGCCAGGACAACCAGCAGTGCTGCAACGGCAAGCCAAATCCCTTTCTCGCGGCCTTTCACTCGGTAAGACGCAGGCTCAGCATGCGGGGTGGATTCCACCGCGACCGCACTCGCATCCGGAGCTCGACTCTCAGGTTGCGAATTCAATTTGAATTCCTCGTGATCGAAGGGAACAAAAGGAACGACAAAGTGGAGCCCGCGCAACCCTGCAGTCCAAGTTTAGAAAAGTTCATAACGTACGCCAAAATAGAAAAACACTGAGTTCGTTGTGTCCTGGTTGGTCGGCCCCTGATTCGACGTATGTTCGAGCATCGTCTCGCCCATCACACTGGTCCGTTTGGAAAAGTTATAGGTGCCACGCAGGCCTGGCGTGAAACGCGTCATTCTGGAACCCTGAACATCCTGCTGCACGTAGACGCGCAGGGAAGGCTCTATGGTGATCTTGTTGTCATCCAGGCCCGTCAGATTGTTATAGGCCAATTGGACACCGTGAAAGAACGGCGTCGACAGCAGACTCAAGTTGAAATTATTGATGTCACGCCTGGAGTAGAGATTCGAACCGGTCAATTGCATTGAAAGACCGTACTGCGCGCCGGTTGCGGGCGTCGCTTCGAAGTTGCCCACGGCCGGTAGTGCGCCGATATCACTGAAGCGGATATCGCCAGTGGCCTGCCACTTTTCGCCAAGAGGTTTGGAAACGCTGAACAGAATCTGGCGCGCCTGTGCCGTGGTTGCCGTGGCGGCGGCAAAGACCTCCTCAAGACTTTGCGTTTGCAGCAGGGTGTTCAAGGAGGCCGCACCCGAACTGATAAGCGCATTCGTCAATTGCAGGGAAGGCGCTTTTCTTGAGTCCAGCAAAAGGGTGTAGGTGGTTTGACCAGGCCCTTGCATCGAACCCTGGATCGTGAATGCATTCACGGCGCGAAACAGTTGATCGTAATCCAGCAGCGCGTACAAGGATCCACGCTCATCCGAATAGCGCAGCTCGGTACCGATGGCGCGGCGGTTGGTAATGCCTTCCGTGGACTGATTGATGATGTAAATGTCGCCGCTCAGGTTTCCCAGGATCGAATCGGCCTCAACCATGCCAGCGAACAATCGCTCGGCCGGGGCCGAGACCAGCGGATTGGCCGGCACCCCGCCCATCAAATTCACGCGCAAGCCGGGACGCATCGGGTAGGTCAGCGAAAGGCCGTCAAACATCCCGAGCAGCCCGCCGTTGATTGCCGATTGCCGGCCAACGCGTGCTGCCAGTCCACTTGCCGTCTGCCGGTAGTCCACGTAGGCCGCACTCAAAATGCTCGCATTGTTAGAGGTCTCTGTCAGGTTGTGCGAGCCAGTGCCGCGCAGCACAGCCCGAATGTCTGACTCTTCGGTGGTATAGCGCGCTCCCAAGTCAACATTGGTCACGAGCGCGGACTCCGTCGTCTTGGTCAAGGTCGACTGATCAATACCCGAATCCAGGTTGACCAGCGACTGACTGCGCGACTTCCCGCCGAAGTAATACTGCGCGATGCTGCCGCTGTACTTGAGCCCGGTCTGCTTCGCCTTTTCGGGTGCAGCCTGCACTAGAGAGTCGGTTTTGGCCGGGGCAACTCCCATCGAGGCGAGCCGCTGCGCAACGCGCTGAGCGCCTTCACCGGTGCCGAAAAGCTTCAGGTAGAGCTCGTATTCCATTTTTGCGCGGCCCAGGTCCCCCGACCTCTCCCATGCGAGTCCGATCATTTCCTGCGCGTCCTGCGTCGCCGAATTGGGCGGCAACAGCAGCAGTTGATTGAGTTTGCTGATAGCGGTTTCGGTGTTCCCCTTGGTAAGCGCCTCCCTGGCCGAGGCCATCAATGCGGTCGCGTTGGTTTCCACCTCGGCAGTGCCAATCGACGCCGGTCGCGTGTCGGCTGGACTCTCCTGCGATTTCTCCGCCCGCTTCGCGCCTTCGCTCGGCGCCGCAGCCTGTGCGGTCTGGTCCGCTTGCTGCGCGGCAGACGAGGGTGTGCTTTCGTCCTGCTGCGCCGATGCCGACTTCAGGGTCTGCGTACGACGCTGGGAAATATCCACCACGACCGCATTGGGGAAACGCCCCAGCAGTGATTTGCGCGCGAGCTCGGCGTCCGCCTCAGTTGAAAAATAACCGAGATTGACTTCAAACGTGCTGACACCATCGACCACAGACTGCGTATCGAAAACTTCAAGTGCCTGAAATTGGCTCGGTATGGACGCCATATTGTCCATTTGTCTCGATGGACCGCTCACCAATTTAATCGCATAACGCTGCTCGGCCGTCTGCCGTGCGGGATGGGGCAAACCTTTGCCAATGAACGTGATATCGAGTGTTTTGGGGCTCAATCCCTGGTGCGCGCGCACCTGCGCAACTTCGCTGATCTGCATCGTCATCTGCCGCATGCGGCTATTCGGCGCTGGATTCAGTACCAGGGTGAACCCGGGTGTTGTGCTCGTCGCAGCAACGCGCCGCGACTCGGAGACCCGCTGCGTAAGCGTCGCCTCGTCCGCCGCCAGCAACTCAATTTGAAATTGCACAAACTGCGTTGGCACTCTGGGGGTCTGCTGCACCAGGCGAACGGACCCGGAAAAGCTCACATGTGCCACCACGTCGTTACCCTGAACCGCAACGGTCACTTCGTCAAAAGTTTGCGCGCCGACCTGTTGGGTCAGCGCAGCGAACACGGTGGCGAGCAACCAACGTCTGATCGCGTCTCGACTTTGCATGATTACCTGCCTCCTGTTAGAGTCGCCGACCTGCGGCTGGACCCAACGTTGATTATTAACTCCAGCATCGCTTGTCCAGCACCCGCCCTGGAGTTCCCGGTCCACTCTACCCTTCATGAGCCTGGTCGCACCGGAACCGGCTTGGGTCGATTATTACCCCGCATTTGGCGTGGAATGAGTTCGCCATTGATGACGTGGCAACTGACACAGGTGCTCTTGTCCGGTTGCGGCTGGTACAGGGGCGACATGTGGGCATACGAAACCGGCACCCACGCCACGGTCCGGTGGCAGGAATCACAGGATCTGGACGTCACAAAATGCCCGCCCGGCTTGCCCGTGGCGGCGGCACTGTTGTGGCAAGTCTGGCATTGGCCCGGCAAGACGCCCGAGTGGCTGAACTGCGCCGGCTTCCAGGCGGTCGTACGGTGGCAGGTGTCGCATGACATGCGCGTTGGCGCATGCTTGACAGGTTTCCCTGTCGCCGTTTGCCCGTTATGGCAGGTCTGGCACTGCCCCGGCAATACACCCGCGTGGCTGAACGCCGGCGAATCGCCCTGCAGCGTTGACGATCCGAAACCAACACCCGGCATGACGCGTTGACTGATTGAATTGAGGGCACCTCGCATCACCGGGCGAACTCTGGCCGCAGCGCCGCTGAACTTGGTGTAGACCTTGGTATGGCAGGAGATGCAATCTTCACCCGCTTTACGTCCTTCGTGGCCGACGCCCTTGGTGACGAGATTGGTGACACCGTACCATTTATAACCCCCTTCATGGCAAGCAATGCAAGGCGTGCCAACCGCGACGTGTGCCGCCGTATTGCCTTTCATGTTCATGCCTGCGAACGACGTGAACACCGTGGCGGAGTGACATATTTCACAGGCGATCCCGGCGGCCGGCACATGGGTGGATGTGGACGGCGCGGTAGGCGACCCACCGGCCAGCAAGGGCATGGCCTTGGGCTGATAGGTCAAGGGCGGCGGTGAGGTGCAGGTCGCCTGCGTGGTGCAGCCGGCAAACGGCCCGGCACCGGTTCCCGCGGTGTGGCAGGAAATGCAATTGCTCGCGATGCCGTTATGCAGCACTGTATTGCTGGCCAGGCCGGCGATCGAGAAATCGCCCGGCACAATGTGACAGCTTGAGCAAGTCCCGGTGGTCGGAATATGGCCGGCCGGTTTGACAGCACCAGAGAAATAATTGGTGCCGGTATGACACTGCGAGCAGTCGCCAGTGCTCGGGTGCGCCGCATCCGCCACGCTGAAAGTGCTTGCCGCCGCCTTGGGCCGGGTCTGGAAGCCGGTGTACTGCGCTCCCGTGGTCAGAACCGTCGGCGCTATCGGATAGGCAGTGACCCCCATCCAGACGTAGTTGGTGTCATGGCAACTTGAGCAGCCCCCGGTGATGCCGGTGTGGATCTGCGCCGTCGTGGGCGCAGGCGTGGCGAATGCCGTGCCCGGCGCCGTCTTGGTCGCCGCAGCCGGCACCAGGCCCGCAGGCGTGCTGCCCAGGTGACAGGTTTCGCAAGTCGTCGAGGACGGAATGTGCGAGTTGACACCCACCGGCGAAGTCGCCGGCATCACCACAATCTTGCTGACCCCGGCAAAGCTGGCGCCCGTGATGCTGGGCCCGTGACATGACGCACAGTTGCTGGTGATGCCCGTATGGCTCATCTTCGAGCCACTGAACTTGGCGCCGTTGGCCACCGGCAGACTGGCCACGCTTGAACCGGCCCCCACGTGGCAGGTTTCGCAGGCTGTGGTGATGGGCATGTGGTTGCCCGGAGGACCCACAATGGCGAAGTTGGCCGCCGGAATGGCAAAGCCCGCCACCACGCTGGCGGCGTGGCACTGCGCGCAGTTGCTGGTGGTGCTGGGCGCATTCGCGTGGATATTGGCCAGCGTCGGCATCACCGAGTAGTCAGTTGACGTGTGGCAGGCAACGCACTGTGCCGTGGACGAAGTCGGGATGTGGTTGCTGGGCTTGATTTCACCCGTGAAGAAATTGGTGCCACTGTGGCACTGCGAGCAGTCGCCAATACTCGGGTGCGCCGCATCCGCCACGCTGTAGGTCCCCGCCGTCGCCTTCGGCCGAGTCTGGAAGCCGGTGTACTGCGCGCCCGTGGTCATCACCGTCGGTGCTATCGGATAGGTGCTCATGCCCATCCAGACGTAGTTGGTGTCATGGCAGCTTGAGCAGCCCCCGGTGATGCCGGTGTGAATCTGCGTCGTCGTGGGAGCAGGCGTGGCAAACGCCGTGCCCGGTGCCGTCTTGGTCGCCGAGGCCGGCACCAGGCCCGCAGGCGTGCTGCCCAGGTGACAGGTTTCGCAAGTCGTCGACGACGGAATGTGCGAGTTGACACCCACCGGCGAAGTCGCCGGCATCACCACGATCTGGCTGACCCCGGCAAAGCTGCTGCCGGTGATGCTGGGGCCGTGGCAGGCGATGCAGTTGCTGGTGATGCCGGTGTGGCTCATCAGGGAAGCGCTGAATTTGGCTCCATTGCCCACCGGCAGGCTGGCCACGCTCGAGCCGGCGCCCACGTGACAGGTCTCGCAGGCGGCGCCAGTCGGTATGTGGTTGCCGGGCATTCCGACGATGCTGAAATTGGCCGCCGGGATCGCAAAACTGGCTGCGGCGCTGCCGTGACACTGCGCGCAGTTGCCAGTCGTGCTGGGCGCATTGGCGTGGATATTAGCCAGCGTCGGCATCACCGAATAGTCGGTTGAAGTGTGGCAGGCAGCACACGGTGCCGCGGCCGACGTCGGGATATGGTTGGCAGGTTTGTCCTGGGCCGTGAAGTAATTGGTGCCAGTGTGACATTGCGAGCAGTCGCCAATGCTGGGGTGCGTCGCATCTGCCACGTTATAGGTGCCCGCCGCCGCCTTGGGCCGGGTCTGGAAACCGGTGTACTGCGCTCCTGTGGTCTTCATGGTCGGCGCTATCGGATAGGCATTGACCCCCATCCAGACGTAGTTGGTGTCATGGCAGCTCGAGCAGCCCGAGGTGATGCCGGTGTGGATCTGCGCCGTCGTGGGCGCAGGCGTGGCGAATGCAGTGCCCGGCGCCATCTTGGTCGCGGCGGCCGGCACCAGGCCCGCAGGCGTGCTGCCCAGGTGGCAGGTTTCGCAGCTTGTCGTCGACGGAATGTGCGCGCCGGCTCCCATTGGTGAGGTTGCCGGCATCACCACGATCTGGTTGATTCCGGCAAAGCTGGCGCCGGTGATGCTGGGACCGTGGCAGGCGATGCAGTTGCTGGTGATACCTGCATGGCTCATCTTCGAGCCGCTGAACTTGGCGCCGTTGGCCACCGGCAGGCTGGCCACGCTTGAACCGGCCCCCACGTGGCAGGTTTCGCAGGCTGTGGTGATGGGCATGTGGTTGCCCGGAGGACCCACGATGGCGAAGTTGGCCGCCGGAATGGCAAAGCCCGCCACCACGCTGGCGCCGTGGCACTGCGCGCAATTGCTGGTCGTGCTGGGCGCATTGGCGTGGATATTGGCCAGCGTCGGCATCACCGAGTAATCGCTTGACGTGTGGCAGGCGTTGCATTGCGCCGTGGTCGAGGTCGGAATATGGTTGGCTGGCTTGACTTCACCGACAAAGAAATTGGTGCCACTGTGGCACTGCGAGCAGTCGCCAGTGCTCGGGTGCGCCGCATCCGCCACGCTGAAAGTACTGGCCGTTGACTTGGGTCGGCTGTGGAAGCCGGTGTACTGCGCGCCGCTGGTCATCACCGTCGGTGTTATCGGATAGGCGCTCATGCCCATCCAGACGAAATTCGTGTCATGACAGCTCGAGCAGCCTCCGGTGATGCCGGTGTGGATCTGCGCCGTCGTGGGCGCAGGCGTGGCGAATGCCGTGCCCGGCGCCGTCTTGGTCGCCGCAGCCGGCACCAGGCCCGCAGGCGTGCTGCCCAGGTGACAGGTTTCGCAAGTCGTCGAGGACGGAATGTGCGAGTTGACACCCACCGGCGAAGTCGCCGGCATCACCACAATCTTGCTGACCCCGGCAAAGCTGGCGCCCGTGATGCTGGGCCCGTGACATGACGCACAGTTGCTGGTGATGCCCGTATGGCTCATCTTCGAGCCACTGAACTTGGCGCCGTTGGCCACCGGCAGACTGGCCACGCTTGAACCGGCCCCCACGTGGCAGGTTTCGCAGGCTGTGGTGATGGGCATGTGGTTGCCCGGAGGACCCACAATGGCGAAGTTGGCCGCCGGAATGGCAAAGCCCGCCACCACGCTGGCGGCGTGGCACTGCGCGCAGTTGCTGGTGGTGCTGGGCGCATTCGCGTGGATATTGGCCAGCGTCGGCAAGGTCGCGAAATCCCCGGGGGTCGTGTGGCAAGCGGAGCACTGCGCCGTGGCCGAGGTCGGGATGTGATTGGATGGCTTGTCCTGGGCCGTGAAGTAATTGGTTCCGCTATGGCACTGCGAGCAGTCGCCTGTAGCGGGGTGGGCCGCATCGGCCACGTTATAAGTCCCCGCCGCCGCCTTGGGCCGGGTCTGGAAGCCGGTGTACTGCGCTCCCGTCGTCTTCGTCGTCGGCGCGATCGGATAGGCGTTGACCCCCATCCAGACGTAGTTGGTGTCATGGCAGCTCGAGCAGCCCCCGGTGATGCCGGTGTGAATCTGCGTCGTCGTGGGCACAGGCGTGGCAAACGCCGTACCCGGCGCCGTCTTGGTCGCAGCGGCCGGCACCAGGCCCGCTGGCGTGCTGCCGAGGTGACAGGTTTCGCAAGTCGTCGACGACGGAATGTGCGAGTTGACACCCACCGGCGAAGTCGCCGGCATCACCACGATCTTGCTGACCCCGGCAAAGCTGGCGCCCGTGATGCCGGGCCCGTGGCAGGCCGCGCAGTTGTTGATGATGCCCTTGTGGCTCATCAGAGAGCCGCTGAATTTGGCACCATTGGCCACCGGCAGACTGGCGATGCTCGAGCCGGCACCGACGTGACAGCTCTCGCAGGGTGCACTGGTTGGAACGTGATTATTTGGCATGCCAACGATGCTGAAATTGGCCGCCGGAATCGCAAAACTGGCTGCTGCGCTGCCGTGACACTGCGCGCAGTTGTTTGTGGTGCTGGGCGCATTGGCGTGAATATTGGCCAGCGTCGGCATCACCGAGTAGTCGGTTGACGTGTGGCAGGCTGTGCACTGCGCAGTGGTCGAAGTCGGGATGTGGTTGGCCGGCTTGACTTCACCGACAAAGAAATTGGTGCCTGCATGGCACTGCGAGCAGTCACCGGCACTTGGGTGGGCCGCATCTGCCACGCTGAAGGTGCCAGCGGCCGCCTTGGGACGCGTCTGGAAGCCGGTGTACTGTGCTCCCGTGGTCATTACCGTCGGCGCAATCGGATAGGCGCTCATGCCCATCCAGACGAAATTCGTGTCATGGCAGGCGGAGCAGTTCCCGGTGATGCCGGTGTGAATCTGCGTCGTCGTGGGCGCAGGCGTGGCAAATGCCGTGCCCGGCGCCGTCTTGGTCGCAGCGGCCGGCACCAGGCCTGCAGGCGTGCTGCCCAGGTGACAGGTTTCGCAAGTCTGAGAGGACGGAATGTGCGAGTTGACGCCCACCGGCGAGGTCGCCGGCATCACCACGATCTTGCTGACCCCAGCAAAGCTGCTACCGGTGATGCTGGGACCGTGGCAGGCGATGCAATTGCTGGTGATGCCGGTGTGGCTCATCAGGGAGCCACTGAATTTGGCGCCATTGGCCACCGGCAGATTGGTGATGCTCGAACCGGGGCCGACGTGGCAGCTCTCGCAGGCTGCGCCGGTCGGTATGTGATTGCTCGGCGGACCCACGATAGCGAAGTTTGCGCCTGGAATGGCAAAGCCCGCCACCACGCTGGCGGCGTGGCACTGCGCGCAGTTGCTGGTGGTGCTGGGCGCATTGGCGTGAATGTTGGTCAGCGTTGGCAAGCTTGCGTAATCTCCGGGTGTGGTGTGGCAGGCAACACACTGTGCTGTCGCCGAGGTCGGGATGTGGTTGGCTGGCTTGTCCTGGGCCGAGAAATAATTGGTGCCGCTGTGGCACTGCGAGCAGTCGCCAATGCTCGGGTGCGTCGCGTCCGCCACGCTGTAGGTTCCGGCCGCTGCCTTGGGTCGCGTCTGGAAGCCGGTGTACTGCGCTCCCGTCGTCTTCGTGGTCGGCGCTATCGGATAGGCGTTCACCCCCATCCAGACGAAATTTGTGTCATGGCAACTCGAGCAGCCACCGGTGATGCCAGTGTGAATCTGCGCTGTCGTTGGCGCAGGCGTGGCGAATGCCGTGCCTGGCGCCGTCTTGGTCGCCGATGCTGGCACCAGGCCCGCAGGCGTGCTGCCCAGGTGACAGGTTTCGCAGGTCTGAGAGGAAGGGATGTGCGAGCTGACGCCCACCGGCGAGGTCGCCGGCATCACCACAATCTTGCTGACCCCGACAAAGCTGCTGCCGGTGATGCTGGGACCGTGGCAGGCTGCACAGTTGCTGGTGATGCCGGTGTGGCTCATCAGGGATCCGCTGAACTTGGCGCCATTGCCCACCGGCAGACTGGCAATGCTCGAGCCGGCACCGACGTGACAAGTCTCGCAAGCGGCGCCGGTCGGTATGTGGTTGCTCGGCGGACCTTGAATCGCGAAGTTGACTGCTGGAATGGCAAACCCCGCCACCACGCTGGCGGCGTGGCACTGCGCGCAGTTGCTGGTGGTGCTGGGCGCGTTGGCGTGGATGTTGGCCAGCGTCGGCATCACCGAGTAGTCACCGGAGGTGTGGCAGGCAACACACTGTGCTGTCGCCGAGGTCGGGATGTGGTTGGCTGGTTTGTCCTGGGCGGTGAAGTAGCTGGTGCTACTGTGGCACTGCGAGCAGTCGCCAACACTCGGGTGGGCCGCATCCGCCAGGCTGTAGGTTCCGGCCGCGGCCTTGGGCCGGGTCTGGAAGCCGGTGTACTGCGCCCCCGGGGTCAGAACCGTCGGCGCAATCGGATAGGCGTTCACCCCCATCCAGACATAGTTGGTGTCATGGCAGGCGGAGCAGCCACTGGTGATGCCGGTGTGAATCTGAGCCGTCGTGGGCGCAGGCGTGGCGAATGCCGTGCCCGGCGCTGTCTTGGTCGCCGAGGCCGGCACCATGCCCACTGGGGTGCTGCCCAGGTGACAGGTTTCGCAGGTCTGCGAGGACGGGATGTGCGCGTTGACGCCCACCGGCGAAGTGGCCGGCATCACCACAATCTGGCTCACGCCCACAAAGCTGCTGCCAGTGATGCTGGGGCCGTGACAAGAGGCACAGTTGCTGGTGATGCCGGTGTGGCTCATCTGTGAGCCGCTGAACCTGGCACCATTGCCCACCGGCAGACTGGCCACGCTTGTGCCAGAGCCCACGTGGCAGTTCTCGCAGGCTCCGCTGGTCGGTATGTGATTGCTTGGCGGACCCACGATGGCGAAGTTGGCCGCCGGAATGGCAAAGCCCGCCACGACGCTGGCGGCGTGGCACTGCGCGCAGTTGTTTGTGGTGCTGGGCGCATTGGCGTGAATATTGGCCAGCGTCGGCATGACAGAAAAGTCGCTTGAGGTGTGGCAGGCCGAGCACGCAGCAGCGGCCGAGAACGGAATATGGTTGGCCGGCCTGACCTCTTCAGCAGAGAAGTAGTTCGTGCCACTGTGGCACTGCGAACAATCGCCGGTGCCTGGATGCGCCGGGTCTGCCACGTTGAAGGACCCGGCCGCCGCCTTGGGCCGGGTCTGAAAACCGGTGTATTGCGCCTTGGCCACCAAGGTGCTCGGAGCAATCGGGTAACTGTTGACCCCCATCCATACGAAGCTGGTTTCGTGGCAATTGGAGCAGCCCCCCGTAACACCGGCATGGATCTGGGCACTGGTCGGCGCAGGCATTGCAAATGCGCTGCCAGGAGGCATGCTGCCGGCATTGCCGTCCACCAAACCGGTGGGGAGTGAAGCCAGGTGACAGCTCTCGCAGATGACGGACGACGGGATATGCGAATTCGGCCCGGCCGGTGCGGTCTGCGGCATGACGACGATGCTGCTGATTCCCGCGAACGTGCTTCCGGTGATCGACGGACCGTGGCAATCGGCACAACCACTGGTCATTCCGGTATGGTCCATCTTCCCACCCGAAAAACTCGTGAAGTTGCTGAGTGTCGACTGGACATGACAGCTGCCACACTGCGCTCCATTGCTGCGGGGAATATGGTTGGCAGGCATGCCGGTCGCTACTCGACCATCATGGCAGGTGGCACAGGTGCTCATGTCGCCACCCAGCGCAGTATGCGGGAAGCGTCGCACCGGAACGAACGCCAGCGTTGAGTGGCAAACATCACATGACAAAGTGGTTGCCATGTGGGTCGACGCCTTGCCCTTTGCCCGGGTGCCATCGTGGCAAGACCAGCAGGCACCAGGTCCAACCGCCGAGTGACTGAAAACCACTGCGCCAAAAGAGCTGACGTTGTGACAGGTATCGCAGCTGCCGCTGATTTGAATATGCTTGTAAGGCATCGCAGTCGCACCGCGCTGATTGTTCACCGCATGGCAGCCAGCACAGTCGCGGGGCGTTGACTTGAAAATCCCCTTGATGTGACAGGACTCGCAGCGCACCTGCTCATGGGCGCCCAACAGCGGAAAGGCCGTCGCCGCGTGATCAAATCCGGCATTGGCCTGAGCCCGGGCAACAGGCATGTTCAGCAGTAGGCACAAGCACATCAGCATGAATGCCAACGCGCAAATCCTGCGATACACCGAATCCGGCTTGGTTGCGTTAATCATGATAGAGACCCCGGTATGAGCTGAGACAAGCGAATGGAGAGACCCAGTGGCAACACGGTCGGGATGGAACTCGTGCTCCGCTCCTGACGACCGGTCTTCTGCTTCAAGGTCTTAAATGAAGAAGTGACGTGGCATAGTTGGCACTGGCGGCCAAAGCCAGCTTCGTGAATGTCATCTTTGGCATGACAACTGAAGCAGCTCGACGACGTAACGACCCGATTTTCTGTGGCAACCGTATGGCATAAAGCGCACGCCTTGGCCTTGTGCTTGCCGTCCAGGACAAACTTGGTGCGGGTATCGTGATCGTAGTTCCAGTCCTTCCAGGTGCGTGCGTTGTGGCATTGTCCGCAGTCCGGCCCCAAGGTCTTCTTGTGTTTGTCCTCTTTGAGGTGGCAGGCCACACAGGCAATCTTGGCATCCTTGAAACGCACCGATGTGTGGCACTTGGCACATGCGACCGGCGCATGTTTGCCGAGCAACGGGAAGCGGGTCAGCCCATGATCGAATTGAGGCACTTTCCAGGAGCTGTCGCTGTGGCACTTCTCGCATTGTTTCCCCTGCTGGCCTTCATGCTTGTCATCCTTCTTGTGGCAGCTCAGGCAATCCAGTGGTGTTTTCCGGAAGCTGCTCAGATCTTTGTGGCAGGCGTCGCATTTGACGGTGCTTTTCGCGTGCGCATTGCGCAGGACAAACTTGGTGCGGTCGTGATTAAAACGCCCCTGCGTCGCTTTCCACTCTTTTTCTGTGTGGCAATCACCGCATTTTTCTCCCAGCGTGGCATTGTGCTTGTCGTCCTTCTTGTGGCACGCCAGGCAATCCTTGGGGGCTTCCTTGAACATGGTGCTCTTGTGGCACTCTTTGCACTCGATCTTGGCATGTTTTCCGAGCAACGGGAAACTGGACGTGGCGTGGTCAAACTTCGGCGACTCCTTCCAGCTCTTCTCCGTATGGCAACTTGCGCAATTCTGGCCCAACGATTCCTTGTGCTTGTCGTCCTTCTTGTGGCAGGCGTAGCACTCCTTGGCGAGCTTGACCGTGTGGAGCTTGCCAGTATGACAGGCGACGCACTTGGTGTTGATATGCTTGCCGCGCAGCAGGTACTTGGTGTCGGTATCGTGGTTGAAAATCGTGCTCTTCCACAACTTGGTGCCGTGGCAGGCCTCGCATTTTTCGCCAAACTGGCCCTTGTGACCCTTCTGTTCGTCATCCTTGCGGTGACAGCCGATACAGGTGCGGGCGGTTTCACGGTAGTTGGTGTTTTTGTGACATTCCGCGCATTTCACATCGACGTGCTTGCCGGTGAGTGGAAAGCGCGCCGTGTCGTGATCAAACTTGGCTTCCTTCCATGTATTTTCACTGTGGCAGCTGGCACATTTCGGTCCAAGCGCGGCTTTATGCACGTCATCTTTTTTGTGGCAGGCAGCGCAGTCCCTGGACGCCTCGCGAAATTTCTTGCCGCTTACATGGCACTTGTCGCAATCCGTCTTCTGGTGTTTTCCCAATAAAGAGAAGTTGGTGACGGTGTGATCAAACTGCTTGGGCTCCAGCGTCACCATGCGCGCGCCGCGCCCCTTGTGCTCGGAATGGCAGGTGCGGCAGGTTTGTGGCTTGCTCTTGCCGTGGAATCCCGTTTTGCCGCGCACGTCAGCACCGATTTCCTTATGGCAGTCCATGCACAGGCCATCCTGAGCTTTGCGGTCGAACTTCACATGGCACTTGTCGCACTGGTCCTCCCACTTCGCGTGACCCTGAATGAGTTTGCCAGGTGCCACGACGGACTCAATGCCCTGAGACCAGGCGCCCACGCTGGCGAGCAGAGCCAGCGCCAGCACCATGCCGGCACGCCAACCCGGCAACCAGCGGGAACAGTTTGGACGAAGCCACTGCATCAGCCCATGACCCGCTTCAGTACGCGTGCACCGCGACAACGTGCACGATCGCACTGACCACCAGCAAATACACAAAAGGAATATGCGCTATATGCCAAAGGGAAAACATCCGGGAGTAAGCCGTGAACTGCGACACACGGGTCACAGCATTCAAATACTGCCAAACCAGCTTTTTGGAATACCGGTACCGCCGCGACAGATCTTTCTGGCTCCAGTTCTTTTGCCGCGCCAGCGCCCGCAAAGTCCGCTTCAGATCCGGCACACAGGCGTTGTAGGCCTGCCGCTGCTGTATCGGGAGCCAGAACACCTGGCGGGTATAGGTCAGCCAGCCGGCCCGGGCCTGAAGTTCTCTTTGTTCAAACGCCATGAGCCGCGCCTCAACTGTGGGCGCAAACCTCAGGCGCGAACGAGCATCCTGCTCCTCAAGCCCAGCCCGGGTCCGTAAATCGCGCAACCCCGCCTTCTCCCCATGCAGCCCCCGATTCACCCTGGCGAACAGAAAACGGCCAATTACTCCGCTCAGGGCCACGGTAATCATGCTGTAAAGCGCCACCGCGGCATTCAAAGAACCCACCCGAAAAGTCGAATGCAGCAGGATAAAAAGAGGCCCACCCACGCCTAGCAGCATGTGAATCAGAAACCACCATTTCATCCGCCCCCAGTTTCTGGCAAAACTGAAATACTTGCGCAACGGGTAGCTGAACAGCAGCAGCATCATCACGCCACCCGCCACACCCAGCCAGTAGCCGGTATCGTCACCAGCCTTGAACAGGTCCATCTTGCTGACCCGCCACACGGCCAACACCAGAGCGGCGATTGCCAGGTAAACCATTGCATCAATCGACGTGGAACTGCTATAGGTACGCTCCACATCCACCGGCGCGGTCGGATCGGTGCGTTCCCCCACCAAAATGGAATCTGGAAACTCTGATTCCCGGATACCCATGACGGAAGGCGTGATCATTTCTAAGGTGGTACTCATGGCAGAGTCATCTTTTGGTGCGAACTTTGAAAAAGAGCTTTTGCGTTTATTTGACTTCATTTGATAATAATCACAGTACCTTAAGTAAAGCTTAATGAACCCCGTAACTTTCTGTAAATTCATTAGCCGTGACTTACCTGCTCAGGAAGAATATTGGCCTCTTTCGCGAGGATCGTCAGGCTTGGCGACCGCCGTCCTGTCTCAGACCGCGAGTGCAGGGCTAGTGCACATGCGCCATACCGCTGACCCAGGTCACCAACGCAATGCCCACCAGCAGCCAGGCGATCTGCGCAGCGGTCTGCCGTGCCGACAAACGGGTTTGTAACTGGGGTATCAAGTCAGCCAGCGCCACGTAGATGAAGCTGCTGGAGGCGACCACCAGAAAATATGGAAGATAGCCCTGCAACCGGTCTACCAGCCAATAACCTACCAGGCCGCCCAGCGCGGTCACAGCCCCGGCGATCGACACTTTGACCAGTGCAGCCTGCTTGTTGCTGGCAGCGCTACGCAACACCATCAGGTCTCCCATGTGATGCGGCACCTCATGCGCCAGCACTGCCAACGCGGCTATGACACCCAGGCGCGTGTTGGCGATGAAGGCAGAGGCAATCAGCACGCCATCACCAAAACAATGCACACTGTCGCCGGTGAGCACCGCCCAGGCACCGGCCCGGGGTGAGTGATTATGAGACGGCAGGCCGCCTCCTTCATGGTCATGTTCTTTGGCGTCAGTGGCCCCGGATGGCGACTCTTGATGATGCTCATGCCCGTGGTGCCACAACTCGGCTTTGTCGAGCAAAAAGAAAAATATCACCCCCCCCAGTAGTGTGAGGAACAATTCATGCGCGCTGGTCTGGCTCTCAAATGCCTCCGGCAGCAAATGCAAAAAGGCGGTTGCCAACAGCGCGCCGGCCGCGAGGCTGAGCATGTGTTGCGTGTAGCGCGCCAGCACGCCAAATCCCAGCAACGCAGCCAGCCATACGCTACCGATGCCGGCGATCAGTGTTGCCACCAGGATTACTATCAAAGTCATAGCTATATACGCTTATTTTACGGGGGTTGTTGGCGGATTTGTATTGCAAAATCGCTTGGCGCGGCGTTGACGAGCGGATCGATGCAAAAGGTCTGTAGCTTATCAGGCCACTCCGTGCGCCCTGAACCACGCCACAGCGCGCCGGAACCCGTCTTCAGCCGCGTCTTTGCGGTAGCTGGGACGATAGTCGGCATGGAAGGCGTGTCCAGCCTCCGGATACACGACAAATTCGGACGCCTTGGCCGCCAGGTTGCCTTTGTCACCGGTCACCGCCAGCGCTTCTTTCATCTGGTTGACCGTGGTCAAGGGTATGCCACCGTCCTGCCCCCCGTAAAGACCCAGCACCGGCGCCTTCAAACTGGCCGCCAGGTCCAGAGGATGATGTGGCGTCAACGCCGACGCACTACCGATCAGACGGCCATACCACGCTACGCCCGCCTTGACCTTGTCGCTCTGCTCGGCACACAACCACGCAATTCGTCCGCCCCAGCAAAACCCGGTGACGCCGACTTTATTTACGTCGCCGCGGTTGGCATTGGCCCACTTGATGGCACCGTCCAGGTCCGCCATGACCTGCTCGTCTGGCACTTTGGAAACCAGCTCGGCCATTAACCTGGCCATGTCAGTGTATTTGGCTGGATCACCCTGGCGTGCATACAACTCCGGAGCGATGGCCAGGTAACCGGCTTGAGCGAAGCGGCGGCACGTATCAGCAATGTAAGCGTGCACGCCAAAGATCTCATGCACCACCAGGACCACCGGCAAACGGGTTTTGCCCGCAGGCGCCGCAAAGTAGGCCGGCACCGCGAAACCGTTGACTTCATACCGCACTTCGCCGGTCTTCAGCCCTTCTGTCGGGGTCTTAATCGCGGCTTGCGCCAGGATAGGCATCGCAGCGGCGGCGTAACCCGCGCCCAGCGCCACCTTCAAGGCAGTGAGGCGGCTGGCACATTGCTCAGCGGTTCGACCGGGCAACAGGGCGTTGAATTCGGTTTCGAGGTCTTCGTACAGCATGAAAAATCTCCTGCGAGTTGAAAATTGGGTTCTTCCGAGGAGCGCATTTAATCGCAAAATTTGAACCCATGCGGCTGGCCTAGCACCTGCGCCGGCATCCTTGATACCGGTCCGATTTCATCGCTAAATTAAATCTGTGAAGTCCTGCGATTTCTTCACAAACCAGTGTCACAAAATCCGGTCCAGCGCCGCAGCCAACTGTCCGACGGTACGGTCCACGTTGTGCCATTTTTCCAGACCGAACAAGCCAACGCGGAAGGTCATGAAGTCGGCCGGTTCGTCGCACTGCAGCGGCACACCCGCCGCAGTTTGCAAGCCCTCTGCCAGGAACTTGCGGCTGGACTGGATCTCCGGGTCTCGGGTGTAGCTGACCACCACGCCCGGCGCCTTGAAACCCTCGGCCGCCACACTGAGGATGCCGCGGCTCTCGAACAGCGCGCGCACCTTGGCGCCGAGATCGATCTGCTCATTGCGCACCCTGTCAAAACCGTAGGCCTGCGTTTCCTTCATCACCTCGCGCAAGCGTGTGAGAGCGTCGGTCGGCATGGTGGCATGGTAAGCATGGCCGCCGTTCTCGTAGGCCTCCATGATCTGCAGCCACTTCTTGAGATCGCAGGCGAAACTGGTGCTGGTCGTGGACTCGATGGCAGTGCGGGCGCGCTCGCTCAGCATCACCATGGCGCAACAGGGCGAACTGCTCCAGCCTTTTTGCGGCGCGCTGACCAGCACATCGACACCTGTGTCCACCATGTTGACCCACATCGCGCCCGAGGCGATGCAGTCCAGCACGAACAGGCCGCCGACCGCGTGCACTGCCTCCGCCACGGCGCGCAAGTAGTCGTCTGGCAGGATCATGCCACTGGCGGTTTCGACGTGCGGCGCAAACACGACGTCGGGCTTTTTGTCACGGATCGCCGCCACCACCTCGGCAATCGGCGCCGGCACCCAGGGTGATTGCTTTTCTGTGCCGACACGCCGCGCCTTGAGCACCGTGGATTCAGCGGCGATGCGGCCCATGTCCAGAATCTGCGTCCAGCGATAGCTGAACCAGCCATTGCGGATGATCAGCACCCTCTTATCCCCGGCGAACTGGCGTGCCACCGCCTCCATGCCGAAGGTACCGCTGCCCGGCACCAGCGCAACCGACCTGGCGTGGTACACCGATTTCAAAATAGCCGAGATGTCCTTCATCACGCCCTGGAAACTCCTGGACATGTGATTGAGCGCGCGGTCGGTGTAGACCACGGAAAATTCGAGCAAACCGTCGGGATCGACGTGGGGCAGAAGGCCGGACATGGGTATCTCCTTTTTCAGTTGGAACGAGCGCCAAGCTGATGGCCGCGCGCTGACGTACGTCAGCTTAGCATGCGTTGGGTCAAACGCACGTAGAATACCCGGCTCGGAAGCGTGGCAGAGTGGTCGATTGCACCGGTCTTGAAAACCGGCGATGTTTTGCGACATCCGTGAGTTCGAATCTCACCGCTTCCGCCAAAACCTCATACCTCACCGGGGCTTTCGGGGTGTAGCGATGGAACATCAATTCCACTTGATACTTAGCCAGGCGCAAAGGGCAACACCCACCACCCAGAGCAACCACGTTTGCGACACAGCATACGGGTACAGCATCAAGGTCACACCGGTCCAGGTCAATACCGGGCGTGCTGTCTTCCTGCCGCGCCTGAACGCCACGTATCCGACGATGCCGAACAGAATTGCACCAAAAATGTATGCCGGGCTGGGCAAGACCAAACCCATGGATTCAAGATTTTTCAGCTCATTCATGAGGCATCCTATACCTGTCTGACCTGTTTCGCGCTTCTTGCGACATACCATTACCCCTGTTACCCCTGCCAGCGCACCCACCCCGGCAGATTCAAAGTTTTCTCACACGCGGTTGTACCCCTTCACTGCCCAATCATTCCCTGCTGGCGCATCCAGGACAAGGTGTCTGCCAGCAACGTGACCAGGGGTGTTTCGATGTAGTCCAACTCGCGTACCGCCTTGGCCGAATTCACACGAAGGACATGGCTGGTCAACATCGCGCCTTCCGGCGTCACATCTGGTTCCTTGCCTGTGACCCGTGACCAGACGTCGGCCAGACGAGCGAATGTCATCAGCGCCCAGGCCGGCGTGGCAGCGCCGGGCGTGCGCTTGCTCAATGCCGTGCCTACGTGATGCACAAAGTCAACAAAGCTCATGTGCTTTCCACCCAACATATAAGCCTGCCCGAATCGCCGCCTTTGCCAGGCACGTACCTGTGCGCCGGCAATCTCCCGCACGTCGGCAAAGGAGCCGATACCAGGCGGGATGCCGGGCAGTTTCTCGCGGTCCACCATCATGATGAGGCGAGCCCAGTTGTGACGATCACCCGGGCCAAGAATATGGGACGGACTAAACACGATCCAGGGTATGTTCGAGCGCCGCACCACTTCTTCACCCAGGTACTTGCTGCGCTCGTAGTTGATCCAGCTCTCAGCTCCGCGCCGGGGTACCGTTTCATCGAGGGTGCCGTGCACAAGATGTGAGTATGCGGATACCGAAGAGGTGTGAACAAAGGCCTGGACACCCTCGGACCCGGCGGCACTCAGCAGGTTTTCTGTGCCCTGAACATTGCTTGCGGTTTGTACCGACGCTCGTGGTCGCCATAGGCTGGTGTCGGCCGCCGCATGAAATACCGCGTCGCAGCCGGCCAGTGCGGCCTTCAACGAGACCAGATCCGAGAGTTCAGCGCGAACCGGGAGACCACCCAGTGAGGCGATGACCGCGTCAGTGTCGGGGCGACGTGACAAGGCCCTGACTTCGCAGCCCGTGGCTCGCAACTCGCGCAGCAGATGCCCACCCAGAAAACCGCTGGCGCCGGTCAAAAACACTGTACTCATACTCTTTCCGCTTTGCGCTTCACTTCCAAGTATTGACGATGTAGGCATTGTGGACGCAGTTCAGGTTCAATCGTCGACGCACAGAAAAGGAGATAACTCAGTGGCAGCCCTTGCGTGGTCTCACCGCCAGGGATCCACTTGACAAGTTAAATGCGAATGGTTATCATTTGCATACAGACTAAACAATCACATCAAATCATGTTTCAAACTCTGCTCATTACCTTTCGCGAAGGCCTGGAAGCCTTTTTAATGGTGGCGATTGCCACCCTGTACTTGCGCAAAACCGGTCGCCTCGCGCTGATAAGCGCCGTACGCGCCGGTCTGACCGCGTCAGTCGCCGGGTCAGTCGCTTTGGGTGTGGTCCTGGCTGAAGTCGGTGCGTCGTCTCCCACCTGGGAGGGCACCCTGGCACTGGTTGCCGCTGCCGCGGTGGTTTGGTGCGTATGGCATATGCTCAAGGTGGGCAAACACATGGGCAGCGAAATATCTGCCGCCATCGGCAAGACATTGATGCTGGACGGAGCCAATGCCTGGTGGGCGGTGTTTGTTTTCACTTTTTTCATGGTCGGGCGCGAGGGGGTTGAAACTGCCGCCATGCTCTCTTCTTTGGCTGCCAACTCCGAGATGCGTCCGTTGCTGGTCGGCGGACTAATTGGTCTGGCGACGGCCGCCGGGCTCGCTTTGCTTTGGGCAAAATTTGGTCGCCGAGTCAACCTGTCGCGTTTCTTTAACGTCACCGCCGTCTTCATGCTGGCTTTCGCGGCCATGCTGGTTCTCAAAGGCTTCTACGAATTCACCGAAGTCAATCTGATACCAGCTATCGACAACGCGTATTGGCACCTCGCCAGTTCGCCCTATGTCGAGGGCGCCTACGCGCAAATTGCCTCGGTGGCACTGGTACTGGCCCCGACTTTATGGCTCGCCGCGGCTCATTGGATGGATGCGAGGCGCAGACCCGGCTCCAAGCACAGTTTAGCGACTTGACGGCAGAAACAAGGACTGCAAGTCGTTCAAGAAATCAAAACCCCGCACACTCGGCTTGACCCGGTTGAAGTCGCGCACAATCAAACCCTTGCGCTCAGCCTCGGCCAGGCCTGCCTGAATGGCGGTGATCGCCAAACCGGTTCGATCAGAAAACTGCTGAAGAGTGAAGCCGTCTTTCAAGCGCAGGGCATTGAGCATGAACTCAAACGGCAAATCCGCGCGACCGACTTCTTCTTCCTGTGCCAGGCAGTGGCCCGCCAAGGCATTGGCCATGTACAACAGGGGTTCGCGATAACGAATCTGGCGCACCACCCGGTGAGCAAAACTCAGTTTGCTGTGAGCTCCAGCACCCAGCCCCAAATAGTCGCCAAATTGCCAGTAATTGAGGTTGTGAAAGCAACGGTGCCCCGGCCGCGCATAAGCCGACACTTCATAGCGCTGCAGCCCAGCCGCCCCCGTCATGTCGGTGATCAGATCCAGCATATCGTAGGCCGTATCGTCATCCGGCTTCACAGGCGGAAACTTGGCGAAATAGGTGTTGGGCTCAATGGTCAAGTGATAAATCGAGATATGCGGCGGCGCCAGTGCCAGGGCGGTAGTCACGTCCTGCCGCAAGTCGGCCAGCGTCTGCCCGGGTAGCGCGTACATGATGTCCAGATTGAAGCTGTCGAAAGCCTGTGCCGCTTCTTCCACTGCCGCAATCGCCTGAGCCCGGTCATGCACCCGCCCGAGTGTCTTCAAAAAACCATCATTGAAACTCTGCACCCCCACCGACAGCCGGGTGACGCCAGCGGATCTGAATGCCTTGAAACGGTCCCTCTCGAAGGTGCCCGGGTTGGCCTCCAGCGTCACCTCGCAATCCGGCTCCAGCGGCAGTCGGGCCCGAATATCGCCCAGCAGGCGATCTATGGCCTCGGGTGAGAAAAGGCTGGGCGTGCCACCACCAAAAAAAACACTGTGCACCGTGCGCCCCCAGACCAGCGGCAGGGCCGCCTCCAGATCGGCCATCAAGGCATCCACATAGCGCCGCTCAGGCAGGTCCGTCTGGCGCATCTCATGCGAATTGAAGTCGCAATACGGGCACTTTTTGAGGCACCAGGGCAGATGCACATAGAGCGCAAGCGGTGGCAGGGCGGGCAACTGCAGCGTCCCCGGGCGCATATAGTGCTGCATGTCATGCGCTGCCAGTGACCCGGACGCGAGTGCGTTTGCGGCGATGGGAATCATGCTTGATGCACTTGGCCTGGCAACCAATGCTTGCGCATCATTTCAACCATGGCTCGCGCCGCTCGCCCGCGATGACTGTTGGCGTTCTTGACTTCCACCGGCAACTGGGCAAAGGTCTGGCCGAACTCAGGGATGTACATCACCGGATCAAAACCAAAACCGTTGCCACCCACCGGCACACGGGTGATCTCGCCTACCGCGCGGCCCACTGCGATCAGGGGCTCGGGGTCATGTTCGGAGCGCACCGCGACCAGCGTGCTGACCAGTGCGGCACGTCGATTGTCAACATTTCGCATCTGTTCCAGCAGAGCGCGAACGTTGTTGTCGTCCCCTTTTGCATAACCGAACTGGACCGCGTAAAAGGCCGTATCAACTCCCGGCAAGCCGCCAAAGGCATCGACACACAATCCGGCGTCGTCCGCCAAGGCGGGCAAGCCGCTGTGCTGCGCGGCGTGCCGGGCCTTGGCCAATGCATTTTCCACAAAGGTGTGAAACGGCTCGGCGGCCTCTGGAATGCCGAGTTCGCCTTGCGCAATCAACTCCAGCCCCAGCGGCGCAAACATGGCGCGCAACTCAGCCAGCTTGCCCGGGTTGTTGGACGCCAGAACAATTTTCATAAAATCAGGCTATAGCCCCCGTATCGCATGCGCAAACAGCTATCATTTTAATAGCGAATGTTTCTGCTGCGCCACCAGATCACGAATGCCACTTTCGGCCAGCGCCAGCAGGGCGTCCATCTCCTGTCGTGAAAACGCTGCGCCTTCGGCGGTGCCCTGCACTTCGACGAAATGCCCAGACCCAGTCATCACCACGTTCATGTCGGTGTCGCAGGCCGAGTCTTCCGTGTACTCCAGGTCGAGCAAGAGCGTGCCCTGCACGATACCGACCGAGATGGCAGCCACATGGTCACGAATCGGGGACTGCGCGAGTTTGCCCTGCGCCAGCAATTTGCTGACCGCGTCCTGCGCAGCAACAAAAGCACCGGTGATGGCGGCGGTGCGGGTACCGCCGTCCGCCTGGATGACATCGCAGTCCAGATGAATCGTGCGCTCACCCAGCTTGGCGAGGTCAAACACCGCCCGCATCGAACGGCCGATCAGGCGCTGAATTTCCTGCGTGCGGCCACTTTGTTTGCCACGCGCGGCTTCACGCTCGCTTCGGGTGTGCGTGGCCCGCGGCAACATGCCGTATTCAGCGGTGACCCAGCCCTCGCCACTGCCCTTTTTGTGGCCCGGGACCTTTTCCTCCACCGAGGCAGTACACAACACTTTGGTGTTGCCAAATTCGATCAGCACCGAACCTTCGGCGTGGATGGTATAGCCGCGCGTGATTCGCACCGGCCGAAGTGCATTCGCAGCGCGCGCGCCGTCCCTCAAAAATTCACTCATGATGCAATCCAGAAGAAATGTGTTTCCGGAACAGATCCCTCTCTCTGTCCCCAAGCAGATGATCCAGCGGCATCAACCCTTCTTGGCGGCAGTGCGGCGGATGGCGTCATTGATTTCGGCAATGGATCGCTCGATAGCGGCGTCGTCCAGGTCTTCCATCGCGGAATCCAGCCCGTCGGCTTGAAAAGTTGAAGCGAAAAAACCATCACTGACCGTGTCGGTTGAAATTCCGCCCCGTGTCGACTCAAACCCGTCAGGCGTTTCCCATTCCAGCGCCATGCATGTGACGTTGTCGCTGCTCTCGCCGGCTTTCTGAAGTGCCATTTCGACCATCGCCGGTACCGATTCACTGACCGGTTTGTGGCCCAGCTGATAGACAATATCCTCATCGCTCAGACTATCCCACAGACCGTCAGAGCACAACATCAGCCGGTCACCCTGCTGCAGCGCAATCGGTCCGGTGACATCGAACACCGGCTTGGTCGGAGAACCCAGGCAGGTAAACAGGATGTTGCGGTTAATGCGTTCCGGCAATCTTGCACCGTTTGCGGATGTCTGTCGCTGCTCAAAAAAAGAGTGATCCCGAGTTCGCGCCAGCAATTCACCATGGCGCACCAGATAAAGACGCGAGTCTCCGCAATGAATCCATGTCACCGCACCGGCCTGCACAATGGCCGCCACCAACGTGGTTCGGGGCGTGTCAAGCATGCCCTTGGTAATTGCGAAATGCAATATCTGGCGGTGCGCAGTCAATATCGCGGACGTCAAGAAAGCACCAATATCAACAACTTCCGGTTGGGCTTCTCTTTGAAACATGGCCGAGACCGTCTGTAGCGCCAACTGAGCCGCCACCTCGCCCTGCGGGTGCCCGCCCATGCCATCCGCAAGAAGAAAAATGCCCGAGCCGCGTGTGTAGCAATACCCCATGCGATCTTCGTTCTTCTCGCGCCCGCCCTTGCGACTCACCTGAAAAATAGAAAACTTCATTCGAGTTTTTTACCAATGCCAGTTACTTTTTGCACATTCTTCTTGGTATCTGACATCATCGTGTCGAACTGAAGACGAACCTTTTCGCTCACGCTCAGCTTGGTATAGCGACGTGTGCCCTCACGGTTGAGTTCCTTTTGCAAAGCGAACACCGACTGCGGCCTCGACAACGGATCGAGCGCCATGCACCACTCCACCACTTCAATCAGATTGTCTGAGTAAACACCGCGCAAACGCGCCAGCGCCGTGCCAATGCGGTCCTTTTCAACGCGTTGCGGAGCCTCATTTGGCGGATAACCCTGCATGCAGGCGTAAATGCAGGCGCCAATGGCGTAGATATCAGTCCAAGGTCCCATGGAAGCGTCGCGCCGATACATTTCCGGCGCGGCAAAACCAGGGGTGTACATGGGACGTATGAAGTTACCCTCTTTGCTCAACACTTCACGCGCGGCACCAAAATCAATCAATACCGACTTGTTGTCGTCCGTGATGAAGATATTCGCCGGCTTGATATCCAGATGCAGCATTTTGTGCTGATGGACAATGCGCAAGCCCCTCAATATCTCGTCGTAAAGCGATCGAATCGTGGATTCCCTGAACACCTTGGCCTGTTTGAGATCGCGCGCCGTAATAATAAATTCCTGCAGGGAAGCGCCCTCCAGATAATTCATCACCATGTAAACCGTTTCGTTCTCTCGAAAGAAGTTCATCACGCTCACGACAGAGGGATGTGAAATCTGAGCCAGGGATCGACCCTCTTCAAAAAAACTTTTCAGCCCCAGGCGATACAAGGACAGCTTTTCCGGTGGCACCTGGGGCAGCAACTCGCCCGGGGCCCGGGTCACCAGTGACGAAGGCAGATACTCCTTGATCGCCACTTGTTGTCCTTCCGGGTCATGCGCCAGATACACCACCCCAAATCCGCCAGCAGCCACCTTACGGACAATGCGGTAGCCACCAATCAAGGTGCCTGGTGGTAAAGGTGCAGGTCTGACCTTTGACATAATTTTCGATTGGGTTCCCGTCTAGTCAGCCTGAATGGAGTTATTCTTGGGCCTGTTCCATTGATCAAAGAGTCGAGATGCCAGTTTACAGCATGACTGGCTATGCCAGTGCCCAGCACGTCACAGCCACCTCCAGCTCCGAGTTGGAGTCGAAAAGTTTACCAAGCAGTCATCTGGGTCTGGAAATCCGGTCTGTCAACAGCCGCTTTCTGGATCTGTCATTCAAGTTGCCCGAAGAGCTGAGGCAGTTCGAACCCGCGCTACGCGAACTTATTGTTGGCAAGCTCAAACGCGGCAAAGTCGAGGTGCGCGCAAACATCGAAGCCAATTCTCTGAACACGATTCCGGAACCAACGGCGAAACTGCTGCAGCGACTCAACACCGTTCAGGACAGCGTCAAAGCCTGGCTGCCCGATGCCCTCCCCCTGAGCGTGGCAGACATCATCCGGTTGGCAGCCGGCGACCAGCCCTCTTCTCGTGACTGGCAGCAAGACATCCTGGCGCTCGGTGCCCAAGCTCTGAAAGACCTGCTGTCAGCACGCCAGCGGGAAGGCGAGCGACTCGCCACCATGCTGCTGGCGCATGTCGGGCAACTCCGCGCCCTGGCGACTCAGGCCGTCCCCCTGGTGCCCCAGCTGGTGGCGCAGCAGCGCCAGCGTTTCATGGATCGCTGGCAAGAGGCGATGGCGTTGACTGATGGCTCCACGCTCCCGGAGGCGGCACGGGATCGGGCCCTCACAGAGGCCACGGCATTTGCCATCCGGATTGACGTTGCGGAGGAAATCACCCGTATCAATTCGCATCTCGACGAGATCGAGAGCCTGATCCTCAAAGGCGGAGAGCTTGGCAAGCGACTCGATTTTCTTATCCAGGAACTGCACCGCGAAGCCAACACCATGGGCTCCAAGTCCGCTGCGCTTGAGCTGACCCATATTTCGGTCGACATGAAAGTCCTGATTGAACAAATGCGCGAGCAGGTGCAGAACATAGAATAGCGCTGCCCCGTCAATCGCCGTCTATGACGCCTCTTATGGACTATCCCGGAAATTTGTTTGTTGTCGCGGCCCCCAGCGGGGCTGGCAAATCGAGTCTGGTCAACGCACTGCTTGAACTTGACTCACACGCACAGCTCTCGGTCTCACACACGACGCGCGCTCCCCGGGGGCAGGAAAGGCATGGACGCGAATATTTTTTCGTCCCCGAGCAGGAATTTGACGCCATGGTTCAAGCGGATGCCTTTGTGGAGTGGGCGCATGTGCACAACCACCGCTACGGCACCTCCAAAAGAGCGATTGAAGAACGCATGGCCCAAGGTGCCGACGTCATCCTTGAAATCGACTATCAGGGGGCCCTCCAGATCAAGAAGATTTTCGCCAACGCCAGCAGCATTTTTATCCTGCCGCCAAGCTGGGAGGAGTTGCGCGCCCGGCTGGAGCGTCGTGGTGAAGACTCTCCTGAAGTCATCGAGCTGCGGCTAAAGAACGCGGCCATCGAGATCGCACAAGTGCACCAATTTGACTTCGTTATAATCAACGAGATGTTTGATCGGGCGCTTTTTGACCTGAAGGCGATCGTTCACTCCCAGCGACTCAAGTTCCCGGCACAACATCGTGCTCGGGCTGAAACGTTCAAAGCTTTGCACATCTTCTAGTGCATTTCCCTGGTCTTTCGGAGAAATTCATGGCTCGTATTACCGTCGAAGACTGCCTATTGCAGATCCCCAATCGCTTCCAGCTGGTGTTGGCGGCGACCTACCGTGCACGCATGCTGAGTCAAGGCCATGCGCCCAAGATCGACTGCAAGAACAAACCAACCGTGACCGCCCTGCGCGAGATCGCAGCTGGCAAAATTGGTCTTGAAATGCTCAAAAAAGTACCGCTTTAGCACTTCTTCCCCATGTTCAAAAGCACCGTTCGCGGTGCTTTTTTGTTGGCGCGCCATAAAACGCCGTCAGCACGCTATATTTAGGGGGTGGGTACCGCGCTCAAACCAACTTCCGACAATGCTCCTGCTTCTGGAGCAAGTGGTGGCGCACCGACCACCCCGCATCCGGCTGCGGCCAACGCGGTAGCGGCCAGCTTTGCCAGCCTGACCGCCAAACTCGATTATCTTTCCCCCACCGACTTGGCTCAGGTACGCCTGGCTTACCGGTTTGCTGATCAGGCGCACCTGGGACAACTGCGCAACAGTGGCGAACCCTATATCACTCACCCCATCGCCGTTGCATCCCAGTGCGCGGAATGGAAGCTTGATGCCCAGGCGCTCATGGCCGCCCTGTTGCACGACGCGCTTGAAGATTGCGGCGTCACGAAAATCGAATTGATCGAACGTTTTGGCTCTCCCGTGGCGGAACTCGTGGATGGACTGACCAAGCTCGACAAACTGCACTTCAATACCCGGGAGGAAATTCAGGCAGAGTCATTTCGCAAGATGTTGCTGGCCATGGCCCGTGACGTGCGCGTGATCCTGATCAAATTGGCGGATCGAACACACAATATGCGCACGCTGTCAGACGCGCCACGTGAAAAATGGGCGCGCATCGCCTCCGAAACGCTTGACATCTACGCTCCGATTGCCAATCGCCTGGGCTTGAACCAGACCTACCGCGAGCTTCAAAACCTGGCTTTTCGCTATCTGCGGCCCTGGCGCTACGGCATTCTGTCCAAGGCGGTGGCTAAAGCCCGCAGTCGCCGTCGGGATCTGATACAAAAAGTACAACGGGAAGTCGATGCCGCATTTGCCAACAGTGGCATGGATGTGAGGATCGCCGGGCGAGAAAAAACCCTGTACTCAATTTACAAGAAGATGGACGAAAAACACCTGAGCTTTGCGCAGGTGACTGATATTTATGGTTTCAGGATTCTGGTACCCAGCGTGATCGACTGCTATACCGCACTGGGCACACTGCACCAGTTGTACAAGCCGGTTCCCGGAAAGTTCAAGGACCACATTGCAATTGGCAAACTCAATGGCTACCAGTCGCTTCACACCACGCTGGTCGGCCCCTCGGGCGTCAATGTGGAATTCCAGGTGCGCACCGAGGCCATGCACCTGGTTGCCGAATCCGGAGTGGCGGCACACTGGCTGTACAAGATCAACAAGCCGCAAGGAACCCCGACTGGTGACTGGCTGGGTTCCAAGTGGCTGCAGTCTCTGCTGGATATTGAGGATGAAACGCGGGATGCCGCCGAGTTCTGGGATCACGTCAAGGTTGATCTGTTCCCCGACGCGGTCTATGTTTTCACGCCGAAAAGCCAGATCATGGCGCTGCCCAAAGGAGCAACGGTGGTGGACTTTGCCTACGCGATTCACAGCAACGTCGGGGACCGGACGATGGCGGCCAAGATTAATGGCGAACAGGTGCCTTTGCGCACCGAAATCAAGAATGGCGACGTGATTGAAGTCGTCACGACGCCGGATTCGACGCCCAATCCGGCCTGGCTCGGCTTTGTACGGACAGCACGTGCACGCTCAAAAATCCGCCAGCATTTGAAGACGCTGGCACAGGCGGAATCAGAGGACCTGGGCGAGAAGATGCTGGCGCAGGCACTGCGCGCCGAAGGCATCGAAAAGCTGCCGGATGACACAGGTATCAATAAATTGCTTTGGGAAAAGTTGCTGCGTTTTAGCGGCAACAAAAGCGTGTCCGAACTTTTTGTGGACATTGGCCTGGGGAAACGGATTGCCGGCATCGTCGCCAAGCGATTGCTGAGCTTGCTGATAGACCGGGGCGAAAAGCCTGACGCCCTGCTGCTCACGCGGGAACGCTACAGCTCCAACGAGGCGGTATCGCAAGGCAGCGTCATCGTTGACGGCAGCGAGGGCGGCTCGGTGCAATTTGCCCCCTGCTGCCGACCGGTTCCGGGTGATGCCATTGTGGGCTATCTGGGACGGGGCGAAGGCTTGATGGTCCACTCAAGCGACTGCGCAGTAGCCAAAAAACTCAAGCAGAAAGACAGTGAACGATTTATCAACGTCGAGTGGTCAGACGAACCAGTTCGCACGTTCGAGACCGAGATACTGATTACCGTCATCAATGGCAAAGGTGTGTTGGCCCGCGTGGCGGCTGCGCTGGCTGCCGCCGAGGCTGACATCACGCACATCGACATGGAAAACGAAGCTGCCCAGGATGCGACTGATCTGCGCTTTGTCATCGCCGTGCGTGATAGCAAGCAACTCGAGCTTGCGCTGCACAACCTGCGACGAACCCAATCCGTGCTCAAGGCACAACGCGCCAAAACTACCCGCTAATTGGCTTCAGACCCGGGGGCCGGATATTGAACGCTGATCACTTCTATTTCCTTCACACCCGCCGGCGTCACCAACTGCAACACATCACCGGTGCGGGCTTTGAGCATGGTTCGTGCAATCGGCGACACCCAGCTGACCTGGGCCTTTGAACTGTCGGCCTCGTCAATGCCCAGAATAGTGACCGTTCGGGCAATACCCTCGTCATCAAGGTAGGTCACACTGGCACCAAAGAAAATCTGCTCGCTGCCATGGTGCACTGACGGGTCGCTGATTTCGGCGATTTCAAGGCGTTTGGTCAAAAACCTGATGCGCCGATCAATCTCTCGCAAGCGCTTTTTGCCGTAAATATAGTCACCATTTTCAGAGCGGTCACCGTTGCTGGCCGCCCAATGAACCGCTTCCACCACCGTCGGCCGTTCGACATCGATCAGATGCAACAACTCGTTTCGAAGACGGGCAAATCCCGGCGGCGTGATGTAATTCTTGCTACCCGCTGGCAGGGCGGGCAAGGGCAGATCATCATCGACCGCATCATCCGTTTCTCTGGTGAAAGCCTTGTTCATTGACCGACCCGTCGCCACTGAAGCGACGGCCTTTCAAGGCAGCGAACCTCAGGCAAAGTTGGCTTCAGCAAAACTCCAGTTCACCAGCTTGTCAAGGAAAGTCTCGACGTACTTGGGACGCTGGTTGCGGTAATCAATGTAGTAAGCGTGCTCCCACACATCCACCGTCAACAGCGCCTTGTCGGCACTGGTCAGCGGCGTACCGGCAGCACCCATGTTGACGATATCCACCGAACCATCCGCCTTCTTCACCAGCCAGGTCCAGCCGGAGCCAAAATTGCCGACGGCGGACTTGACAAAGGCTTCCTTGAAAGCAGCATATGAGCCCCATTTGGCGTTGATCGCCGCCGCCAGTGCGCCTGCGGGTGCGCCGCCACCGTTCGGCTTCATGCAGTTCCAGAAAAAAGTGTGGTTCCAGATTTGAGCGGCATTGTTATAAATGCCGCCGCTGGATTTCCTGACAATATCTTCCAGCGTCATATTCTCGAAGTCGGTGCCTTTTTGCAGGTTGTTCAGGTTCACGACATACGCGTTGTGATGCTTGCCATGGTGATACTCCAGGGTTTCCTTCGAGTAATTCGGTGCCAGCGCGTCAATAGCGTAAGGCAGGGCGGGCAGGGTATGTTCCATGGGGTCCTCGTGAGTTTGTGGTTCGAAGCGCTGATTGTAGAAACTTTGCCTAATTTTTGGAGGACACGGTCAAATCAACCGCGCCGTCAGCAAGGGTGGCGCGCAAACCCTGGCCGGGCCAGGTTTGTTGCACACTGGTGATGGTTTCGCCCCCACTGCTGGTCAGCCAGGCGTAGCCGCGCTGCAACACCAGCGTAGGGTCCAGCAAACCCAGACTAAGACCGGCCCGCTGCAGCCGGTCTTCCCGGCGGTTTAAGCCCCGCTGCATGGCCTCTGGCAAGCTGGTCTGCAGTCGCTGCAGATCCTGCTGTTTCTTCTTCAAAAAATGCAGCGAAGAAAACTGCAAGCGCTGCGTGCTGGAAGCCAACCGCAAGCGTTGCCGCCCAACCAGCGCAGAGGGGCGTCCCAGCCGGGAGGCTGTCAAATCAAGCCGCTGGCTCTGCTGGTCAAGGCGCCGCAGCAGCGCATCCCGCAGGCGGCGCGACGCAGCGTCGATCGCCCCGAGCCAGGCCTCGCGCGGCTGCGCCACCAGTTCGGCTGCCGCCGTGGGGGTTGGTGCCCGCAGGTCGGCGACAAAATCAGCGATGCTGAAGTCGGTCTCATGCCCAACACCGCTGACGATGGGCACCGGGCTGTGCGCCAGGGTGCGCGCCAGTTGCTCGTCGTTGAACGCCCACAAATCCTCGATCGAGCCGCCACCCCGCACCAGCAGGATCACGTCGATGACGGGCGTAACGTCACTTGCCATCTTCCTGCCTTTTTTTGTCAAATCAAGCCCTAGCCTCCGTCCTTCTTGCGTAAGCAGATATAGATTTGACAGCGCCTGAATCAATTCCACCGGCGCATTGCTGCCTTGAACCAAGGCTGGGGCGAGCACCACCGGAATGTGGGGCACGCGCCGCTGCAAGGCGCTCATCACATCATGCAGGGCCGCCGCGCCCAGCGAGGTAACCACACCAATGCCACGCGGCATCACCGGCAGCGGGCGCTTTCTGGCAGCGTCGAACAGGCCCTCAGCTTCCAGTTTGGCCTTGAGCTTGAGAAACTGCTCGAACAGCGCGCCCTGCCCGGCCCGGCTCATGCTTTCCACAATCAGTTGCAAATCTCCACGCGGTTCGTACACGCCCAGACGACCGCGCACCTCGACCAGTTCACCGTCCCTCGGCGAGAAGTCCAGCAAACTGGCAGCCCGGCGAAACATGGCACACCGAATCTGCCCGCTTTCGTCCTTCAGGGAAAAGTAACAATGCCCACTGGACGCGCGCGAAAAGCCCGAAACCTCCCCGCGCACCGCGACCGGGTTGAAACGCGCGTCCAGGGCATCGGCAATGGCGCGGCATAGCGCGCCAACTTGCCAGACAGGTGGCGTCAGTACAGGGGGTCTTGGCTCTGACATCAATTAAATCAAGGTTTCCAATGGGTTCTTGCGGGCTTGCAGGGAAAGATGCTCCACAGTGCTCAACCGGATCGGGGCTGTCAGCGACCAATCCCTTGAGCGCTCGACGGCACGTTGCAAGTGATTGATTTCATTATGTTTTTTGTTGCTTAATTTGTCATCAACGTGTCACAAGGCACAGTCGACGCGGCTTCACGACACTTCACAGCCTACTTCCTCACAAACTTATCCACAGATTTTGTGGGTGAGGCAGGTGGGCCATAATCGCAAAGCTAATCATCCGTGCGGAGACTCCAATTGCTTTCAATCATACAAGCTGCAGGCTGGCCGATCTGGCCATTGGTTGCGTGCTCCATTCTGGCCCTGGCGCTCGTCATTGAACGCTTTATCAGCCTCCAGACTGTGAAGATTGCGCCGCCCAAATTGCTCGATGAAGTCCTGAAGGTTTCGCGCGCTTCAGTGCCCGCGCCGGACGTGGTCACCCAGCTTGAACACAACTCGGCCCTGGGTGAGGTGCTGGCCAGTGGCCTGCGGGCGCTCAACGCCAACCCTCGCTGCAGCGAGGAAGAATTGCGTTCCTCGATGGAAGGCACCGGACGCATGGTCGCGCATCGCCTTGAGAAATACCTCAGCGCGCTGGCCACCATTGCATCGGCGGCACCTTTGATGGGCTTGTTTGGCACAGTGGTCGGGATGATCGAGATCTTTGGCTCGCAGAGCCCGACTGGCGGCGCCACGGGGGGCAACCCGGCGCAACTCGCGCATGGCATTTCGATCGCGCTTTACAACACCGCCTTTGGTCTGATGGTGGCCATTCCCTCACTGATTTTCTGGCGCTACTTTCGAGCCCGGGTTGACGACTACCTGCTGACACTGGAGTTGGCGTCGGAACGGCTGGCTCGCCACCTCAACACCTTGCGCAAATAATGCCCCAGCGCTTGCCATTTCGAATGCCGCGCTGTGCCCGTGGAGGGCGGCCCGGCGCTCAAGCGTGATGCAAGTCACCCTTGCCTGCCCCAATTTGGACCGCGCCGGAACACGGTAAGAAGATGCAAGGAGCGAATTATCAGGCGGCATGGGAGCACACCCTGAGCAGCGCATGGACGCACCGAGGCTGGCTGGCCTGCTTGTTGTGGCCGATCTCAGTGCTATTTGGCGCACTCTCAGCTTTGCGACGACAGCTGTACCGAATCGGTCTGCTCAAGGTTCTTCGTGTGCCAGTCCCGGTGCTCGTGATCGGCAATGTGGTGGCGGGCGGATCGGGCAAGACGCCGGTCGTGATCGCGCTGGTGCAGCACTTGCAAGCCAATGGTGTGCCTGTGGGCGTGATCTCGCGCGGCTATGGTCGCCAGCTGAAGGACTGCCGCGAAGTACTCGCTGAAAGCGCCATTCCGGAGGTCGGGGATGAGCCCGCCCTGATCCAGCGCAGCACTTCCGCGCCGGTGTTTGTGGCGGCGCGCCGCTATGACGCCGCCACCGCATTGCTGGCCCGCTACCCGGACACCCGGGTGATCATCTGCGACGACGGCTTGCAGCACCTGAGCCTGCACCGCGACCTCGACATTTGTGTATTCGATGACCGCGGTATTGGCAATGGTTTTTTGCTGCCGGCCGGCCCGCTGCGCGAACCCTGGCCACGTGACGTGGACCTGATACTGCACACCGGCGCGCATCCGGCCTTTGCCGGCTTCACTGCACTGCGTGCCCTAAGCCTGCATGCCCTGCGCTCCGACGGCAGCCAGGTCGCACTCGCCGAGTTGGCTGACCAAGGCCGCACTGGCGCAAAGCCGCTGCTGGCACTGGCCGCCATCGCCAAACCAGAAGATTTCTTTGCCATGCTGCGCGCTCGGGGATTGACTCTCGCAAAAACCGTCGCGCTCCCGGATCACTATGATTTTAATAGCTTGTCACGCAATGATTACGCGGGCTACACCGTTATTTGTACTGAAAAAGATGCGATCAAACTGTGGCCCAGACAACCCGCTGCGCTGGCCGTGCCCTTGATGCTCACGCCCGAGCCGGCGTTCATGGCCCAGCTTGATGCCCGGCTGTCGAACCTGACGTTAATCCGACCCGAGCCGACGCTATCATCGCCCCATGGACACACGACTACTTGAACTGCTGGTTTGCCCCGTCACCAAGGGACCACTGGAATACGACCGCGAGAAGCAGGAGCTCACCTCGCGCAGCGCACGCCTGGCCTACCCGGTGCGCGACGGCATCCCGATCCTGCTGGAAAGCGAAGCGCGCACCATGAGCGACGAGGAACTTGGGCTTTGAATTTCACGGTGCTGATCCCGGCGCGTCTGGCCTCGACCCGCCTGCCGAATAAACCACTGGCCGAAATTGCGGGCGTGCCGATGGTGGTGCGCGTGGCGCAGCGCGTGCTGTCGGGCACTCCCGACAGTCGCCTTTCGCGCGTGGTGGTGGCTGGCGACAGCCCGGCGATCATCAGCGCCTGTCAGGCGCACGACGTTGAAGCAATCCTGACTCGCAGCGACCACCCTTCTGGCAGCGACCGCCTGGCCGAGGCTTGCCAGTTGCTGGGGCTGGCTGACGACCAGATCGTGGTCAACGTCCAGGGCGACGAGCCACTGATTGACCCGGCGCTGGTCAGCGCCGTTGCCAAGCTGTTGGCCAATCAGCCTGCAGCGGCCATGAGCACAGCGGCGCATGCTATTGATAGTGAAGCAGAATTCGATAACCCGAACGTCGTCAAGGTGGTGCTTGACGCGGCCGGACTGGCGCTTTACTTCAGCCGCGCTCCGATCCCGCACTGGCGCGATCAACCAGGCAAGTTGCCATGCCCGGCGCCCTTGCGCCACATCGGCATCTATGCTTACCGGGTCGGTTTTTTGCGGCGCTTCCCTACCCTGGCGCAGGCGCCCCTGGAGATCACCGAATCGCTGGAACAACTGCGCGCTTTATGGCACGGCTACCGGATTGCGGTCCATGTGACAAACCAGGCACCCGGCCCCGGCGTCGATACCCCTGAAGACCTGGCCCGCGTGCGCAAAGTGTTTGGCGCTTGAGTAGCGCCGCACGTAAGCCAGCCGGAAGCTCCCACGTGCTATTCTTCAACGCTCACCAAGCATTGCCATCCGCGCGCAGACAGCGATCGCAATGGTGACCGGATTTTCATAAAACCAAAGGAGAACCATGAAACTCATCCTGTTGGGCGCACCCGGCGCTGGCAAAGGCACGCAGGCCACCTTCATCTGCCAGAAATACGGCATTCCGCAAATCTCGACCGGCGACATGCTGCGCGCCGCGGTCAAGGCCGGCACGGCTCTGGGCATTGAGGCCAAAAAAGTGATGGCCTCGGGCGGCCTGGTCAGCGACAAGCTGATCATCAACCTGGTCAAAGAACGCATCGCCCAGGCCGACTGTGCCAAAGGCTTCCTGTTTGACGGCTTCCCGCGCACCATCCCGCAAGCCGACGCCATGAAGGCCGCCGGCGTCAAGCTCGATTACGTGCTGGAAATTGACGTGCCGTTCGAGGCCATCATCGAGCGCATGAGCGGGCGGCGTTCGCATGCCCCCTCCGGTCGTACCTACCACGTCAAGTTCAATCCACCGAAGGTCGCGGGCCAGGATGACATCACCGGCGAGCCGCTGATTCAGCGCGACGACGACAAGGAAGAAACCGTCAAGAAGCGTCTTGAGGTGTATAGCGCGCAAACCCGGCCACTGGTCGCCTACTACGCCAACTGGGCCACGGCCGAGCCCGCTGCTGCACCCAAATACCGAGCCATCAGCGGCACCGGTGGCGTGGACGAGATCACCGCCCGGGCATTTGCGGCGCTCAGCAGCTGACCCTGTACTTCACCACCCGATCAGCGTGGCATCACGCAATCATCCAGGATCTTCGACATGTCGTCTCTTGCGCCTTCTTTCACCTGTCACGATGTTCTGTGCGGCAAGGCGCCGCCGGGATCCGCTGATAGCCTCGTCACCATCAAAGGCTGGGTAAAGACCCGCCGTGATTCAAAGGCCGGCCTGTCCTTTGTCAATGTATCGGACGGGTCATGCTTTCATCCGGTGCAGGTCGTCGCACCCAGCACGCTGGACAACTACACACAGGAAGTTCAACGGCTGACCGCCGGTTGTGCGGTGGAAGCCACGGGTGTCATCGTGCCCTCGCCGGCCAAGGGCCAGCCGTTCGAGATGCAGGCCAGCAAGATCACGGTGGTCGGCTGGGTGGATGACCCCGATACCTACCCGATCACGCCCAAGGCCCATTCCATGGAGTTCTTGCGCGAGGTGGCCCACCTGCGCCCGCGCACCAACGTGATCGGCGCGGCCACCCGAGTGCGCCATACGATTGCCGCGGCGATTCACCGCTTCTTCGATGAAAGCGGATTCTTCTGGGTCAACACGCCGATCATCACCGCCTCTGACGCCGAAGGGGCAGGCGAATTATTCCGGGTTTCTACCCTTGACCTGATGAACCTGCCCCGCCAAGCCGACGGCAAGATCGACTTTTCGCGGGATTTCTTCGGCAGGGAGGCGTTTCTGACCGTGTCGGGCCAGCTCAACGTCGAGACCTATTGCATGGCCCTGTCCAAGGTGTATACCTTTGGGCCGACGTTTCGAGCGGAGAACTCCAACACCTCGCGCCATCTGGCCGAGTTCTGGATGATCGAGCCGGAAATTGCCTTTGCCGATCTGAGCGACAACGCCGCCCTGGCCGAGGCGCTGCTGAAGTACATCATCAAGCGCGTGCTGACCGAGCGCGCCGACGACATGGCCTTCTTCGACGACCGCATCGAGAAGGGCCTGATCGCCAAGCTCGAACATATCGTGAAGTCCGAATTTGTGCGCATGGACTACACCGAAGCGATCCGGGTGCTCGAACAAACCAAGGAAACATTTGCCTACCCGGTCAAATGGGGCATCGACCTGCAGTCCGAGCACGAGCGTTTCATTGCTGAAAAGCACGTCAACGGTCCGACCGTGTTGATGAACTACCCGAAGGAAATCAAGGCCTTTTACATGCGCCTGTCAGACGATGAAAAGACCGTCGCCGCGATGGATGTGCTGGCGCCAGGCATCGGCGAAATCATTGGCGGTTCGCAACGCGAAGAGCGGCTCGACGTGCTTGACCGGCGCATGCTAGCGACCGGTCTGGACCCGGCACATTACAGCTGGTACCGTGATCTCAGGCGTTATGGCACCGTGCCGCACGCCGGCTTCGGCCTGGGCTTCGAGCGCACCGTGTCTTACATCACCGGGCTGTCCAATGTGCGCGACGTGATCCCGTTTCCAAGAACACCGGGCAACGCACGCTATTAGCGCGGCTTCAGGGCTGCATCAGCGCCAGCATCAGGGCGATCCGGGCCTTCACCGGTGACAGCCCATTGAAATGCTCGAATTCGGCCCGCTCCACTGCCAGCACATGGCCATAAGCACAACGGGTCGCGCGCACGACCTTGACGCCGATTTCGACGGCACGGCGCAGCGCCACCTCCAGTTCCTGGTGGATCGTGCCGTTACCGGTAGCGGCCACGACAATTCCGCGCAGCGGCGTCTGTGCACCCGGGCGCAACAGGGCGTCCACCACTTCGCCGCTGCAGCCTGCATAACTCATGACGATTTCAACCCGCGGCCAAGATGTCAATTCAGCAATCCTGTCGATTCCGACGAACGCGTAGCCGGCTTGCGTTTGCGGCCACTGCTTCAGCAGCCGCAACTGGCCTTCTTCGACATAACTCAGTGGCCCGGCGTCACCGGAAGTGAAAGCATCGAGACGGTAGGTCTGGGCTTTCTGGACGTCGAGTGCGGTATGCACTGTGCCGGCGCAGACCACGACAACCCCCGCAGCATCTGGCGCCAAAGCCACCGCCACTGCGTCCATCAGGTTCTGCGGACCGTCCGGATATTGCGCCGATGCCGGCCGCATGGCGCACGCCAGCACCACCGGCTTGCGATTGATCAGGTCTGGCGGCAGCACCGAATGCAGGAAATAGGCAGTCTCTTCCACCGTGTCGGTGCCGTGGGTGATCACCACTGCGGCGACATCTGACTGCGACAAGTAGTGCCTGACGCGCTGCGCCAACGTCAGCCAGATATCGAAGCGCATGTCCTTGCTATCCACCTGCGCGACCTGTTCGCTGTGCAAAAGGTGTCCGCCCAACACGCCCGTCAGAGCTGGCACCATCTCAAGCAACGCCGCCACACCCAGTTGCGCCGCAGCGTAGCCAATGTTGTCGGATTCGCGCTTGGCGAGGCCGGCAATGGTGCCGCCGGTACCCAGCGCCACCAATTTCTTTGAAATTTGTTGAGATTTCACTTGCAGACTTTCAAAAACTGGTTAAAAATACAGGTACTGGACATCGAAACAGTGTGTATAGACTAACAGCAAACCTTTCGTATTTCAAAGGAGTCATCATGCTTGAAAGACCCAAACTCACCGCCCGCCAGCAACAGATTCTGGATCTCATCCAGAGCGCCATTGCACGCACCGGCGCGCCACCGACCCGGGTCGAGATCGCCACCGAACTCGGTTTCAAATCGGCCAACGCGGCCGAAGAACACCTGCAGGCGCTGGCTCGCAAAGGTGTCATTGAGCTGGTCAGCGGCACCTCGCGCGGCATCCGCCTCAAGAGTGACGCCTTGCGTGCCATCAATGAATCCCGTAACAAACAGTACTCCTTTCAGTTGCCCAGCTTGGCACAACTGGCCTTGCCCCTGATCGGCCGGGTTGCCGCAGGCTCCCCGATTCTCGCCCAAGAGCATATCGACCAAACCTACTACGTTGAGAACAGCCTGTTTCAGCGCAAGCCCGATTACCTGCTCAAGGTGCGCGGCATGTCCATGCGTGACGCCGGCATCATGGACGGCGACTTGCTGGCGGTGCAATCCACCAAAGACGCCAAGAATGGCCAGATTGTGGTGGCGCGCCTGGGCGATGAAGTCACAGTCAAACGCTTTCGGCGCAACAAGAATCTGATTGAACTGTGCCCGGAAAACCCCGACTATCAAATCATCGTGGTAGAGCCTGGTGAGTCATTTGAGATTGAAGGCCTGGCCGTTGGCCTGATTCGCAACACCATGCTGATGTAAGCGCCGATCAGGTTTTCGATTGAAAGGTTTCAAATGAGCATCGCATTATTGGCGGTCCCCGGTTTCTTTGCACCGCTGCAAGGTTTGTGGCGCTGGTTCAGACCCGCAGCAACGCAGGGCAGGCCCACGAATTCAGGCGTCCACCAACGCACCCGCAAGGACGCAGTTCATTCAATTTCGAAAGAGCTTCATTTGCCAATAATCCAGCCGCGCCACACCAGCAACATTGCCACGCGCAGGCCGCTGCGGGTGTTGCGCGTCATGGAAGCTGGCCAGCCCCCGGCTGCCGTGGGGCGCATGGTGATCTCTGGCCGCATGGCCGATGTGTGTGCCGAACTTGATCGCCTCGCAGCTTGCGAATCCAAGCTTCACTAGACGACCTTCAGGCGCCTTTTTTCCATTCTCCGCGCGTATGAATAAGGCTCGCTGACAAAATCACCGGTATTGCCAAGGCACAATCACGGCCTATGAATATAGTGATTCTTGACGATTACCAGGATGCAGTTCGCAAGCTCCAATGCGCCGTCAAACTGGAAGACTATCCGGCCCGGGTTTACACCAACACGGTCAAAGGCTTGGGACAGTTGCAAGTCCGGCTCAGAGATGCTGAAGTGATTGTGCTCATCCGGGAACGAACCCACATGCCACGCGCGCTGATCGAGAAGCTGCCCAGGCTCAAGCTGATAGTGCAGACTGGGCGAGTCGGTTCGCACATCGACGTGACTGCATGTACCGAACGTGGCATTGCCGTCGCTGAGGGGTCTGGCTCACCCGTGGCCCCGGCCGAACTGACCTGGGCACTCATCATGGCGGCCATGCGCCGCCTGCCGCAATACATTGGCAATCTGAAGCACGGTGCTTGGCAACAATCGGGTCTGAAAACCGCCTCAATGCCTGCAAACTTTGGTTTGGGTACTGTGCTCAAAGGCAAAACACTGGGCATCTGGGGCTATGGAAAAATCGGGCAGCTGGTGGCCGGCTACGGCAAAGCCTTTGGCATGAATGTGCTGATCTGGGGGCGCGCACCGGCGCGGGAAAGAGCCGTTCTTGACGGGTTTGAAGCGGCCTTCACCAGAGATGAATTTTTTGCCCGTTGCGACGTCCTCTCGCTGCATCTCAGGTTGCTGGATGAAACCCGCGGCATTGTGCGACTTGACGATCTGGCGCGCATGAAGCCCACGGCGCTGCTGGTCAATACTTCGCGCGCCGAACTGATCGAGCCCGAGGCCTTGATCGGTGCACTCAACCGGGGCCGACCCGGCATGGCAGCGGTTGACGTATTTGAAACTGAGCCGGTCTTGCAGGGTCATGCCCTGTTGCGTCTCGAGAACTGCATCTGTACGCCGCACATTGGCTATGTCGAGCAGGATAGCTACGAGCTGTACTTTGGTGCGGCGTTTGACAACGTCATCAACTTCATCAAAGGCACCCCCACCAACATCGTCAATCCAGGTGCCCTGCAGGTCAATCGATTGCGCTAGGGTTTACGCTATTCGTTCAGTGGATCGCCAAGGCCCAGGCGACGTGTTCCCGCACCAATGCGCTGGGATGCCCGGCGCGATTGGCAAGCGCCTCAAGCAGATCGGGATTGAAGTCTGACCGAAGTGCGTTACCCAGGGCCACGGCAATATTTCTCAGCCAGCGTTCATGGCCAATGCCCCTGATCGGACTGCCCTCGGTGAAACGCATGAATTCTTCCTCGGTCCACGAAAACAGGCTGACCAGCTGATTGCCCAGCAAGCCTTCGCGCGCATCAAAATCAGGCACCCCGCTGCGCTGGGCGAACTTGTTCCAGGGGCATATCAGCTGGCAGTCGTCACAACCGTAGATGCGGTTACCCATCAAGACGCGCAGCGCCACTGGAATTGGCCCTGCATGCTCGATCGTGAGATAGGAAATGCAGCGCCTGGCGTCGAGCTGGTAGGGCGCCACAATCGCCTGCGTTGGGCAGACATCGATGCAGGCGTTGCAGCGGCCGCAGTGATCAGACATCGGAGCAGTCACCGGCAACGCCAGGTCCACATAGATTTCGCCGAGGAAGAACATCGATCCAGCCGCCCGGTTGAGCAGCAAGGTGTGCTTGCCGCGCCAGCCCTGGCCGCTGCGCGCGGCCAACTCGACCTCCAGCACCGGCGCAGAGTCGGCAAACACCCGATGCCCGAATGGCCCCAGCTCCAGGGCCATCCGGTCACTCAGACGTTGCAGCCGGCTGCGCATGACCCGGTGGTAGTCACGCCCTCGGGCGTAGATCGAAACAATGCCTTGCGCTGGCTGCCGCAAGCGCTTGAATTCAATCGCCTGCCAGCCGGGTGGGGTAGTGGCCGGCAGATAGTCCATGCGGGCCGTGATCACGCTAATGGTGCCGGGCACCAGCTCAGCGGGGCGCGCGCGCTTGAGACCGTGCGCGGCCATGTACCGCATATCGCCATGAAAGCCACGCGCCAACCAAGCTGATAATCCAGCTTCCGATGAAGACAAATCCACGCCTGTCACGCCAATTTGGGAAAATCCAAGCTCCCGGGCCCAGCCCTCAATCTTTGACACCCATTGGCTGCTGTTGACATGCGTGCTGGTATTGTTCACCCACCGATTGTAAAAACTATCCTCTGGCCGGATGAGTCGGCGACGCAGCGTTTTGCCGCGACGCTGGCGGCACAAGCTGCCCTGCAAAACGCCTTTATCGAATTGCGTGGCGATCTGGGTGCCGGCAAAACCACACTGGTACGCCACCTGCTGCGTGCCTTGGGCGTGACAGGTCGCATCAAAAGCCCCACTTACGCCGTGGTGGAGCCGTACGAAATCGCCAGCCTGAACATCTGGCACTTTGACTTCTACCGCTTCAGTGACCCGCGCGAATGGGAGGACGCCGGTTTTCGCGACATCTTCGCCAGCCCTGGCCTGAAGCTGGCTGAGTGGCCCGAAAGAGCTTCCGGCTTTCTCCCGCGCGCTGATTTGATCGTTCACCTGGAAACCCTGACCGATGACGCCAGGCAGGTGACTGTGAGCGCGCAAACGTCATGCGGCGTTGCGCTGCTTGACGTGGCAAGCCGGGAACCGAGTCTCCATTTTCACGAAACTGAAGATGTGCCCGATCCCGAGGTCTTGCACAAGCAAGCGGAAAACGGTCCATGAAACGTCGCAAACTGTTGCAGTCGGGCGCTGTCGTGCTCTTGCTCGGCGCACGGCACCTGGCCCGTGGCGCCACCATTCTGGCAGTACGCGTGTGGCCGGCGCCCGACTACTCGCGCGTCACCATCGAGTCAGACACCCTGCTCAGGGTCAAGCAATTCTTTGTCGCCAGCCCGCCGCGCCTGGCGGTCGATATCGAGGGCATTGACCTCAATCCGGCCCTGAAAGAGCTGGTGGGCAAGGTTGGCTCGGCTGACCCCAACATCGCCGGGATTCGTGTTGGGCAAGGCCGGCCCGGCGTCGTTCGCCTGGTGATCGATTTAAAGCAGTCGGTGACACCGCAGGTGTTCTCACTGCCGCCAGTGGCCGCGTACCGGCACCGACTGGTGTTCGATCTGTATCCGACACAAATCACCGATCCGCTGGAAGCATTGATTGCCGAGCGCCTCAAGGACAGTGCGCCCAGGCCGACTGCTCCAGCATCTGTAGCGAGTGCCGACCCCTTGGGCGATCTCATCGCTCAAAAGGCGCAGAAGCCAAATGTCGCGCCCGACGCCGCAGCGGCAAGTGCCCCGCTCTCGCAAACCGGATCAGCTGCACAATCCATAGCAACCAGTGCAACATCGACGGGCGATAGAGACATAAAAGACACAAGAAATGCGGAAATTTCAAAAGCCACGGCCAGCACTGCAAGCCGCACCGATCGCCTGATTATCATTGCGCTGGATCCCGGCCATGGAGGCGAAGACCCGGGCGCCATCGGGCCCGGTGGCACGCGCGAAAAAGACGTGGTGCTGAAACTGGCGCACCGGCTGCGCGAGCACATCAATGCCACGCAAGTCAAGGGCAACGCCATGCGTGCCTACCTGACGCGCGATGCCGACTTTTTTGTGCCGCTGCACGTTCGCGTGCAAAAGGCCCAACACGTGCAGGCCGACCTGTTTATCAGTATTCATGCCGATGCATTTTTTACCCCGCATCCGCAAGGTGCCAGCATCTTTGCACTGAGCCAGGGCGGCGCCTCCAGCACCGCGGCGCGCTGGATGGCCGCCAGGGAAAACCAGGCCGATCTGGTGGGTGGATTGAACGTCAAAGCCCGCGATGTCCAGGTCAAGCGTGCCTTGTTTGACATGAGCACCACGGCCCAGATCAACGACAGCCTCAAGCTTGGCGGCGCCATGCTGGGCGAGATTGGCCGGGTCGGCAAACTGCATAAAGGCCGCGTCGAGCAAGCCGGCTTTGCCGTACTCAAGGCGCCCGATATCCCCAGCGTACTGGTAGAGGCCGCCTTTATCAGCAACCCCGAGGAAGAAACCAAACTCAATAGCGACGAATTTCAGGAGCAACTGGCCAAGGCCCTGATGCGCGGCATTGAAAGTTACTTTTCCAAAAACCCGCCATTGGCCAGGAATCGGGCGCTCTAGGCCACCGCAGGCAGATCCAGATATCGCCCCTGCCAGTGGCGACCTGGCGGCAACACTCTCACTCCAACTGTTCCTCAGGCTTGAGCCGCTTTGCGGCGTGACTTCCATGCGCCCAGCATGATCACCAGGCCAGGAATCAAGATCATGGCCCAGATGATTTTGTCCAGATGCGCTTTGACAAACGGAAAGTTGCCAAAGAAATAGCCAATCGAGACAATGCCCACGACCCATAGCGTGCCGCCGGTCACATCAAAAAAAGTGAAGCGGGTCCGGGTCATCCGGGCGACACCGGCCACAAAGGGCGCAAACGTGCGCACAAAGGGCATGAAGCGCCCCGCCACCAGGGTAATGCCGCCATAGCGTTCGTAAAAGTCATGCGCCCGGTCGAAAGCCGCCTTGTTGAATAGTCGCGAGTGTTCCCACTTGAAAACCCTGGGCCCAAAATGCCGGCCCAGCGCATAGTTGGACTGATTGCCCAGCACCGCCGCCGCCAGCAACAGCGCAACCGACAACGGGTAGCTCAGCAGCCCGACACCGCACATGGCCCCCACGACAAACAGCAGCGAGTCGCCCGGCAGGAATGGCATCACCACCACACCGGTTTCCACGAAGATGATCAAGAACAACAGGGCATAAACCCACGAACCATAGTGTTGAACAAACACCTCAAGGTGCTTGTCCACGTGCAGGATGAAGTCAAAGAGATTAATAATGATTTCCATGGGGTTGGATAATAGCTCCGTGAACACCTCTCTCTCTCCCCTCCCCCGCCGCCCGATCCGCGAACTGCCTGACGAACTGATCAGCCAGATCGCCGCCGGCGAAGTGGTGGAGCGCCCGGCGTCGGTGGTCCGTGAGCTGGTGGACAACGCACTGGATGCGGGCGCCAGCCAGGTCACTGTGCGTTTGCTGGCCGGTGGCGTGCGGCTGATTTCGGTGGAAGACGACGGCGCGGGCATTCTGCGTGAAGAGCTGCCCATGGCACTCAAGCGCCACGCCACCAGCAAGATCAGCAGTTTGCTCGATCTGGAGTCAGTGGGCACCATGGGCTTTCGCGGTGAAGCCCTGGCAGCTATAAATTCAATAGCTGATTGCGCAATACTGTCAAGGGCTACAGGCCAAAGTCATGCCTATTTGCTGGAAGGTGGCAGCGGTGAATTGAAGCCGGTGGCGCGCAGTACCGGCACCACCGTCGAGGTCAAGGAGCTGTTTTTCAGCACGCCGGCACGGCGCAAATTCCTCAAGACCGACGCCACCGAGCTGGCGCATTGCGTGGAAGCGGTGCGCCGCCACGCGCTCTCACACCCCGACGTCGGTTTTGCCATCTGGCATGAAGGCAAGCTGGTGGAGCAATGGCGCCGCTGCGAGAGCCGCGGCTACGCGCTGGCGGCACAGGAACAACGCCTGGCCGATGTGCTGGGCAACGAGTTTGTTGAACGCTCGGTGTGGGTCGATTACCAGACCAGCGCCAGTCGGCCTGACAGCACGCCGCACATCAAGGTGTGGGGCCGCGTCGGTATTCCGGATGCCGCCCGGGCGCGCGCGGACCAGCAGTTTTGCTATGTCAACGGCCGTTTTGTGCGCGACAAGGTGCTGTCGCATGCCGCCCGCAGCGCCTACGAGGACGTGCTGCACGGTCAGCGCCAGCCGGTCTATGTGTTGCATGTCGAGATCGACCCAAAGCGGGTCGACGTGAACGTGCATCCAACCAAGATCGAAGTGCGCTTTCGCGATAGCCACGAAGTACACCAGGCCGTGCGCCACGCGCTGGAAGACGCGCTGGCGGCACCGCGTGCCGCTAGCCAGAGCGCGTCCCAAAACCCGACGTCGGCCCCCTTGACACCCGATTTTCTTGTGCCAAACAGGCCTCAAGCCACCGTTCAGTATGTGCAGGCAGCTATGAATTTGGAAGCAAGCGGCGGCCATCTGGTCAGTGATCTGGCTGCGCTTTGGAGTCCTTCTTCGGTTCGCACCGAGCCGGTCGAAGTGCCTGCGCCCCAAACCACCGGCGACCGGCCACTGGGTCACGCACTGGCTCAATTGCAGGGCATTTACATCCTTGCCGAGAACGCGCAGGGTCTCATCATCGTGGACATGCACGCGGCCCATGAGCGCATCGTTTACGAGCGACTGAAGTCGCAACTCGGTGAAGAGAATTCCGCCAAAGGACCAGGCCTGAGCAGCCAGCCGCTGTTGATTCCGGCCAGCTTCGCCGCCACGCCAAGCGAAATCGCCACGGCAGAGGCACACGCCGACACCCTGCATACGCTGGGGCTGGAAATCACCGCCATTTCGGCCCGAACCCTGGCCGTGCGCGCCGTGCCCACCACCCTGGCGCAGGGCGATGCGGTAGAGCTGGCGCGCAGCGTCCTGGCCGAACTGGCCCAGCATGAGGCCAGCACCGTCATCCAGCGCGCCAAAAACGAATTGCTGTCGACCATGGCCTGCCACGGCGCGGTGCGCGCCAACCGTCGCCTGGCCCTCGACGAGATGAATGCGCTGTTGCGCCAGATGGAGGCCACAGATCGTTCCGACCAGTGCAACCATGGGCGCCCGACCTGGCGGCAGATCAGCATGCGCGAACTCGATGCCTGGTTCATGCGCGGGCGTTGAGCCGTCGCGGTTGGCGCTCGTTCATGCCCTCTGTTGCTTTGTTTCGAAGGCTTGCATCCAGCAACTTGCGCGCCCGCATCGGCTCCGAGGCGCATGCTCTGTGGCTGCTGGCATGGCCGATCCTGATTGGGCAGCTTGCCAACGTCGGCATGGCGGTGGTGGACGTGGCCATGGCCGGCCACGCCTCGGCGCAGGACCTGGCCGGCGTGTCGTTGGGCGCCGCCATCTGGAACATGGTCATCATCACGCTGATGGGCGTGATGATGTCGGTCAGCCCGATCGTGGCGCACCATGTGGGCGCGCAGGAGTTCACTGAGGTGCCGCATGTGGTACGTCAGGCGCTTTGGAAAGCGTTGGGCGTGGGCGCCGTGGCCTTCGTGCTGGCCAACCTGGCGACGCTCGTATTTGACCACCTCACGCTGGAGCCTGCGGTGCGCGACATCGCCAGCGGCTTCGTTGTGATTACCAGTCTGGCGCTGCCCGCCTTTGCTGGCTACCGCGTGCTCTACGGCTACAGCATCAGCCTGAATCAGACCAAGCCGGTGATGGTCATTGCCCTGGGTGCCCTGCTGCTTAACGTCGTGGTGAACTGGCTGCTGGTCTTCGGGCACCTGGGCTTTCCGCGGCTCGGCGGCCTGGGCTGCGCCTGGTCCACCTTGCTGTGCGTATGGTTCAACCTGGGCGCCCTGTTGTGGTGGATGCGGCGCAGCGCTGCTTACCGCAGCACCTGGCCGTTTGAGCGCTTCGAGTGGCCGCACTGGCCACAGGTGCGCGGGCTGCTGAAACTTGGATTGCCGATCGGTGTGACCTACTTTGCCGAGACCAGCGCCTTCAGCCTGATCGCCCTGCTGATCGCTGAATTTGGCAGCACGCAGGTGGCGGCGCACCAGATTGCGCTGAATTTTTCTTCGCTGGTGTTCATGCTGCCCCTGAGTCTGGGCGTGGCCTTGCTGACCCGCGTCGGCCAGTCGCTCGGTGCGCAGGATCCGGCAGCGGCGCGCTTTCGCGCCTGGGTCGGGGTCGCCATGGCCGTTGGGGTTGCGCTGATCTCAGCCGCCGGCATGGCGCTGTTGAACCGCCAGATCGCCGCCGCCTATACCAGCGACGTCGGCGTGGCGTCGGTGGCAGCCGACTTGCTGTTCCTGGCCGCCATCTTCCAGCTGTCGGACGCCACCCAGGTGGCAACCAGTTGCGCCATTCGTGGCTACAAGGTGACACGCGCACCGATGCTGATTCAGCTCACCGCGTTCTGGGTGTTTTCACTGCCGCTGGGCTATTCGCTGGGGTTGGCGCCGAAGTGGTTGCCCTGGGCACCGGCACGGCCCCTGCAGGCGCAAGGCTTCTGGATCGCGCTGGTGGTGGGGTTGACCGTGGCGGCACTGGGGCTGACCGCGCTGCTGCGCCAGGTGGCGCGGCAGCGGATGCAGTCAGAGAGGATTGATTGAACGGCTACTTCTTTTTGCTGTAAAGCGCAGCATTCTTGGCAGCACTCTTGTTGGGCTGTTTGGCGATGATCAGTTTCTTCAGACCTTCATAGACCCCGGTGTCGATGATGTTGCGCACGGCCAGATCGGCCTTGCTGGAATAGGGGCGGCCAGCAATGATCTTCGCGGCCTCGGCGTCGCTGATGCCCGGCAGAGTCTTCAGTTGGTCGCTCTTGGCGCTATTGATATCGACCAGTTTGACGCTGCTGGTTGCCTTCTTGTTGCCGCTGACTACGCCTTTGCTGCCCGTGGCCTTGCTGGCCGCTTGCGCCGGCGCAGCGGCCTTGGTATCGGCGGCAAAAGACTGGCCGCTACCCAACAGCAAAACGATGGCCATCAGGGCCGTGGAAATAACACCTTGTTTCATAAATTCCTTTTGTCAAAAAGATAACCCGAATGCGTTTCCGCATTCGGGTTAATTTTAGTTCCAGCCAGCAGGGCAGCATATGCCCTGCGCTGGCCTGTTGGTCGTCAGGATGCGTCTATCACTGGTGCGCCAACCCAATGTCAGCAACTTTGCCAGGGCCGTGGCAAACCATGCACGCTTCGACCTTGGTGAAGGACATGGTGGATGCGGCGCCGATGACTGGACGCGCGGCCACGGAGGCGACACTTGAAAAGAGTCCATAGATCGTGCCGCCGTTCAACTGCATGTGCGCGACCGCTATGTTGCTGTCGTGGCAACCGAAGCAGGCAGAGGTCACCGGAGAAGTCACCAGGTTATCAGCGGTGTAGTTGATCTGACCCTTGCCCAGTGACGTCACCCATGGCGATAGTCCAATGGATGGGAGCAGACTTGGATTGCTCATGTCGCCTTTGGCGTCTGTGGTCCAAAGCAGATTGGGCAGCGCCGCAGCGTTGGGTGTCCCGCTGAAGTCATAACTGCCGGCAACGTGGCACTGTTGGCAATCTTTGAGCACGCCCGGATAGGTCACTTCCTGGAACCCATTCGGGTTCGCGGCAGTGGCTTCGTAGGTAAATGCTTGCGCACGTTTGGCCGACGAGTGAATGGAGTGAACAAGGTTCTTGATGCCCACGTTCCAGCCGCCGCCAAAACCGTTCGCCGCCCCGACATGGCCGGTCGCATTGTTGGCGTTATGGCAAAGGGCGCAGCCTTCGCCGTTATTGCGCGCGCCACTATGGAACGAAGGGGACACTCCCAGTTGACCGTGGCAGCTATTGCACTTGGCATTGCTGACGATGGGGCGACGGGCGGTGTATCCATCCGCCACCTTCATGACAAACTGGGGCTCACGCAAGCGAATTCCGTTCGGATAGGCGGCAAGATTCAACTGAACGAAACCGTTATAGTTGACGCCGATCGCACCCGTCACCATCTTCGCGTCATCCGGAATGGTCGCACCCAGCTTCGCGGTGTAATAGCCATTGGCGTCAGGGCCAGTCTGTGAGTTGCCGCTCTTGGCATCACGAATGTCAGTGACATGCGCGTTCTTGGTGGCGTTCCAGTCGGCTGGCGCCGCGAAGCCATCCTGGGCGGTTGCGTAACCCACATAGATGTCAGGTGTGCCGTCAACGCCGTCGATCAGGTAACCGGCTGCGTTCAAGGTTACAGGCTGTCCGTCTTTCAGGATGCGGTAGACGACAGTGGCCTTCTTGGCACCAGCGGCACCGGTAACCGTAACTTGCTTGATGTCGAAGTTGATCTTGTAGACGCCTGCGGGCAGACTCAGTTGCGAGGCCAGTGGGATCGACGGACCCTGTCCAGACGGGAAGCCCGGCGTCGGCACGTCCTGCGCGGTGTTCAACGGGTACCCGCCGCGGCCGTTCGCGCCAATCGGATCAACCGTGACGTGGTAAGTGGCAATCTTGGCTGCGGTATGGCACAGGGCGCACTGCGGATTGGTCGCGTCCTGACCAGCGGCGTGGCCGGTCTTGGTGGTGCCGACGGGAACACCGGCGGCAATGTCTTTTGCCTTGTCGGCCAGAGTGACCCCGGCGCCAGTGAGGAAGTTGATGCCGTCATGGCAGGAACCGCAAGCCAGAATGCTCGGGTTGCCCTTCCAGTTGTCACCATTGCTTGTCTTGTTGACTGCAGTGGCGGAAGCATCGTGGCACTTGACGCAGTTTGTAATCGGCTGCGGATAGGTCACTTCGTTGTACTTGCCTTCAGCTGAGGCATTGAAGAAATAGCCTTGCTTGACCAGTTCCTTGCCCATGTGAGTCTTGTGGATCATGTTGGGAAAGTTGCCCAGTGCCCGGCCATCGACGATGGCGGTTGTCGGACGAGTCGTTCCGGTCAGGACCAGGCCGCCATTGGTGCTCGAGGCTTCCTGGCTGAAGGTGTACTTGATCTGGTCGGTGTGGCAGGTCATGCAGTACTTGGGATCCTTGCGGCTGCCGTGGGCCAGCACTTTTCCGTCGTGGCACCCGCTGCAGGAATCGATCTTGACGATGTCACGCGTGTTGGTGACGGCGGCTCCATCGGGGCGGAAGTCATACACGGCGTTGGCGGTGTTGACCATGTTGACCCCAGGATAGGCCGAGTTGGTGACCGCAGTGGGCGTATTGGAGCCCGTGCCGGGGGCTGCGCCACCGAGTTGAATGCCCAGACGGTGCGTCAGGGTCGGGGCATAGGTCAAGTCGCCCAGATCGGCTTTCTTGGCCAGACCATCGGCCGAGTCCGTCAGGCCAGCGACTATGTCTTTGGCCTTGGTCACATCGCGAAGGAAGGTGTACTGGTAGCTGCCGTCCCCGTTATCGACCAGGGTGCCCTGGGCGTCGGTGCTGGGGAAGGCGCCGCACCAGGTGGCAGCGGCGGTGGCGGTCTTGTTGCACGAGTCAGCTGCACCAATGGTGCCGGCCGCTTGTGCGACTGTGACTGGCTTGGTCACCAGATAGCTGACCCACTTGCTGGGCTGGTCGTTGTACGTCGTGGTGACGCCGTTGGCGGTTACCGTGTAAGTGCTGGCGGGCACAAGTTTGGCCAGCGTGAAAGCAATATTGGTCAGACCGGCCACCGTGGCCGTCGCGGATTGGGATTTATTGCCCAGACCGACGACCGGATTGCCGGCGGCATCTTTGACAGTGAATTTGACAACCGGCGCACCGCTGATGCTGACGCTGGTGACCGTGACCTGTGGTGCAAGCGACTTCCAGGCCGCAGCGGCTGCGGCAGACGCAGGGCTTGCGTTGCTGTTGACATTGAACGTGGGAACGGCGTTGGTGCCGTTGGTGCCATTGGTGCCATTCGTCCCGTTAGTTCCGTTGGTCCCGTTGATACCATCCTTGCCATTACCACCACCGCAACCAGCGAGGGCGGCAACCATCACGCCGGCCAAGGCGAACTTGGCCCAATGCGGCGACGGCCGATTCTTGCTTGACAGATCAAAATATTTCACTGCAGCCTCCTAAGGCGTTAGGGTTAAAAACCAATTTCACTTTACCTACTCTTACTTTACTTACGCTTTACACATCGGGATTGTCCATCTGGCTGAAGCGAAGAAATTTGTCTTAGATCAAACTTCGCTTGGTTAGCACAGGGTATTCCCGAGTGACCGAGCTCGCGACTAGGGTAATCAAAAGTGCCGAAAAATAATTGACTTTCCAGTGTTCTCACCAGCGACCTGCCCGCTCGTGGAGGAGCGATGCAGCACAGAAGCGGTCACGAAACTTGGCAGCGCAGAACCGCCCCTGGGCTCTGAGTGTCAGCGCCAAGGAGGCGCATTGGTCGGCGGCGCAATGGCCGCCAACACAACTAGGGCATCAAGTAAACGTAAGTGACGCCGATGAAGCTGACGCTTTGCGTCGGCTTTTGCATCACGGTCGTGCCATCTGAATAAGTGAAGGGAACTCCGTTGTAGCCCCAGGCCCAGTCGTTCAGGCTGGAGCGCTGATGCAAAAAGTCGAGCCGCACCGAAGCACCCTTCCTTTCCAGCGCATAGTTGCCAAACAGTTTCAGGGCGGTCTGGCTGAACACGACATCTGGCAAGCCGCCGGTGGCCGCCAGTAACGCGACGCTGTCGGCTCCGGCAAAACTGTCGAGTCCCTGGGCGTAGACGCTCTTGTCGTTAACGTAGGACAGGTTGCCCCCCACTTGAAGCTTGCTCGCGGCCTTGCCGGCAAAGCCGATGCTGACCCCTTTGTTTGTGTTCTCGAACGCCAGCAAGTAGCCGGCCTGGCGCGACTGGTTAAAGGTCTGGACTCCCTGCGACACCGAGCCGTTCAGGCCCCAGCTATCCGACAGGGCATAAGCCCAATCAGCACTGAGCTGGTTCATGCGGGCGTTTTGAAGACCATAGCTGCTGGGTGTGTTGAACTTGTCCCTGCCACCTTCGAGACTGAACTGGAGACTGAGCTTTTCGCTCGGCTGCCAGTCGGCAAACAGCTTCACCTTGTCGCGCTTGCGGTCGGCCAGCGTCGGCATGAAGATCGCGGTAGACAGAAAGCCAGCCGTGAGGTCGGCTTGATTGGCCACCTCGGTGACACCTGTCCCGCTATTGTCCTTGAGCCAATTCGAGCCGCTGCGCCGACTGCTGGAAACACTGATCGCACCGCTCAGGTAATCTGCCATGCGGCGCCGCAACTCGGCGTGGACGGTGGTCTCGTCGGTATTCTGACGCAAGGCACTGATGCCTGATGCCGCACTGGTGGCGGTGAAGACGCCGCGATCGATGGATTCACGATCCGCACCCAGGGTGCCCCGATAGTCACTCGTGAACTGATAGCTCGCTTGCAGCTTGCCGTTGGTCTTGCGGCTGGAAAGATCGCGATTGGTGCTGTAGACCGGCAGCCTGTTGCTTAGACCTTCAAAGTTGTAAGAAGCAATCGGAGTCTGGTCTTTTTTGTCCTCATAGCGCAAATCGGCGAGCAGCGAGAGCTTGGGAATCGGGCGCGAGGTGAGGCCTATCTTGGCCAGCTTGGTGACGACCCGGGCACCAAGATTGGTCACATCGGCCGGTGCGTTGGTCAGGCCGGCAGCAGCAAAGTCATCGGTCTGCGAAGCAGCGGTATAGCCCAGCTTGAAGGTGCTACGGGTGGTAGGTGTGAGATCGTAGCTGCCGCTCAGGTCGAGCTGCTGCGCCTGGTTGTCTGGCGCCAGCGCCAGTGGTTGACTCAGAAGGGTCTGCAAGCCGGCGTTGAGCGGCTGTAGAACACCCACCGGGTTGTTCAAACTTGCGGGCACTGTGGGGCTCAGCGTGGCGTTGTTATTTCGATAGAAAGAGCCGTAGTAACCCAGGCTGAAGCGCAGTTTTTCAAGCGCATAACTCAATCGTGCCTCGACCTGGCTGTGATTGGCGTTGATCGGCTCCGGCAGCATCAGCAAGCCCCAACTGGTGTTGGCGCCAGGGGTGCCGAGACAGGTGGGCGCGATCGTTGACGGGCAATTCATGCCGATGCCAAACAAGCGCGAACCCTCCTTGTTTTCGGTTTTCAGGTCGACTGCAATTTGCAGCGCCGGGCTGATGATTTTTGTGAATCCCAGGCCGAGCTTGGTTCGCTTGGTCTTTAGCTCGGTGTCCGTGCCGCTTCCGGCGGACACAGGCAGCACCTGTGGCGTGGTCGAACCGGCATCGAGTAGACCGGTGTTGATTGTGTTCGGTTCGTAGCGAACCAGCTCGCCGTAGTCGGCGCTGAACTTCCAGCTTCCAGGGTTCTTCCAGATCAGACCCATCTCACGCGTGTTGCCGAGCAGGTCGGAGCCCAGAAACTGCACCCAGGAGGATTTTTCCTGATTGCGCAAGCTGTAATCAATTCCCAGCATGCCAACGGCATTGCGGTCAGTGTGCAAACCGTTGTACTGGCCAAACAGCGCGCGGTCGTCACTGGAGCCACTTACGGCACCGAGGCCAACGCTGATTATGGTTTCAACGGGGCTGGTCTCGGCTTGCGCCGGCGCGAAGGCGGCACACACAGCGACGGCAAGGAGTGTGCGATGAAAACGAAATGATGTGGTGAGGTTAGTCATGATTTCTCTCCGTCCTTCAGCGCATCAGGAGCTGTGGCATCGAGTTGGTGGTCGATGGATTGTTGGAACCATGGACTTGCGTGTGGCAATTCAGGCAGCTACGGCCTTGCCAGAGGTTGACAACGTTCTTGCCGCTGGTAGTCCCGGTGACACCAACGCCGTTCTGGCCCGCGAGCGCGCCGACACCTCCCGCCACGTGCGGCGTATGGCACTGCTGGCAAAGCAGCGGCGGACGCGCCTTGAGCAAGGCCGGAACCGTGGTCCCATGGGCGTTGTGACAATTCGAACAGTCTTCGGCCACCGGATCATGCTGGTGCACAAAGGGGCCGCGTTTTTCGGCATGGCAGGTGTAGCAGGTGTCGTTGATGCTGTCGCGCTTCATCAGCTTGGGGCCGGCCGAGCCGTGCGGGTTGTGGCAATCCGAACAGACCATTTTGCCTTCGGGCACCGGGTGGTGCGACGGCCGGTTCATCTGGGCGCGCTGCTCTTTGTGGCAGGTGTAGCAGAGATCGGCCTGGGCGGCCTTGATCAGCGCTTTATCGCGGTTGACGTGAATTTTGTGACAGGCGTTACAGGCGATATCCGCGGTGTCGTGCTGGCTGCCCGCCCACAAGGCGCGCTTGACATCTTTGGTATGGCACGTCAGACAGACCGCGCTGCGCTCGTTGGCCGGCAGCTCTGATTTTTTGGTAAACATGCGGTCCGGGTGAGGACGCTCCTTGGCACCCTCCGGCTTTCGGGCGTGCGTGGGGCTGGGGCCGTGACAGGTGATGCAGTCCGGCACGCGCTTGTCGACGGCAAAGCCGTGCGCGGAACGGCTGAAGTCTGGCAAGTCTTCTTCATCGTGGCATGTCACGCAGAGCGCCGCACCGGTTTCGCCGGCAGCCCAGGCCGGGCCGAGCAACCCGAACAGACACAGGCCAAAGGCGGCCATAAAACGCTTGATACACATCCCATCACCCTTCAAAACAGGTTCCAAACCCAATATGTTCATGATCATTCCAATGGCTACTTCTGACCGTGAACGATGTCCACATTCTTGACACCGCCATTGGTGTGGCAGTCATCACAGGTCTCGGGTGGCAGCAGGGCGACATCGGCTTGCGACTTGTCACCAAAGGTGGCTCCGCCAAACTGCGTGACGTGGTCGATCACTGTTTGACCTGATGTAGTCTTGCCATCGTGACAAGCGGTACAACTGGCCGCCTTGGGCGAGATCACCAGCCAGGCGTTGGGGTCGGTGGTGGCGACGCCAGTCGCGACGTTAACCGGCTTCTGAACCACCGTACCCAGCGGACCCATGTCAGACTTGTAGGAGTTGTTGACGTGACAGGCGTTACAGTTAATGCCGACACCCGGCCACGAGACCTCGGCGGCAAAATTCTCAACGTTGCTCGCCAATGGGGCACCACCCGTCGCTGACGTTCCGTCCTTGTTGAAAACACCAACCACCTTGTTGCCATGCGTAAACGGAGAGCTTCGCTTGGAATTGCCATGGATGCCGTGGATCATGCGTTTGAACTGGTACGACTCGTAGAGATTGAGGCCGTTGGTCATGATGTTGCCCGACGAAGCTCTATTCGCATCATGACAAATCACACAGGCTTCAACGATGTCACGGCCGCCGCTGTGAAAGGCATTGGCAAGCGTATTGGAACCAGAAGTGGCACCCAACGCGCCATGACAGACGTTGCACTTCTCGGTGCCAACGATGGCGCGTCGAGGTTGCAGAGCGCCGGTAAGCGCGAGTTCTTTGTAGGTGTGCTGCACGATCGTGTTGACCAGCACCGTGGGTACTACCTCGGGCCGCGGGTCTGCCGCCGCCGCTGCAACCAGCTTGTGCTCCTTGATCTGACCAATGCTGACCACCCGCGCTGAGCCTTTAACGACTGCTATCGCGGTGTCGTCCGGAACGGGGATGCTCACCTGGTAGTGGTTATTGCCATCATTGACGCCCGTGTGGGCGTACGCGCTGGCGCTACTGCCGCCGTTGTTGTAAGCCGAGAACTCGGTAACCGCATCCGGTTGGCCGACCATATTCTGATAGGCAAGATAGAAACGCAGGTTGCCGAACTTCGTGTTGTTCGGGGTACTCGGCGTGGTGGTCGGCGGCACACAAACACCGGCAGTTCCCCTGTAAACACAATCCGGGGTCACCAGGTTGTAGGCAGCGTTGCCGTTCGTCGGATCAGAAAGGAAGTATTTGACCGTCACGCTGCGAGCCTTGTGGTCGGCCGTATCGTTGAAGGCGACGCTCTCGATGTTCATCTTGTACTTGGCCGCATTGGCTTCGACCTGGTTCCAGTGAACTCGTTCCGCAGAGACAACTGAGCCTGCCCCGTGGCAACGGGCGCACTCACTATTGGGCAAGGCCTTGGCCGCCGATCCTGGCGCGACGAACTCACCGGCGATCACCTTATGCAGGGTATCCCAAGCAGAACCAGCATTATTGGCGTGACAGGTCAGGCAGGCCTCCTTGGTGGGAATGGACTTCCAGTTGTCCCCCTGCGGCGTCTTGGGATTGGCGCCTGAATGACATACCGTGCAATTGCGCAGGTCTTGCGGGAAACCAACCTCGGCGTAGCCGTGCTTGATGTTCTGGTAGCCCCAGATGGTGTAGTCCTCGCCGCCCTGCCCTGCGGTCAGCTTGCTCTTGAGCAATTTGCCAGCGTGAATCTTGTGCACCATGGTGGCCAGAGTAAGCACATTGCCGCTGTTGGCATCGGTAGTGCCGGGGTTGTGGCACATGACGCAGAATTGCGTATCCACGCGCCCGCCTCCATGCAAGGCCAGCTTCTCGTGGCAACCGTTGCAGGACGACACATCGGTCATCTTGCGCGTTTTGGTTGCATCTGTGACCGCCACGGAGTTGCCGTTGGCGTCAATCGTGAAGTCGAAATACGGGTTGACCAGCACTTTGTCGCCGGCTGCATTCGTGTAACTTAATTGAATGGCGATGCGATGCGTCAGCGCGGGCTCAAAAACCACGCCGTTGGTCTGGGCGATGTCCTGGATATTGGTTTTGAAGGTGTAGGTGTAATAGCCGTCGGCGTTATAGACCAGTTGCGCCGCCAGCAGTGCGGCATCCGTCTGTTTGCCATCGGTGGTGGCCTGCTTGGCAGTGGCCAGGGGCACTTTTTGCCCACCCGGCCCAACACCGGCAGCTGCCGTTTCCGTGCGGGAGATGTAGTTGACCCATTGGTCTGGATTGCTATTGGTGCCGGGAACCAGCTTGGCAATCGCGAAGCTCACATCCGTGACCTTCAAGCCAGCCTTGATGGCACCGCCGGAAAACACCACGAAATTCACCTTGGGCGGCCCATTGACGACAACGGCTGGCACGCCAGCGTCCTGCACGACGGTGAAGGGGGCCGCAGTATTGGTGGCAGTGTCGTTCGCCGCCAATTTGCTCGCCGCTGCGATGGCGGCATTCGCCGCAACCACCGGTGCCTGAGGCGCAGGTGGCGTCTGCCCGTTGTTTCCACCGCCACCGCAACCTGCCATGCCAAGCAGCACCAGACCGGCCACGCCCCATTGAACTAGCAAACGATTCATTTATTTCTCCGACACTTTAGCGCTACGGCTTCATTCTTAAGTTTTACTTAAGTTTTACCCAAGCTTTACTTAACAATTAATTTGGCCAAAGCATAACTCAGAAAACTTTCAAGTTCCAATCGTTGTTGGCGCTGTCTAGTTTGAATGATTTAGCGCAAACGATCCTTACAAATTATCGAAAGGAATGTTGTGTTTTTGTCAAGCTACAAATAAGTTGTAACTTCTAGGTGCCGCGATAGAGCCAGGGCATATCCATCAATCGCTCGCCAAGCAGTCTCATGGCCGCGTCGCGCCCCCATCGCAGCGGCCCGGTGGAATGAAATATCTGCCCGTTCCGGATGGCGCGCGCCTGTACTTGTGAATTGCGTCGCCAGCGCTTGGCCGCATAGTGACTCAAGCGGGCAGAAACATCGCAAAGCTGACCCGAGTTTAGCCATGGAGCCTGGCCATCACCAGTCAAAGCGCGACTCAACTCAGCGGCGTCTTCAATCGCCATGCCGGCGCCCTGCGCAAGATAGGGCAGCATGGGGTGTGCCGCGTCGCCCAGCAGCGCCACCCGGCCCTGAGCCTGTTCGCTAGGGTGACGCATAGGAGGGCGGATGCTCAAACCCCAAAGGCGCCAATGATCGATGGCACCGATTAAGTCAAGCAAGGGAGTACATGTGGCCGCCATGCAGCGCCGCAACTCAGCCGCATTGGCGTCATGGTCCCAATTCTCGGGAAGACTTATTGTTTTGCCCTCCACGATGGCCACGACGTTGAGCCACTGGCCCCCGCGCACCGGGTATTGCACCACATGCAGCCGGGGCCCGAGCCAGGCGGTCACCTGCTGCGAGCGCATGCGCTCGGGCAAACTGCTCTGTAACACCATCGCCCGATAGGCCAGATGGCCGGTGGCGCGCGGCGCCCCATCATTGAGCAACTGCTGGCGTACTGTGCTCCACAGGCCATCCGCGCCCACCAGCACGTCACCATGCATCTCAAAATCGTGATTGGTCTGGCGAAACTTTAGCGTCACGCCGGTATCAGTTTGCGCAAAACCGGTCACTGCGCTGCCCAGGTTCAACTGCACGCCACTTTGCGGTATCAAGGCCGCAAGCAGCAGGGCATGAAGATCGGCGCGGTGAATCGTCGCGTAGGGCGCTCCGTAGCGCGCCTGCATCTCGGCGCCCAAGCGCAAAACTGCAAGTTCGGCACCGGATATGGCGCTGCGCACCTGCAAGCGATGCGGGAACGCTGCCACTGCGGCAAGCGCATCTTTCAAACCCCAACCGCAAAGTACCTTCGTGACGTTGGGGCCAAGTTGTATTCCCGCCCCCACTTCAGATAACTGGTCCGCGCGTTCAAACAAGGCAACCTGTGAACCCGCAAGCGAACTGGCCAAGGCCGCTGCCAAACCGCCAATGCCCCCGCCGGCAATCAGAATCTTGCTCACGTATCGCTTCTCAAAACCAAGCCACGCGCCGTGGTGTCGAGACCAGCCTGGTACCCGCCAACACATCGTGCCAGAACTGTCGCTGTGGTTGAAGGTAGCTCAATATCGCCCATATTGCCACCCAGCCGAAGACAACGACGACCGATCCAGCGCCAGACAGCTTGTAAGGTGCCAGCGCCGCCAGCGCAGGCAGGAACCAGAGCCAGCAGAGCGCATAACGCAACAACGCGCGGGTTTGCGTGATTGGTTGACCGGCACGATCCACAACCCGTATGTTCCAGGTTTTCATCGCCAGGGTCTGACCTTTGGCCCAGAACCACACAAAGTAGATAGCAAAGATGACAAACAGGAATGCCTGGAGGAGATGGCGGTTGTCCATGGCATTGCGCGTCTGACTCAAGGTGCCAAACAGATAGCCGGCCATGAAGACCACACCAACCATCAACAGCCCCTCATACAACCAGCAAGCCATTCGACGTGCCAGAGGCGGCGCTCTCAATTCTGATTGCATCCGACCAACACCTGCATGGTTCAGTTCGTCTGCGCGGGCGTCGGCTCAGACGCTGACTGCAAGCGCGGCAGCAATGTCTTGCGGTCCACTGCAGGCGCACTCGCTGCGGTATTCGGCGCTCGCTTTTGCGTCTGCTTGTTCACGGGAATTTTTGCCAGTTTTTGAGGAGGGACAGGCTTGGTCGCAGCGGCGGCACCTTTGGGTTTGACCGGAGCGGAAGTGGCCAGCTTTTTCTTTTCTTCCGGGCTCAAGGCTTGATAGGCCTCCCATGTGGCTGTCTTTTGGGTCGGACTGAGCTGCTTTGACTTGGCGAAATTCAATCGTGCCTGAGTGCGCTGCTGTTGGCTCAGTGACGACCACTCAGTCATGCGACTGTGCATCTTCACCTGTTCCGCCGGTGCAAGGGCGGAATAATTTGCCGCGATGGCAATCCACTTGCGCTTTTCGGCTTCTGCCATCGTGGCCCAATTGACTGCCAGAGGCTTAAGTGACCGTTGTTGCGCGGGTGTCAGGTCTTGCCAAGCCGGTTTATAAGATGTTTTCGGCGGCGTTGATGCTTTTACAGGCACGGATGGCTTCAACGACGGGGCAGGCGCTTGTGCCGGTCTGGGCGCCGAAGCCACGCCTTGGGCCACAGCGCACGACACAGATATGCCAAAAACCGCCAAAAAGCAAAAAACTGCTTCGAACACCACCCTGCACGAGAACAATGGATGACTCGACTGACCGACAGCGTCTTTGACCATCATCTGGCGCAAACTACTGATTCTGCCCGGCGTTAAGCTTGAGAAACTGTGAAAACCCCGGGTCTGTATAAGCTGCCGGCGGTAGGTCATCTGTCAGCAACGCCGCGTCAATTTCGGCCAACTCCTTGGCGCGGTCGTCATTTTGAATAACATTGATAGCGATCAGGCCAAAAACCAGCACCAGCAATGGAACGACTGCAGCAAAACGGTCCCACCAGTTCAGATGTTCGCCTCCAAACGCAAGTGTGGCCGAGCCACCCGACACCGCCACACTGCTGGCGGTCAATTTGAACGCCAGTGATCTGGCGCCCACCGCCCGCACTCGTGCGGCGCGCAGACGTTCTGAAATATCGTACGGGAGGGCGTCAACTGCGTCCGACAGCCGCGCGGTCACCCGCAACGCAAAACGGTCTTGCACAAGTTGCTTTTGATAATGATTCAAATTAGTCACAGTGTTATTCCCTTCGCCCTCAATGCTTTCCCAAGGGCCTGAACAGCCCGCGAACAGTGCGTCTTGACACTGCCTTCCGAACAACCCATGGCGGCAGCCGTCTCTGCCACGTCCAACTCCTCCCAGTAACGCATCAGGAACGCCTCCCGTTGACGAGCGGGGAGTTCCTGAACCTCGTTTTCAATCTCATGCAAGGTTTGTGCCCGCTGGGTAGCGCTTTCGGCACTCTCGGTCTGGTCTGAGTGGCTTTCTACATTTAAAGTTTCCAGAAGATCAAATTCCCCATCCTCCCCAGCGGATTCGAAATCGCTCATATTGGAGAAAAGTGCGTTGTGGGGTTTTTGCCGTCGGAACCAGTCGTGGGTGCAGTTGGACAAGATGCGCTGGAACAGCATTGGCAACTCGGCGGCTGGCTTATGCCCGTAATGCTCGGCCAACTTCATCATGCTGTCCTGCACGATGTCCAGCGCAGACTCAACATTTCGCACGTGATAAACGGAACGCTTGAAAGCGCGCTTTTCGACGCTTTTCAAAAAATCAGAGAGTTCTGCTTCAGTTGCCAAGAGCTTGTCGCCTTATCGTGGCGGTGAAGTTTAGTTGTATGACATAGTCGCGCTGCAAACGGTTTTGGCGGATTTGCGCGGAGTTCTGGTGCAATTATGGCACCGTGCAAAGGCTCTTTCGCCCTCTTCTTGGGAGATCCAATTGCTGTAATGCCATAATATGCACTGTCAATCAAAAAACAAACGGGTCACGGTCCGGCACAAGAATCACTGTGCTTATGGCTTTGGCTCTAAGTTCCGACGCGGCCCCACAAGTGTTTGCGAAGGAGCACCCAAGGTTTTTCGTCAGAGAAATTCACAAAGGTTCATCATGGAAATATCAAAGGCTGACATCGCTTCGGCGACTGCAAGAGCTACTGCAAAAAATCAATCGGCAACGCCCGCCGGCAAAACACTTGCCGCAACTTCAAATGACCATGAACTTCGCGGCGCGGAGATTCTCATCAAGTCATTGCAAGCCGAAGGCGTCAAGTATGTCTGGGGTTATCCTGGCGGCGCCGTGCTGCATATTTACGATGCTCTTTACAAGCAGGACACCATCCAGCACATCCTGGTGCGACACGAGCAGGCGGCGGTTCATGCGGCCGATGGTTATGCGCGCGCGACTGGTGACGTGGGCGTGGCCCTGGTCACCTCCGGACCAGGCGTTACCAATGCGGTAACAGGCATTGCGACTGCCTATATGGACAGTATTCCGATGGTGATCGTGACCGGACAGGTACCCACAAGCGCCATCGGGCTGGACGCTTTTCAGGAATGTGATGCAGTCGGCATCACCCGTCCGGTTGTCAAACATAATTTTCTGGTCAAGGATGCGCGAAACCTGGCTGAAACCATGAAGAAGGCCTTTCATATCGCACGTAGCGGGCGCCCAGGCCCGGTTGTGGTCGATATCCCGAAAGACGTCTCCTTTAAAAAGGTGCCATATTCGAGTTACCCGGAATCGGTTGAAATGCGCTCCTACAACCCGGTTCGCAAAGGCCATGGTGGGCAAATTCGCAAGGCGCTACAGCTCTTGCTCGCAGCCAAACGGCCTTACATCTACACCGGCGGCGGTGTGATTCTGAGCAATGCATCTAAAGAATTGCGCACGCTGGTCGATATGCTGGGTTGCCCCTGCACCAACACCCTGATGGGTTTGGGCGCCTATCCGGCCAGTGATCGCAAGTTTCTTGGCATGCTGGGCATGCACGGCACGGTGGAAGCCAACAACGCGATGCAGCATTGCGACGTGTTGCTGGCAATCGGTGCCCGCTTTGATGACCGGGTCATCGGCAACACCAAGCACTTTGCGCAGAATGAGCGCAAGATCATTCACGTCGACATCGACCCGTCGAGCATCTCCAAACGCGTCAAGGTGGATATCCCGATCGTGGGCGACGTCAAGGAAGTGCTCCAGGAGATGATTGCGATGATCCAGGAAGGTAGTGCCAAACTGGATGCCCAAGCGCTCGCTGCCTGGTGGGAGACGATCGAGGTTTGGCGCAAGCGCGATTGCCTCAAATACGATCATGGCAAGAACGACGTGATCAAGCCGCAATATGTGGTTGAGACTCTCTGGAACATGACCAGGAGTGTCGATGCCTACATCACCTCCGACGTCGGTCAGCACCAGATGTGGGCCGCGCAGTACTATCGTTTCGATGAGCCACGCCGCTGGATCAACTCCGGTGGACTGGGCACCATGGGTGTTGGCATTCCCTATGCGATGGGCATCAAGATGGCCAAACCCGCCAGTGAGGTGTTTTGCATTACCGGAGACGGCTCGGTGCAGATGTGCATCCAGGAACTCTCCACCTGTTTGCAGTACAACACGCCGATCAAGATTCTGTCGCTCAACAACCGCTATCTGGGCATGGTTCGCCAATGGCAAGAGGTGGAATACGAAGGCCGTTACAGCCATAGCTACATGGATGCGCTGCCCAATTTTGTCAAGCTGGCGGAAGCCTATGGTCACGTCGGCATGCTGATCGAGCGGGCCCAGGATGTGGAACCGGCGCTGCGTGAAGCGCGCAAGCTCAAGGATCGAACCGTCTTCATGGATTTCCGCACCGATCCGACTGAAAATGTGTTTCCGATGGTGCAAGCCGGCAAGGGCATTACCGAAATGCTGCTTGGTTCTGAAGATCTTTAATCAACTTTGCTTTTGACGAATCTATTGTTTGCCAAACCCCGTGGTTACCGCTGCGGGGCGAGGGCAGCGAAAAGAGGAGCCTTATCCCATGAAACATATCATTGCCGTATTGCTGGAAAATGAGCCTGGTGCTCTTTCGCGCGTGGTTGGTCTTTTTTCAGCGCGTGGCTACAACATTGAATCGCTCACTGTCGCCCCGACGGAAGATCCGAGCCTGTCGCGCATGACAATTCAAACCACCGGGTCGGACGAAGTGATTGAGCAGATCACCAAGCACCTGAACCGCCTGATTGAAGTCGTGAAGGTCGTTGACCTGACCGAGGGCGCGTACACCGAACGCGAACTGATGATGGTAAAAGTGCGGGCCGTGGGCAAGGAGCGTGAAGAAATGAAGCGCATGGCTGATATCTTCCGCGGGCGCATTATCGACGTCACAGAAAAAAGCTACACCATTGAGTTGACCGGAGACCAGTCCAAGAACGACGCCTTTCTGGAAGCGCTTGAGCGGGGTGCAATTCTGGAAACGGTCCGCACCGGGTCGAGCGGCATTGGGCGTGGCGAACGGATCTTGCGAGTTTAATTTTTTACAACGGAGAAACAAATGAAAGTTTTTTACGACAAAGACTGTGATCTGAGTCTTATCAAGGGCAAAACGGTTGCCATCATCGGCTATGGCAGCCAGGGTCATGCCCATGCCCAGAATCTGAACGACAGCGGCGTCAAAGTCATTGTTGGCCTGCGCCAGGCTGGCGCATCCTGGACCAAGGTCGAGAAAGCCGGCCTCAAGGTTGCGACCGTCGCCAACGCGGTCAAGGCCGCTGATGTGGTGATGATCCTGTTGCCTGACGAGCATATCGCCGCGGTTTACGCCAATGACATCGAGCCCAATATCAAGCAGGGTGCCTCCCTGGTTTTTGCACACGGCTTCAATGTGCACTACGGCCTGGTGAATCCCCGCGCCGACCTGGACGTCTGGATGGTGGCGCCAAAAGCACCAGGCCATACGGTGCGCGGCACCTATGTGCAAGGTGGTGGTGTTCCGCAACTGATTGCCGTTCATCAGGACAAGTCGGGCCGCACACGCGATCTGGCACTGAGCTACGCCATGGCCAACGGTGGCGGCAAGGCCGGCATTATTGAAACCACGTTCCGCGAAGAGACTGAAACCGATCTGTTCGGTGAACAGGCTGTTTTGTGCGGTGGAGCGGTTGAGCTCATCAAGGCTGGTTTCGAGACCCTGGTGGAAGCCGGCTATGCGCCAGAGATGGCTTATTTTGAGTGCTGCCACGAACTCAAGTTGATCGTGGACATGATTTATGAAGGCGGCATTGCCAACATGAACTACTCCATTTCCAACAACGCCGAATATGGCGAATACGTGACCGGCCCGAAGATCATCACGCAAGCGTCCAAAGACGCGATGCGCCAGTGCCTGAAAGACATCCAGACCGGTGAATACGCGAAGAGCTTCATCCTGGAGAACAAGGCTGGCGCACCGACCTTGCTGAGCCGTCGCCGCTTGACGGCCGAGCATCAGATCGAGCAAGTCGGCGAAAAGCTTCGCACCATGATGCCCTGGATCAAAAAGAACAAGCTGGTTGATCAAACCCGGAATTGAGTTTCGCAACTCCTCTAGCAAGGGCCACTTCAGTGGCCTTTGTTATTATGAAGCGCTGGAGACCAATTCTATGCAAAACGGAAACGAAGCAGACTTTGCTGAAGTTGAGGCTGTCGCGGTGAGCAAGCGCCGCAAAGGCATCTATATTCTGCCAAACCTGTTTACGTTGGCGGCACTTTTTGGCGGGTTTTACGCCATCATTATGGCCATCAACGGCCGCTTCGACATGGCCGCCGTGGGTGTCTTTTGCGCCATGGTGCTCGACAGCCTCGACGGACGCGTCGCTCGCATGACCAACACGCAAAGTGCGTTTGGCGAGCAGATGGATTCGCTCTCAGACATGGTCTCTTTTGGTGCCGCGCCGGCGATCATCGCCTACGTATGGGCGCTCAAGGGTTTGGGACGCTGGGGCTGGATTGCGGCTTTTGTCTATTGCGCCTGCGGTGCCCTGCGACTGGCCCGGTTCAACGTCAACACGGCAGTCGTGGACAAGCGCTATTTTCAGGGTTTGCCGTCCCCCGCTGCTGCGGCATTGATTGCCGGATTCGTCATGGTGATGACCGACCTGGGCATCAAGGGCGCCAGCGTGGCGTGGCCGATGTTTGCCCTGGCTTTGTATGCCGGACTGACGATGGTGACCAATGTGCCGTTTTACAGCTTCAAAGACTTTCACATGAGAAAGAGCGTGCCCTTTGTCGTGATTGTGCTGATCGCATTGGGCATTGGCGTCGTCAATATCGATCCGCCCACGGTCCTGTTCGGCGTTTTTGTCGTGTATGGATTCAGTGGCTACGTGATCTACATATGGCGCAAGGCCAAAGGTCTGCAAACCAGTGTCATCAGCACCTCGACCGAGGAACCTGATGAAAAAGGGCTGCACAAGTAGCTGACGCTCGGGGCAGACACGCAAGCGACAGGGCGCCACCTGCCATCCCGTCCCCGGCGCGACAATCGGGACGATTTCAGTCACCCAAAAGACAGGCCATGGACGAACCTATTCTTACCATTGACGAACGCGCGGCGATCAATTCGGGTCGCTGGTTTTCAACCCTCTCCCCTTCGCTAAAACACGACATTCTGCGATGCGCCTACGTCAAACGATACAAGGACGGCGAACTGATCACTGCCCGTGGCGAGCCACCGGAAGAATGGATTGCCTGCGCGCGCGGCGCGGTGCGGGTGAGTTCAACGTCGATCTCGGGAAAGCAGATTACCTTGACCTATGTGGAGCCTGGCATCTGGTTTGGCGATGTCGCCATCTTCGACGGCGATCGGCGCACTCATGATGCCTACGCGCATGGCGACACCACGATCTTGTGCGTGGCCAAAGCCGATTTCAAGAAAATTCTCGCGCTCCACGCGGAGCTCTATGAAGCGCTGCTGCGCCTGCACGCCCGACGCATCCGCCAGCTCTATGGCCTGGTCGAAGACCTCAACACCCTGCCCTTGCGGGCGCGACTGGCCAAACAGCTGCTGCACCTGGTGCGCAGCTACGGCGTACCATCCCTCAGCGACGGCTCCGAGGTTCGCATCGGGCTGCAATTGGCACAGGAAGAGTTGGCCCAGCTGCTCGGGGCGTCGCGCCAGCGCGTCAATCAGGAACTCAAAGCCATGGAGCGCGAAGAAGCGATCCGGATCGAACCCGGTGGCCTGGTCATTCGCAACCGCGAAGCCTTGATGATCATCAGTGAAGCCGACAAATAAATCCACCAGACACGTGCAAGACCATGAGCGACTTTGACCATTTCGTGGGCACCCAGGCGGTCTCCGACAAGCAGGCATTCGATGTCGCCGCCCTGTCCGCCTGGCTGGAGAAGAACCTTCCCGGATTTGTTGGCCCCTTGACCGTCGAGTCCTTCAAAGGCGGTCAATCCAACCCGACTTACAAGCTCAACACACCTTCGTTAAGCTATGTGATGCGAGCCAAGCCCGGTCCGGTGGCCAGATTGCTGCCATCAGCCCACGCCATAGAGCGCGAGTTTGCAGTGATGAGCGGCTTGTACGGCACCGATGTGCCGGTGCCGAAAATGTACTGCCTGTGCGAAGACGAATCGGTGATTGGTCGGGCTTTCTATGTGATGGAATTCATGCCCGGGCGCATTCTGTGGGATCAGGCCCTGCCGGGCATGAGCACTTCTGAGCGCGGAGCAATTTATGACGAGATGAACCGCGTCATCTCCGCCCTGCATACGGTCAAGTTTGCCGAACGGGGCCTGGCCGCCTACGGCAAGCCGGGCAATTATTTTGAGCGCCAGATCGGGCGCTGGAGCAAGCAGTACCTGGCCTCCATTACCCAGCCCATCATCGAGATGGACCAGCTCATGGCCTGGCTGCCGCTGCACATTCCGGCGATGGCACGTGCCGAGAACATGGTCAGCATCGTCCATGGCGACTACCGGCTCGACAACCTGATGTTTCACCCGACCGAAGCGCGCATCGTGGCGGTGCTGGACTGGGAGCTGTCGACGCTGGGACACCCGCTGGCCGATTTCAGTTACCACTGCATGGCCTGGCACATTCCGCCGGGGTCCTTTCGCGGCATCGGCGGGCTCGACGTGACCAGTCTTGGCATACCGACCGAAGACGCCTACATCCGCCGCTACTGCGAACGCACGGGGCTGGTGACACCCGAAGAGCTCAGAGTGGACTGGAATTTCTACATGGCCTACAACCTGTTCCGGATTGCCGCCATCCTGCAAGGCATTGCCAAGCGCGTGGAGATGGGCACCGCCGCCAGCGCCCAGGCCGTGAGCTCGGCCGCCGGCGCCAGACCCCTGGCGCAGATGGCCTGGAAATTTGCACAGAAAACCTGAATCCCGACGTCCCGTCGTCCCTTTCAACTGACACAACCGGAGCTCCCATGGACTTTGACTACTCGCCCAAAACCAAGGAACTGCAAGGCAAATTGCAGGCGTTCATGGATGACTATGTTTATCCCGCCGAAGGCGCTTACCACGCTGAAATTGCGGCCAACACGGCGGCCGGCAAGCGATGGACCCCCTTGCAGATCATTGAGACTCTGAAACTGAAGGCGCAGGCCGCGGGACTGTGGAATCTGTTCTTGCCGGTGGACAGTGCCGCAGCCTCCGGCTATGCGGGCGCCGGCCTGACGAACCAGGAGTACGCACCGCTGGCCGAAATCATGGGGCACGTGATGTGGTCCAGCGAAGTCTTCAACTGCTCGGCGCCGGATACCGGCAACATGGAAACCATTGCCCGCTACGGTTCCGAAGAAAACAAGGCACGCTGGCTCAAACCCCTGCTGGAGGGCAAGATCCGCTCGGCCTTTGCCATGACCGAACCCGAGGTGGCCTCCAGTGACGCCACCAATATTCAAACCCGCATCGAGCGCCAGGGCGACGACTACGTCATCAATGGGCGCAAGTGGTGGACCTCCGGCGCCGGCGACCCGCGCTGTGCCGTCTACATCACGATGGGAAAAACCAACCCCGAGGCGCCGCGCCACTCTCAACAGAGCATGGTACTGGTGCCGGCCAATACCCCCGGCGTCACTGTCGTGCGCTCGCTCAATGTCATGGGTTACGACGACGCGCCACACGGACACATGGAAGTGCTGTTTGACAACGTGCGGGTACCGGTGACCAGCATCCTCCTCGGCGAGGGTCGCGGCTTTGAGATCGCGCAGGGCCGTCTCGGCCCAGGACGCATTCACCATTGCATGCGCCTGATTGGCCTGGCCGAACGGGCACTTGAGTTGATGTGCAAACGGACCTCGGCACGGGTTGCGTTTGGCAAGCCGATTGCTGCGCAAACCGTGACGCAGGAACGCATTGCCGAGGCCCGTTGCAAGATCGACATGGCCCGGCTGTTGACACTCAAGGCATCCTGGATGATGGACGTGGCCGGCAACAAATTTGCCAAGAACGAGATTGCGATGATCAAGGTGGTGGCACCCAGCATGGCCTGCCAGGTGATTGACTGGGCGATGCAAGCGCATGGCGGCGGCGGCATGTGCGATGATTTTCCGCTGGCCTACAGCTATGCCAATGCGCGCACTCTGCGTTTTGCCGACGGCCCGGATGAAGTGCACCGCAACGCCATCGCCAAGATGGAGCTGGGCAAGTACGCTGCCAAACCATCAGGAGTGCCCGGGACACGCGCCAGCTAGACATTGACGAGATGCTTGCCCCGCTGCCAATGCTATATATTTAATAGCTCCTTACGCCTATGCAGCGGCGCTTGCAGCCATATTTCATACTGGCCGAACGATTCCTCAGCGCTCGCCCAGCGGCACGCCCAACTGACGCAGATAAGTTGCCACTTCGGGGCTGACAACACCGGCGGCGCGGGCTTTCTCCGCCAGTTCCGCCGCAGCCGCCGTCTGGCCTTGGGCAGCCAGTGATACCGCCGCGCCCAGCATCCAGCGCGGTTCATTGGCTTTAAGTTTGAGCGCAGTCATATAGGCCGCTGCAGACTCCTGGTGAAGTCCCAGGCGCTGTGCCGCATTGCCCCGGAGCGCCCACACATCGGCGACATCCTTGAGGACTGGCTCCAGCCGCGTCAACATCGCCAGTGCCTGACTGACCCGTCCCTGTGCCAGTTCCATGCGCGCCAATTCTCGCGCCAGCGCGGTCAGCACCGAAGCGTTCCCCGTTGCCGCACCAGCAGCGTTTGCGCGCTCGGCCAAAGCCAGCGCTTCTGCCGCCAGATCGATCGCCGCTTCATGGGAGCCCTCGTTCCATAGATTCTGTGCCTGCGCCAGGGCTTCCAGCGCGGGCGATTCACGTGGCAAATTCTGCCGCGCTGGCATGGCGGCGGCGGTGGATGCCGCCGCACTGGGTGCACGGGCTGGCGCCGTCCGCGGTGTCACGCCAGCAGTCGTCCTGGTGGACGCGACAGAAGTCGGAACCGAGCGAAACGTACTGTCCATTTTCAAAGAAGAATCAGCTTGTGCTGGACTGGTCGGAGGCGCCGGCGCTGGCGCTGCTGCTGGTGCGGCCGCTGGTACTGGTGCCGACATCGATGCCGTCACCGGCGCGGGCATCGATGCGGGCGGCGCAGCAGCAATCGGCAAACTCGCGGCAGCGAGGCTCGGGACCGGATCGGCCCGGGGTATCACCGCGCTCACGACGGTATTGCCGGCGGGCGCTGAAGGACGGCTTGCTGCCACCACCGGGATCGGAGCTGCCACATTGCGCTCGAGATACCACCATGCCGCCATCACCCCAGCCAGCAGCGCCCCGAAGACGGCCAGCAGGACCGGCTTGCGCGGCGAAGCAGGCGTGCTTCGCCCGGCATATCCGGAGTCGCTGACAATCAAGGTGTCGCGGGCAATACCCGGGGGCGCCGAAGTATCAGCGCCGGTCTGGCGACTGTCGAGGTCACGCAACATTTTGTTGATCACACTCACAGCGAGCCTCCAAGATGATCATCGTGAAAGGGTTTGGGCGCTGCCCTCTCAGCAGCGGACTTCCGGCTGCGCCAGAGGCCGGTCCGCGCCGACCACCACGCCTCCCACCGGGACGGCAGCGCCAGCACGCCAGGGGTATCGGCAGCGGCCAGGCGCACATGGCGCAGGCTGACACGGTGCTCGTTCTCGCCATAGGTGAGCATCAGACACTTGTGCGCCAGGACGTTCACCAGCCGCGGCACACCGCCACTCAAGCGGGCAATCGACTGCGCCGCCTCAATCTCAAACACCTTGGTATCGGTCGCGTCGCTCAGCGCCGCCACCGCCAGTCGATGCGCCAGGTAAGCCGGCACGCGCTGCGCGCTCATCGGACCGAGATATTCACTGAAGGTAATGCGCTGCAACAACTGGCGGATTTCCGGACGCGACAGTTTCTCGTCGAGCTCAGGTTGTCCCAGCAGCACCAGTTGCAGCAGCTTTCGTTTTTCGGTCTCCAGATTTGACAGCAGACGCAGACTCTCCACCGTGCGCAACGGAATCGCCTGCGCCTCGTCGATGCAAACGATCACGCGACGACCGGCCCCGGCGTGCCTCAACAGGCAATCACGCAGCGCATTGAGAACTTTATGCCGGCTGATGGGCGCGGATACTTCAACATCCAGTTCGTTGATCAATGCCATCAGCAAGTCATCCGGCCCCATGTCCGGGTTGGGAATGTAGGCCGTGACACATTCGCCCTGCAGCGTCTTGAGCAGCTGGCGGCACAGCACCGTCTTGCCGCAACCGACCTCGCCGACGATTTTCAGGAATCCTTCGCCACTGCGCAGCGCAACCAGCAGCATATTCAGCGCCGCCTGGACACCTTCATGGGAATAAAAAAAAGCACTGTCCGGGGTGATGGAAAAAGGCGCCTCACGCAGCGAAAAATGCCGCAGATACATCACTGCGCGGGTGTTTTTGGCGCGCCCTCTTGCACCGTACCGTCGAGACGGATCACGCGGGCACGAACCACGTCGATGTCGTCAAGCGCCGCGCGGCTGCGCCGGGTTTGCGCTTCCCAATCTTGCGCCGTGCGAATGATGGTGGGCTTGATCAATACCACCACTTCTTTTTTGCCCCCGGTATTGGCGCGATTGCCAAAGATGCTGGAGAGCACCGGCAAACTGCTTGTTCCCGGCAAGCCCGATGAAGACCGATTGGAGGTAATTTGCATCAAACCGCCAATCGCCACGATATTGCCGTCCTGAATCCGCACCAGGGTATCGCTCTCGTTCATGCTGCTCGACGCCAGCGGCAACACATAATTTCCGGCACTGCCGAGGTCAATTTGCTTGGACTTCTCGGTCACTGTCGTCACCGAGGGATGAACGTGCAACATGATCTTGTTGCCCTCGTCGATCTGCGGCGTCACGTCCAGAGAAATGCCGGAAAAAAACGGTGTCAAGGTGATGGAAGGCATGGTCGCGGTGCCGACCGAACCGGTGGTGGTGTTGGAAGTCGTGCCGCCAGTGACATTGGTGACAAAGAAATCCTCGGCACCCACCTTGAGCACGGCCTTCTGGTTATTCAGGGTCGCTATGCGCGGACTGGAAAGTATCTGCACGTCGCCCTGCGTTTCCAGAAAACCCAGCACTGCCTGAAACCCATCCGTCGCAAAAGCCAGGCCAAACAGGCCGGAGCCCGCCGCCGGCAGCGACACGCCATCGGCCAGCAGCGCCGTGCCGGCGGAGAAGCCAGGAAGGTTTGACTGGACCCCGCGCACCAGGGTATTGGTGGACGTGATGGTGTTGGTTGAGCCGGTGATCGGGCTGGTCGTGTTGCCACCGATCACCCCCATGGCGCCGGTCCGGCCGCCGCCGTTTTTCAGCGCCGACCAATCGATGCCGCTCTGGAAGCCATCGCGCAACTCAACCTCGACGATTTTGGCTTCCAGCATGACCTGGCGTTCAACCGCAATCTGCGCTGCCTTCAAAAATTTATCCACCTGGCGCAACTCGTCCGGCATGGCCTGGACCGCCATGATGCCGGCCTGCGGGCTGGTCACCACACTGCGCCCGGGACCGGAGCCCACCATGCCCTTGACGGCTGCGGTCAGCTCGGCCCAGAAATCAGTCTTGGAAGTCGTGGTGACGCGGCTGCTCTCACCCTGCTGAGCGCTGCTGGACGCTGACGGAGCCGCACCGGTCGTGGTGCCGCCGGAAGAACTCGCCTGCAGTGCAGCCCCCGGCGAGACGCGCAAATCACTGTTCCCCACGCGCTGCGAATGCGGGTAGTTGACCGTGAAAATGCGCGTTTGCAGGGTCGGCGCATAAATCGTGATGCGCCGCCCTTCCATCTTGAAGTCGTAGCCGTACACATCGCGAATCGCTTCCAGCGCTTCAAGCACCGTAACGCCGCGCAACGTGACCGACAGACTACCGGCCACATCGGGGTGCATCAGCATGCTGTAGCGCGTGTCGGCCACGATCGCCAAAAATACTTCGCGTGCCGGCGCATTGTTCACCAGCAAATCCAGCTTGGGCTCGGGCGGCAATGCCACCGCAGGCGGCGCCGGTTCGGCCAGCGCGTCACTGATGCGCGAGGGCACCGCGACCGGCTTGACCGACGTCGACTCGACGGGTGCCAAATCGGCGTGAATGGCCGCACCCACATCCGGCGTGCGCAGTGGTCGATCTGCCGCGCACCCCGTGAGCACAGCCACAGCCACGCACAGACCCGACAAAGCAAAAGATGACGGCCAGACTGCATGGCCGGGCCGCATAGGTTGAAAAATAGTCATCATGGTGTCGGCTTTTCCAGTCATTTGAATAGACCTCATGGTCGCACGCCGGCGCATGGAGCGACCGCGGGCGACGTGTTGGAGGAACTCGATGTCTTTGACACTTTGGCTGCCCTGGCTCCCTTGACCGTTTCGCGCTTGGACGAAGCGCCCGGCGCACAACCAGCGCTGACTGCAGGCGCTGCCGCCGCACGACGCTCAATGCCCGTGAAGCGGGGTACTTTGCGCAGCACGCCAGCTTCGCGCAACCAGATTTCGGTCTCGCTGATGCGCTCGATACGCGCCTGTCCGACCTTTTGACCCTGCGCATAAAGGCGTGTGCCCACGACCAGATAGGAGCGTCCATCACGCACGATAACGCTGGTGTTGCCGGATTCAATGCGCAGGGAGCTCCCGGATGCGGAGGCACCGCCCATGCCCGCCTCAGCCGGAGGCAGCGTCGGGTCGCGCAGGCTCTGTGCGCCCGCCTGACCCGGCGCGACAAGCAGCGCCAGGCTGACGAGGCAAGCTGCTGCGCGCATCATGGCTGCACCCCAAGCAGGAATAATTGCAGGCTCAGCTCCGGCGGCAGTTTGTCGCTTTTGAGCTTCATGACACCCCAACGCACCTGCGGCATCTCGTTCTCCAGCGTCTGGACGTATTGAGTCAAATCGGCGTAGGAACCGGATACCGTCAATTCCATGCCCTGACGCGTGAGACCGACAGCGCTTGCGCCAGTGCCGCCGGCTGGCGGCGTCTTGGCGGCACCCGCTTCAGGCGCCACGGCCGAAGTGCGGATCAGCGTCAACCCGGCATGCCGACGCAACAAATGCGTCAGCGCCTGTGCCAGTGGAGTCACCCTGGCGGCACTCGGCAAGGCCGCTTTGATCGACTGGTCCACCGACTCAAGCTGGGTCTTGACAGCAGCCATTTCATCACGCGCTGCCTTGCCCACATCCGCCGAACGGGGCACCGTCTTCAGCTCGTCACGCGCCCGTTGCAACTCTGCGCTTTGTTTCTCAAAGCGCTGCGTCAACTGCTTATGCGCCAGCTGCGCTGGCGACAACCACAGCACGTCGGCCAGGGCCAGGCAACAAGCGATGATCGTCAGAAACGAAAAGACCCGCTCGCGCAGACTCAGGGCATTGATACGACCGGACTGCACGCCCCACCAGTTCTTCCACCAGAGTTTCATGGCTTGGCCCCTGCCACAGCGGCGGGTTTGCCCAGCGCGCTCACCAGGCTGAATGACCACATCGGCCGAGGTGCCGCCGACGCAGCAAACGATGCGGCCACGACGGCAGGCCCACCCAATGTCTTGAGCACCGCCGCGCTGGCGTTCTCCACCTTGACAGTAGACAGCTTCTGCCCCTCAAGCAGAGGGCTGGCCGCCAGCTTGCTGACCCAATCGTTGAGCGCCGCGGGCTCCAGCGTAAAGCCGCTGAGCTCCAACTGGGTGTCGTCCGCTTTCAAGTCTGTCACCCACACCTGGGCCGGAATACTCGCGGCCACCAATCGCAGCCGCGCGGCGTGGCCCCAACCCGGGCGAAACAAACCTCGCTGCAACTCTTCCATCAGGCTTTGACGTTGCTGCAACTGCGTCTTGTGGCCCTGAAGTTCCTGCGCCAAAGCAGCCTCCAGCGGGCCGGTGTCGGTCTTGCCCTGCTTGATGGCGGCCTGCAGACTTTCCAGTTCTCGCGCTTGCGTCACCAGCGTGTTTTTGAAACCTTCACTCGCCGCGTTCAGGCTCCACACCCAGTAAGCGCACAAGCCACCTCCCAAAACGACAAACAGCGCCAGGGCCTGCACCATGGTCTGAGCCGAAAAGTAACGCTTTTGCGTTAACAGGATCGGAGTGCAGAGGTTGATTTGTTGGGACATGATGGCAAACAGGATGTTAGATCAGAGTTTGCGACTCTCGGTTCGCATCAGGACCCCCAACAAAGGCAGGCACATCGCCTGTTGCTCTGACGAAGCGCCTCCGAATCCAGGGAAAAATGCCTTCACGTCCAGCACCACGACCGACTGCGCCAGTTGCGCTGACAACCATTTCGCCAACTCCTCACTGCGCGTACCGGCATAAACGCGCAAACCGCTCAGCGGCATGCTGGACCACGAGCGGTCCCACACATCAAGGGAACGCTGCACCTCCACCAGAAAACGCTGTGCCCGGTCGTCGTCAAGCGCCAGACCAGGCGCGGCAGCAAGAACGCCAGCATGGGTATCGGAATAATCGTTGCCATACGCCACACCGCCAACGCTGTAATCCGGCACGTACTCATCGACCGGCATAAAGGCTAACTCGGCTGATTCAGCTGCTTCGGCCGGTGCGTTGCCTCGCCCCCAGGAGGCGGCAAAAAAACCTTCCGGTAAGTCAAAGCTCCGGCTGTAAAACAGCTCTTCGTTGGCGCTGATCGTCAACACCGCTTCCTGCCCGTCGACCAGCACCAAGGCAGCGTTGGCCCGATCGGCATGCCCATCGCGCGCCGCCAGTGCGTTTTGGAGATTGCGCTGCGCGGTTTCCTGAATGTCAATGACCGACACCGTCCAGTGCATCGCGTCCCCGAGGTCGAGCACCGAGCGCACCACGGCGTTGGTAGCGGCCACCACAAACAGGTGCCCCGGATTTTTTTGCTGTCCGTCGCCGACCCGCATCACATCGAGCGTGACGTCGTCAACGTGGGTGTTGATCATGTCGCGAATCTGGTAGCGGGCGGCCGAGCGCAGTTCCTCGGGCGGCACCGCCGGCGCATCGATCTGCAACAACTGATATTGCTCCGGCCGCAGCATGACGCGCGTCTCAAAGCCCCTGAGCCCCAGCGACTGCAGGCGGCGCACAAAGTCTTCGATGCTGTCGGTGCCCTGGCGCTCCACGCCCAGCTTGAGCACTTCAAAGATGCCATCCTGACGCGAACGTGCCAGCACGTAGGCCAGCACCTGGCCCGACCAGGAAACCACCAGCTGATCGCTTGAAGCTTTGCGACTCCAGGGCCAGCGCATGGTTAAACCTGCTCCTTCAAACAAGTCACGGTGATGTCGGTCGAGAATTCAATCATGGTCGAAAGGATACAGGAGGCCATTTTGCTCTTATTTTAGTAGCTGGTTGCGCAAGTAATACGGGGGCTGTCGCTATAAATCATACAGATTATCGGCATTTTCAATAGTTTTCACGACGATAGATCAAGGGGCTTTTGTAGATGCCAAACGTCGCCCGCGCCGAGGGATCCCGGTCATAGGCAGCAGCCCCGCACCAGTTTGCGCCAAGGTAAGGCAGCGCAGCGGATGTCGAAGACCCCAACGGATTTGCTGGCGTTGCTGTCGGGCAGGTGACGGGGGCGCCGGTGCTGCCCAGATTCAGAATCAGGTCCAGACTGCCCATCGCCGTCGGCGCTGGCGAGGGCTTGGACAAGCTCATGCTGCTCAGGCCCGCCGCAAACGGGGCCACTGCAGTCACGTGGCTCAGCCCCATGTTGGTGGCAGTGATCCCACCCTGGTAATTGATCAGGTTCACACTTGCCACACCGAGACTGGTGCAAGTGTCCAGCGTGTTGCGGGCGAATGATGAGCCGCTCCAATACTGTGTCTCAAGTGGCACCGACAAAGCCAGCAGTTCCGAACCGTAAGCGTTTTGCAGGTGAAGGCGTCCGAAGCGGATTTTCGTGGTGTTGGTTTGCTGAGCTGCCGCCGGACCGATGAGCACACTTGAATCCGGATCACTGACTGCGGCCATCAGCTTGAACAAGTCGTAAGGCCCGTCCGGCGCGGCCAGCCTGGAAAATGCATAGCTAAGGTTGATCGGGAACAAGCCGGCAGACCACAAAGCCGTATTCGGCATGCCTGGAAATGCCGGGCTGGCAAGCCGCGTCACAGCGACAGCAGCCCCACCGTTATCGCCGCTGAGCGTCACACTGGCGAGGTTGGCATAGGTAGTGGCAGGGTTAGAAGTGTAGGTATATCGGCTTGTGACCGGGTCGGAAGCCGAGGCGGTTGCACCCGTGGATGCGTGCGCCTTCAATGTCAGCGCGACGCCAAGCGCAGCGTTGTCCATATAGGTGAAGCCGCCCGCCACGCAAGCCGGCGTCAAGGTGCCGGCAAACGAATAGTGGCTGGGGTACCAGCGTCCCATCTTGCCGGTTGCCGCACTGCCGATGTTGCAGCCATATTGACCACCAGCGGAAAGCGTATTCGAAGAGCTGTTGGCGATGCAATCGGTGGTTTGATCCACACTGGTGAAGCTGCTGTCAATCACCGCATCGGTCGCAAACTGGATATTGCCGACATCCAGATACTTGAAAGCGGCACCGCTGGCCTTGGTGCCATCCCCCACGGAAAAAGTGCCCGACAGCGTGCCCGCTGCGATCATGGTGCCGTTGTGATCGCTGACCTTGCTCACATCCAGTGCTGGCGTCGTGCCACTGTAGCCAGCCGTCACCCCGGCATCCGCGTTCAGACTGAAAGCACTGCCCGCAACCGCCTTCGGCGTTCCCGTCAGCGCCGTGTTATTCATGGCCGGGGCGGTAACGGTGAACTGCGCTGGTCGAATCGCAAAATTATCCGATGAGCAGGTGACCACACCGCCGCCCTGGTCAAACCTGACCCGCACATCCCGATAAGCATTTGTATTTTGTGCCGCCGGGATGCTGAAAGTGCTTGCCGTGGCCGGCCGACCGGCGCTAAACGGGATCGACTGTGCCGCCACGACAGAGACCAGTGCTGTAGGGCACTTTGTCGTCGCATCGATCGCACTGGCGGTTGGATTGGCAACCAGATCAACCTGCACGGTGTTGGAAAACGAAGAATTCACCGTCGTCGGAGTCCCCGCATTCAGCACCACGAGATCGAAATTAAATCCTTGCCCGACCACCTTGGTGTACAGGCGATTCAGGCTTGCATCAGCGCCACAGCGGGCCGGCGTAGGTGGACTCTGCAGATTGCTGCAGGCATCCATGCGGTCTGCAAAACAGGAGCTGTTGGCAACCACAAAGGTGCAGCTTGCGGTACTGGTTGCCGTATTCCAGCATTTCGTGCCCTGCAGCGGCGTGGAACTCATGCCCGAGGCAGACAGCGTGTAAGTCCCGCCCGGGGCAACACCCTTCAGCGTCAATGCGGCAGTCGAGGAACTCGAACCAAGCGTGAAGGAGGCGGATGGTGCCCAGATCACCGCCGGTGTGGCGGGGCTGGTGAAAAGGGTTCCGGTGAGCGTACCGGTGTTGACGTAATTCAAAGGCGCACAAGGCAGCCCGGATGAGGTACAGGCCAGCACCGTGATGTTGTCCGGGCACAGGGCGCCGCTGCCGTCGTGCTGAATTTCAATGTGATCGTAAACCGGAACGACGGTGGTGCCGATCACAAAGTCGTAGCTGAAGGTATAGGTGCCAGCGGCTGTGAAGTCATATTCAATGCCAATCCCGGTATCCTGGTAAGTGGTTGTCACCGCATCGGTGAGCGAAGTTGCGCTGTCGATCGCGCACGCGGTGCCGCTCGTTGGCGTATCCCAAAAGTTTGCCCAGAAATTGGTGCAGTAGTGCGAGAAAGTCAGCCCGCTTCTTTCGCGAAATGATTCAACGATACTGACCCCGGGAGGAACAGCGGTACTCGATGGACAGAGGGTTCCCGAGGCTGGAGGATAGGTACCGACCACCCGCTTGCCATTGGCGTCAACATACTTTACCCCGCAACCCTGATCACTGCCTCCAAGAAACGTATCCACGGCGTGGTAATAGCGTACCGGGTTGGCCGCGCTCACCGCGTAGCCAGCGGGAATGACGAGCGTCACCTCTGCCGTCAGAAACTCAAGTGGCGTCGTGTACTTCCAGACGATATTGACCTGCGGCCCGGCATTGATCCCGACATTGGCAACAGCCGTCTGTTGCACGCCAGCGGAAGAGGGATTTGCAGGCGACGCCGCGCTCAGCGAGACACTGTCAAAGTTGCCACCGCTCGGCGTGAATCCACTCACATTGTGACTCGGCCCGTACAACAATCCATTGGCGCGCAAAAATACGCCGTTGTCCAGACTGGCATCCGTGGGCACGGCATTTGGGTTATAGACCTGACCGGTATTGTCAAGCCGCTTGACCTGGAGCTTGGTTGAATCCTCAATGTAGAAGTGCAAACCGTTGGTGGCGCTGGTTCCACCTGAAGAGTTGAACTCGATGATGGTCGGCGGGCAAGCCGAAGTGCTGAAGCTGAGATCGTTGCCATAGGTCGTGCCAAACGAGTTCACCCCTTTTGCACGGAAGTGATAGCTGGTGCCGCAGCTCAGGCCGGTCACGGCGGCGGATACTGCCGTGCCGCTGGCACCTGCAACCAGCGGGCTGGCCGTTGCCGTGGCGGAACTGCCATAGGCGGTGGTCAACCCATAGTCGAAAGTGACGGCTGTGCTGGCGCCGTTGCTGCTCACGGTTCCGTTCAGCGTCGCGCCCGTGGCGCTCAAACCAGTCGCGGCGTTGGTCGTGACGGCAGGTGCGGTTGGACTGCAGGCCGGGGCTGAAGCCACCTCGGTCAGGGTGCCAAGATTCGTCGACACATTCATGCCTGCGATGGCGGATGCCCCAGTCTCGGTGATGTTGCCACTCGCCAGCGGTGCGGAGGCAGTGGGGCGCACCTGAATACCTTGCCACGTCAGTGTGTTCCTGCTCGCACTGACATGCACAACCGTGAACGTGATTGCAGTCGCCGTAATGGAAGTCACCGCCACCGAGGTGCCATTCACGATGTCGTTGATGTTTCTGGTATTGGTGGTGCTGCCCGCGAACAGGATGGTGACCGCAGCCGCAGTATTGAACTCGAACCCCGCCGGTGCGCTCAGGACGATGTTACCCACACCAATATCGCCTGCGTTTCCCTCTGCAATCCTTGGTCGAGTCAGCGCAGTCCAGGTCCCGGCTGCACTGCATCCCGGCGCGGTATTGGAGGCGATTGCGCCACCACCGGTGGCTACCGATACGGTCACGTTCGCGTTTGCAATGCCGCTAAATGCCAACAAACCGAACAACCAAAAAAACAGAACCGAGGACACACCACGGTGAAATTGCGCTCGCAAGAATGGAGTCATCGCGCCTCTCTATTTCCTGTTTGTGTGCCAAGTGAAGGCCGCGCGCAACAGCAGCGCCTCCGCGTTAATCGAATGAAGCCGCATTCTAGATTAACAATTGGCAACAGTATTTACAATCTTTCCCACCCTTCCGGTAGCCATTCACGTCGTAGGCGTGGTAAAGGGGAGGCGGCGCTTTCAATAATTTTCACGACGGTAGATCAGCGGCGATTTGTAGGTCCCAAACGCGGCGCGAGCACAAGGAAGATCATCCAGCAGACCTGCTGCACCTATCTGCCCGTTGCAGTTGCCCAAGTTATATCTCAGGTAATCGGGCACCTGCAGAATGAGATCGAGCCAGCCGATTTTGAGGGGCGCTGCAAACTGCAGCTTGGCTTGCCCACCACTGAGCTTGTTGGTGACAACGTCCGCCATGGTCTTGACCGTGGGCACGGCATCAGCCGGCAACAACTGGTTCCTGGCCGTGACCGCATAAAAGTACAAATTGGCCGCACCATCGGGTACCGTGCCGGTCGGCGATCGAGCCGCTGGCGCGCTGATCGGTGTCAAGCTGTCGCCGGCATTGTTGATGAAATAGCTGCCACTCCAGTACTGCGCCTGCAGCGGAATTGCCAGCGGCAGCTTCTCTGAGCCATACATATTCTGCAAACTCAGGCGGCCAAAGCGCTGCGTGGTCTCGAACAGCTTGCGGCGCAGGTTGACTTCGGTCGCCCCTGGATTGCAGGCGGCATTCTCCGTGCCCGTGGTCACGTCCAGGTTGACGCAATGTGTCGGGTCGGTCGGCGTCAAATTTCTCGGTGGCAGGGTGACGCCATCGGTGTCGAGTGGCTTGCCCCCGATTTTCAGGAAACTTGTCAGGCCATCACCGTAGGGCCCGTCAGGGGCAGCGGCGCGTGCGAATTTCGAGAACAGCGTGAAGTAGCTCGTTCCGCCGCTCCAGCCTGAAGTGGCACCGCCCGCCGTTGTCGTATTGCTCGGCACCGCACTGTTGGTGCTTGTGGTATCGATGAGCAGGCGGCTGGTCAGCGCAGTCGAACCAAAGACGGCAGCCAGTCCCATGCAGGGTGCCGGACTGGTACAGGTCCACTTGGCAAGGTTGGAAGAGCCAAGATCCGACGCATTGAGCTTGGCAAAGCCGCCTTTGTAATTCTGGGTGGCACCCTCAGTCATGTTGTAGGCCGTGACCGCCAGTGAGAGCTTCATCGGCTCACCCATGTAGGTGAAGGGTGTCACCTGCCCTTCAGTCGTCTGCAAGTCGCTGCGCGTCACCACCGAGCCGGTCACGCCAAAGTGATCCGGTATGAAACGCCCGACGTTGCCGCTGGTCGTGCCCTGTGTATCGCCGGCGCCGAGATAATTGCCGGACAGCACGCTCGGGGTCAGAGTGATGATGCCGACCTCATTCCAGACAAATGAGGCGCCGGTTGCCACACCATTGGCGAATGTGCCAAAAGTACCCCCAAGTGTTGGATTCGCGCTCAGGTCCGGACTGGGCACCAAAGCGGTAGTCAATTTCACTCCCTCGCGCACGCTCTCCTGGCCATAGTTCCGCGTCGTCAGTGCGCCCGAGGCCGGCGTGGTTGTCGCTGTGACCGTGGCCGAAAACGCCTCACCCGCCTTGATGAACCTGGCACCGGAAGCATCCGCGGCCGCAGGGTTGGCAAAACTGTCGCTGGTACGCACGATATTCGACAGCACGAAGCCACCGGGCCTGACCACGAAAGCGTTGGAAGACTTCGTCAGCACGGCCGAGTTCACCGTGGCATTGGCCCATAGCGTGACCTGGCCCACATCGCTGTAAACGAAGGCGAAGGGCGCGTTGCCGTTCACATCAAAAGTCATGTTGACCGGCGTATAAGCCGATACGCTGAGATTGTTGTTGCGCGCAATGGTGGTCGCGGTGCCGCCGTTCACACTCATCAGATCGCTGGCGTAGCAAGTCGCCGGATCGTTGCACTCGTAGGCAAAGTTGATGGTTTGCGCACCCGAGAAGGCCGCACCGCAAGTGTGAGCGCTGTTGTCGATAGTCTTCACGGCCCGCAGGTAATAGGTGCCGGACGACGTGCCCGCAACCTGGTTCCCAATGGTCGCCACCCCGCCTCCCACCGAACTGGAGAAAATGAAACCCGCCGTATTGAAAGTGGTCGTGCAACTGTTGGCCACCACGCAGTTGGCGCCGTCCGGGCAGCATTTACGAGCATTGATGGCTGTGACCTGCTCGCCGGAAAGGGTGACCGTTGCTGCCGTGCCGTCGCTGGCGGCTGGATAACTGAGCGTGGTATTTGCCACCCCGGACGCATTGAAAGTCACCGTCGATGCGCCCAAAGTGCCGGCATTTGCCGTCAAGGCAGCAGTCCGGCCGCTAACCAGCGCCGAAGGGTTGGTGCAGGGGCTGCTGCCATCGGCACAGGCGGTGACGATGGCCGTAGACGGGAGGCAGGTGATGCCGCTGGACGGCAGGGACAATTCGTAGTGGTCAACCGCCGCCACGCAGGCATGGGTCTCGCCGTAGATCGCCGTCACGGCCGCCTGATCTAGCGCGTCCTTGTAGATCTTGACCTCGTCGATGCGGCCCGAGAAGCGGTAAAGGCCATCTTGCGTCCAGCCGCCAATTTGCAAGGTGGAACCCACTGTTGCATTGCCAAGGTTGGGCGCGCCCAGGCGCTGGGTGAGGGTCTTCAGAACCCCATCGACGTAGAGCTGATTCGAGCTCACGCTGCCGTTGGTGAACACGGCCACCACATGGTGCCAGCCATTGGCCAGGTTGGCGGAGGAAATGCCGTAAATGTCGGTATCGGCCGTGCTGAAACCGAAAGATCCGCCCTGTAGCAACAGATCGTGCTTATCCCAGCCGATAGGCATGACGCCATCGGTGCCGTCCCAATACATCCAGAAGGCGACACTGGTCTTGTCACCGGCCGCTGTCGAGACCGGCAGGCCCGAAATCGTGAACGCGCCGCCACCGGCGCTGGGGCCGGGCATGCTGGCGTAGCCGCAGGTGCCCGAGCCCGGAATGCTCCCCAAGGCTGGGCTCGCAAAGGCCGGCGTTGGGCCGGGGGTTCCGGTGACGCTGCCGTTGAACGGTCCGCCGGCGTAGCCCGCCACATCGGTCAGCACGCCCCAGCTCGCATCCTCCATGCGGTATTCAGCCAGCAGCGTCGCCACGATGACCGAGCCGGTATTGGTCGCGGTGTTGTTGCCCGGCGTGTTATCAACCACCGTCCCGGTCACGGTTGCCGTATTGGTGAGCGTCCCGGTCGCACCTATAGCGACGGCGGCCGTGAGCGTCAATGGAGGCGCTGTGGCGGCGCTGGCCAGCGTACCCGACCAATTGCAGGTCACGACCTGACCGACCGCGCTGCACGCCCACCCGGTACCTGAAGCGGAGTAATAACTCAGGCCCGCAGGCAGCGTATCGACCACCTGCATCGAACCGGCCAGCGTGCCCGGCCCGTTGTTCGTGACGGTCAGTATGTAAGGAACGTTGGTACCGGGCACCAGCGCAACGCTGCGGTTCTTGGTCAGGGCGAGATCGGCAGTGGGAATAATCGTGCCGACACAGACATCATCCAGATGCCAGTAACTCAGGTCATAACCGCCACCGGCCAGCAAGCGGAAACGCAGCCGAAAACCCGCATGCCTGGCATCCGCCGGTAGCACATGGTTGCCGTTGTAGATCGTGCCCACCGCCGCGCTGCCAGGATAGGTCGCAAGCGCGGTCCAGGTACCGGCACTGTTGAAGTATTCGACCACCAGATCCTGCCCCGTCGCCCTACTCGCGCCAGCCTTGAGCCAGTAATTGATATTGCCGGTCGCGCCGGTCATGTCGGTGCGCAGGGTCGAGGCCACCACATAGCCCCAGCGCATATCCAGGTCGTTGCCCGCCGAGCTGAAATTGCCCGTGCCCAAGCTGGCATCACCAATTGCCGGGCCGCCGACCGTGCCGGAAAGTGGCGGAGCACCTTCTGCGGAAATGCTCCAGCGCCCCAGACCGCCCTCGAAATTGTCGCAAAAGGGGCCGCTAAAACTGCTTGCCGGCGCCTCGGAGATGATGACGTTGTCCATGTGCCAATAGTCGTAACCGACGACCCCGGTCGCACCACCGGCACCGGTCTTGCCGCTGCCGCTGGGTTGATAAAAGCGCAGCTTGAAACCGGCGTGAAGCGCACTCGGCGGCAGCTGGATCACCGGTGTAACCACCGGCCCGTTGCCACACAAGGCGGCAGACGGGCTTGACGGGTACTGCGCGAGGATTTGCCATGCCGTTCCGTCCCAGAACTCGACCAGGTAATTTTCACCGGCCGCTTCAGGACACTCGCTGAAGGTATCGCTGCCCCGGCGCATCCAGAAACTGAGAAGGGCGGCGGGTCGCCCCGCAAGATTGATAACCGGGCTGTCCACCGAAACGACGTTCCAGCGGGTGAACATGGACCGGGTCGAGTTGGCGCGGGGATTGGCGTAGTTGTTGAACGGCGGGATGTCGCTGTCGATGCCGGCACAACCGGTGTTGCCGGCCGCCCCGGAGCAAGTGGCGTCAGTATTGGCCGGCGTCACGGTCCAGCCATTGCCCACCACTCCCGCGTTGGTTCGCTCGAAGTCGTCGCAGAAAATCTGCGGAAAGGCACCGGTGCAGATCGTCTGCAGCGTATAGGTTTGTCCGCTGAAGTTGCCATTGCCAGCACCCGGGCCTCCGAGCGCAAGCCCGCCCGCCACAATGCTGTCGTTGTCGATCAGATCGAGCCGCACCGTGCCTACCGTGCCGGTGCCGGTATTGGCGGTAACGGTCCAGGTCGTGCCGCTGCCGCTTACCGAGCTGACGCTGGCACCGGTCGCCCCGCCCGCCTGAACCAGCGCGAAGTCGGTGCTATTCACACCGGTCACGCTCTGGTCAAAAATCACCGTCCACGAAACCACCGCGTTCGCGGCGGTCGGGTCAAAGCTGGCGCGGTTGATGGACGTGACGTTGGGCGGTCCCGTGACCACGACAATGCCGCCGGTCAGTGGAAAGTTTGAACTGTTCGTCCCCCCGCAGCTATTGCTGCTTGAGGCACGAACACTGACGTCATAAGTATCCGCAGCAGCGGGCGCGGTGAAGATGAAGGTCTCGGTGTAGGTTCCGTTGCCATTGTGATCCGGCGTGTCGATACAGGTAGTGATCCGATTTCCGCCAGAGTCTGTCGTCCTGATTCGGACCGACCCCCAGTTCGAACCTCCCGTATTGGTCTCCGTGACGACCACGGTAATGCTCGCACCAGCCGACACGGTAACGCTTGCCGCGCCATTCAAGGTGACTGAATTGATCGTCAGGGCAGCATTGGCATTCCCGACCAGGGCGAGCGAGCCCAGCGCGAGACACGCGAACCACGCGATGACGGAACGAGCAAGTGCGCGACAGGAGATCAACCAAGTCTTTTTCACATCACAGAGTTTGCGCTCAATTGTCATGTTTTTCAAATTCTTCAGCGCTATCAATTATGTAGCTGGCTACGCAATGTCTGTGGGCGCTGGCTTCTTGTTTCCTCGTCATCATGGTTCATCTTTCCATGGAAGCCGTCAGGCTGCGCTCAACGTAGCCCACGCTGCCGGGTAGGCCTGCAGTGCTGGCAACCGAGATGATCTGAAAAATGAATCGGTTGGCTGCTGCCGAAGCTTCGGTGTAGTCAGCCCGGGTACACCTCACGGTCACGGTGAAGCCGCCGTCAAAGGTCGTTGCCAGGGTGGTTGGAGAGGCCGGGCAGGCAGGCGGCGTGGCGCCGCTCGCCACCACACTGCCCACGCCCCACTCCAAACCGGCTCGCGCCGCCCAGTAAGCGCGCGTGCCCTGCAGGTCCTGCGCCGACGTGAGCTGCTGGGTATTGGAAAAAGTCAGCATGAAGCCGCCCAGCGCGGCCAGGATCACCACCAGAAAGATGGCGGCAATGGCGGCAAAACCGCGCTGCAATCCAGAAGTCTTCATGGCGTGTTGCTCACATGGACTTCGTGCTGCAGGCTGACGGTTTCACCACTGTCGGTGAGCTCCAGCGTCATGCGGATGAGCGCGTTGCGCAGCAGGTCGGAGCCGCTGTAATCGAAGTTGCAGGCAGTCACATTGCTCGCCAGGACGGGGCCGGTGGCGAGGCAACTGGTGGTTCCGGCAAAAGTGCTGGCGCTGCGGTGCAGTTCGTGAGTGGTCAGGTTGCAAACATAAGCCACCACGTTTTCGCCACCTGGCACGACGTGAAAACGATTGCTGCCTGATGCCAGCGGAAACAGCTTTGCAGCCGTGAGGTTAACGGTGGTTTCGGTCCCGGCAACCACAGTGGACACCACGGCCGTGTTATCGCCGGCATAGGCGTCCGAGCCGGTGATGCCGAGGTTGTACACGGCAATGGTGTCACCTCCTGCAATTTGCTGATCCGCGGGCAGCGAGCTGTTGTTCCCCAGCATGTTGAATGTCGCATCTGCCGTGCTGAAATTCAGACTGGTGTCATCACCCAGCACCTGTTCTTCCGCGCGATAGCGCCCGCCGGTCTTGGTCGGGATGAATTCGACGCAAAGGCTCGTGGGGGTTCGAACGCTGTTCGGCAGCGCCCGTTGAATATCACGCGCCATGCGCCGCACGGTGGTGTCGGCCGTGTCCGTCAAGGCTGCCCGCCGGGCGCTGGCAAAGTAGGCGTCAATCGGGCTTCTCATGAAGACCGACACCATGCCGCCGATGACGCCCATGATGACGATCACCATCACCAGCTCGACCAGGGTGAAGCCGCGCTGCGGCTTGAGGCTTGTCATGGTAGCGGGCATGATGGTGTCAGATCACAACTGCGGTAGCCTGTCAGGCTGATGGCGGTGCCACCGGGGCCAGTGACCGAGACGATGATTTTCTTCGCCGCCACGCCCGTGAGGTCGGCACTGGCCGCCACCGTCACGGCAGCAATGTTGTAGCTTGCCAGACTCGGAATCGCGGTGCCCAATACATCCACGATCCCGGTCGTGTTGTAGGTGTTGTAATCGTCCACGCAGTCATACAGGTTGCGGGCTCCGCCGCCTGCAAATCCCAGCACGGCGCTCCCGGTTGGTTTGGCATAGTCCTTGAGCAAAATCTCTTCCAGCATCGACTCGGCAATCGCAATCGCCTGCTTGCGCACCATCGGGTCGGCACTGGACTTGACGACGGTGTTCACGACCGAGAGGATGCCCGCCAGCCCGGCGCTCACCACCACGATGAAGATGATGAGCTCGATCAGCGTGAAGCCGCGCGAACGGATGCTGCGCGGCTGCTTACTCATGCACATAGCCGGTACCGGCTTCCACCGTAATCGTCCTGGCGGCGCCGCTGACCTGAACAGTATCGTTCGCGGTCAAGGCGGCGCGCGCACTGCTGACCGGTTGACCCAGACCATTAAAGATGAGGCTGGTGGCGCCGCTATAAGACACGCCACTCCTGGCTGTCACTGTTGCCGGACTTTCACCCTTGGGTCCACTCAGATTGACGTTGCAGACCACCGCAGCCGGCGGCACAAGTGTCGGATTCTCCATCGTCAAGATCAGGGTGTTGGGTGTGGAGGCGGTATCAAATGTGGCGCACACCATGCGCCGCTGCGCAATCGCCGCCTTCTGCGCATACCTCAACAAACCAAGCGTCTCGTCATGAAACCCCCTGGCATAAAAATCACCACTGTTGAAAATCCGCGGTGCCGCAAACACCGCCAACACCCCCAGCATGACGATCACCATGACCAGTTCGATCAGCGTAAAACCGGACTGCCGCAAGCGGCTTTGGCGCCCTGGGCAAGTACAGCTACGATTTGAATCATCAGCAGGCATCAAGGTTGAACCCAAATTGCTATCTAATTAATAGCTGCTTACGCAGTATCTACGGGGCTTGCGATGTATTTCATTCATATATTCCGGCATCGTGCCGGCCTCTGCCAGTGGCAAGCCGGCCATTGCCGCAGGACACACCTGAACTGCCGTCAATCATAATGCCTGGCGACGCCGGCAAGGCCTCGTGGCATCTTATCCAGAATATGCAGCTTCGGTCTGACTTTGCGTGGAGTAGACTTGGCGTGGCAGGATAGCAAGACACCACTTGTGTTCGGTAAGAGCCGGGGCACTGTCAATTTTTACAATGAGGCGGTAGACCAAAATGCAGCAACTCAGCCAAGTCGATATTCTGTTGTGGCGCTCGCTGGTCATCTTCCTGCTGATTGGCGCGTTGACCGGCATCACGGTTTCCGTGTTGCTGCTCTTCAGACCCGATCTCATGGCGCGTGTCAACGCGGTGGCCAACCGCTGGATCTCGATGCGCCACATCGACCGCTGGCTGGATCGCAGCATCAGCATCGAGCGCTGGTTCTACCGGCATCATCGTCTGATGGGCCCGCTGCTCATCATCGGCGCCGCTTATATCCTTGCCTATTTTGGCCTGCTGTTCGACAGGACACGCGCCCTGCTCGGCCTGAGTGCGTATGTGCCAAACCGCTTGCTGCTGGACGGCCTGCTGCAGGCACTGGTGCTGTTCGCTCTGATCGGTGGCACTGTCGCGCTGTTCATTGGCCTGGCCGTCTGGCTGCGCCCCAGCCTGTTGCGCGGCGTGGAAAGCGAATCTAATCAATGGCTGTCTTCGCGCCGTGTCACCAAGGTGCTGGAAGTGCAGCACGACCAGGTGGATCGCTTTGTGGAGCACCATGCCCGGCAAGTCGGCTGGCTGCTGTTGCTTGGTAGCCTCTCCCTGTTCTTCCTGACCTTGCGTTGGCTGGTATAGCGCCAGCCCGGTTCATGCAGTCTCCTTCTGAAACCCCGGTTCAGGGAGACGCTTGGCCAGTCGCCGCGCTGGCGCTGATGATGTTGCTGGTGCCGGCCCTGGGCGTGCCCAATGAGTTGATGTTGCAGGACACACTCAAATCGGCCCTGGTGGCCTTTGGTGTGCTGGCTGCCGCCCTGCTGTTTTTCTGGCAGCAGCGCGAGCGCACAGCGCCGCTGCTGTGGCATGGCCTGGTCTGGTTGCCGATGATGCTCATGGGGTATGCGCTGGCCAGCATGGTGTGGTCGCACACCTATCTGGCGGGCGTGGAGGCGATACGCTGGTTTATTCTTGGCCTGGGCGTGTGGCTGGGTCTCAACACCTTCACGCGCGAGAACCTGCCGCTGCTGGCCTGGGGCATCCATGGCGGTGCGCTGCTGGCCTCGGTTTGGGCCGCGCTGCAGTTCTGGTTCGACTTCAGTTTTTTTGCGCAGGGGCCGAACCCGGCCTCCACCTTCATCAACCGTAATTTCTTCGCCGAATATGCCGTCAGCGCACTGCCGTTTTCGGTCTATGTGCTGGCCAATCTGCGGGCGTCGCGCTGGCTCGGGCTGGTAGCGCTCTCGGTGGCCCTGAACGTGGTGGCGATCATGATGACCGGCACGCGCTCGGCTTTGCTGGCCCTGCTGGTGCTGGCGCCGGTGTTTGCATTGATTCTGATTCGGTACCGCCAGCAATTCGCCTTTATGCACTGGAGCCGCGTCAACAAGGCACTGGTCGGTCTGGTCCTGATCGCAGGCATATGCGGCCTGGGCTCGCTGCCCAGCGGCAACGCCAAGCTGATCCAGGAAAACATTGGCAGCAACGCTTTGCAGCGCGGCTTTCTGCGCACGGCGTCGATGACCGAGGGCAAGGAATACACCGAGCGCTCCTTCTCGGTTCGCGCCCTGATGTGGAAAGCCACCGCCCGCATGACGATGGCCAATCCCTTGACCGGCGTCGGGGCTGGTGCCTGGGAGGTGCAGATTCCGCTCTATCAAAATCCCGGCACCACGATGGAGACCGACTACTACGCGCACAACGAATTTCTGCAACTGCTCAGCGAATATGGCGTCGTGGTGGGCGGATTATTCATCGCCGTGTTACTTGCCTACCTGTTGATTACGGCTGGCAAAACCTGGTGGCTGCAAGGCGAAGATTTGCGTGAAGCGCCCTTGCGCACCCTCACGCTGGCGAGTCTGCTGGCGCTGCTGATTGTCAGCAACGCCGGTTTCCCCTGGCGTCTGGCCAGCACCGGCGCACTGTTCGCGCTGGGTCTGGCGGTCCTGGCAGCCTCGGATGCACGTCTTGGCATTCGGGAAGCCTTCTTTGCGACAGCACTGCGCTGGCGGCCGGGCTTTTCCCGTGCAACGCTGGCTTCACTGGTGGGCTGCATCCTGTTGGCGGCGTACATCACGCAACAGGCGGCAGAGGCCGAACGCAAGCTCGTCAGTGCCGTCAAACTGGCTTTCCATTCCGCCCAGTCGAAGATTTCAGATGCCGCCCTATCTGCAAAGCAAAAGACACAGTCGCTGCAAAACGCTCGTGAAGGCATCGCCATCAACCCCCACTACCGAAAAATCACGCCTCGCGTGGCCGACAATCTGGCTGCCAGTGGCGATTGGGCGAATGCGGTCTGGATTTGGGAATCGGTGGCCGCGTCGCGCCCGCATGTCGCGGTCATCTGGTCCAACCTGGCACGCGGCTATACCCAGTTGGGCCAGAATGAACGGGCGATGCTGGCCCTCAAGCAGGCAAGACAGTTGCAGGCTGACGCGCCGGGACTGCCGGCGCTTGAAGTCATTTTGCTCAGCCGCACTGGCCACGAGGCGCAGGCCACGCAGATGCTGAACGGCTATTTCGATCAGGGTCAGTATGACTACACCCTGGTACAAACCGGATACGAACTCGGGCTGAAGACGCACAACTGGCCGCTGGCCATTCGGTCTTTGAGCTTGCGCAACCAAACCTGGCCGGAGCAAGCGCCTGATGCTTACCTTCGTTTAGGAAAGATCTATGCCGACCCTGAGGTGCATGACGACACCAGGGCACTGGCGGCTTTTCGCGCCGGGCTGCAGGCTGTGCCACCGGGACAAAAAGACAATTTCCGTAGCCAGGTTCCGGAGCCTTACCGGACCAGGCTCTAGCACCACCCACTAGGAGTCTGGGCGACAGAAGTTTTTCAACAAGGGAGACTTTGACGATTTGCGGGGCAAAGTCGTCTGGGTGGTGGTGAGCGCGTCCATCAGCACCTGTGTCGGTGGTGAGGCGATGGCTGTTGCACCCGGCCCAACTCGGCGGATTTGCGTTTTCTTTGCGCTCTTTTCCTCAACAGGCCTGCATGCCCCCCATTCTGCGCAGATTGAGCGCCATGCAGACGAGCTTGAACTCGGCTTGTGCCTTGTGTAGCCCGCGCATGCTGAACTGCCTAAACCCCAGAACGTTCTTGATCCAGCCGTTGGGTGGCTCTGCAATCCACTTGCGTTTGCGGTAGTCAATCTTTCCTTGCTCGGTTTCGAACTTGGCGGCCATCGCCACCGTGTGCGGGTAGCGCTGCGCATCCCTGGGTTTGGCCAGAACTTTGCCCTCGCGCCCCAGTGCGATGACCAGTTCCGTATCCGGTTGGGTTTTTGCCAATTCGGCCATCACCGCCTCACTGCGGTAGCCCGCATCGGCCAACACCTGCGCGGGCGATGAACCCGTGTTTGCCTTGACGGCGCTCAGCGCCATGGGCAGTTGTTGTACGTCCGAGCTGGTATTGACCACCTCGGCGGCGACGATGATGTGCGCCGCCTCGTCCACTGCGGTCTGCGCGTTATAGCTGTAATCAAACCCGCCACCGGCACGCTTCATGATGCGCGCTTCGGGGTCGGTAAAGCTGTCCTGGGCTTTGGGCGCGGGAACGCCGAAGTCGCGCTGGTAGGGCTTGGCGCCTTTGGGTTTGCCGTCTTTGGGTTTGCCGTCTTTGTCCCGGGGCTTGCGTTCGTCGTCGGGTGTGCGCCCGCGCTGGGCATCGCTTTGGCGTTGACGCTCTTCCAATCGGGCTTTGGCCGCCTCAATCGCAGCCAGGCGCGCTTGCCTGCGCTCAATCTCGGCGGGGATGTCCAGGTCGGGTTCGTTCTTCTCGGCCTCGTCGGTGCTGGCCGCTTTCTTCACCAGCGCGGTGATTTGTGCCTTGAGCTCCGCTTCGGCGGCCTGCATGCGCCCATAACTCATGGCCTTGTGGCGGCTGGCGTTGGCTTCTGAATCTTGGTGCCGTCCACGGCAATGGTGCCCAGCTTGACCAAGCCCATCTCGCGCGCCAGGCGCACGACCTGGACAAACAGTTCGGTGAACTCGTTCAGGTGCAATGCCCGAAAGTCCCGGATCGTGCGGTGGGCCGCAAAGTTATTCGCACCCAGCACGCGAAAGGCCACGTCTTCATGCAGCTTCCTGGCGATCTTGCGTGAGCTGAAGACCCCGGTGGCATAACCGTAGATCAATATCTTGACCATCATGGCTGGGTGAAAGGGCTGGTTGCGCGATCCACCACCCGCATAGCGCGCATGAAAGGCGCTCAGGTTCAGACTGTCGACGGTGTCGCTGATGAAATAGGCAAGGTGACCCGGCGGCAACCATTCCTGCAACGCACAGGGAAGGAGGTATTGCTGATCGGGCTGGTAAGGAACGTAGCTGGTGCTCATCACCAATTAACGCGCCACCTCATTTGGCGTTGTTGGTGACAACCCTAGTTTCTGCCGCCCAGACTCCTAGACGGCAAAAAAAAGCGAGGGTTTCAAATGAAACCCTCGCTTGTCCGAATCACTGACAGAGTCTGACAGGCTACGAAAAGTCGCTAGGACCCTCACTACCCATCATTGACAAGCAGTTTTTAGAGAATACCGATGATCGATGTCGCAGTCGTGGCTCCGCCGTCGGTCTGGTTCACGGTGCAAGTGTTGTCGCCTGCCACTAAGTTACCCGCAGCTGGAGTAATTGTGTATCCAGAGGGGATGCCGCCTTGCAGAATGGCTGTGGCTGCGGCAGGGCACGTCAATCCTTGGGTAGCTGTGCCTTTGCCTGACGCAGCGCTACGGGCAGCGTAATTGACGGCGCTAGCAGAATTGATACCCCCCACCACGCCCATCAATGCCGATGCCTGCGCTTCAGTCTTCAAATTCACAAACTTCGGAATCGCCACTGCGGCCAGCACGCCCAGGATCACGATCACCATCACCAGTTCAATCAGCGTAAAACCGCGTTGTACTTGTTTCATGTTATTCACCTTTCAAATATTTAAAAACCTTGTTCGAAAATCAATTCAAACGTTTTGTTACAAATTTTTCTCGCAAGAAGCCTCAATAACGGTGCCATTTTAAGCTAAATGCTGCCCTTATTGAAAACTTTACAGGACCGCCGTATCCCTCACGGTCCCGCTGCCCGCCCTTCAGCTCGCCAGCTAGTTCATTGCCTGGCCCTGCCAGACATAGGCTTCCTTGGCTGTCAACTGCAACGGCCCGGGCGCGCCGGTCACCTGGTACCAGGCCATCAGGTCGCCGCTGGGGCTGTCGAACCATTCGGCGTAACGCGGCAGATAGCCAACGCAGACGCAGGCCGGGTCAAACACCCAGCTCCCCACTGGCGCCGAGGCGGCTTCGGTTGCGCTCTTTGCGCCCACATAATTGATTGGGCGGCGCTGAAGCAGCTCAAATGGGTTGCGTTGTGCCGATACGACCGCTGCGTTGCTTGAGCTCACGCTGGTATGCAAGTGATCGATCACCAGCGCGGTACGCAAGGCGCCCAGGGTTGACCTGACAGTGGCCAGTTCGGCTTGGCCGCGCACCACGCGCACCTTGTAGGCAAATACCAGCGCCAGCGCGACTATGAGCCCCGCCGCCAGCGACCACTCGATCATGTGCAGGCTCAGGAACGGCCTTTTCCAGGGGTAGAGCCCGACCGTTGCCACGGCTAGCCACCGCCCTTGCCCATGGCCGCCTGGCCCAGGTTCCACAGGGGCAGGAAGACGCCCAGCGCCAGCAGCAGCACCAGCACCGCGATCACGGCCAGCAGAATCGGCTCAATCGCCGCCGACAGGCCCTTGATGTTGTAGTCGGTCTCGCGCTCGTACATGGCGGCGATCTCGAACAGCAGGTTGTCGAGCTCGCCGGTTTCTTCGCCCACCGCGATCATTTGCAGCACCACGGGCGTGAAGACGCCGGTGGCGGCGGCGCAGCGCGTGATGGTCTCGCCGCGCTCGATGCCATCGCGCATCTGCTCGATGCGGCTGCCAATAAACGCGTTGTCCACAGTCTGCGCCACCACGGTCAGCGCTTGCACCAGGGGCACACCGCTCTGGCTGGAGAGCGCAAAGCTGCGGGCAAAACGCGCCAGCGTAGCTTTCAAGACAATATCGCCAACGATCGGCAGCTTGAGCTTGCGCGCATCCCAGCGGTAGCGACCGGCGGTGGTTCGCAGATAGGCGCGCACCGCCATCGTCGCGCCAAAAGCCCCTGCAATCAGCAGCGGCCACCATGCCAGCATCCAGGCGGAAAAAGCCAGCAGCCCGCGGGTAATCAGCGGCAGCTCGGCATGAAAGCCGGCAAATACCTTGGCGAACACCGGGATCACAAAAATATTCAGGATGACGATCGCAATCGCCATGGCGATCAACACAAAGACCGGATAGCGCATGGCCTGCTTGATGCGCTCACGCACATCACGCTCGAACTCCATGTGCTCGTTCAGGCGCAAGAAAACTTCGGTCAGCCGGCCGGTCATCTCGCCGACCTTGATCATTGAAATATAAAACGGGCCGAACACGTCGATATGGCGCGCCATCGCAACCGACAGCTCGCGCCCCTGGTCCAGGCTGGAGCGAATGTCCTTGAGCATTTCGACCATGGCGGGCTTGGTGGCCGAGGCCTCCAGCCCGGCAAAGGCCCGCAATATCGGAACCCCGGCCTTGTTCAGGGTGTACATCTGGCGCGAGAAGATCAAAATATCTTCGACCACCAGCGGCTTGCGATTGAAGCGGGTGAACCAGTTGTCGGGACCGGCTTCGGCCGGAGCGGCCGCCATGGCGATGTGCACCGGCGCCACGCCAATCGATATCAGCTGGTCGGCCACGCCGCCTTCGGTCATGGCTTCGAGCTGGCCCTGCACCGCCTCGCCACGGGCGTTGCGCCCACGCCATGCATAGATTGCCATGGCGGACTATCCCTCCTGCTCGTCCACGTCGAAGCCGATGCGCAAAGCCTCGGCCATTGAGGTCTTGCCCAGACGCACCAGCGCGAGGGCATGGTGCGCCAGAGTCTTGCCAATCATGCGTTCGCGCGCCAGCCGGATGAAGGTGGCCGGATCCGAGCGCGAGGCGGCCTGGGTCAGGGCGGCGTCCATTTCAAGCAACTCGTAGACGCCTTGACGACCCGAATACCCGGTGCCGTTGCACGAAGAACAGCCCCGGCCGCGCTTGGGCACGACGGTCTCTTCGGCATTGATCATGCTGCTGAGCCAGGACTGTTCCTGCGGTGTCGGCTCATGCGCTTCATTGCATTCAGCGCAATTCAGGCGCACCAGACGCTGGGCAATGACCGCCTGCAGCGAGGTAGCCACCATGAACGGCGGCACACCCATGTCAAGCAGGCGAAACGGTGTGCTGATGGCGTCGCGCGTGTGCAGGGTTGATAGCACCAGGTGCCCGGTGATAGCGGCGCGCAGGCCGACTTCGGCGGTTTCGGCGTCACGCATTTCGCCCACCAGAATCACGTCCGGGTCCTGCCGCAAGGTCGAGCGCAGGACGCGGGCAAAAGTGAGATCGATCTTGTCGTTGATCTGCACCTGGGTAATACCGGGCAGACGGTATTCCACCGGATCCTCCACGGTGATGATCTTGAGTTCGGCGGCGTTGAGCTCGGACAGCGCGGCATACAGGGTGGTGGTCTTGCCGGAACCGGTTGGCCCGGTGACCAGCACCAGCCCGGAACTGCGGCCCAATATCTCGCGAAAGCGCTTGAGCATGTCGGCCGGCATGCCGATGTCGTCCAGCCGCTTCATGCCCACACCCTGCTTGAGCAGACGCATCACCGCCGACTCGCCATAGGCCGTCGGCAAGGTGGACAGCCGCACGTCGATGGTGTTGTCTTTCACGCGCACGCTGAAGCGGCCATCCTGTGGCAGGCGTTTTTCAGAAATATCGAGCCCGGCCATCAGCTTCAGACGCTGCGCCAGCGCGCCGCCAATGCGCTTGTCGGCCATGGTCTGGGTTTGCAGCACGCCATCGACCCGGACCCGGATCTGCAGGCCATTTTCTTGCGGCTCAATGTGCACATCGGAAGCGCCGACCTGCATCGCGTCTTCAAACAGCGACTGCAGCAGGCGCACCACCGGCGCGCCTTCGATACCGACCGAGGCCGTGAGCTCGCCAAAATCGACCGCTTCACCCAGGTCTTTTTCCAGCGCACGCGCCAGGCCGGTGATCTCCTCGGTGCGCCGATAGAGCCGATCAAAAGTCAGCGCCAATTGCGTTTCCGGCACGGCGGCAACGGTAATCGTGCGCTTGAGCAGGCGCGTCAGCTCATCGAAAGCAAACAGGTCGAGCGGATCGGCCAGAGCCACCAGCAAGTTGTCGCCCTTGTCTTCGAGCACCAGCGCCCGAAAGCGCCGCGCCGCCGACTCCGGCAACAGCTTCACGATGTCGGCACGAAAGGGGAAAGTCTTGAGGTTGACGTAAGGTATGCGCAACTGCCGCGCCAAGCCATTGGCCAGCAACTCTTCGGTGATGATGCCGGTCTCGATCAGCAGGCGACCGACTTTCTTGCCGGTTTGCCGCTGCAGTTCAAGGGCTTGCTGCAGTTGCGTCTGTGAGATCAGACGCTGCTGCACCAGTACATCGCCGAGGCGCAGTTTCTCGGGTCGCCCGGGCGCGGGCGACAAACCAGGCTGGGCGGGAGAAACAGCAGTTGCCATATTCGCAGTCTAATGCAGATGCCGCGGTTTGCGTCCGCCACTGTGGCCGAGGCCGCCGTGACCGCCCCCGGTGCCGCGCGGCGGTCGACCGAGTTGCAAGGAATTCACCAGGTCGTCAAAACGCTGGCTGAACAATTTGTCGATTTCAGCCACCACGCCGCCTAGCTCGGCACCATCAAAATGACGCTCCATCAGGTTCACCACGTCTTGCACCAGCAAGTCGCGCTGGACCTGCATGATGGCGGCGGGGTCGGGCCCGACAAAAAGCACGATGAAATCATCGCGCGATTCGGCCTCTGATTCTTCTTCTTCGTCGTCGAACTCGGTGTCATAGAAAGTCACCTCGATCGCGGCACCGGTTTGGGCCAGCTCGTTGAGGTTCATGCACATTTCATCGAGCACCTGACGAAAATCGTCGTCGCCGGCGACCGTCCAGCACATCTGCAACAGGTGCTCCTGCGGGTCGAACTTGATACCCGGCTCATCTTCGTAGGAGCTGCCCGCGGCATCGGCCAGCGAACGCGCACCGGCGTATTTCCAGATCGGCTTGAGGGCGTCCTGCAACTGCTCGAAAACAACCTCCGTGCGCAGGGTCACCTGACCATGAACATGAATTTCAAAGGGAGCGTTATAGCGTGCCATGAGATGTGAGTGTAATGGTGCCCGAGACCGGAATCGAACCGGTACGCCCGTTATTCACGAAGCGGCGGATTTTAAGTCCGATGTGTCTACCTATTTCACCACTCGGGCGCAGGCCGATGTTCATTGGAGGCGCGACCCAGAGTCGAACTGGGCTAGACGGATTTGCAATCCGTTGCATAACCGATTTGCTATCGCGCCAAATGCTCTGACAAAAAAGGGAAGCCTGGGCTTCCCTTTTTGGAAATATGGAGCGGGAAAAGAGACTCGAACTCTCGACCTCAACCTTGGCAAGGTTGCGCTCTACCAACTGAGCTATTCCCGCGTTTCGAGTTAACGATTATAGCCAGATTTCTTCAAGTCCTGTGAGCTCAAGCAGAAATTTTCGCAAGCCGCGCAATCAGTGCTTGACCGACACCGCCAGCGCGGTTGTTGGCGCCACCACCGGTGCCGGGGCGGCGACCACGGCAAGCTCTTCTTCAGGCAGCGGGCTTGGCATTTTTTCCAGCGCGATTTCGAGCACCTTGTCGATCCAGCGCACCGGCACGATCTCAAGACCGTTCTTGACGTTCTCGGGAATGTCCTGCAGGTCTTTGGCATTGTCCTCGGGGATCAGCACGGTCTTGATGCCACCGCGCAAAGCCGCGAGCAACTTTTCTTTCAGGCCACCAATCGCCGTCACCTCGCCGCGCAGGGTGATTTCGCCGGTCATGGCGACCCCGGCGCGCACCGGTATCCCGGTCATGGCAGAGACAAAAGCGGTTGTCATCGCGGCACCCGCGCTCGGACCGTCCTTGGGCGTGGCGCCGTCAGGCACGTGAATGTGAATATCCTTCTTCTCGAAGAACTCATCCTTGATGCCCAGGCGATGCGAGCGGCTGCGCACGACGGTGCGCGCGGCCTCGACTGATTCCTTCATCACGTCACCCAAGGACCCGGTGCGCGTGATGACACCTTTGCCGGGCATCATGGCAGCCTCGATGGTGAGCAGATCGCCCCCCACTTCAGTCCAGGCCAGGCCGACCACCTGGCCGACCTGATTCTTCTTCTCGGCGCGACCATAGTCGTACTTGCGAACACCGAGAAAGTCGTTCAGATTGTCGGCGCCGACCTTGACCTGGGGCGTCATCTTCTTGAGTTGCAGACCCTTCACGACCTTGCGGCAAATTTTGGACAGCTCGCGTTCCAGCGAACGCACACCAGCCTCCCGCGTGTAGTAGCGAACAATGTCGCGCACGGCATCTTCGCCAACCAGCAATTCCTCGTCTTTGACACCGTTGTTCTTGAGCTGTTTGGGCAACAGGTACTTGAGCGCGATATTGGTTTTTTCGTCTTCGGTGTAGCCCGACAGACGGATCACTTCCATGCGATCGAGCAAGGCCGGCGGAATGTTCATCGAGTTCGAGGTGGCGACGAACATGACGTCGCTCAAGTCGAAATCAACCTCGACATAGTGGTCGCCGAACTTGTGGTTCTGCTCCGGATCGAGCACCTCCAGCAGGGCGCTCGACGGGTCGCCCCGAAAGTCGGTGCCCAGCTTGTCGATTTCATCGAGCAGGAACAGCGGATTGCGCGTGCCCACCTTGGCCAGACTTTGCAGCACTTTGCCCGGCATGGCGCCAATGTAGGTGCGCCGGTGGCCGCGGATTTCCGCCTCGTCGCGCATGCCGCCCAGCGCCACACGCACATATTTGCGCCCGGTGGCCTTGGCAATCGACTGCCCCAGCGAGGTCTTGCCGACGCCCGGTGGCCCGACCAGGCACAGAATCGGCGCTTTGACTTTTTCGACCCGCTGCTGCACCGCCAGATACTCAAGAATCCGGTCCTTCACCTTGTCAAGGCCGTAATGGTCTTCGTTGAGAACCTTTTCGGCGTTGCCCAGATCGTGCTTGATCTTGGTCTTGCCGGTCCAGGGCAGGCCTGTCAGCACATCGATGTAGTTGCGCACCACCGTGGCCTCAGCCGACATGGGTGACATCAGCTTGAGTTTCTTGAGCTCGCCCTCGGCTTTCTTCAGCGCCTCTTTGGGCATCTTGGCGGCCTTGATCTTTTTCTCGATCTCGTCGATGTCGGCGCCGTCCTCACCCTCACCGAGCTCTTTCTGGATCGCCTTGACCTGTTCATTGAGGTAGAAATCGCGCTGGTTTTTTTCCATCTGCCGCTTGACGCGACCACGGATTTTCTTGTCAACATTCAGAATGTCAACTTCGCGCTCTATCTGTTCAAACAGATTTTCAAGACGGTCCTTGACGCCGGCCAGACCCAGAACTGCCTGCTTGCTGTCGAGTTTGAGCGGCAAATGCGCTGCGATGGTGTCGGCCAGACGTCCGGCGTCATCGATGCTTGAAATCGAAGTCAGGATTTCGGGCGGGATCTTCTTGTTGAGCTTGACGTACTGGTCAAACTGCTGCATCACGGCGCGGCGCAAGGCCTCGATTTCACTCGCTTTGGCTCGCGCCTTGGGCTCAGGCTCGGCGGCAATCTCGATCGGCGTGACATTGGCGGAAAAGTGCGCCTCACCCTCTTCAATCCGGTTCACCAGCGCGCGCTGCTGACCTTCCACCAATACCTTGACGGTACCGTCGGGCAACTTCAGCATTTGCAGGATGGTCGAGATGCAGCCGACATCGAACATGTCGGTGACCAGGGGGTCATCCTTGGCGGCCGCCTTTTGTGCCACCAGCATGATGCGGCGCTCGGCCTCCATTGCGGCCTCCAGCGCCTTGATGCTCTTGGGCCGGCCGACGAACAGCGGGATGACCATATGCGGGAAGACCACCACGTCGCGCAAAGGCAACAGTGGCAATTCAATCGGGATAGCAGGCAGCAGGGCATTACCAGACATGAGGAGTCCTTTCAGTTACCCATTAAATGTAGGTGTCGATCAAAAATGCAAGTTTCCGGCACAAACTAAATTCCCTGTCCGCGAGGAGCAATTCGAAATTGAGTCAGCGCCGCAAAAGCTGCCAAATCAGGCCTTCTTTGCGGTCTCTCGATAGAGCAGCAGTGGGGGCTTGTTTTCTTCGATTGTGGACTCGTCCACGACCACTTTGTCAACGTTGGAAACGTTGGGCAACTCGAACATGGTGTCGATCAACGCCAGTTCCAGAATCGAGCGCAGGCCGCGCGCACCGGTTTTGCGTGCCAGCGCCTTCTTGGCAATCGCCTTCAGGGCCGAAGGGCGAATTTCGAGGTCAACGCCTTCCATCGCCAGCAGCTTGCTGTATTGCTTGACCAGCGCGTTCTTGGGCTCGGTCAGGATCTGGACCAGCGCATCTTCACTGAGCTCAGCCAGCGTGGCGACCACCGGCATGCGGCCCACCAGCTCGGGAATCAGCCCGAACTTGATCAGATCTTCCGGCTCGACTTCCTTGAAAACTTCGGTCAGGCTGCGTTGCTCCTTGCTTTTGACCGTGGCCCCAAAACCCATGCCGGACGATTGCGTACGGTTGTCGATTACCTTTTCAAGACCGGAAAAGGCGCCGCCGCAAATGAACAGGATGTTGGTGGTGTCGACCTGAACAAAATCCTGATTCGGGTGCTTGCGCCCGCCTTGCGGCGGCACGCTGGCCATGGTGCCTTCAATCAGCTTGAGCAACGCCTGCTGGACGCCCTCGCCCGAGACGTCCCGGGTGATCGAAGGGTTGTCCGATTTGCGCGAAATCTTGTCGATTTCGTCGATGTAGACAATTCCGCGCTGGGCGCGTTCGACTTCGTAGTTGCAGCTTTGCAGCAGCTTGAGCACGATGTTCTCGACGTCTTCACCGACGTAACCGGCTTCGGTCAGCGTGGTCGCGTCCGCCATCACAAAAGGCACGTCCAGCATTCGGGCCAGCGTTTGAGCCAGCAGCGTTTTACCGGAACCGGTCGGGCCGATCAGCAGAATGTTGCTCTTGGCAAGTTCGACATCGTCTTTCTTGGCTTTTTCCTGATGCCGCAAACGCTTGTAGTGGTTGTAGACCGCGACCGCCAGGGTTCGTTTGGCCGGTTCCTGGCCAATCACGTAATTATCCAGATTGGCCTTGATTTCTGACGGCGTCGGCAGTTCAGTGCCGGTCCCGCGCTCGGTGCTGGCGGGCAATTCGTCGCGAATGATCTCGTTGCAAAGATCAATGCACTCGTCGCAGACAAACACCGAGGGACCGGCGATCAGCTTCTTGACTTCGTGCTGGCTCTTGCCGCAAAAGGAGCAGTAAAGCGTTTTTTCGCCGGAGGAACCTTTTTTTTCAGCCATGTGAACTACGCCCTTTTCGAAATCACCTGGTCTATCAGGCCATATTCCTTGCACTCTTCGGCCGACATGTAATAGTCGCGCTCGGTATCACGCTCGATGCGGGCCAGAGGCTGACCGGTGCGTTCGGCCAGGATCTTGTTGAGCTGCTCGCGGGTCTTCAGGATTTCACGCGCCTGGATCTCGATTTCGGTCGCCTGACCCTGACTGCCACCGGATGGCTGATGAATCATGACTTTCGAGTTGGGCAGCGAAAAACGCTTGCCTTTCGCCCCGGCCGCCAGCAAAAATGCACCCATACTGGCTGCCATGCCGGTACACAGCGTAGATACGTCAGGCTTGACAAAGTTCATGGTGTCAAAAATCGCCATGCCGGCGCTGACCGAACCACCCGGCGAGTTGATGTAAAAAGAAATGTCCTTGTCGGGGTTATCGCTCTCCAGGAACAGCAACTGCGCCACCACCAGATTGGCCACATGGTCATTGACCGGACCGACCAGAAAAATCACGCGCTCTTTCAACAGGCGCGAATAGATGTCGTAAGACCGCTCGCCGCGCCCCGATTGCTCGATCACCATGGGGATCATGCCCAGGCCTTGCGTTTCCATTGCACCAAATCGCTCGTTCATGTTTGTTCCTAGTCAGTTCGGGAGCGGGCTGGCCCGCTACGCGTAGCTGCGGACGATTCCACAAAATTCAAATTTAATTCTGCGCCATCAATTCGTCAAACGACAGGCTCTTCTCACTGATCCTGGCCCGAGCCATGACGAATTCTGTCACATTGTTTTCAATCACGACGGCTTCGACCTCGGCCAGACGGTTGTTGTCGCCGTAATACCAGCGCAGCACTTCGGCAGGCTTCTCGTAACTGGACGCCAATTCTTCGATATGCGCCTTGATCTGCTCGCTTTTTGCCTGCAGATCGTTGGCGCGAACCAGCTCTGCCACCACCAGCCCAAGCCGGACCCGGCGTTCAGCCTGCGGGCGGAAGATATCTTCGGGCATCGGCGCCTTGTCGGCATCCTTGATGCCGCGCTGCTTGAGATCGGCGCGAGCGCCCTCCATCAGCCGGTTGATTTCGGCCTGCACACTGGCGTTGGGCAACTCCAGTTCAGCCTTGCTCACCAGGGCATCCATGACCGCCTGTTTGTTGCGGGCCAGCAGGCGGAACTTGACTTCACGCTCCAGATTCTTGCGGATATCAGCGCGCAATCCCTCCACCGTCGCATCCTCGATGCCCAGCGACTTGGCCAGAGCCGCGTTGACTTCGGGCAGATGAGCCGCCTCGATCTTCTTGACGGTGACCATGAAATCAGCCGTCTTGCCGGCTACGTCCTTGCCGTGGTAGTCAGCCGGGAACGCCAGCTGGAAGGTCTTGCTTTCGCCAGACTTCATGCCGCGCGTGGCTTCTTCGAATTCCTTGAGCATCTGGCCATCGCCGACGATGAACTGAAAATCCTCGGCCTTGCCGCCGGAAAATGCTTCACCGTCAATCTTGCCTTCAAAATCCACGGTGACGCGGTCACCTTCTTGCGCGGCGGCGTCCTGCGCACGCTGGGCAAAGGTGCGGCGCTGCTTGCGCAAGATGTCCAGCGTCTTGTCGATCGCGGCGTCAGTGACTTCAGCCGACATCCTGACGACTTCGGCGCTTGCCAGATCGGCAATCTTGACTTCCGGGTAAACCTCAAACACCGCGTCGAAGGCCATTTCGCCTTCAGGAGACACTTCCGACTCGGTAATGCGGGGCTGGCCTGCGACGCGCAGCTTGGCGTCATTGGCGGCATTGGCAAAGGCCTCACCGACCTTGTCGTTCATGACTTCATAGTGCACCGAGTAACCGTAGCGCTGGGAAACCACGTTCATCGGCACCTTACCCGGACGGAATCCGTCCATCTTCACGGTGCGGGCAAGTTTTTTCAGGCGTGATTGAACTTCGGACTGAACCACACCGACCGGCAGGGTCAGCGTCATTTTTCGTTCCAGCTTTTGCAGGGTTTCAACGGTAACTACCATAATCAATCTCCAATATAAACAGTTCAGACAGAGCTTGTCGCCTGGCGACTGCGGACTGTCCCGCAAATTATCACAAATGGTGCGCGGGGCGGGACTCGAACCCGCACATCCTTGCGGACGTCAGGACCTAAACCTGGTGCGTCTACCAATTTCGCCACCCGCGCAAAAACAAAGGGGGCGGCCGAAAAGACCACCCCCGTGAAATCGGTCAACCGGGAATTTTAACCTGCCGCGCCGGCCTCCCGTTTGACCCGGAACCACGCCGCGTACATGGCCGGCAGCGCCAGCAGGGTCAGAACCGTCGCCACGATCAATCCGCCCATGATGGCGACCGCCATCGGCCCCCAAAAAACCGAGCGCGACAGCGGAATCATCGCCAGCACCGCAGCGGCAGCCGTCAAGACGATCGGGCGCGCCCGCCGCACCGTGGACTCCACAATCGCATCCCAGGCCGGGATGCCGCGGGCGCGGTCCTGCTCAATCTGGTCGATCAGGATCACCGAGTTGCGCTGGATCATGCCCATCAGGGCAATCACGCCCAGCAGGGCGACAAAACCAAAGGGGCGATTGAGCAGCAGCAAGGCGCCGGCCACGCCGGCAATCCCCATCGGGCCGGTCAGGAACACCAGCAGGGCCCGGCTGAAGCTGTGCAATTGCAGCATCAGCAAGGTAAAAGTGATGAACAGCATGATCGGCACGCCGGCGGCAATCGAGGCCGAACCTTTGGAGCTTTCTTCCACCGCGCCCGCCACTTCGATGCGGTAACCCGCCGGCCCCGCTGCCAGCCACTTGGCCTCCAGCAGCTTCAAGGCTGGCAGCAACTCGTTGGTCACGGTGGCGCCCTGCAAACCTTCGACGATGTCGCTCTGCACCGTGATGGCGTAGTCGCGGTTCTCGCGCCACATCACGCCGGGCTCCCAGCTGAAAACCGGCTTGGCGATTTGCGTCAGCGGGATCGAGCGCCCCGACGCGGTCGGCAGGTAGGCGTTGCCGATGTCGCTGATGGCATTGCGCTCGGCCAGCGGCTGGCGCAGTACGATGTCGATCAGCTTGTCGCCTTCGCGGAACTGGCCCACGGTCGAGCCCGTCAGCAGCGTGCGCGTGGCCTGCGCGATCGACTGGCTGGTCACGCCCAGCGCGCGCGCCTTGGATTGGTCCACGTCGAGGCGCAGCACCTTGACCGACTCGTTCCAGTTGTCGTTCACGCCGCGGGTATTCGGGCTGGCGCGCATGGCGGCCTTGACCTCGTCGGCCCGCTCGCGCAGCATCAGCGGATCGGCCCCGATCACGCGGAACTGCACCGGGTACGGCACCGGCGGCCCATTGGGCAACAGCTTGACGCGCCCACGCACCTCGGGGAACTCCAGCGCCAGCATGGCCGGCAGCTTGACCCGAAGCGACTCGCGCACCTTCAGATCCCTGGACACGATGATGAACTGCGACACGTTGCTCTGGGGAAACACCTGGTCCAGCGGCAAATAAAAGCGCGGCACGCCGGAGCCGATCCAGGTGCTGACGGTATTGACGCCCTGCTCCTGCATGAAACGTGCTTCCATGCGTCGGGCGGTCGCCTGGTTGGCGGCAAAGGAAGTGCCCTCCGGGAACCAGATGTCGACCAGAATTTCCGGCCGGCTCGAATCCGGGAAGAACTGCTGCTGCACCTGGCCCATGCCGACAATGCCCAGCGCAAAAGTCAGCAGCGTGGCGCCAATGGTCAGCCAGCGGTGCTGCACGCACCAGTTCACGGCACGGCGAAACAGGTTGTAGAACGGCGAATCGAACATCTCGTGCGCCACGCTGTCCTCACCCTGCACCTGCCCGGCCACCAGCGGGGTATGCGGCTTGACCTTGAGCAACAGGACGCCAAGGTAAGGCACGAAATAGACCGACACAAACCAGCTCAGCACCAGCGCGATCACCGTGACGGCAAAAATGGCAAAGGTGTATTCGCCGGTCATCGAGCGGGCGATGCCGATCGGCAGAAAGCCCGCCGCCGTGATCAGCGTGCCGGTCAGCATCGGCATGGCGGTGACCTCATAGGCGAAGGTGGCGGCGCGCACCTTGTCGTAGCCTTCTTCCATCTTGCGCACCATCATCTCCACCGCAATGATGGCGTCATCGACCAGCAGGCCGAGCGCGATGATGAGTGAGCCCAGCGAGATCTTGTGCAGGCCGATGCCCCAGTAGCTCATGGCCAGAAAGGTCAGCGCCAGCACCAGCGGAATCGTGATGCCGACCACCAGGCCCGGACGCATGTCGACGTACCAGCGCTTCCACAAGGGATGACGGCCCGGCCGCCGGTGAAAACCGAGCGCGATGAAGCTCACCGCCAGCACGATCACCACCGCCTCGACGAGGACGCTGACGAACTCGTTCACCGACTTCGCCACCGCTTTGGGTTGGTCCTGCAACTGCACCAGGCGCACGCCGGCGGGCAGGCTTTTCTCGATGCCGGCGGTGGCGCTGGTCAGCGCCTTGCCCAGGGCGATGATGTCGCCGCCCTTGGCCATGGAGACGCCCAGCGCGATCACTTCCTGGCCCTGATGCCGCACCTCGACGCTCGGCGGATCCACGTAGCCGCGCCGGATATCAGCGATATCGCCGAGTCGCAGCTGGTTGCCCCCGGCACTGGTGCCGGCGCCATAACCCGAGCCGCGAATCGGCATCGCCTTCAGGTCTTCAAGCGCGTTGAATTGCCCGCCGACCCGCACCTGCACCACATCCAGCGGGGTCTGCACCGCGCCGGCCGACTCCACCGCGTTCTGCTGGCCCAGCTGTGCCAGCACCTGATTCATGTCGAGCCCGAGCTGAGCCAGCCGCTTCTGGGAGATTTCGACGAACAGCTTTTCGTCCTGCGCGCCGAACAGCTCGACCTTGGCCACATCGGGCACGCGCAACAGCTGTTGCCGCACGTCGTCGGCAAAGGTCTTGACCTCGGCGTAGCTGAAGCCATCCGACTCCAGCGCGTAGATCACGCCATACACATCGCCAAATTCGTCGTTGAAGAAGGGGCCTAGCACGCCACCGGGCAGCGTGCCACGCATGTCACCGATCTTCTTGCGCACGCTGTACCAGACGTTGGCGACCTCGCTGCCCCTGCTTGAGTCCTTGATCTGGAAGATGATCTGCGACTCGCCGGGCTTGGAGTAGCTGCGAATCTTGTCGGCGTAAGGCGCCTCCTGCAGCGTGCGCTCCAGCTTGTCGGTGACCTGCTCGGCCATCTGCTGGGCCGTGGCGCCCGGCCAGTAAGTGCGCACCACCATGGCGCGAAAGGTGAACGGCGGGTCTTCGTCCTGCCCGAGCTGGAAGTAGGCCGCCAGGCCCAGCACCATCAGCACAATCATCAAATAACGGGTGAACGCCGAATGATCGAGTGCCCACTTGGAGAGGTTAAAGCCCTCTTTGGGTTCTTGCTGGTTCATGGCCGCCTCACTTCGCGACAGCGGCTGGCACTGTACTTGCTATCACATTTGTAGCTGCTTGCGCACTGATGACGGGCGCTACAGGAATTTTCTCCTTGTAAATGGTGATCTTTTGACCAGGCGACAGCACATGCACACCGGCCACCACGACCTGCATGCCGGCTTGCAGACCGCTGGCGATCACGACTTCATTGCCATCGGTTGCGGCAATTTGCACCGGCTGCAGCTTCACCGTCATGCTGCCTGAGTCCAGCAGCCAGACCGCCGTCGATGGGCCGTCCTGGCGCAAAGCGCTGGTCGGCAGCTTGATGGCTTGCGCAGCGCTGCGATCCAGCGCCTTGGGCAGCACCGAGACCGTGGTGCCCAACGCCAAAGCATCCTTTGCATCCAGCGCCACCTTCAGCCCAAAGGTGCGCGTCACCGCATCGGCACTGGCGGCCACTTCGCGCACCAGGCCCTGATGCGTCGCCTTGCTCGACCACTCCCGCACCTCGACCGCGGAGCCGATCCCGATCAGCGCGACCTTGTCCTCCGGCACCGCAAACACCACGTCGCGGGCGCCGTCCTGCGCGATACGCACCACCGGTGTACCCGCTGCCACCACCTGACCGACTTCGGCCTCGACCGCAGTCACCACCCCGGACACGTCGGCCACCAGCGTGGTGTAGGCCGCCTGATTGCCCTGCCCCGACGACTGCGCCTGGGCTTGTTCGAGTTGCGCCTGGGCCGCCTTCAGCCCGCTCTCGCGCCGCTCCAGCTCCGCGCTGCTGATGTAATTCTGGTCGCGCAACTCCTTGAAGCGCTTGAAATCCGCCGCCGCCAGATCACGATTGGTAGCCGCCGCGGCAACCTGCGCGCGTGCCGCTTCCAGCGCCAGCTTGTAGTCCCGGGGGTCAAGCTGGGCCAGCACATCACCGGCCTTGACCCGTTGTCCGAGCTCGACCTGACGCCGCACGATCTTGCCCGCCACGCGAAATCCGAGCCGCGATTCGACCCGAGCCCGCACCTCGCCGGCAAACTCGGCCCCGGAGTGCAGGCCATCCAGCCCGACCGTGACGACCTTCACGGCGCGCACCGGCTCCTCGGTGGCAACCGGCCTGGTGCAGGCCGCAAGCAAGAGGGATGCGGCGAAAAACATCGCCGTGGTTTGAATGATCTTGATGGACATGTGTAATCGCTGTGATGGGTGGTACCAGCTGGCCAAAATTGCGTTAATGACCAATTGGTTAGTAATTTATTGGAAAAGCCCGGACTTGTCAAGGCACCGGGGTTTGCGCCGGGCATGCCTTGCTTCGGCGTGAATCCCGGCACAGCTTGAGGTCGCTATCATATTTATAGCTTGCGTCGCTTGTGCGACAAGGTCCATCATGCTGTTTGCTATAGATTTGCGGCATGGGAACCCTCTACCTTGTACGCCACGGCCAGGCTTCGTTTGGCGCCCAGGATTACGACCAGTTGAGCCCGCTGGGGCTGCAGCAAAGCCTGCGGCTGGGCGAATATTTCCGCCAGAAAGGCCTGAGCTTCGACGCCGTGCTGACCGGCACGCTGCGCCGCCACCTGCAAACCTATGCCGCGATTCGTGAGGGCGCCGGGTTTGATCTGGAGGCACTGGCCTGGCCGGGGCTAAACGAATTTGACAGCGCGGCCGTGATTGCCACCATTCACCCGCACCAACTCGAAAAGCCCGACACGCCCGAGTTGTACCGGCATCACTTTCGGCTGCTGCGCGACGGCCTGACACAGTGGATGAACGGCGTGGTCAGCCCCAAAGGCATGCCCAGCTACCGCGAGTTCCGGTTCGGGGTGACCAGCGCACTGGACCACATCCGCAGAAACTTCGACGGCAATGTGCTGGTCGTCTCCAGCGGCGGACCGATTGCCACCGCCATCGGTCATGTGCTGGGCACCACGCCGGAAACCACGATCGAGCTCAATATGCGCATCCGCAACAGCGCCATCACCGAGTTCGCCTTCAGCCCGAAGCGCCACGCCCTGGTGACCTTCAACACGCTGCCGCATCTGGAGCACGCTGACCACGCGAGCTGGATCACCCACGCCTGAGTTGAATGGTGACCTGGCTACGGGCGATCCAGGTCCTGTATCGCGTCGATCACCATCCCGGTGCCTATGGCAATGAGCAAAATATCGGAGGCCACGCGCACGTAGCGGTGTCCGGCCGGTGGCACGCCCAGTTGCACCACGATGGCTGGCGGCAAACTGTAATACACGACATCGCGCGGTAATGGCCGGCCGACGCTCCACTTGCGGGCCTGTCCCGGCGGCATGCAGCCGTTTTTCTTCTTGGCCAGTCCCGGCGGGCAGCGGCCAAGGCGGTACTGCTCGCTGTAGTAGTTGCGCACCACCGTGCGTTGCGCGTCGCCAAAATGCCCGCCGATCCGATCCGGCTTGCCCTGCGGCGAGTCTGCCGGATGCGCCTGCTTTTCGAGCTGTTTTGACTTGCCGTGCTTGCCGGCGTCCGCCCAATCCGGCTTTTCCGCCATCGCCCCGGCTGCGGCGAATAAGCCGGCCAACAGCAGCCCCCCCAGTGCCAGATTTGGATTGTTGAGAAATTTCATGCAACACCTCTTTCCCAAAACACCTGAAAAGCATAGCCGCGGCGCCCATCGACCGATGCAAGACAGTGAGCCGATTGCGTGCCGGAGGATAGAACTCGCCTGGCGGCAGACTTTGAGAAATGACAACGAAACAGGTTGAATCGCAGCCGCTGCCAAAGTGGGCCAGCTTCTTGCTTGCTGTGGGGCATGGTCCCCACACCGACACCGACACCGTCGTCTCACCCCGCCGCCTACGGCACTGACCCCCTGCTCGACCCGCAATGGCGCGCGCAGGAGTTGCTGCTGATGCGCGAAGTCATGTGCCTGATCGGCAAGAGTCTGGCACCCGGCGTGGTGATGCGCGAGATGCTGCATCTGATGTCCGAGCTGCTGGGCTTGAACCGCGGCCGCATTGTGCTTGCCCAGGCAGACCACCCTGCAAAGGACGGCGAGACCGCCCCGGCGCGCATCTGCTTTGCCTACGGCTTGACCCACGCCGAGATGGCGCGCGGCGTCTATGCCCAGGGAGAAGGCATCACCGGGCGCGTGCTGGCCACCGGCCAACCCATGCTGGTGCAGGACATCGACGCCGAGCCCCAGTTTCTGGCCCGGGCCGTGACACGCGACCAGTTGCCGCAAGAAACCGTGGCCTTCATGGCGCTGCCGATCGAAGTGAACCACCAGACCGTCGGCGTGCTGGCCTGCCACCGCATCCGTCGACGCCGCCGCCACCTGAATGACGACATGGCGTTGCTCAAGATTCTGGCCACGCTGGCCGGCCAGATCCTGCAGCTGCAAGCCCTGGTGCAGGAAAAAACCCGCGCCCTGGAAACCCGCAACGCCCTGCTGACCCACGCACTGGAAGCCGCCGCCGTGCGCTACGGCATCATCGGCAGCTCATCGGCCCTGTTGCAGGCCCTGAGCGAGCTCGAGCGCGTATCGCAGGCGCAGGCCAGCGTGCTGCTGCTGGGTGAATCCGGCACTGGCAAGGAACTTTTTGCGCGCGCCCTGCATTTGTCGAGTCAGCGGCGCGATGCGCCTTTTATCAAGGTCAATTGCGCCGCGATTCCGGACACCCTGTTCGAGTCCGAGCTGTTTGGCTACGAGCGCGGCGCCTTCACCGGCGCGGCCAGCGCCCGCGTCGGCTGGTTCGAGCAGGCCGACCACGGCACCATCTTCCTGGACGAAATCGGCGACATGCCGCTGGCGATGCAGACCAAGCTGCTGCGCACGCTGCAGGAAGGCACCATCGTGCGGCTCGGTGGCAAGCGCGAAATCAAGGTCGATGTGCGCCTGGTCGCGGCGACGCACCGAGATCTTGAAACCGCAGTCGCCAACGGCAGCTTCCGGCGCGACCTGTTTTACCGCCTCAACGTCATCCCGATCCGGCTGCCCAGCTTGCGTGAGCGGCGCGAAGACATCCACACCCTGGCGATTCATTTTGTCAACCGCGCCAATCAGGCCAACCAGCGCAACGTCTATCTGTCACCGGCCGCGCTGGAGCGGCTGGAAAACCACCCTTGGCCTGGCAACATCCGCGAACTGGGCAACGTGATCGAGCGCCTGGTGCTGCTGGCCGACAGCCCGATGGTGTCTGCCACCGAGCTGGAGCGCTTTTTGCCCAGAGAAAGCGCCAGCTCAGCCGACGCGCCGGTTGCTTCCCTCAGCCCGGCCCCGTTGGTGCGGGACTACCTGTCGGCGCGCTCGCATACGCTGGAAGAACTGCAACGCAGCCTGACCCTGCACCACGGCAATCAGTCGCGCGCAGCGCAGGCGTTGGGCCTGACGGCACGGCAATTTGGCTATCGGCTGCGCAAGGGAACTCCGGGGAGCTGATCCCGTGCAACTACGAGTCCCTACGGGCTCGATCGAATCGGATCAGCGCAAAAAGGTCACCGCAAGAATCAGCACCAGCAAGCCGCCGGCGACGGCCAGAACGATCCACGCGTCAGGATCGGTGTCCTTCAAATTCTTGCTGATTTGCTCGAATCTTCTCGGTAAATGCAGGGTCAACATAGCGAATCTCCTACTGAAGAACGGGTAGGCCGGCCGGTTTGCGGTTCGCATCCAGGGTCAGCACATCCCGGGGCTCACGCTACTCTCATTCCGGCGCACTTGCAAGCGGCAGGCGGCTACATCATCTTCGACGACAGCTTGATCGTCTCGCCAGCCAGCATGAAAGCGCCGCGCCCCCGGTGATGGAGCGTGCGCGGATCCTTGCAGGCCGGGTCGACCCAGGCCTTGAGTACCTCCAGCACAAAGAAGTTGTAGCGGTTCAGCAGCCGCGTATCGACCACCCGGCATTCCAGGTTGGCGTAGCACTCGGCGATCAGCGGCGCGTCGACCACGGCAGGCGGCACCGGCGTCAGGCCGAAAGCCTTGAATTTGTCCACTCGCCGACCGGAGCTATTGCCGCAACCGACCACCGCCGTTTTCAGTTCCACAGTCGGGATGTTGAGCACGCATTGCCGTGTCGCCTTCAAGGCGTCGAAACTGAAGTCGCGACCGCTGACGACGCAGCCCACCAGCGGCGGCTCGAACTCCATCATGGTGTGCCACGACATCGTCATCACGTTGGCACGACCTTTGTACGTCGTGGTCAGCAGCACCACCGGTCCCGGCTCAAGCAGGCCATAGACCTTGGACAGGGGATAGGAGCGTTTGGCCATGACGACAGTTTAGGCGACGAGACGGTTTTTTGAACGCAAAGATTGGCCAATTTTGCTTCTCTGCGCAGGCCGGCGGGAAAGGCAATGCGGGTTTAAAGTAAAGTGAGGCGATGCGATTCCTTCCATATCCCATCCCCCGGTTATCAGTAGCGCTGTTTCTGTCAAGGAAAAGTCCTTGCCGTCCAACGTGGATTGCGGGAGTGGTTCTTTTGGGCTGTGCAACGCTATCCACAGCAGCGGCAGTTCCCGCCGGCGTGCAGCTCCACCCCAAGCAGGAAATCATCAGAAATAATGGCTCCGAGCCCGAGACTCTCGACCCCGCGCTGGTCGAATCAGTGGGCGCGTACCAGATTGCCAGCGACTTGTTTGAGGGCCTGACTGCCACCAACACAGCTGGTGAAACGGTACCGGGTGTGGCGCAGACCTGGCAGCAGACAGACCCCGTCACATGGGTCTTCAGGCTGCGCAGAAGCGCCACTTTCTCCAATGGCGATCCAGTGACCTCGGACGATTTCGTCTACGCCTGGCGCCGCTTTCTGGATCCTAAAACCGCCTCGCATAACGCTACCACCTATGCCTCGTTCCTGGCCAACGGATTGAAGGTCAACGAAGGCAAGACGCCTCCGTCGGAGTTGGGTGTCCGAGCCTTGGACAGGTACACGCTGGAGGTCAGGACTGCTGGCCCAGTCCACTTCCTGCCTGAAGTGTTGACAGCGCCCCAGTTTGCTCCGGTCAGTAAAAAAGTAATCGAAAAATTCGGCAAGGACTGGACCAAGCCGGGCAACCTGGTAGGCAATGGCGCCTATCTGCTGACGGATTGGCATGTCAACAACAAAGTGGTGGTCGGAAAAAATCCGAGGTATTGGGATGCAGCAGCCGTCGTCGTCACCAAAGTCACTTATCTGGCGGTCGAGGACGGCAATGCGGACGTCAAACTGTTCCAGTCGGGTGAAAACGATTGGGTGGATCAACTCCCGCCCGGCACCTATGAATCTTTCAAAAAGTCCAACCCGAAAGACATCAAGAACGGCCCCATGCTGGGCCTGCGCTACTACGCGCTCAATTTCAAAGACCCGCTGATGCAGGATGTGCGTGTTCGCAAAGCCCTGAGCATGGTCATTGACCGCGACATTCTGGCCAGCAAGGTGACCGCCGATGGCCAGACTCCGCTCTACGGCCTTGTGGTCAAGGGTCTCAATGGTGCTGACGTGACACGCTACGACTGGGCCGATTGGCCGATGGAAAAGAAAATGGCCGAGGCCCGCAAGCTGCTGGCTGACGCAGGTGTCACGCCCGGAACCAAAATCCGATTTACCTACAACACCAGTGAGTACCACAAGAAGATGAGTATCTTTGCGGCTTCCGAATGGAAGACAAAGCTGGGTCTGGAAACTGACCTGGAGAGCCTTGAGTTCAGGGTATTGATCAGGAAGCGCCACGACAGCGACTACCAGATCGCTCGCGATGGCGTGGTCGCTGTCTATAACGACGTCACCGCTTTGCTGAGCATCGTCCGATGTGACTCCGATTTCAATGACAGCAAGAATTGCAACCGAAAGGCGGAGGAGATGATCGTCGAGGGCAACAATGCAACTGACCCGACAAAACGCAAAACCCTGATGACGCAGGCAAGCAAACTGATCATGGAGGACTACCCCATCATTCCACTCTTGCAGTACGCCCAGCCACGTCTTGTGAAGTCCTATGTCGGTGGCTATTTCGAGTCAAACGCCAAGGCGAATTTCCGTAGCAAGGACTTCTACATCATCCGGCATTGACCTCTATTTGCGCCTGATTTCCGAACTCAATCGGCTCTGCCCTGTTGACAGTCAATGCAGTGATCGCAGAAGCCTGATTACCCACCTGAAACTGCAAGCGCATTCGTCGCAAACTGGTCGCAGCGCGCGGCGTCAAGCGGATGTCCTGCGGTTCGAAAGCGTGCTGCCGCTGCGGAGAACTTCGAATGGACCGCCACCGCGTCTTCACCGCCGGCCAGCCCGATGTGGCCGCGCACTTCATCGTAGGCGGCATGCCAGGCCGGCAGACGCATGACCACATCGGCCAGATAGGAGGTCTGGGACGCATAGTCCTCTGCCAGATCAAGCCGCCCGGCCCGAGCGGCCGCAATCGCCGCCGGCACGGTGAGCGTGATGCGGCATCCGGGGCAGGTCTCCAGCGGGCCATGGACTGCGACTCGGGCCTCTTCGAGCGCGCGTAGCGCTGCGGCCGGACTGTCTGCGAGCTGCAGGTAAGTACCGTAGATGCGATCCAGCAGATGAAAACCGACGTCGGTCTGGCGTGCAACATCCAGCGCCTCGTCGAGAAGCGTACGGGCGTCATGGGGTCGACCACGGTACATCGCCACTTCCGAGAGCCGCTGCAACGAGAAGGCCTCTCCGGTGGAGCCGCCAATGGCGCGGTGCAGTCTTGCCCCCTGCGTGAGGTGCTCTTCGGCCGCCGTGAGGTCGCCCGAAAGCAGTTCGGCTTCGCCGCGAATCGTGATGCCAAATGCATATCCCCGTGCGGCCCCGATGCGCAGTGCCTCGGCGGCCAGCGACTTGGCGAAGTCAATGACTTCGGCGTAGGGCCGCGCGCCGTAGAGAAAGCGCTGCGCAATGCAAAGCTGCCCGTCGAACACACGCATGGCGAGGTGCGGCACATGGGCCGTTTCCTGCAAGTCAGCCCAGATGCTGCGGTGCAGTTCGCCGCGTGCATGGGCCGCGGCGGCCTGCGCCCAAGAGGCCACCACGATGTTTGCCGTATCGCCGGAATCCAGCGCAAGACGGCGCGCCTCGGCCGATTTTTGGGTGCCCATGGCGGGGTCGACCGCACCGAGCGCCGCAGCGCCACTGTAGGTCAGCGCCTCGCACAGTCGACCCTCCACACTGGTCGGGTGCAAGCCTTCGAGCGCCTGCAGCGCGCCCTTGGCATCTCCCTGCTTGATCTGCGCAAGGGCTCCTTTGGCGCGCAGGTTCTGCGCTCCGGGCTCGCCTGCTGCGTCGGCCGCAAGCCGGTATGCAGCCACGGCGGCCGGATGACCCATCGCGTCCAGGGCCTCTGCGCGCAGGCGCAGGGCGTCGGCATGGGCCGGCTGGAAGCCGAGCAGCGGCTCCAGATGGCGCAATGCATCGCTGAAGGCCGCCAGCCGGACGGCATCAGCCGCCGCGGCGAGCAGCCAGGGGACCGATTCGCGCAGGCTGCCGCCATCGATCCAGTGCTGTGCAATCAGGGCCGGGGCGGCGTCAAGCTCAGCCAGGCGTTGAGCGGCCTGGCGATGAATTTTCAGCCGCCGGTGGGGCGCAATCTGGTCGATCAGGGCCTGGCGCACCAGGTCATGCCGAAACCGGTATTGGGTGCCGACCAGCACCAGCACACCCGCAGCCAGTGCGGCGTCCAGCACTGCATAGGCACGCGTTTCGACGTCCGGCAGAACGGCCGCCGCTGTCTGGGCATCAAAGACGTCACCCGCCAACGCCATCCACTTGAGCGCGTCAAGCGTGGCCTCGGGCACGTCACAGAGCCGGGCCGTGATGGCCCCGGCCGCAGTGCGGTGCAAGCGCTGGTCAATCCCGCTGCCCGCAGCACGCGCCAGCTCAATGGCCGCAAAGGGGCTCCCCTGCGCATCGCTTACGATCCGGACAAGGGTCTCTTCGGGTAGGCCCTTTGGAGCGGACTGATGGATGAGGCGGCGCATTTCCTCATCGGCCAAAGGCTCCAGGTCCAGCGTTCGCACGACGTTGCCGACCGTCAGGCGCAACAGGCCCCGACCAAGCTCCGACGCCGGCACCGGTGCGCGCATGGCCAGTACCACGCACACCGGCGGACCGGCACTGGCGAGGTGCATGAGGACGTCCGCATCCGCATCATCGATCAGATGCGCATCGTCCACCTGCACGAGGATGTTGCCATCATGTGACATGGCCAACAACAGCCGGCGAAACGCGCCGATGACCTGATGACGGCTGAGGGGTCCCGGCAAGGTCGAAGCCGGGCCCGCAAGTTGGGTCAGCAAGGCCAGCACCGCACGCGCTGGGGTACCCACCCGATCCACCGCACCACGGTCAGCCAGCAAAATATGCTCAACGAGAGCCGAAATCACGGCATAGGCCCGGCCGTGTTGAGCGGCGTCCGCACGCACCACTCTCCACCCGCGCCCGTTGGCCTGCACTTCGAGTTCACGGCACAGCGCGGTCTTGCCAATGCCCGCTGACCCGCGCAGCACGATGGCGCCGGGTCGATCGGGGGCGGTCATCCCCAACCACGCCAGAGCTTGCGCCAGCAACATCGCGCGTCCAATGAAAACCGCCCTGGCAGGCTGAAGGCCGGCGACACAGCGTTGGTACAGCGCTTCGGTCTGCGAATCCGGCAGAACGCCGAAATCCCGCTGGAGCGCTTCACGAAGATGCGCATACCAGCGTATCGCTGCAGCCCGGTTGCCGGCTGCAAGCTCCGCAGTCATCAACGCCCTGTGCGCAGGTTCATCACCGGGCTCCACCTGTGCCAGTCGTTCCCACTGGGAGCTGGCGCGCAGCAAGTCGGTGAAGCACGCGTGCAGCCGTTCGCGTGCCGCTTCGGCCCAAGCCTCATAGCGGGCACTGGGCAGCAAATCGCCCGCATACATGTCGGCGGCTTCTCTGCACGTCTGTGGGTCGCGCAAGGCGAGTGCAGCCCGCGCCTGCAGCTCAAAGTCTTCTGAGTCGACGGCCACCGGTCCGTCGGGCCACAGCCTTAGCTCGCCGCCCTGCATCAATACACCGTCGTGCCGGCCCAACGCCTGCCGCGCGTGATGCGCCGCCTTGCGCAGGTTGGCGGCACCCGCTTCGGGTGCAAGTTCAGGCCAGAGTGCGTCGATGGCCTGCTCGCGGGTCAGTCGATGCCGTGGCGCCAGACTCAGCATCTGCACCAGCTGGGTGGCACGCAAACTGGGCCAGCGCTGCGCCGGGATTTCAGCGTGGTCGACGAACACCGCAAAGCGACCCAGCAGCTGCACATCAAGGCGCATGGAGGGGTTCGGGTCGGTGGTGGTGTGTTGGGCGTCCATAGGAGTTGCAGTGTGCTACCACCCCGGCGTTCGCGCAACCGCGTGTGCAGCCAGGAACGTTTCAGGAACACCGCATCGCGATGCTCTCCCCCAGCAGGCAGATTTGCCGCCTGCGAATTGAAAAAAGGAGTACCCATGACGCTGCGACAACTCTCACTGCCCGACTGTGGATCAGCCATGCTGACACTGGCGGAACCCCTGACCCTCGATGCGATCGGCCAGCTTGAATGCGGGTTGGACAACCTGCTCTTCAAGTTGCGCCGGGAACTTCGCGCAGACCAAGCTGACCCGGGCGATCTCGAATTCGAATCCTGGACCGCCAACATGCACTTAACCACCTCACCAAGGAAATCTCATGACTGATTCACTTTACCAACGGCTCGGCGGCGCTGAGCGCATTGCAGCAGTTGTCGACGACGCGCTTGATCGCCATGCGGTCAATCCGCTGCTGGCCCCACGCTTTCGCGGCAAAGACTTGCCCCGCCTGAAGCTGCTGGGCACCCAGTTCTTTTGTGCCGGCTCCGGCGGTCCCCAGAAGTACGAGGGCCGTGACATGCGAACCACCCATGCCGGGATGAATGTCAACGAACAGGAGTTGATTGCAGCAATCGACGACTTTGTCGCGGCGTTGCAGGCCCAAGGGGTCGGCCAGACCGAAGTCAACGAGGTGGTGGCAATTCTCTATTCGTTCAAGGGCGATGTCCTGCGGAGCTGACGGCAAGGCGCCCTACGAAAACAAGGTGACGCTCAACGACAAAGGCATTTCGCCGGGCTTCATTCCGGCCCTGGCTTATGAGTTCAAGCCCGGCTGGTCAGCCCAATTGAGTTTTCTCGGCAACGCCGCCCTGATGTTTCAACTCAATGTGCCTTTGAAATAGCCGCTGACACGCTTGAAATAGTGGTCAAATTCAATTGTAGCCCCCGTCTGTATTGCGTAAACAGCTACTAAAAGCATAGTGATGTTTGGTGAAATATGAGTCGCTCGCCATCTATCAGGGAGCGGGTGCTGACCGTGGTGGCAGGGCTTGGGGTCTGCGCCCACGCCTCATACTGTCAAATGCCCAGAAATCGGCGCGGGCCCAGACCCCAAGCCCAGCTGGCGGCGTCATTGGTTCAAGTCACAAGTTTGCTTCGTGCGAAGGACAAGTCTGCAGCGTTTGCCGACACCCACGAACGACAAGTATCTCGAAGTCCAGTTAGATACGCTTCTTGGCTATGTGATGCGCGAAGGTTGCGGGGGCTGAATGTGCTGGGGCCAGTACCGAATACTCTGAAGATACTCGGTTGACTCAACGTGCTCTGTAAACTCCAGCAGGTTTCCCAGTTTCTCAGAAAGCACCTTTCTCACATCTGCAGGTGAGGCGAAGAAGAATTCCTTTCGACTATTGGCCCAGTTCACGCGACACGACGAGAAGTGTTCGTGGAGTTCGTTCTCCAGACTTACTGCGTCCTCTGAAAAGAAAATTGCGTGCACATCAAAACGGAACGGGACGGATGCGTCACCAAGTTCGAAGATGCGTTCAAGCGGTTCCAGACGTCGCGTTAATCCAATCTTCACGACGTGCTCGCCGAACGCTCCGCGATTCGAAATAATATAGACGTATCCCGCCCGAATGTTGGCAGTTCGGTAGTCGTTTAGAGCAATTGCGCTATCGATTTCTGCGAGCTTGCTCTCAAGAATTGGGTCGCTCGAACCGTTCGCCCGGACTTTCTCGATTACCGTCAAAATATGATTTCGTTCTTTCACAAGCTTCTCGCGCGCGGCAGCGAGTTCTAGCTCGACCTTACGTTCTTCGCGAAGTCGCTCCCGCTCAGCGCGCGCCAATTCTCGCTCTTCCTCTTTCTTCATTAAGTAGTCCGCACTGAGCTGAATTTCTTCAATGCGCAGCGCATGGAAGGTATCACCGATTTGCATCTCCATCATTCTGCCAAGCTTGGCGATAGCCGCTTTGGCGGCATCAAGCCGCTTGATAGCGGTTACCGTGTTTCCTGCGCGAAGCGATCGCACTACATTCTCCGCTTCAGCGTTGTAGGCGCGGAGCATGAGCTTCGCCAAATCGTTGGTCATCATGCGACCCTTGGCCAACGAACCATCGAAGGTGAACATGTTGGACTTTTCTATGGCAGTACCTCCCTTGATCATCTCGGCAATCCGCGTCGTAATGCCATCGAGTCGCTCACGATAGGCAAGGGCGTTTTCAAGCGGGTGGTGATACCGGTAGATACCGAAATCCTGCAAAACCCGGTCGTCGTCAAGGATGATGACTCTGTCTGGATCCGTACCATGGGACTCCAAGCGTGCGCGCAAGGCCGCATTCTCCGTCTCTAAGAGCGCAACTCGCCGGCCCACACTTATTGGCGAATTCGGCTCCAATTCATCCTGAGATTTTGGGGTAACAGAAGATGCATCTGGGCCACTATTTAGGGCATCATCTCCTGCTGTGGTTTCGTCTTGAATCCAGAGCTGCCAACCAGGCGGCGGGGCAGGCCAAGCAGGATCAGGATTCCAACCATTCGGAGGGCGCCACCCCTTGGGAGGATTGGGCCATCCTGGGGGTGGATTGAAGACTAACGGGTCACGCTGAATCATGACCTACGAACCCCGGTGCGTTCGACGGGAACCAAGCCATATGGATTCTTTGAAACGGCAGCACCGAGCTTTCCCAGCGTGAGTGCAGGCATGACCGCCGACAAATCGAACGCGAAGAAAGACTCGCGTTCGGCGGCTGCTATTACAAACGGAATGTATGTCCGCTGGCCTGTAGCGGGGTCAATTGTGTTGCTGCCCACCTCTAGAGAAATCGTCTTGATAAGTCCACGACGATCAGACTCGAAAACCTCGTGAAAGGACCTCAGCGCTGCTTGATGAATTGCGCCAGCATATCGCTCTCGACACTCCTTTTGAGCGAGCGACGTCGACGTAATCTCGTCGGAGGCCTTCGCGTATTTGTAGACTTTGATTTCAGGTACATCATTTGGCCCTGGCACCCGTACTTGAAGGCGAAGCTCGGCCGTCGAGGAATCGAATTCAAACTCGTGCGTCACTTGGAAATGCTGGGGATACACCGAATTCGACAGAACTATGGAAACGTATTCCTGAATTGCATCGGCAGTTCCGTAACCAAGGTTGGTGATTAGCTCGTCAAGTCTGCTGTTGCTGTCTGCAGCCTCAGATTCTCTCGCAGCACACTGCTTGTCGTACCGTTCACGCTCAAACATTAGCATTTCAAGGCGTCGGACCTCATCTTCGGCGTGTTTCTGCTTGGCATTCTGGTTGCGCGCCAGTACGTCGTGGCATGCTGCTCGCCATTTCGTCAGTGCCTCGTCGTGTGCTCGCTGCGCTGTTTCAACGGTCTCCTGGTACTTCTTCTTGCCGAAGAAGCGCGCCAGTCCAGAGGGTGGCGTGGGTAGCACCAGAACTGGCTCGGCAGGAGTCGGGATACGTTCTGGTTGAGGAATTGGCGATTGAAGATCAATTCGATCAAATGGGGGATGGGACGCTCTAACGCGAAGTGAATTGAGATCGACGTAGTCATCCACCTCAAGCGTAGAGGAAAGCAGCGAATCAATCTCCTCATAGGCTTCTTCGAGTCTCTCGTTTCGCTCGAGGACATCAGCTTCCATAGCGGCGACATGCGCCTCGCGAGTCTCCTTCGCGATGCGCTTTCGGTCTGCTTCGGTCGCCCTGGAGAACTGAGCGTGGGCACGCTCGGAAGCCTTCCTTGTCTGTTCGGCTTGACGAACTGCCGCTGCATGACGCCGAACGGCGTATTGTTCTGCCCGTTCCCGTTCTCTAGCTGCAACGCGACCCTGATGCTGAAGCTCTGCAAAAAAACCCCGTCGTGCCATGGTACTCATCCTTATATCCGTCTCAGGACACAATAGTAACTTGGTGAGCGATCAGGAGTCAGCTTCAATTTGTTTCGCTTGCGACCGAGGGTGTGTAAAAGCAAAAAATAGTTGCCTGACCCAGCAATCCACGGCGTGAGACCGTTTTAAGCCGCTGGTATGCCGGTAAATATTCGAGTACGGGTGTCGCCACCCGCAAATTCATCGCCACGTTGGCAACCGAGAGCCTGTGGTTTTCAACGGTTGGTTTGAGGCAAGCAGATTGAGAAGTTGTACTACCGCTTTGTGTCTGAACCCGTCGTTGGCACCGCTGTCCCAATGACCTACCAGATCGGATCGCACAGCAACGCAAGGCGGGGGTGGGGCAGATGTTGGGCGCGACATCAAAAAGTCCGTAGGACGCGGAGCGCCCGGCGTCTGCCCCATCCACGCCGATTCAAATCCAACTCAGTCTTGGCTTGCCGTTGATGGCATTCGCGGGTTGGTTGTAGTCCTTCCCGATCACCTGCTTCCAACTCAAGTGGCAACTCACACAATGTCAACATTGTGTAGACATTGTGCATGGGCCAATTGTCGGCAACCCAGCGTGGCATCTTGAGTTGCTCCTGTTTTGATAGCTGTTCACGCATGCTGCACGGCGCCAAATGACACTTTTTCCATAAATTTTCACTCTACGCCGATTCATGGCACGGGGGTTGCAATAGACAACTCAGGCATCTGCCTTCAACCCTTGTGAGGACACCATGAACACCGCAACCGATTCCAGCGTTCTGATTTCTCCGGACCAACTCATGGCCTTGCAGTCCGCCGGGCCGGTAGTCATCATCGACACGCGCGATGCCGACACCTATGCCCAGGGCCACATCGAAGGCGCCGCCAACCTGCGCGAGACTTTCACCTACCTGGCCACGTCCACGCCCGAGGGGCTGAAGGAACTCAAGGCCACTTTTGCCGCGCACCTGGGCGCCGTCGGCCTGTCGGGCAAGGAGACCGCCGTGTTCTATGAAGACGCGCTGAACAGCGGCTATGGCCAGTCCTGCCGCGGCTACTACCTGCTGACCTGGTTGGGCTACCCCAAGGTCAAGGTGCTCAACGGCGGTTTCTCGGCCTGGAAAGCGGCTGGCCTGCCGGTGTCCACCGCGGCGGTGACGCCGGTGCCCGCGACCTTTCCCGGCAACCTGACCATGGCCGACGTCATGCTGGACAAGGAAGACGTGGCCGCAGCCCTGGGCACTGACACCGTGCTGCTCGACGTGCGCGATGTGGACGAATGGATTGGCGACAGCTCCAGCCCGTATGGCAAGGACTATGCCCCGCGCAAGGGCCGCCTGCCTGGCGCCAAGTGGGTCGAGTGGTACCGCTTCATGAAGCCCTCGGCGCAAGGCCCGGTGTTCAAGTCGCCCGACGAAGTGCGCGCCGAATGCGCCACGCAAGGCATCGCCCCGAGCGACACGGTGTACCTGTATTGCTTCAAGGGCGCACGCGCCTCCAACACCTTCCTGGCGCTCAAGCAGGCCGGCTTCGAGGATGTGCGCATGTACTTCGGTTCCTGGAACGAGTGGTCGCGCGACGACTCGCTGCCGATCGAATCCGGTCTGCCCAGCGTCAAGCGCACCCGGCCGCAAGCCGCGATGGCACTGGCGGCCTGAACCTGCATCTTTTGCTTTCTTACCCAACCACCTCTTTGAACCAAGGAAAATTTCATGTCTACCGCTGAACTGCTGGCCCCCGTGCAAACCGTCAAGGCCTATCTGCGCCCAATCGACGCCCAGGGCCTGGCCGCCTTTGCCGACAAAGGCCGCAACAACCCCGCCTCACGCGGCACCAACAAGGTCCACACCGTGATGGAGGGCCAGTACCGCTCGCTCAGCACCGTGGGCAAACACACGCCGGTGGTGGTGGACGAGCCGCTGCACCTGTTCGGACAGGACACGGCGCCGGCGCCGGGCGAGATCGTGCTCTCGGGTCTGGGCGGCTGCCTGGCCGTGGGCATCACCGCCGTGGCGACCTGGAAGCAGGTCAAGCTGAGCAAACTCGAAGTCTTTCTGGAAGGCGACATCGGCAACCCCGCCGCCTGGGGCGCCGGTGGCGCGCTGCAAAAGACGGCACCCGAAATGGGCTTCCAGGCGATCCGCGTCAAGGTAGTGGTGGAAGGCGATGCGCCGCGCGACGTGCTCGACGAGATCGTGCAGCACGCTTCTTTCTATTCGCCGGTGGCCAACTCGATGCGCAACCCGATTGCGTTCGAGATCAGCCTGGCTGATTGAACTCATTGAACCGTTCGCCCTGAGCCAGTCGAAGGGCTCCTCCACGCAGAACGGGCTTCGACAAGCTCAGCCCGAACGGAATTTCTGACTATCGCACCCAAAGGACTATCCATGCACCCCGCCGACCTGCCCCGTGAAGTCACCAGTCTGCCGCCGCTGGCATCTGACGCGATGCTGGCCGCTGTTCGCGCGCTGGCACAGGGGCCACTGAAGCAACAGGCAGATGCCATTGATCGCCAGGGCCACTACCCGCACGCTGTACTCAAGGAGCTGGCCGGTCTGGGGGCGATGAGCGCGCACCTGGACGCGCCAGTGGGTGCGGGCGACTTCTTCCTGGCCATCCAGGCCATGGCAGAGGCCTCTCGGGTGTGCGGCGCCACCGGCTTCATGATGTGGTGCCAGGCGGTGTGCGGTCTGTACCTGCAGCAGTCGGGCAAGCCGGCGCTGATGGGCGAGGCATTGCAACGGCATGTTGCCGGGCTCGGCATGGGCGGCACCGCGCTGTCCAACCCGATGAAGAGCTACGCGCAGATCGAGAGCCTGCTGCTCAAAGCCTCCCCGGTGGAAGGCGGCTACCTCGTCAACGGCACGCTGCCGTGGGTCAGCAACCTGCAGCCAGACCACTACTGTGGCGCGGTGGCGGCGGTGACGGGCAGCGACGCGGAAGTGATGTTCCTGCTGCGCTGCAACGCACCGGGCGTGGAAATGCGCGAATGCCCGAGCTTTTCGGCCATGGAGGGCACCGGCACTTATGCGCTGCGACTGAAGGACTGTTTCATTGGCAAGGATGAGATCATCGCCGACCCGGCCAAACCGTATATCGCCCGCATCCGCGCTGCCTTTGTGATGCTGCAATGCGGCATGGCGGTGGGCATCACGCAAGGCGCCATCGACTCCATGTGGGCGGTGGAGCCGCAGCTGGGCCATGTGAACCAGTTTCTCGAAGACCGTCCCGACGCAGTACAGGCCGAGCTCGATGCGCTGGCGGCCCGCGTCCAGAAGATGGCACAGACGCCGTTCGACAGCTCGACCGAATTTTTCATCGACGTGCTCGATGCGCGCGCCCACGGTGCCGAGCTGTGCCTGCGGGCCACGCAATCGGCCCTGATGCACCAGGGCGCGCGCGGCTACCTGATGAGCTCGGACGTGCAACGCCGCGTGCGCGAGGCGCACTTCGTGGCCATCGTCACGCCCGCCATCAAGCACCTGCGCAAGGAAATAGCGCGCCTGAGCACCGAGGAGATGCCCGCATGAGTCAGCTCACCGCCACTGCAGAAGCGGTGCAAACCCTGGCCCCGTGGCAACAATACATCTGCCAAGCCTGTGGCTTGATTTACAACGAAGCCGACGGCGACCCGGATAGCGGTCTGGCCGCTGGCACACGCTACTGTGACATTCCCGAGGACTGGGCCTGCCCGCTGTGCGGCGTGACCAAGTCCGACTTCGAAATATATGAGCCGCCCAGCCTCGACACGCTGCGCGCAAAAACACAAAGCGGCGGCCCTGTGCCCGCAGCAGGCCTGCGCCAGCGGCCCGGCGTCGTCATTGTCGGTGCCGGTCGCGCCGGATGGCAGCTGGCCGAAAACCTGCGCGCCGCTGATGCTAAATTGCCGATCACCATCGTGACAGCCTGCGCCGGCGACGTGTACGACAAACCGCTGCTGTCGGTCGCGATGGCGCGCCAGCTGGCCCCGGCAAAGCTGGTCAAGGAAAGCGCTGCCGACGCAGCCCGGCGCCTTGAAGTTCGCCTGCTGCCGCACACTCATGCGATCCGTATCTGTCGCGACACAAAGCAACTGCGCACCACACGGGGCACCCTGCGATACGAGCAGCTGGTGCTGGCCCACGGCGCCCAGGCGGCACTGCCGGCGGCACTGCCGCCAGCGCTGTGCTGGCGCATCAATCATCTGGCTGCCTACCTGCAACTGCGCGCGGCGCTGGGCGACGCGAATGAAACCGGACCGAAAGAGGTACTGATCGTCGGTGCCGGCCTGATCGGCAGCGAACTCGCCAACGACCTGGCCCTGGGCGGCCACCGCATCACGCTGCTGGACGTGCAGGCCGAGCCGCTGGCACGCTGGCAGGCTGAGCAGGCCGGTCAGCAAGTGTTGCAGGCCTGGCAGGCTCTGCCGATCCGCTTTGTCGGCGGCGTGAAGGTGGCCGCTGTCGAGAAAGTCGGCGCACGCTATCACCTCAGCACCGAGTGCGGCCAGCGCTTTGTCGCCGACCAGGTGATCGCCGCGACCGGCCTGCAAACCCCGAGTCGACTGGCGCAGAGCGCTGGTCTGGCGTGGCAGAACGGCATTGCCGTGGACCCGCAGACCCTGCGCACCAGCGATGCACGCATCCACGCCATGGGCGACTGCATCACCATTGATGGACAGGCCAGCCGCTTCATCGAGCCGATTGCGCGCCAGGCCAGGACGATTGCGGCAGCCATCTGCGGCTGCGCGCCCGTCCCTTACGAAAACCGGCCTGTCATGGTGCGCGTCAAAACCACCTCCAGGCCGCTGACGCTGCACTGAGTTCAAAGGCCCAAATCGCTCACGCCGGGATGATCGTCCGGGCGCAGTTCGATCAGACCCCCGACGCCGCGTTGCACGCGCTTGCTTGGGTCTTGAAGGCGCTGCGGGCCTGTCCCTGAAGACCGCCTCTGGCGGCATGCCACGGCTGAATGTTCTGGCCAAGAGGACGTCATCGTAATGTTGAGTTCCTCAATGGCGTTGGAGGCTTCAATGGTCACATCGCTATCGAGTCGCATGGTTCCCGTGGTATGCGCATCGTCAACCCGTGTCAGGTCGTAGCCCCGGTCCAGCGCAGATCAGTGGCTCGCGCTCCGCTGGCACAAGCTCGGGCACCCACTGCCAGCGCGGGGTTGCTGATGGTCCTGGCAGCTTCCCAGGCGTCGGCCATGACGCCTACCTGCACGTCAACAACGACCAGGACCGGTGTGTTGCCTTCTCGAATTGTTGCCATCAATGACACTCCCGAATGAAAGTGGTGGACCCTGTTGCTGCGAGCCTCAACGAGCTGACCGGCGGGTTGGGAATCACTTGGGCAGTAACTCGTAGTGGCTCATGAAAACGATCAATGCCTCTGTGAAATCCTCAGCCAGATGCTTGTTTGCCCGGTGCTGCCGTCCGAATTCAAATTGTAGGGCGTCAATGCCATCAGCGCGCTGGCTACCGTAGGTGAACACCGTGTAGCCACCGTTAAACCGAGGGTCCTCACGCAGCGTCTCGGCGTCTACGGCTGGATTGACCTGATAACCTCTTGCCGCCAACACGCCGCCAATGCTTTTCTCGCCCTGAAGTGCCGATGGGCCAAAGCGAGTCAGCAAGGCCTTGGCCGTCAAGCCGGCGCGCGTGCCGCGAAACGTTGTGTTGGGATCGTCTGACTGGCCGTGAACATCCACCAGCAACGCACCGTTGGGAAACTGCTGTTTGATTTCGCTGACGAAGGCAGCGATCTGGTCGTGGTAGGCCCGGTAGGCGGGCAACGCGTCCTGAGACTGCATGGCGTCTTGTGCGGCGCGGTTGGCATCCAGATATTTGCGACTGAACTTGGCCACCACGAGGTACGGGCGCTTGCCTAGCCGTTCTTCAAGCAGAGTCGCCACCCGCTGCGCGAGCTCCCGCGTGCCAGCGTCGCGGACCAGCGCACCTTGGGTGCGAACCGGAACAAGGCCCAGGAATTCGCCACCGTCATGCGGCACGGTCAAAATAAGCGGCAGCGTACCCTTCGACGCAGCCACCGTGCTGGCGGCGTCATAGGCATGCGAGGTCGGTGTCATGAATACAGCCCACAGCAGTAGCAAGACGGTACGGCGAAGCATGAAGGTTGACTCCCAAAGGGTTGAGCTCAGGCTAGCGGTACCACTTCACGACCTCATCCAGGTCCGCCCTGGCGCTCTCATAGCGGTTGATCGGGGCACCGGGGTCGGTTTGAAACCGCGGACGCTGCGCCGGCTGCTCAGGCCTTGTAACAATTCCATTGCCAATCCTTCATTCAAGTTGTGTTTGTCGCGACAGGTGCTGAAGCAAGCCATCGCAGGCATCCTCCACCAGGTCCAGCACCTGCTCAAAGTCCTTGGCACCGCCGTAATACGGGTCCGGCACCACCGCGCTGTCGAACTCAAGACAGAACTCGGTCAGCCGCCGGACCTTGTGCAGATGCGGCGGTGGGCACTGCTCGCGCAGCAGCGCCAGGTTGTCCTGGTCCATCACCAGAATCAGGTCGAACGCTTCGAAATCCGCATCCTGGATTTGCCGCGCCCTCAGGTCCGACAAGTCGTAGCCGCGCTTGGCCGCATGGGCTTGCGAGCGCTCATCCGGCGGGCTGTCGGGATGGTAGTTGTGGGTGCCGGCGGAATCCACCGCGACCGCGTCAGACCAGCCGCGCAGCCCCACCTTGTGCCGCAACACGCCGTGGGCGGTCGGGCTGCGGCAGATATTGCCCATGCAGACAAACAAAACAGAAACCGTGTTCATGGAAGAAATCCCCGGGCGGCCGGACAGTGGCTGCGCATTGCGCCATCATAGACAGGGTTCCCCGATCCTGTACATTGAGCCGGGTCTGAAATCAAAACACTGGGTAGTGCAGGAGAAGGCCGATGCTGATGACATCGGGGTCATGCAAGGAGTCGTGAACAGCGGCTGCCACGCTAGTTAAGCATCGCCGTAGTTCGAAGGCCAAGAGCCGGAGGGGGCGGACGGCACTGCACCTCCCACATCCGGCACCATGTCAACCAGTCGTGCTCAGCGCAAGCGCTGGTGCAACTGTTGCACTATACTGTCATTCATGCCAACTTTGCAGAGATTCCCGGATTGCCGTGTTTTGATGTACATCGGTGATCATCCACCACCGCATGTTCACGTCGTAATGAGTGATGGGCGGGACTGCATCGTGGAAATTGAAACGCTGCTTGTCGTCGGCAAGCTGGCCGCACGCGAAATTCGTGACGCGCTTAAGTGGATCGAGAGAGAAAGAGCATTTCTTATAGGTGAATGGCTGAGGTACAAGGTATGAGCGAATTCTTTTATCCAAAACTCCAGGCAGTCGAAGCCTTGGAACCCTACCGCTTGCGCACCACCTGGAGCACAGGTGAAGTGCTGGATGTGGATATCGCAAAGAAAATGCGCGGTTCTGCATTTGCCGAAATTCGCAAACCGGATGTGTTCAAGACGGTGCATACGGACGGGTTCAGCATTGAATGGTTTGACACCGAGCTTGGACCTGACAACGTTTACGCCTGGGCAAAAGAACAATCAGGTGAAGTCAGTCACGAAATGTTGGGTGCCTGGATGCAGCGCAACCAACTCTCTCTGACCAGCGCCGCGGAAGCGCTGGGCATCAGCCGCCGAATGGTGAGCTATTACCGCACAGCGGCCAAAGCCATTCCACGTTCAATCTGGCTTGCGTGCCTGGGTTGGGAAGTGACGCGCCCAAGGGACAGGGCGCTGCCTCGCGAACTACCCACGGCACGGGAGTATGCAGCCGCTCACGCCTGAAGCTGATTACCGTCGCCAGCGCCGAGACTGTTACCTCATCTTCGACGGCAATTTGATCGACTCGCCAGCCAGCATGAAGACGCCACGCCCCCGGTGATGCAGCGTGCGCGGGCCCTTGCAGGCCGGGTCGGTCCAGGCCTTCTGCACCTCCAGCACAAAGAAGTTGTAGCGATTCAGCAGCCGCGTATCGATCACGCGGCACTCCAGGTTGGCGTAGCACTGGGCGATCAAGGGCGCGTCGACCATGGCCGCCGGCACCGGCGTCAGCCCGAAGGTTTTGAATTTGTCGACACGCCGGCCCGAGGTATTACCGCAACCCACCACCGCCGCCTTCAGTTCCTCGGTCGGGATGTTGAGCACGCATTGCCGTGTCGCCTTCAAGGCATCGAAGCTGAAGTCGCGGCCGCTGACGACGCAGCCCACCAGCGGCGGCTCGAACTCCATCATGGTGTGCCACGACATCGTCATCACGTTGGCACGCCCTTTGTGCGCTGTGGTCAACAGCAGCACCGGCCCCGGCTCAAGCAGGCCGTAGACCTTGGACAAGGGATAGGAGCGTTTGGCCATGACTACAGTTTAGGCGACGGGACAGTTGCTTTTGCCAGTCCCGCACGGCCCAGGTACTGGGGCTGACGGTGCGGCAATTTTGGTATCGCTTACGCAAGGGCACGCCCCGGAGGGTTAGGCCTTGCGCTGTAGCAAAGGTTGTTTTGAATGCCCGAGAGTGTTCGACTCTCTTGCAAACCAGAACTACAGATTTTCTGTCAAAAAGGCAACTTAGGGAGGTTGCGCTTGAGCAACGCCAATGTACGCGGCCGACCAGCGACCGACGTTTCGAACCCGAGACCTTGACGATAGATTTCAGGCAGGTAAAAGCGCTCGGCGCTGTTCTTCTGATCTGTGTCTTCGTAGATCACACCCAACTCACGTAACGAATTGAGCCCTTCAGGCGACAATCCCAAGCTTGCGGGATCAAAGGGGACTCTGCGTTCTGCGGCTGGCAGTCCGTCTAGTTTCTCCTTCCAATCGCTCAACACGGCAATTTCTTTGACCGCCTCGCCGACCTTCTCCTCACTGCATTTGGGAATTGCCGAGCGCATAGACTCTGGCGCCAACACTCGGTCTACCCATGCACTGCCTTGGCGTATGGTTTGGATTCCAGCCGCAACCTTAAGAAAACGCACTAGGTCACGCGCTTGAAACCGCCCCTTCAAATCGCACAGTGCCCCAAAAACCCAAAGTGCCGAACGAGCCTCCTTTGAATCTGCCCGCCCCAACTTCTTACCCCATAGTTTTTCCAAGACGTCCAATATTTCCGCAACAGTAAGTTCCTCAGCACGTTTGGGATCTGCGCCAATGATGCCGGCCTGACCGCACAACCAATAGCTGAGGCGCAAGAAACTCTCAGGCGTCCAATCCAAGCTGAACGGGGTAAACCTAGCGAGATACTGTGCCACGTTCTGTCGGATCGCAGCTTGTACATAGTCGGCCCTGACAAACACCACGGCGCCTACTCGCCGCCCCCGCAACTCAGATAAGCGGTTTGGTAGTTGCAATAGACCCTTGACAGCATCGCGCGAACTCGAATCGACCAAATTTTCGAAACTGTCTTCAATGCCGTCAAACACCAAAACCACTTGACGTTGCGTATTGGTAAGCCAGTCGTTCAATTCGACAAGAGAATCTCCTTGCACCCCCAGTTGCGCACAAATCAGACCGTCCCAGAATGCTGCCCAGTCATGATCTGGCGTCTTCAAAGCAACATTGATACGACGTTCTATTTCTGACCGGCCCATCAAACCTGACTCTACTACTGAACATGGAACGAACTGCTCTCGCGCAGCAAGTACGGCATCGACGGCTGCATCCCCAAGGTTGCTGGACCAAAGCACCGGGAAAATGTCGGCCTCGCCCGCAAGCTGATCTGAGACTTCAAGCTTTCCGAGAAAACCCTGCCAGGTCTTTGCACGACAGACTTGAAGGAACGCAAAAGTCTTGCCTGCGCCCTTGGCACCGACGGAGACGGCATTTGGCAACTCCGCAGAAAAATGCTTGCCCAAATTGCGTAGCGGCTCGGTAGCCAACATTTCATCTGTCGCAATTTGCTCTGCAAATTGAACCCGCTCGCATAGTTTGTGAAGTTTATCCGCATCGACTTGAACCGTTTGACTGACATTTACCACTGGTCGCACAGTGGTTGGGCGACGAATCGAATTCACCGCCCATGCAAGAGCTTCGGGATACAGCGAGGAGGACTTACGTGAAACGTCTATGGCCTCACGCACCGAACGTAGGCTCATCAATGACTCAGCGAAATCATATTCGAGCCACTCGACGCCAGACGACAGCACATCGTTGGCCAACCCGGGATACGCCGCACCTAGGGCTTCCTGCGCCTCACTGTATGCAGGAAGCTCGCGCAACGTAGGCGTCAGCATGCTCAAGATGACAGATGGTTTTGCCTCCATAGCGTCTGGCGGTGACATCTTGGATTGAAGGGCGTATAGCCGTCCCAAAATGGCAGCCATGCCCTTAACAGATTGTGGCGCCACCGTCGTGACGAAAAAATGCTCTATTCGCGGATCAAATAGCAGTGGACTCGACAGCTCACTCAGACCGGCCCGTAAATCAATGAACACATAATCAACATCCAATTTTCTTCCCAGTTCTTTCAGGTGCTCCGAAAGTTGCCATGGATCGTTCGGATTTCGCGCTAGATGTTCTGGCCGAACAGGCATGTCCATCATCTCGATGACATCCAAAGCAGCGGGCAATACAAAAAGTTCGCGGCGCGCACTTCCGGCGTCTAGAGAAGTCTTGCGTAACTCAATGGCGAAAAAATCCAGACTTCCGTTTATATCTACTGGAGGGTAATGTAAGGCCTCCAATAACTGCGTAAACGACACTTTTGGCCGATTTACCTCGTCGAGCCAGAAACTGATCCCTGGCGCTTCCAGGTCGGCGTCAATTACTAGCAACCGCACTGGGTTATCGTCCGCAGCTTCAAGGCTTGCCGCCACGTAGTTCATCAGCGCTGTGGTACGACCTACTCCGCCCTTAAATGAATGAAAGGCCACCAATTTTGGGCCATCCGTCCAAGGCGCTGGGAAACGTGGCGCGACATTACCCTCTTGCATGTAGGCGACATCCGTCCACAGTGGGTAGCTTGGCAGGGAGGTCGTCGCCAGAGTTCCGCCTGCCAGCAACTCCATCGGATACTGTTGATCACCAATGGCCAATCGCACAACGTGTCGCTCGCTGTCAAAGGCCTGGCCGAAAATTTGAACCAGCCAATTCAATGCCCCGGCCTCTGTCCCAGAATGCTCCACCTCTGCACCACCGGCGTAGCAGCGCACCCCGGTGATGAAAAGTGGGAACTGTGTCGCGTGCGCGGTGTTCCGCTTAAAAACTCTTTCCACATCCAGCCAGGTCAAAAGTCTGCTGTTCATTGAAACATCGTTCATCTAAGTTCTCCGTTTAGCCACTTAGAAACGCCTTCGAGTGCGCGTTCCAATGCAGCATCATCGTGGGGAGCTTCAAGTTTGCCGCCATAACGCCAAGCTTGATTCAATTCACCTGCGCCACATTTACGTTGTAGCTCCTGCTTATTGCTGTCTTTTAACGCGGGAAGTTGCAGATTCAAAGGTAATCGGAGCTCGCTACCAGCCTTAAGTGTGTCAAGGATCTTGTTCAAATCGTGCGCCACTGGCCTATCGGACTTTTCATCGAGGATCTGCGCATCAAGCATGTCCTTGTTCTGTCGTCGTAGCCAAGCCGCTTTGAGCCCACATTCTGCTGCATAGAACAACAACAGGCGATGAGCGTTCGTACGTGAGGCGACCTGTGATGCCTTGTACGCACCTCGCCAAGCTCTCTCAAGCTCCTGTCTACTAAATGCAATCATGCTTTGAGTGCCTCCCGCACCTCTCACCAATTCCGAACCAAGCTATTTAGTCGTGTACGAAATTATCTATCACCCAGGCGGTGGAGCTGAGGCTCACGAAATTATTGATCATGCGGATGCATCGCGGGCTTAGCGGTAGCCGGTTTGGTGGCGTCCTGCAACGACGATGTCTTCCACAAGCCATTGCTGTCGGCCGGCATGGCGCGGTGTCCGGCCAACCAGACATCCACACTTTAGGCGACGGCACCACCCCCGGCAGGCAAAGCAGCCGTTTCATCGAACCGCTTCCGCTGCTATGACTTGGATACAACATTGGTGCCTGGCTGACCATTTCAGTGCGCTTGCATGCAAGATTTCCGGGCGCCCTGAGCGCAGGGAAGCTCGCGAAGGATAAACATTTCAGCACTTTGTCCAGTGTTGACAGTCACTTGGGAAATACATTTCCGAATGCCTGCCTGTTTGGCACATTACATGCAATCCCCAGCTTGTTCTTTTGCAACTTCTGGAGATGTTCATGACGCACTCAAGCAGGCCACTGTTTCGTTGGCTGGCGACGCTACCCCTGGCCTTGGCCCTGCACGGCGGCCTGCAAGCCGAGACCGTGGCGCGCTACGGGATTTCGATGGCCGACATTCCCCTCACCACCGGCCAGCCGGACCGCGGTGCCGGCGCCTACCAGTTCACCGGCCATACGCTTTATGACCCTCTGGTGGCCTGGGAGGCCAACGTGGGCACGCGCCCCGGCAAGCTGGTGCCGGGCCTGGCGACGGCCTGGAATGCCGATGCCAAGGACAACAAGAAATGGACTTTCACGCTGCGCAAGGGCGTGAAGTTTCACGACGGCTCGGAGTACAACGCCGACGCCGTGATCTGGAACCTGGACAAGGTGCTGGCCGACAAGTCGCCGCAATTCGACGCCAAGCAAAGCGCCCAGGTACGCCCGCGCATTCCCTCCATTGCGTCCTACCGCAAGCTTGACGGCTACAGCGTCGAGATTGTGACCAAGAATGTAGACGCCTTGTTTCCCTACCAGTTGCCCTGGTTCCTGATCTCCAGCCCCACCCAGTGGGAAAAGCTGGGCAAGGACTGGAGCAAGGTGGCGATGCAGCCGTCCGGCACCGGCCCCTTCAAGCTCGACAAGCTGGTGCCGCGCGAGCGCGCCGATCTGGTCAAAAACGCCGCTTACTGGGACAAGACCCGCATCGCCAAGACCGACCGCATTGTGCTGGTGCCCATCCCCGACGCCATGACGCGCGTCAACGCCTTGCTGAGCGGTCAGGTCGACATCATCGAAACGCCGCCGCCGGATGTGCTGCCGCAGATCAAGAGCGCCGGCTTCAAGCTGGTGCAAAACGTCACGCCGCACGTCTGGCCCTACCATTTCTCGACCCAGCCGGGTTCGCCCTGGGCTGACATCCGCGTCCGCAAGGCGGCCAATCTGGCAATCGACCGCGCTGCCATCGTCAAGCTGATGGGTGGTCTGGCAACGCCGGCCGTGGGCCAGGTCGATGCCACCAACCCCTGGTTCGGCAAACCCACATTCAAGCTCGGCTACGACCTGCCCGCCGCCCGCGCCCTGATGGCCCAGGCTGGCTACAGCCAGGCCAAGCCGCTGAAAGCCAAGGTCATCATCGCCCAGGGCGGCACCGGCCAGATGCTGTCGCTGCCGATGAACGAATTCATCCAGCAGAGCCTGGCTGAAATCAACATCCAGTTGACCTTCGAGGTGGTCGAGTTGGAGAACCTCTACCTGCACTGGCGCAGTGGCGCCAAGGCCGACATGAACGCTGGCAAGGGCATTACGGCCATCAACCTGGGCTACGTCACGGCCGACCCGTTCTACGCCATCACCCGCTTCGCCGACAGCCGCTACGTGGCGCCCAACGGCGTCAACTGGGGCGGCTACAGCGACCCCAAGGTCGATGCCGCGCTGGAGAAAATTCGGACCACCTTCGATGTCAAGGTGCAAGACGGCTTGCTGGCTTTTGTGCACCAGAGCATGGTGGACGATGCCTTGATGCTGTGGGTGGTGCATGACGTCAATCCGCATGCCATGTCGCCCAAGGTCAAGGAGTTCGTGCAGGCGCAGCACTGGTTCCAGGACCTGACCACCTTGCGCATGTGATCGCACTGACGGATAGATAAAGCACCTCATGTTGGCCTACCTGCTCAAGCGCCTGCTGTACGCCGTCCCTATCGCCCTGGGCGTGACCGTGCTGTCGTTCGCGCTGGTCTATCTGGCGCCGGGCGATGCCCTCAACGCCATTGCGCCGGCCGATGCGCCGGCCGACGTGATCGATGCCTTGAAGAGCGCTTACGGGCTGGACCGCCCGATACCGGTCCAGTACGGCCTGTGGTTGCTGCGGGCGGTGCAGGGTGATCTAGGCACCTCCATCGCATCGGGCCGGGCCGTTGCCGGCGAGGTCATGAGCGCGGTCGGCAACACCTTGCTGCTGGCCAGCATTGCCGCTTTTGCCGGCGTGTTGGTCGGCTGCATCCTGGGCGCCCTGGCCGGCTATCGGCACGGCTCCTGGATAGACCGGCTGGCCACCGTGCTGTCGGTGATAGGCGTCAGCATTCCGCACTACTGGCTGGGTCTGGTGCTGACCATCGTCTTTTCCATCACGCTGGGCTGGCTCCCGGCCATGGGTGCCGGTGCCGGCGGCTCGGCTGAATGGCTGTGGGACGGCGCGCATTTCAAATACCTGGTGCTGCCGGCGCTGACCCTGTCGGTGATCCCGATGGGCATCATCACGCGCACCGTGCGCGCCCTGGTGGCCGACATGCTGGAGCAGGAGTTTGTGTTGGCCCTGCGGGCCCGGGGCCTGTCGGATAGAACCATCTTCCGCCACATTGCCAAGAACACCGCGCCCACCGTGCTGGCGGTCGCCGGTCTGCAGGTCGGCTACCTGATGGGTGGCTCCATCCTGGTGGAGACCGTGTTCGCCTGGCCCGGCACCGGCTTCCTGCTCAACACCGCCATCTTTCAGCGCGACATGCCGCTGCTGCAGGGAACCATCCTGGTGCTGTGCATGTTCTTCGTCGTCCTGAATCTCGCGGTGGACGTGGTGCAACCCCTGATAGACCCGCGCATGGGCCGGCGCTGAAAGCGAAACAACGATGTCGACCGCACTCGCCATGCCTCTCTCCCAAACCGCGCCGGCCAGCCCCAGCCGCAGCTACTGGCATGTGGTGTGGCGCCAGTTGCGGCGCGACCCGGTGGCCCTGGGCAGCGCCTTGCTGCTGTTGTTGATAGTCGGTGCCGCCGTCTTCGCCCCCTGGCTGGCGCCGGCCGACCCCTACAAGGCCAGCATGCTGCGCCGCCTGCTGCCGGTCGGCAGCGCCGGCTATTGGCTGGGCACCGATGAACTGGGGCGCGACATGATTTCGCGTCTGATGTATGGCGGGCGCCTGTCGCTGCTGATGGGCGTCGTGCCGGTGCTGGCGGCTTTCGGCATCGGCACCGCCATCGGCTTGCTGGCGGGCTACCTGGGCGGCAAGGTCAACATGCTCATCATGCGCGTGCTGGACGTGTTCTACGCTTTTCCCTCAGTGCTGCTGGCGGTGGCGATCTCGGGCGCCCTGGGGCCCGGCCTGAGCAACAGTTTGCTGGCGCTGACGCTGGTCTTCGTGCCGCAGGTGGTGCGGGTGGCCGAGAGCGTCACAACCCAGGTGCGCCAGCTCGACTACATCGAGGCGGCGCGCATGAGCGGTGCCAGCGCCTTCTCCATCATCCGCGTTCATGTGCTTGGCAATGTGCTGGGGCCGGTGTTCGTGTATGCCACGGGCCTCTTGAGCGTGAGCATGATCCTGGCCTCGGGCCTGTCCTTCCTGGGTCTGGGCGTCAAGCCGCCGGAACCCGAGTGGGGCCTGATGCTCAACACGCTACGCTCGGCGATCTACCTCAACCCCTGGGTCGCGGCGCTGCCGGGCGTCCTGATCTTTGTCACGTCAATTGCCTTCAATCTGCTGGCCGACGGCGTGCGTTCGGCCATGGACATCCGTCGATGAACAGCTCAACTTCAAACCCGCTTCCGGTGCCGGACCGGGGCGGCCCGGCGCAACCCCTGCTGCTGGTGCAGGGTCTCAAGAAACACTTTGCGGTGCGCGGCCATCCCCTGGAGCGCCAGCGCAAGTTCGTCCATGCGGTCGATGGCGTGAGCTTCTCGGTCGCCAAGGGCAAGACGCTGGGCATCGTGGGCGAGTCCGGTTGCGGCAAATCGACCACCGCGCGCCTGATCGCGCGCCTCATGGCGCCCGACAGCGGCAGCATGATTTTTGACGGCCAGGGGGTGGCCGAATTCGGCGGCCTGGAGCTGAAGGAATTCCGGCGTAGCCTGCAGATGGTGTTCCAGGATTCCTTCGCCTCCCTCAACCCGCGCCTCACCATCGCCGAGACCATCGCCTACGGTCCCCGCATCCATGGCCTGTCGAAGACCGCGGCGACCCTGCTGACGCGGGATTTGCTGGCCCGGGTCGGGTTGGAGCCGGGCCAGTTCGGCGCGCGTTACCCGCACGAGCTTTCCGGCGGTCAGCGCCAGCGGGTGAATATCGCCCGCGCATTGGCGCTGTCGCCGCGCCTGGTGATTCTGGACGAGGCGGTGGCCGCGCTGGACAAGTCGGTACAAGCGCAGGTGCTCAACCTGCTGCAGGAACTCAAATCCGAATGTCAGCTCACCTACCTCTTCATTTCGCACGACCTGCATGTGGTGCATTACCTGAGCGACCAGGTGATCGTGATGTACCTGGGGCAGATCGTCGAGAGCGGACCGGTGGAGGACATTTACCAGCGGCCCGCGCACCCTTACACCCGCGCCCTGCTGGCCGCCGTGCCGTCGATGGACCCGTCGCGGCGGACCCAGGCTTCGCCTTTGATCGGCGATCCGCCCAACCCCATCAACCCGCCCGACGGCTGCCGCTTTCGCGACCGCTGCCCGCAGGCGCAGCCGGTCTGCGCGGCCAGGGCACCGGCGCTGATGGTGCAGGGACCGGCGTTCGAGCACCAGGTGGCCTGCCATATGAGCGACCGCCTGTCGGGCCACCGCGACGCCACTCAAGGACTTGTGCTGTGACGGCGCCGCTGCTTTCCATCCAGGACCTGAGCGTGCAGTTCCACGGCAGCCGCACGGTCAACGCCTTGAACCAGCTCAGCCTGGAGTTGGCGTCGGGTGAGGTGCTGGGGCTGCTGGGCGAATCGGGCTCCGGCAAAAGCGTCACCTTGCGTACCTTGCTGCGTCTGCATGCCGCGCGCAGCACCCGGATTCAGGGCCAGATCCGGGTCGCCGGGCAGGATGTGATGGCGCTGCAAGGCCGGGCGCTGGAGCTGTACCGGGGCGGCACCGTCTCCATGGTGTTCCAGGAGTCGGGCATGGCGTTCGACCCGGTCTACAGCATCGGCCAGCAGATCACCGAGGTGATACGCGCGCACGCGGCCATCGATGCTGCCGGCGCGCGCCAACAGGCTTTGCAGATGCTGGAGCGGGTGCAGATTCCGCAGGCGCGGCGACGCTTCGATGCCTACCCGCACGAGCTTTCGGGCGGCATGCGGCAACGCGCCATGATCGCCCTGGCGCTGGCCTGTAGACCGAAACTGCTGCTGGCCGATGAGCCGACCACGGCGCTGGATGCCAGCGTGCAGATCCAGATTCTGCTGTTGCTGCGCGAACTGCAACGCGAGACCGGCATGGCGATGATTTTTGTCACCCACGACATCGGCGCCGCGGTCGAGGTGGCGGACCGCATCGCCGTCATGTACGCCGGCCGCGTGGTGGAGCAGGGGCCGGTCGCCCAGATCGTGCAACAGCCGCGCCATCCCTACACCGCCGGCTTGCTGGCTTCCAGCGTCGGCACCGAACACCGGGGCCCGCCGCTGCGGGCCATCCCCGGCGCACCGCCCGATCTGGCCGCGCTGCCCAGCGGCTGCGCCTTCGCGCCGCGCTGCGACCAGGCCAGCGATTTGTGCCGCCGCGAGCGACCGGAACTGCTCAGCCAGGCAACCCAATCGCTGGCCTGCTGGCACCCCTTGCTGCCCGTTACGGAGACGCCATGAGCGCCGCGCCGGGCCGCCCCAAGCAAGCTCGCGCCCCCTCGGGGGGCAGCGAGGACACGTTGTGCCGAGCGTGGGGGCAGCTATGACTACCACCCCAAGCCCGGAGATGACGCGCAACCGGGGCGGCTTGGCGGACGAGGTTTGCCGCCAGATCGCCGACGAGATCGTGCTGGGCAATTTCGCCCCCGGCAGCCGGCTTGACGAGGTGATGCTGGCGAGCCGTTTCCAGGTCTCGCGCACGCCGGTGCGGGAGGCCTTGAAGAAGTTGGCCACCATGGGGCTGGTGGACTGCCGCCCGAACCGCGGCTCGGTGGTGGCGGCCATGAGTTCCGAACAACTGGACCAGATGTTCGAGGCGATCGGCGAAATGGAAGCCACCTGCGCCCGCCACGCGGCCCTGCGCATGAGCGAGGCCGACCGCCGACAACTGCGCGAGCTGCATCGCCAGGGCCGCTGCGCCATGCAGGCCGGCGACATCGACCGCTACGACGCGGTCAACCTGGAACTGCACACCACCATCATCCGGGGCTGCTACAACCAGGTGCTGATCGACATGACGCTGAGCCTGCGGCACCGGGTCAGCTCTTTCCGCCGCACCCAGTTCCGCAACCTGGAACGCATGGGCGAATCGTTCGAGGAACATTCGGTGATCGTCGAGGCCATCCTGGCGCACGACGTGATCACCAGCTACCGGCAAATGCGGGCTCACCTGCTGTCGGCCCGCAGCGCCACCTCGCGGCTGGCGCCGGCCTGGGCCAGCCCGGCACCTGACAACAAGACATGAACTGGAGACACCACCCCATGAAGCCCATTCTCGGCAGCCGCGGCGCCGTTGTTGCGCCCCACTCGCTGGCCGCGCAAGCCGGTCTTGACATCCTGCGCGAAGGCGGCAACGCCATCGAGGCCAGCATCGCCGTGGCCGCCACCCTGGCGGTGGTCTACCCGCACATGACCGGCATCGGCGGCGACGGCTTCTGGCTGCTGCATGCGCCGGGGCAAACGGTGCTTTCCATCGACGCTTGCGGCGCCGCCGGCGCTGCGGTCACGCGCGACATCTATGGCGGCCTGAACAGCATTCCCTGGCGCGGCCCGCTGGCCGCCAACACGGTGGCCGGCACCGTCTCCGGCTGGGGCGCCGCCTACGAACACAGCCGGACCCAGTGGGGCGGGCGCCTGCCTTTCGCACGACTGTTGGAGAGCGCCATCCATTACGCCAACGAAGGCTTTCCGGTGACCCACAGCCAGGAGCACAACACGCGCAGCAAGCTGGGTGAGCTGATCTCCCAGCCAGGGTTTGCCGATGCCTTTCTGACGCAGGGGGAGGTGCCGAGCTATGGCCAGCGCCACCGCTTCCCGGCGCTGGCTGCCACCCTCGAGCGACTGGCCCGTGCCGGCGCCGATGATTTCTACCGAGGCGAACTGGCCCGTCAGATCGCGGCCGACCTGGCCGCCGTGGGCAGCCCGCTCAGCGGTTTTGACCTGGCGCAGCACCAAGCCCAGATCAAACCGCCACTGCAACTGCGGCTCTCAACCGCCACGATTTACAACCTGGCACCGCCGACCCAGGGGCTGGCCTCGCTGCTGATACTGGGCATCTACGACCGCATTCGACAGGCCGACTGGAACCCGGACAATGCGGCCGGCGTCCACGCTCTGGTGGAGGCGACCAAGCGTGCCTTTCTGGTACGGGACAAGCACGTGACCGACCCGGCTCACATGCTGGTGGACCCGGTCATGCTGTTGCAAGACAAGAGCCTGAATGCGCTCGCGGCGGCCGTGCCCTTGCAGCGAGCCAGCCCCTGGCCGGCACCTGTTTCCGATGGCGACACCACCTGGCTGGGCGTGATCGACAGCGCCGGCCGCGCGGTCAGCATGATCCAGAGCATTTACTTCGAATTCGGCAGCGGTGTGGTGTTGCCGGGCAGCGGCATCTGGTGGCAAAACCGCGGCTGCTCCTTCGACCTGACGCCGAACCGCCTGCGCAGCCTGGAGCCAGGCCGCAAGCCTTTTCACACCCTGAATCCGGCTCTGGCGACGCTGGACGACGGCCGCCTGCTGGTCTACGGCACCATGGGCGGCGAGGGGCAACCGCAAACCCAGGCCGCCGTGTTCGCCCGCTATGTCTGGGGCGGCCATAACGTGCGCTCGGCCGTGGCGGCGCCGCGCTGGCTGCTGGGCCGCACCTGGGCCGAGCAGAGCACGAGTTTGAAGCTTGAATCGCGCTACCCGCCGGACGTGATTCAGGCGCTGCGCGACTTGGGGCATCCGGTGGAAGTGGTGGACGGTTTCGACGAGCGCATGGGCCATGCCGGTGCCCTGGTGCTTCACCCAGGGGGCCTGATCGAGGGTGGCGAGGATCCTCGCAGCGACGGTAGCGTGGCGGCCTGGTGAGATATGAAATTCAAGTTCGACTGGTTCCTCAAGGGCATGCTGGCCGCCGTGGCCCTGGCCTTCGTCTGGCCGGAGCCGGGTGCCCAGGGCGGCTGGCTGCACCCGGAGCTGCTCAACAAGCTGGGCATCGCCCTGGTCTTCTTTCTCAACGGCCTGGGCCTGTCGCTGGCCTCGCTGCGCCATGGCGCGCTGCGCTGGCAGGTGCATCTGCTGATCCAGGCCAGCACCTTCCTGATCTTTCCGTTGCTGGGTTGGGGTCTGCTGAAGCTCAGCGGCAGCTGGCTGTCGCCCGATTTGCAGACTGGATTTTTCTACCTATGCGCCCTGCCGTCCACCGTTTCCTCCTCGGTCGCCCTGACCGTGGCGGCGCGCGGCAACGTGCCGGTGGCCTTGTTCAACGCCACGCTGTCGAGCCTCATCGGCGTGCTGCTGACGCCGCTGTGGATGGCCTGGATACTGGGCCGGGACGGTGTCGATTTTGCGCTGGCGCCGGTGATCCGTGACTTGCTGCTGTGGCTGGTACTGCCGCTGGTGCTGGGCCAGCTCAGCCGTCCGCTGCTGGGCGCCTGGGCCGCTCGCAACAAGGCCCAGATCCAGCTGGCCGATCGGCTGACGATACTGACCCTGGTCTACACCTCGTTCAGCGATTCGGTGCGGCAGGGGGTCTGGTCGCACTACGGCCTGCCGGTTCTGCTGGAGACACTGATCGGCACTGGCGCCCTGTTTTTCCTCATGCTGGCGCTGGTCCGGCTGTTCTCGCAGTGGCTGGGTTTGCCGCTGGAGGAGCGCATTGCCGCCATCTTCTGCGGCTCCAAGAAAACCCTGGCCTCCGGCGTGCCGATGGCGCATCTGATCTTCGGTAGCCATCCGGCGCTGGGCCTGATTCTTTTGCCGATCATGATTTACCACCCGCTGCAATTGGCGGTGGGCGGTGTGCTGGCGCAAAACTGGTCTGGCGCGGAGATTGGCAGGTGAGGAAATCAGGCGCCGCCGGGCGGCCTCAAGGCGACTCTGGCCCACTCGGGGGCCTTTCTGCGGGGGCAAGACAGCACCGGATTGAAGTGCTATCTTGCGGGTCTGGCTATCTGGCGCCTAGTGCGCCCTTCTTTAAGGATTGTGCATGACTTGGTCTATCGTCGCGCGTGACAGTTCCGGTGCTTTCGGCATTGCCATCGCGAGCAAATTCTTCGCAGTCGGCGCCTTGTGTCCGCATGCCCGTAGCGGCGTCGGCGCACTCGCCACGCAGGCATTGATGAACCCGCTGCTGGTCGCACCGGCCCTGCAAGGCCTGGCGCAACGGCGCGATCCTGGCGAATTGCTGCTGACACTGTTGGCGACCGACGCTGGAAGCGCGCATCGGCAATTTCACATGCTCGATGCCATGGGGCGCGGCGCCGCGCACACCGGAGCCGACTGCATCGGCTGGTGTGGCCATACACTGCGAGAAGGCTTCTCGGTCGCCGGCAACATGCTGGCCGGTCCACAAGTCATCCAGGCCACCGCCGACAGTTATGCTGCACATGCTGACCTGTCTTTCGCCGAAAGGCTGATGCG